>CAJXJR010000003.1 GCA_913055155.1 uncultured Erythrobacter sp. | reverse complement strand
GGGGCCTTAGCTCAGCTGGGAGAGCGCAACACTGGCAGTGTTGAGGTCAGCGGTTCGATCCCGCTAGGCTCCACCATCGACCATGAATACACCCACCCGGCCCAGGCCCGGTGCTATTATTGAGCGGGCCGCCATTCACGTTTGGGGCTCACGCTGGCCGACGAGTTTTCGTCCGCCGGCGTTTTTCGCGTTTGGGCCTTTTCGGTCCGAAAATGGAGTTGAAGTAGCGCATGTTCGACACGCTGTCCGATCGCTTGAACAATGTCTTCGACCGCCTGCGCGGCCGGGGGGCATTGGCCGAGCAGGATGTGCGCGATGCCATGCGCGAAGTGCGCATTGCCCTGCTCGAAGCCGACGTGGCGCTGCCCGTCGCGCGCGATTTCATCGGCAAGGTTACCGAGCGTGCCGTTGGGCAGGAAGTGCTCAAGTCGGTCACGCCGGGCCAGCAGGTCATCAAGATCGTCAACGACGAACTGGTGGCCATGCTCGGCGGCGAGGAAGATGGCGCGGGCGAAGCGTCGCCGCTGAACCTCGATGTTCGCCCGCCTGCCGTGGTGATGATGGTCGGCCTGCAGGGGTCGGGCAAGACCACCAGCACCGCCAAGATCGCCAAGCTGCTGAAGGAAAAGCAGGGCAAGAAGGCCATGATGGCCTCGCTCGACGTCAACCGTCCGGCAGCGCAGGAACAGCTGGCCGTGCTGGGTGAACAGGCGGGGGTTGCCACCCTGCCGATCGTGCCCGGCCAGCAGCCGGTGGACATCGCCAAGCGCGCGCTCGAATCGGCCAAGTTGCAGAACGTCGACGTGCTGCTGCTCGACACTGCGGGCCGCCTGCATGTCGACGAAGCGCTGATGGCCGAGATGAAGGCCGTCGCCGGCGTGTCGGAGCCTGCCGAAGTGCTGCTGGTGGTCGACAGCCTGACGGGGCAGGACGCGGTCAACGTCGCGCAGAGCTTTACCGAAGAGGTGCCGCTGACCGGCGTCGTGCTCACCCGCATGGACGGCGATGCGCGCGGCGGTGCGGCGCTGTCCATGCGTGCCGTCACCGGCAAGCCGATCAAGTTTGCCGGCACGGGCGAAAAGCTCGACGCGATCGAGCGGTTCCACCCGGCGCGCGTGGCCGATCGCATCCTGGGCATGGGCGACGTCGTGTCGCTGGTGGAAAAGGCTGCCGAGACGATCAAGGCCGAAGAGGCCGAGGAACTCGCCAACCGCATGATGAAGGGCAAGTTCGACCTGAACGACCTTCGCAAGCAGTTGCAGCAGATGCAGAACATGGGCGGGCTGGGCATGCTGGCGGGCATGATGCCGGGCATGAAGAAAGCCAAGGCCGCGATGGCCAATGCCAACATGGACGACAAGGTGCTGGTGCACATGGATGCCATCATCGGCTCCATGACGAAGAAGGAACGCGCCAACCCCGCGCTGCTGAATGCCAAGCGCAAGAAGCGCGTGGCCGCCGGCAGCGGCACCAGCGTGCAGGAGGTCAACAAGATCCTCAAGATGCACCAGGAAATGGGCCGCGCGATGAAGCAGATCCGCAAGATGGGCGGCATGAAGGGCCTTGCCGCGTTGTTCGGCGGTGGCGGCATGGGCGGCGCAGGCGGCGCCCCCAGCGGCGCACCGGGCCTTCCCGGCGGTGGCATGCCCGGATTGCCGGGTGGTCAGTTGCCCCCGGAAATGCAGGATTTTCTCAAGAAGAAATAAGTTTTTACAAGAATTTGGACTGGAAAGGTAAGTTACAATGGCAATTGCAATTCGTCTCGCCCGTGGTGGCGCGAAGAAGCGTCCGTACTATCGCATCGTGGCCGCTGACAGCCGCCGTGCGCGTGACGGCAAGTACCTGGAGCAGCTGGGCACCTACAACCCGATGCTGCCCAAGGATTCCGAAGAGCGCGTGAAGCTGAACGAAGACCGCGTGCGCTACTGGCTGGGCGTCGGCGCCAAGCCGAGCGACCGCGTGCACCGCTTCCTCGATGCCGCCGGCATCCTGGAGCGTGCGCCGAAGAACAACCCGAAGAAGGGCGAACCGGGCGAAGCTGCCAAGGAACGCGCCGAGGAAAAGGCTGCCAAGGCTGCCGAAGCCGAGGAAGCTGCGAAGGCTGCCGAGGAAGAAGCCAAGGCCGCTGCCGAAGCTCCGGCTGAAGAAGCTGCCGCCGAAGAAGCCCCGGCCGAGGAAGCTGCTGCTGAAGAAGCTCCCGCCGGGGAAGCCCCGGCTGAGGAAGCTGCCGAAGAAGAGAAGTCGGAAGGCTGATCTTGAGCGGTTCCAAGCCCGTCACGCTTGCTGCCATCACCGGCGCGCACGGCGTGACGGGCGAGGTCCGCCTGAAGCTGTTCGGCGATGGCCTTGCCTCGCTGAAGGGCCACAAGACCTTCAATGACGGCGCCCTGACGCTCAAGAAGGTTCGCGACGACAACAAGGGCGGCGCCATCGCGCGCTTTGCCGAAGTCGACAATCGCTCTGCCGCCGAGAAGCTGCGCGGCACCATGCTCACCGTCCCGCGCGACGCCCTGCCTCCGCTCGAGGAAGGCGAATACTACCATACCGACCTGATCGGCCTTGCGGCCGTGTCCGCCAGCGGAGAAGCGCTTGGCGAAGTGGTCGACGTGCAGAACTTCGGCGCCGGGGACGTGATCGAAATTCGCCGCGCAAACGGCAAGACTTTCATGGTCCCCATGCGCGTCGAGGCCGTGCCGTGTTGGGATGAGTCGACGCTCACCGTCACCGACGATTTTGCCGACCAGTAGGCCGCGCCTTGCCGCAGGCGTTCTATCGCGCTAATACACCTGCCGGGACGACAGGCGTAAGGAACGAAAATCATGTGGCTCTTGTGGGTTGTGCTGGGAATCGCGGTGATCGCCGCCATGTCTGCGGGTCTGGCGCTGGGCATGCACCTGCTGTTCCCGCGCATGAGCGAGCGCGCACGCGTGATCTGGGCTTCAGCCCTTGCCGCGTTCCTGCCGATGAGCCTCGCCTTCGGTGGCTTCTTCATGGAAGCGAACGTGGCGCAGGACGATTTTTTCATCGCCACGCTGGCCCTGGTCGTGCTCAGCTTCGTCATCCTCTCGGTCTGCTGCCTGCCGCCCGCATGGTGGGCCACCACCCGGCTGGCACGCGGCAAGGACGAGGCGCCGCAACTGGAAAGCGACGATCCCGAACTGATCGAGGGCTGAGCGGAAACATCTGCCTGCGCGCGTCGTTGGCGTGGCATGAGACACTGGATTCCCCTAACCGCTGCCTTCCTGGTCGCCGCCTGTTCCGCGGGCGAGGGCGGTGAGCCCGCAGCGCCTGCAAACGACACCGAACCCGCCGCCACGCGCCCGGCCGGCCAGCACGACACCGTCGCGCTGGAAGGGCGGCTGGAGCAGGGCACCGAATGCCTGGTGCTTGTCACCCCGGATGGCGAGCGCTGGGCCGTCTCGGGCGATCCCGATGCCGCGACACCCGGAGATTATGTCGAGATCGTCGGTAGCCGGGCCGATGCATCGTTCTGCATGGAAGGGCAGGGCACGATCGTGCCTGAAAGCATCGCTCCGATGCAGCCCCCGGCGCGCGATCGTGATCCGGCGCGCGCGGGCGGCGTGGCACTTACCGAAGACTACGTGATCGGCAGCTGGGTAGCGAAGGGCGTCGATGCCGATTGCGCCCGACCCGATTTCCGGATCAGCCGTAGCCCCGGCGCGATCGTGATCGAGACCAGCGTCAACGGCACACCCGAAACCGGCCGCCTGGTGCTGGGCGCATACCCGCACATCGACTGGGACGAGCCGCTGCCCGACATGCCGCTGGAAAGCCGTGGACCCGATTCGATGGCGATCCTGCGCCCTGCCACCGATGCGCGCTACGATCCGGTCGACCTGGGCGGCGCGACGATCGCGGGGGACGGCGTGGAATTCGTGAAGTGCGCTGCCCAATAGGCAGCACGTGATTGCCTTGCCTGCCTGCCTTGCCTAGGCAGGTACGATGACAGATCTGCTCTACGCTACCGTCGTGCTGATTGCCCTGGTCGCGGCCATTGCCGCGCCTGTGATGCTGGCGATGCAGCTCACCAGCGTGCGGCCACAGTGGTCGCCGTGGCTGGTAGCCGGGCTCTCTGCCTTGCCTACGGGCCTGCCGTTCCTTGCCTTCGCCGCCTGGATCGCCGCCACGTCCGACATCACGCCCTGCGCGGAGCCGCCGTGCGGCAACATGGCGCCCCTGTGGTTCGATGCCATGCTGTTCCTGGGTGTACTGGGATTGCTGGTGGGGTTTGGCTTGGCCTGGTTGGGGCGTCTTGTCGTGCGCAAGCAACCCGCTGAGGAGCAGGACAAGGACAGGCCATGACCGATGAATTGCTGATCTTCGTGGCCGTGGTGGTGATCCCGTTCCCCATCGGCTTTGCCCTGGCGCATTTTCGCCCGAACAGCCGCAACCTGAAGAACGCGCTGATCGCGGCACTGCCGATCAGCCTGCCGTGCTTTGCCTATGCCTTGTGGATCACGCTGTCCCAGGACCTCAGCTGCCCGGCGGAAGGGCCGTGCGAGAACACCGCGCGGCTGTGGGCCATGGCCTTCTATGTCATCGGTTTCCTGACCGGCGTGACCGGCTTCGGCGTGGGCCTGCTGGGCGATGCCTATGCGCGTAACCGGGCGAAGAAGCGGGCGGAATGACGCATCTGAATGTCGCCATCTGCCAGGCCGCGCCGGTGCCGCTTGCAGTGGGCGACGGCATCGCCAAGGCCGTGCGGCTGGCGCGCGAAGCCGTGGAGGGCGGCGCGCAACTGATGGCCTTTGGTGAGACCTTCCTTGGCGGCTATCCGTTGTGGCTGGACGAAGCACCGGGCGCTGCCTTGTGGGATCATCCGGGCACCAGGGCGCTGCATCGCATCCTGCTGGAACAGGCGGTGGTGGCGAACGACGAGCGGCTGCTGCCCTTGCAGGAACTGTGCGATGAAAGCGGCGCGGTGATTTCCATCGGCGCGCACGAGCGGTTGCGGAATTCGCTCACCAACACCCAGCTGCTGTTCCGCCCCGGCGAAGACCCGCTGCCGCACCGCAAGCTGGTGCCTACCCATGGCGAGCGGCTTATCTGGATGCGCGGCGACGGCTCGACGCTGAACGTGCACCAGGCCGAATGGGGCAAGGTCGGCAACCTCATCTGCTGGGAACACTGGATGCCGCTGGCGCGCGCCGCCATGCACAACCTTGGCGAGAGCGTGCATGTCGCTGCATGGCCGAGCGTGCGCGATAGCTATGCCATTGCGAGCCGGCACTACGCGATGGAAGGCCGCTGCTTCGTGCTGGCGGCAGGGCTGGTGCAGGCGAAGGACGACCTGTTCGAGGGGTTGGAGCGTATTGGCGGCGATGCGGCTGCGCGCGAGTTGATCGAGGCGATCCCCGGCGAAGTGCTCAACAAGGGCGGCTCGCTGATCGCCGCGCCCGATGCCACTGTTGTCGCACAAGCGGGCGAAGGCGAGGAGACGATGACTGCAACGCTCGACCTGTCAGCGATTGCCGAGGGACTGGCAGCCCTCGATACCGACGGCCACTATTCGCGGCCCGATGTTTTTGAGCTGACCGTGGATACGCTGGCGAGGGACGGCTTGGCATGGAAGCGGGGCGACGCCTAGACCAATGCCGATATTCCTAGTCTATCTGGTCATTCCGCTTTTAGGGCTTATTGCAGGCCCATTCGTGATGCAGATCCTCGTAAATCTACTTTCGCCATTTCCGTTACCTACAATCGCGAAGGTAATTGCAATTTCGGCTTGCCTCCTTGTCATTGCAGCGCTCTTGGCGTTGCCCTTGCTGCGGACAGAAAGCTTCGCGTCCGACTTGGCCGGTTGGCTGGCGGTTACAAGCTTTGCCCTCTCGCTTGGCATAGCGCCAGCAGCATTTTCAGGGCTTGTCTCCGGATTGGTGAAAGCACTCTGAAATGACCTTCGCCGCCACCATCCTCACCCTCTACCCGGAGATGTTTCCCGGTCCGCTCGGCCTGTCGCTGGCGGGGCGTGCGCTGGAGCGGGGGGACTGGTCGTGCGAGACCGTGCAGATCCGCGATTTCGCGACCGACAAGCACCGCACGGTCGACGATACGCCCGCAGGCGGCGGCGCGGGCATGGTGCTGAAGCCCGATGTGCTGGCGCGGGCTTTGGATAGTGTGACGGAGGCACAATCACACCGTTCGTCTCGAGCGCAGTCGAGAGACGGCGATGGAGCGCCAAGCCAAGGTGTCTCGACTGCGCTCGACACGAACGGCAATTCGCAAATCCCCATGCTCGCCATGACCCCGCGTGGCACGCCGATCACGCAAGCGCGCATCCGCGAGATTGCCGCAGGCCCGGGCGTCACCATGATCTGCGGGCGGTTCGAAGGCTTCGACGAGCGCTTTTTCGAAGCGCGCCCGCAGGTCGAGCAGGTGAGCCTTGCCGATATCGTGCTCTCGGGCGGAGAACCCGCCGCGCTGGCCATACTCGACGCTTGCATTCGCCTGCTTCCCGGCGTAATGGGCGCGGCTTCAAGCGGGACCGAGGAATCGTTCGAGGACGGTTTGCTCGAATACCCGCAATATACCCGACCTGCTGAATGGGAAGGGCGCACGATCCCTGAAGTGCTGCGATCGGGGGATCATGCGAAGATCGCTGCTTGGCGCAAGGCAAGGAGCGAACACGATACTCGGTTACGCAGGCCGGATCTTTGGGAACGCCACGGTGGCGATCCGGATCGGTCTGCCTCTGGCGCGCAGCGAAAAGACTAAGGAACCTGACCAATGGGTCTGATTCAGGAACTCGAGGCCGAAGCCATCCAGGGCCTCACTGAAGGGAAGGACATTCCCGATTTCCGCGCCGGTGACACCGTGCGCGTCGGCGTGCGCGTGGTCGAAGGCCAGCGTACCCGTGTGCAGAACTTCGAAGGCGTGGTGATCGCCCGCTCGAACCGTTCGATCAATTCGAATTTCACCGTTCGCAAGATCAGCTTCGGCGAAGGCGTGGAGCGTGTGTTCCCGCTGTATTCGCCCAACATCGACAGCATCACCGTGGTCCGCCGCGGCGTGGTGCGTCGTGCCAAGCTGTATTACCTGCGCGGCCGCACCGGCAAGCGCGCGCGTATCGCCGAACGTCGCGAGAACCAGCCGAAGTAAGCGCGGCACGGTTTTCCAACCGAAACAAAGAAGGGGCGGCTTCCCAGAAGGTGGAAGCCGCCCCTTTGTCGTTTCTCTCGACAATCGATCTAACCGGGATCGATCGGTGACTGAAGGGACCAGGGTTTCCCGCGCCACCTTTCGCAAAATTGAACCCGCTCGGTTAAGATGGTCTTGCCGATTATGGTAAACAGGAGGTTGACCGTGTTTCACACGTGCTTGCAGGGCTGTGGAACCGCCTCGCGGCTGCGGCGCTGTTAGGAGCATGGAGAAGGACAAACTGGGCTTTGCCGCCGTCTGGGCCATTGCAGTTGGCGGCATGGTGGGAGGCGGGATCTTCTCCACCCTTGGCGTGGTCATCGCCAATGCCGGGCAATGGGCTGCTGTCAGTTTCGTGCTGGGCGGGCTGATCGCCTATGCCAGTGGTCACAGCCTGGCCGCGCTGACGGTCGCCAAGAACGAGCCCGGCGGGATCTATTCCTTCCTGCGCGATGCCGGGGCCACCACCACGGCGCGCATTTGTGCCTGGGTATTGCTGCTGGGCTATGTGCTGACCTGTGCGGTCTATGCCTTCACCTTCGGTGCCTATACCGGCAACGTGCTGGGCGGGCCTGCCTGGCTGCCACAGGCGCTGGCCAGTGCGGCCATCCTTGCCATGGTGGCGCTGAACCTGCGCGGGGCAGGGCAGGCCGCAGGCGTGGAAATCGCCATCGTGGTGACCAAGCTGGCAATCCTCGCCGGGCTCGCTGCATTCGGCCTGTCGCAGTTCGACGGGGCGAAGCTTGCCATCGATGCCTCGCCCGGCCTGCTGGGCGTGATCGTCGGCGCAGCCAGCGTGTTCATGGCCTACGAGGGCTTCGAACTGCTGGCCTACGATTATGACGAGATGAAGGACCGCAAGCACCTGATGGGGCGGATCATGCCCTGGGCCATCGGCAGCGCGGCCCTGATTTACGTGCTGGTCGCGCTGGCCGTCCCCATGCTTACCGGCACCAAGGCCGTGATCGAGGATGGCGAGATTGCCCTTGCTAATGCCGGGCAGGCGGCGCTGGGCATGCCGGGCCTGCTGCTGGTGACGCTGGCAGCGGCCCTTTCCACCGTCTCTGCCATCAATGCCACGCTGTTCTCGTCCGCCCGGCTGGCGCGCGAAGTGGCAGACGATGGCGACCTGCCGCAGGCCTTTGCCAAACGGAACGAGGCCGGATCGCCTTCGCTGGGTGTGCTGGCCATCGGCGCGCTGGCGCTGGTGCTGGCAAACGTCGGCGGGCTGGACGGGCTGGTGACAGGCGCCAGCTTCGTTTTCCTGCTGGTGTTCGGCGCGCTCAACACCTTTGCCTGGCGCGAAGGGGTGGGGCGCCGCTGGATCACCGTGCCCGGCACACTGTTCGCCTTTGCTGCCATCGTGGTACTGGCACTGCATCTGGCCGGTATCGTGTGAAACCGCCTTTTGTGTTGCATGCGCGAAAAGGAGCGCTAGCTAGCGCCCGTCAATCAATAAAGAGAGTTTGAAAATGGGTTATCGTGTTGCCGTGGTCGGAGCGACGGGGAATGTCGGGCGCGAGATGCTTGCCATTCTGGCCGAGCGTGAATTTCCGATGGACGAGGTGGCGGCTGTCGCCTCCTCGCGTTCGACCGGCACCGAGATCGAGATCGGCGACTCCGGCAAGATGGTGAAGTGCAAGAACCTCGAGCATTTCGACTTTTCCGGCTGGGACATTGCCCTGTTCGCCTGCGGCAGCGCGGCGACCAAGGAATATGCGCCCAAGGCGGCGGCCGCAGGTTGCGTGGTGATCGACAACTCCAGCCTCTACCGCATGGACCCGGACGTGCCGCTGATCGTGCCCGAGGTGAACCCCGACGCCATCGACGGCTACACCAAGAAGAACATCATCGCCAATCCCAACTGCTCCACCGCGCAGATGGTGGTGGCGCTGAAACCGCTGCACGATGCGGCCACGATCAAGCGCGTGGTGGTGTCCACCTACCAGTCGGTTTCCGGCGCGGGCAAGGCAGGCATGGACGAACTGTTCGAACAGAGCCGCGCCATCTTCGTGGGCGACCCGGTGGAGCCGAAGAAGTTCACCAAGCAGATCGCCTTCAACGTCATACCGCACATCGACGTGTTCATGGACGACGGGTCCACCAAGGAAGAGTGGAAGATGGTGGTCGAGACCAAGAAGATCCTCGATCCCAAGGTGAAGGTTTCCGCAACCTGCGTGCGCGTGCCGGTGTTCGTCGGCCATTCGGAATCGATCAACCTCGAATTCGAGAAGGAAATCTCGGCTGCCGAGGCGCAGGACATCCTGCGCGAGGCGCCCGGCATCATGTTGGTCGACAAGCGCGAGGACGGCGGATACGTCACGCCCGTGGAATGTGCCGGTGACGGCGCCACCTACATCAGCCGCGTGCGCGAGGATTCCACCGTCGATAACGGCCTAGTGCTGTGGTGTGTCAGCGACAATTTGCGTAAGGGTGCGGCACTGAACGCCGTGCAGATTGCCGAGCTTATCGGCCGTCGCCACCTGCAAAAAGGATAGTCACATGCGCCGCTTAGCCCTGATCGCCCTTCCGCTCATGCTTGCCGCCTGCGGGGATGCACCGGTGGAAGGCGGGCAGGGCGTGCAGCCCGAAGCGCCCACGGCAGAGCAGGCCATGGCAGAGGCGACGCTGGAACTGCAGGGCACCGGCATCGTGGTGCCCGCGCAGGCCGGTTTCGAGGAACTGGCCGTGCCCTTCGGCTCTGCCCGCGCGCCGACCGAGGCGACGCTGGGTAACGTGCTGGGCGATGTGCTGGACGAGTCCACCCAGCCCAACGACTGCGGCCTGACCTATACCGCATACGAAGGGCTGACCCTGGCCTTCCGCAACGATGCATTCGTCGGCTACTGGGCGGAGGCACCCTATGTGCCGCGCACCAGTCGGGCGGCAATGCTGGCGGACGAAAACATTACCGTCGTCGAGGATAGCACCGTGGGTGAGGAATTCGTGATCGGTGCGCCGGAGGGGCCCGATATCGCCGGCCTGTTCAATGGCACCGGCGACGATGCCGAAGTCGAGGCGCTGTGGGCGGGCGAGAACTGCATCGCGCGCTAGGAGTGCCGCGATGGGCGCTTACGAACCCTATGCCCCGCTGAACGTGCCCAAGCCCTTTGCCGACGGGGTGTGGCTGGTGGACGGGCCGGAGATCCGCATGGACTATGGCCCCTTGAAGCTGCCGTTCCCTACGCGGATGGTCATTGTCCGGCTGGCCGATGGCGGCCTGTGGGTGCATTCCCCCATCGCCCCTGACGAGGCGCTGTTCGCCGCTGTCGATGCGCTGGGGCCGGTGCGACACCTGGTTGCGCCCAATTCGATCCACTACTGGTTCATGGCCGACTGGCTGGCGCGCTATCCCGCCGCCACCAGCCATGCCGTGGCCGACCTGCGCCAGAGCGCCAAGCGACCGTTCCGCATCGACCACGCGCTGGAAATGGACGGGGCGACCGCCTGGCCGGGCGAGATCGAATGGCTGCTGGTCCCTGGCACGGCGGTGAGCGAGGCTGTGTTCTTCGTCCCCGCATCGGGCGTGCTGGTGCTGGCCGACCTGATCGAGAACTTCGAGCCGCAGCGGGTGAAGAAAGGCTGGCTGCGCTGGGCGATGCGCGCGTTCGGTGCCGATGGCAGCCTGCCTTACGACGTGCGCCTTACCTTCCTTCCGAAAATGAAGCTGGTGCGCCGGCAGGTCGGCAGGATGCTGCAATGGCCGGTGGAAAGGATCACCATGGCACACGGCGGGCCCTACACCGAAAACGCCCGCGCGGAACTGCTTCGGGCGTTCAGCTGGGCAATGCCGAAATAGGGCTCACTTCCCGTACCTGGGCGTCTTGCGCATCAGGAAGACCAGCGGGATGGCGGCGAGGCTGAGCCAGGCCATCAGCATGAAATCGTCGAGATAGGCGATCATTGCCGCTTGCCGTGTCACCTCGGCATTGGCAATCGCCAGCACGCTTTCGCTGTAGGGCCGGTAGAGGTCCAGCGCTGCGGGATCGATGGCGCTGGCCAGGTCGGGGGTGACGTGTTCGGCCAGCTGCGCGTGGTTGCGCTGCAGGTTGCGCGCTGCCAGCGTCATCACGATCGAGATGCCGATGGAAGAGCCGACCGAGCGGGCGAGGTTCAGCAGGCTGGAGCCGTCGGTGCGCAGCCGCTGTGGCAAGGTGGCAAAGGCGGCCGCGTTGAGCGGGATGAACACCAGTCCGATGCCCAGCCCCTGGATGAAGCCGGTGACGATGAAGTGCGTGCGATCGGTCTCCAGCGACCAACTCGCCATGTCGAACAGCGCCCATGCGCCGATCACCAGCCCCAGCAGGACCAGCCAGCGCCCGTCGTAGCCCCGGCGTAGCCAGATGCCCGACAGCTGCATGGTCAGCAGCACGCCCACGCCGCGCGGCATCAGCACGATGCCGGTATCGATTACGTCGTAACCGAACAGGTTCTGCAGCATGGGCGGCAGGATGGCCAGCGTCGCGAACATCGTCGCGCCGACCACGAACAGGAAGAACAGCGCGATCAGGAAATTCACGTCGGCGAACAGGTGCCGGTCGAACAGCGGTTGCCTTGCCGTGGCGAGGTGGATCACCAGCACCCAGGCCCCCGAAATCACGAGAAAGCCGTAGACCCATGTCTCCAGCGAGGTGAACCAGTCGACCACGTTGCCGCGATCGAGCAGCAGTTGCAGCGATGTCAGGGCAATGGCGATCAGGGCGAAGCCGAACAGGTCGAAGCGCCGTCGCCTGACTCCGCCATCGGGCAATTCGGCCAGCAGGATCACCATGCAGATCACGCCGAACGGCACGTTCACGAAGAATACCCAGCGCCAGTCGAGCACTTCGGTCAGGTAACCGCCCAGCACCGGGCCCACGATCGGCCCGATGATCACGCCCATGCCCCACAGGGCGATAATCTGGGCCTGCCGGCTGGGTCGGGTCGTATCGAGCAGCGAGCTTTGGCTGAGCGGCGCGATGAAAGCCCCGCCGATGCCCTGGATCGCGCGGAAGATCACCATCTCCTCGAGGTTCTGCGCCACACCGCACAGCATCGAGGCAAGCACGAAGACAACCACCGAGCCGAGAAACAGGCGCCGCGAGCCGATCCGGTCGGCCAGCCAGCCGGTAATCGGCATCGCCACCGCACTGGCGATGATATAGCTGGTCAGCACCCAGCTTACCGTGTCCGGCGTGGCGCTGAGCGAGGCCTGCATGTGCGGGATCGCGACATTGGCGATGGTGACGTCGAGCACCTGCATCAGCGAGGCGATCATGATGCCGATCACCAGCAGCAGGTGGTTGCGCACGGGCAGGTGGGCGACGTCTTCCGGCATTTCGCGCGGCCCAGCGTCCGCTTCCGCGACCTTGCCTGTGCGGTGGCCGGCGGCGCTTGCCATGTTACTCGCCTTCGTCGGTGTAGACGGTAACCTCGGTCGATAATCCGGCGATCAGTTCGCGCTGTGTGGTTTCGTCGAGGGCGATGCGAACGGGGACACGTTGCGTAACCTTGACCCAGTTGCCCGAAGCGTTCTGCGCCGGGAGCACCGAGAATTCCGATCCCGTGCCCGCCCCGATCGAGGCGACATGGCCGCGCAGCACCACATCGGGGTAGGCGTCGAAGCGCACCTCGGCCCGCTGTCCTGGGCGCATGTCGGCAAGATCGGTTTCCTTGAAATTGGCCTCCACGTAGGTGCTGCCTTCTTCGACCAGGGTCAGCACCGGCAGGTTGGGCAGGACCTGCTGGCCAAGCTGCAGCCGATCCGCCTGCGCCACGCGCCCGCTGCCGGGCGCGCGCACTTCGGTGCGCCGCAGGTTCAGCTCGGCTTCCTCGCGGCGGACGCGGGCGGCGGCGATCTGCGGGTTCTCTCCGGGCAGGGCCGCCCCGTGTGCCAGCCGTGCGCGGGCCTCGGCCTGCCGGGCCTGTGCCTGGTGCAGCGCCTCTTCCGCCTGTGCCACGGCGTGCTGCGCGGCGTCGTAATCGGCGCGCGTGGTGAACCCGCGTTCCCACAGCTGCTCTTGTCGCTCGAACCGGCTGCGGGCAAAGGCGATATCCTCCTGCGCGGCAGCGATGTCGACGCCGGTCAGTGCGCTGTCGCTTTCGAGCGTGGTGACATTGGCCTGGGCATAGGCAATTGCCGCGTTGGCTTCGGAAAGTTGCAGGCGATAGGGCTCTGGATCGATGCGGAACAGCAGCTGTCCGGCCTCCACGTCGTCACCTTCGGCAGCCAGCACTTCCACGATCCGCCCGCCCACTTCGGCGCTGACGGAGACCATGTCCTGCTTCACATAGGCATTGTCGGTGGAAACCTTGCCCTGCAGGCTGAACCAGTAGACGGCGCCGCCCACCAGCAGCGCCAGCGGCAGCAAGACCATCAGCAGCACCCGGCCCCGCGAGCGGCGGGATCCGGTATCGGCAGCGCCTGCTTCCGGCGGTGAGGGCAGGGCCTCTGCATCCTTGGTGGACGATGTGTCGGTTCGAACGGGATCGGCTTCAGCCATTGTTACCCCTCAAGTCTTCGCGGCGGGCGGAAAGGTTTTCGCCCACATGGCGCAGCATGCGGCGCAGTTCGCCGCGCTCGGCGGTGGAAAGGCCCGCCAGCATATCGTCGAGCAGATCGTCGATCGCGGATTCTATCTGTTTCAACAGCTTCCGGCTTTCGGCGGTGGTGTGCAGCAGCCGCGCACGCCGGTCTGCCGGATCGGGACGGCGCTCTATCAGGCCGTTTTCCTCCAGCCGATCGACCATGCGGCAAAGCGTGATCGGTTCGACCTCCATTCGTTCCGCGTAGAAGCCCTGGTTCTGGCCGGGCGTCCGTTCGAGCGTCAGCAGCAGCCGCGCCTGCGGACCTGTAACGCCGAACTCGCGCACCTGCCGGTCGAATGCCCAGCGGGCAAGGCGCGAATTGTCCGCCAGCAGATAGCCGATCTGTTCCATACGCTGCCTATATAATAAGTGCACTTACGATATAGGCAACAGGTTTTCATGGCACTGCATCATTGCGGACGCGAAAGGGCTTGCTAGGTGTCCTGGCATGACAGAGCCCCAGACCCAGACTCAGACCATCACCGCCCCCGATGGCACCCGCATCGCCCTGCACCGGATGGGTGCGGGCCGCCCCGTGCTGCTGTTCCACGGCCTGTTTTCAAGCGCGCAGATGAACTGGATCAGGTTCGGCCATGCCGCGCTGCTGGCAGCGAACGGCTTCGAGTGCATCATGCCCGACTGGCGCGTGCACGGTGACAGCGATGCGCCGACCGACCCCGCGCTCTACACCCCCGGCGTGCTGGTGCGCGATGCGCTGCACATCGTGGAAACACTGGGGCTGGACGACTACGACCTCGTCGGCTTCTCGCTGGGCGCGCGCACGGCCACCAGCGCGGTGATCGCCGGGCTTACCCCGCGGCGGCTGGTGCTGGGCGGCATGGGGATCGAAGGGCTGTCGAACTGGCAGAAACGCTCTGCCTTCTTCGTCGACATGATCGACCGTTTCGATTCCATCGAGCGCGGCGATCCGGCCTTCCTTGCCAAGAGCTTCATGCAGCAGCAGGGTATCGACCCGGTTGCCGCCCGCTTGCTGCTGACCCGCGGCGTGGAGGATATCGCGCTGGCAGACCTTGCCCGCATCACCATGCCCACGCTGGTGCTGATCGGTGATGAGGACCGCGACAACGGTTCGCCCGAAAAGCTGCGCGATGCGCTGCCCGAGGCGACCATGGCCGTGGTGCCCGGCAACCACATGGGCAGCGTGACCAGGCGCGACATGGGACAGGCGATCCTCGACTTCCTTTCGTGACGGGCGCTGCTAGGTTGCCGGAAAATTTCCGGTCCGGGGAGCTTGGTCCAATGCGTATTCCATTCGTAATCGCTGCCTGCGCCGCTCTGGCGGGGTGCAGCACCGCCGGCATGCAGGGCCCTGCGGCTCCGTCCGACAGCGTGACCGGCACCATGTTCGTCGCCAACAAGCGCGGCGCCAGCCTCTCGCGGATCGACCTTGCCACGGGCGCGGAAACCCAACGGGTGGAAACTTGCGAGAACCCGCACGAGCTGACGGTGCCCGAAAGCGGCGAGTTCGTGATCGTCGCCTGCTATTCCGGCCAGACGCTGGAGCTCTACCGCACGCAGGACCTGAGCCCGGGCGGCTCTGGCGAGATCATGCTGGAACAGGGCGCGCGGGTACATTCCGCGCTGTGGCACGATGGCAACCTGGTGGTTGCCGGCGCGGAAGGGCGCGGCTCGCTCTACATCATCGCGCTGGGCCCGATCACGGGTGACAACCGGCCCGATACCGCGACGTGGGAAATCGGCGGCGACAACATGCCCGATACGGCGCCGGGCCCGCACCTGATCGCGATGGATGCCGAACAGCGCCACGTCTGGGGCACGATCATCCCGACAGGCGAGGTGGTGCTGTACGAAATCCCGTCCTACTCCGAAGTGCGCCGGGCGCGCATCGGAGAGCAGGTCGAAGCCATCGCCCTGTCGCCGGACGGGCAGGGCCTGTGGGTCGCCTCCAACGCGGACAACGTGGCCTATCGCCTCGATCCGATGACGCTGGAAGTGCAAGCCGAAGTGCCCACCGGCGCCGTGCCGATCCGGCTGGCCATGCACCCTTCGGGCGATTTCGTCGTCAGTTCCAACTACGGCAGCGGCGACCTGACGGTGATCGATACCCGCACCGATACCGCGGTGCGCACGATTCCCGTCTCCGGATCGCAGGACGCGGCGCAGGTGACACTGGTGTTCAGCGCAGACGGTCAGCGCCTCTACGCCGCCGAAACCGCGCACGACACCATTGCCGAAATCGACTTCGCCAGCGGCCAGGTGCTGCGCCGCATCGCCACCGGGCCGGGCGGCGACGGGCTGGCCGTGATCGATTGAACCTTCCGGGCGAAACCTGCTTGTCAGCGCGCCTGCGATCGGCCACTGGCCCCGCATGGAAGCACTGCTGACCTCCACCCTCGCGGTCGCGCTGGCCGAAATCGGCGACAAGACCATGCTGCTGGCCATCGTGCTGGCCACGCGGTTCCGCAAGCCGGTGCCGATCGTGCTCGGCATCCTTGTCGCCACCTTGGCAAACCACGGCATTGCCGCCTTCCTCGGCCAGAGCGTGGCCTACCTGCTGGAAGGTGCCTGGTTCCGCTATGCCGTGGGCGCCAGCTTCATCGCCATCGCGCTGTGGACGCTGGTGCCTGACAAGCTGGAGGACGAGGAGGCGAGCCCCACGCGTTTCGGCGCTTTCGTCACCACCACGGTGGCCTTTTTCATCGTCGAGATCGGCGACAAGACGCAGATCGCCACCATCGCGCTGGGCGCGCAGTTCCAGAACGTGCTGCTGGTGACGATCGGCACCACGCTGGGTATGATGCTGGCCAATGTGCCCGCAGTATTCCTGGGCAATGCCATTGTCGACAGGGTGCCGCTGACCGTGGTTCGCCGGTTCGCGGCGCTGCTGTTCTTCGTAGTGGGAGCCTGGGTGATTGCCGAAGCGGCGGGCTGGCTTGGCAGCTAGGCCCGGCAGGCAGTCAGGAAAAGGTCAGGAAATTCGGCCATTGTTGCGCCCGATCAAATGACACGGCCTGCCAAACCCGCTAGCGGGCCTTTCACGATGACGGGTCTGCGCAACCTCATTAACCTGAAGGGACCGAAAGCCCTGGTGCTGCTGCTTGCGGCGCTGGCGCTGCATGCGCTGGTGCCTGTTGGCCATATGGTCTCGGCCACGACTAGCCACGGGCTGGCGGTCACCATGTGCCCGGTCACCCATCCGCTGGCGCGCGCCGTGCTGGAGGTCGAGGCGGCAAGGCCCGCGACGGACCACGCGGCGATGGGTCACGGCGGCATGGACCACGCGGCGATGGGTCACGGCCCAAGCGACGATGGCACGCCGGCAAGCACGCAGGCCAAGCAGGACTGCGCCTTTTCCGCATTGGGCTCTGCCGCCATCGATCCGGGCAAGCTCACGCTCGATCCGCTGCTTCGCGAGGGTGCTGCAGCAGACATCCCGCCATTGCCCGATTTCGCTGTCCAGCAGGCCGATCGCCTGCGCCCACCGCTGCGCGCGCCGCCCCACAGGGGCTGACACTCCGGTCTCCGACAATCCAAGGCGTTGCCCGACAGAGCTGTCGGCGCACGCGCCCATGCGCATGTCAGCGAAAGAATTGAAACAATGTCCAAGAATACCCTTTGCAGGGCGGGTTTGCTCGCCTCCTGCACCCTGTTCGCGGCCACCCCGCTTGCCGCACAGGATACCGATAGCGGCGACACCCTCCTGACCGATCGTATCGTCGTCACCGCCGCTCGCCTTGAAACGCAAGTTGCAGACGAGCTGGAACTGCCGGAAGAGATCGCCCTGCCGGCCGATGCCGCCGCCATTGCCGCGCGCACGCCCGGCGGCGCGCTGGTGGGCAATGGCGCGCTATCGGGCCAGCTGTCCTATCGCGGGCTTTCGGGTGAGCGCGTGCTGGGCCGCGTCAACGGCCAGCGCTTCATCACCGGCGGCCCCAACGCGATGGACCCGCCGCTGCACTATGCCCCTGCCATCCTGGTCGACACGATCGAGGTGGCGCGCGGCGTGGCTCCGGTCTCGCAAGGCCCCGCGCTGGCAGGCGCGGTCAATGCCCGGCTGGTGCAGGCGCACTTCACCGACAGTGCGAAGATGACCCCGCAGGTGCGCATGGCCGGCCAGTATCGCAGCGTGGACAACAGCTATGCCATCGGCGGGCTGGCCGCGCTGGCGAACAACCGCTGGCGCCTGGGCCTGATCGCCGCGCGCGAGGAAGGCGACGACTACGAATTCCCCGGCGGCACTGCCGTGGGCACCCTGTTCGAGCGTAACCTCTACGGCGTGCATGGCGGCGTGCGCGTGGGCGAGGGCGAAGTCTGGGCCGAATATCGTCGCAGCGAGACCGACCCTTCGGGCAATCCGCCCTTCGCCATGGACATCATCTACTTCGATACCGACTTCGTGCAGGGCGGCTATCGCGGCGATGTTGCCGAGAATGTCCATCTCGACTTGCGGCTGGGCCATGTGGCCGTGCGCCACCTGATGGACAACCAGACGCTGCGAACGCCGCCTGCACCGCGTGCGCGCGCCACCTTTGCCGATGCCGACACCACCACGGCGGAAGCCGCGCTGCGGTTCGGCTCTGCCACCGGCTACGTGGAGGTGGGTGCGGATTTCGAGACCGTCGACAAGTTCGTGCGGATTACCGACCCTACCAACGCGGCCTTCTTCCTCGATGCCCAGCCGAACCTCGAATCGGATCGTTTCGGCGGCTACCTGCAATGGCGCGGGTCTGCCGGGCCGATCGAGGCGGAATTGGGCGCGCGGCTGGATCACACCAACCAGCAGGCCGGCGTCCCCACGCTGGGCAGCGCCGTGATGGGCGGCCCGGTGATGCTGGCCAACATGTTCACCGCAGCCGACCGGGACTATTCGGAAACCACCGTCGACGGTGTGCTGCGCGCATGGATCCCGATGGACTGGGCCACCCCGCGCCTGACGCTGGCCCGCAAGACCCGCGTGCCAAGCCTGCTGGAACGCTTTGCCTGGCTGCCGACAGAGGCCAGCTTCGGCCTGGCGGACGGCAACATCTACGTCGGCAACCTGGGCCTGGACCCGGAAACCGCATGGATCGCCGAGATCGGCGTCGACTTCGACGGCGCCAGCGCCAGCTTCCGCCCGACGCTGTTTTATCGCCGGGTCGACGATTACATCCAGGGCGTGCCTTTCGATGCCACCGTCGGCGTGATCGATAGCCCGGTGGAGATGGTCGCGGCGATGAACGGCGATCCCACGCCGCTGCGCTTCGCCAATGTCGATGCCGAGCTTTACGGTGTGGACATGGACTTTGCCCTGCGCCCGGTGGAGAGCATCGAGGTATCGGGAACGGCCAGCTTCGTGCGCGGCGAGCGGCGCGACATTGCCGACAACCTCTACCGCGTCTCGCCCGCCAACCTGCGGCTGTCCGCCGCATGGCAGGGAGAACGCGTGACTCTGGGTGCGGAACTGTTCGCCGCTGCGGCGCAGGAGGAAGTCTCGCTGACCAACAGCGAGAGCCCCAGCGATGGCTATGCTGTGGTCGGCCTGTTCGGCCGCCTTGCGCTGCTGCCCGCAGTGGCGCTGGAAGCGGGTGTGGAGAACCTGTTCGACACCTATTACCAGCCGCATCTTGCCGGGCGCAGCCGCGTGGGCGCATCGGATGTGCCAACGGGCGAACGCCTGCCCGGTTACGGGCGCGGCGTGTGGGTGCGGATGCTGGCGAACTTCTGAGGCTTGCCTGAGCAAGGGCCGGGGAGCATTTGCGCTTCCCGGCCCTTTTCCCAACCGCCTTGCGCTCCTATCGTGCGGGCGGGACAGCAGGCACCTGCCTTCGCCAAGTGCCTGCAACAGGATTGGAATTGAGAATGACAAGCAAGCGATCGATCGGCACTTCGCTGGCAATGCCACTGCTACTGCTGGCGCTGGCGGGCTGCGAGACGACGGCGGACAATGCGCCTTATGAGCCCAACGCCTCCATGGGCATGCTGATCGCACGCGATTCGTGCCGCAGCTGCCACGAGATTTCCTCTTCGCGCGAATCCCCGAACGCCGATGCGCCGCCGTTCCGCGAGATCATCAACCGTCCGGGCATGAGCGACGAGCAGCTGGCCGCCTGGCTGCGCGATGCGCACAACTATCCGATCGAGATGGGCGTGCACCTGGAACCGCACCAGGTCGATTCGCTGGTGGCCTACATGCTGCGCCTGCGGTCGGGGGATGCGCCTTCCGGGGAGTAGGGGGCTCCGGTTCCGATCCCTCCATGACAGCAAAAGAAACCCCCGCCGGCACATGGCCGACGGGGGAGTTTTCCGTGCCCCGAAGAGGAAGGGGAGGGGGAGAGGGCACGGACAACAAGTTGTGCAATTCGCGGGGGTTATCCCGCAGAGTAAGGCAGCGAGCTGTGGTGCAGCACGATCACCAGGTCGCCTGCATCGTTGCGCTCGTAGCCGAACGTGTATTCCACCTTGGTCTCGTTGCCGTCGGTGCCGGTGAAATAGTAGTTGCCCATGGCCATGGCGGTGTCGGCATCCTCGTCGATGATGGTGCCTTCGTTTTCCCAGCGCACGGCGGTGTAGGGCGCCAGGGCAAAGCCGCCGTCTTCGGTGCCTTCGGTGCCGATGAAGTAGCTCAGCGCCTCGTCGAAGGTGCCGCGGAACTGGTCTTCGGCAGCCAGCGTCGGCTTGAACAGGATCTCCATGCCGTCTTCGTAGCCATAGAAGGTGTTGATGTGGTCGGTGGCCGCCGCAGTCACATCGCCGCCATCGGTGCTGACCTGGCCGATGGTGACGATGCCTTCACCCCAGGCCTGCTGCGCGGCGGCAACGTCTTCTGCCGTGATGGGCTCGGCGGTTTCGCCGGTGGTGGCGGCTTCGTCGGTGGCGGCATCGCCGCACGCAGCCAGTGCCAGGGCGGCCACGCCGACCAGCGGATGAGCAAGAGACTTTGTCATTCCCAAATACTCCATGTCTGCCGGGCGCAGAACGCCGCGGCGTCAACTCGCAACGCGGCAGGGGAGTTGATTGTGGGAAGTCATGGTCCCGGCCCCTGCTGCCTGATGCGGTCCGACATCACGCGGCAAGAATGCCTGCGCCAGAGGGGCCCGGTCCCGCTGCGCGATTAAATGGAGCGATTCGCTCTTATTTGCAAGAGAGAATATATCATGGCGAACATTTCGCCCTGTCGGCCCGCAAGCCGGCGAGCTGATTTCGGGTGATCGAGGTATGCCTAGCGGGCCGACGCAGGCTTCTTCATCGCCCAGATGGCATGCATATAGCTGAGCGCGACAGCCGCCGCGATCAGTGCGCCCCTGACCGGCTCCGGCGCGAACAGGTAGGCGGCATAGCAAAGCGCCGCGCGCAGCACGAAGTGATGAAGGCCCGCCGGATCGTCGGCGCCCCAGCCGTGCGGAACCCACACGACACCGGCCAGGATGCCCATGCCCAGCACCAGCAGGTCGGCATCGCCGCTTTGCTGCACGGCGATGATCAGCAGCGGGGTGAGCAGGGTGACCACCCAGATCGAGCGCATGAACAGCTGCGCGATGGGGTTGTCGTTGCCCTGTTTCCAGGTGTGGATCGTGCCGCGCAGCTTGTCGATCAGCAGGGCAATCGGCACCGGAATGGCGGCAGCCACGAACGGCGCCCAGTAGGGCAGGCGGTCCGGGATCAGGAACAGGCCGATAGCCAGCACGGACCAGGCGATCAGCCCGCCGATGGGCATGGCGGTTGTGGTGTTGGCCAGGTAATCCTGCCGCGCCTTTGCCAGCGGCATGTTCGCGTAATCGGTCATGGCCGGTGGGTCTGCCATCGGCACGCGTAAACGACAAGGCGTTCAACGGTTTGCAGGCCGCCACGAAAAAGGGCGCCGCCATCGCTGGCAGCGCCCCTCTTGTGCTGTTCAGCCGGTTAGGCCTCAGGCGTTCTCTTCGCCTTCGGCAGTGTCTTCGGCCGGAGCTTCTTCTTCGGCAGCAGCTTCTTCGCCTTCCGCGGTGGGCAGTTCGCCCAGTTCGCGATCGGGATCGAGCTCTTCCTGGAAGCCTGCGGCAGCGCGGTCGGCAGCTTCTTCCTCGGCAGCCTGCGCGAGGATGTCGACGCCCTGGCTCTGCAGTTCGGCTTCGTCGTCCGAACGGGCCACGTTGGCCTTTACGGTGACTTCGACTTCGGGGTGCAGGCGAACGGTCACGTCGAACATGCCGATGGTCTTGATGGGCGCGCCCATGATGACCTGCTTCTTGTCGATGTCGTGGCCCTTGTCGGCCAGCGCCGCGGCAACGTCACGCACGTTGACCGAGCCATACAGCTGGCCGGCGTTGGACGCGGCACGGATCAGCACGATCTCGGTGCCTTCGACCGTGCTGCCCTGCTTTTCGGCAGCGGTACGCTTTTCGGCGTTTTCGGCTTCCAGCTTCTCGCGGTTGGCTTCGAAGACCTTCTTGTTGGCTTCGTTGGCGCGAAGGGCCTTCTTCTGCGGCAGCAGGAAGTTGCGGGCATAGCCGTCCTTCACGGTGACGACGTCACCGATCTGGCCCAGGCCACCGACGCGTTCGAGGAGGATGATATCCATGATGCGTTCTCCTCTTACTTCACGATGTAGGGCAGCAGGCCCAGGTGGCGGGCGCGCTTGATGGCCTTGGCCAGTTCACGCTGCTTCTTGGCAGAAACGGCGGTGATGCGGCTGGGCACGATCTTGCCACGTTCGGACATGAAGCCCTGCAGCAGGCGCACGTCCTTGTAATCGATTACGGGGGCGTCCTTGGCCGAGAACGGGCAGGACTTGCGACGACGGTAGAACGGACGGGCCATCAGTTGCGCTCCTCACGGTCGGAACGGCGCTTCTTGTCGCGGTCGTTCTTGCGCATCATGACGGAGGGGCCGTCTTCATGCTCTTCCACGGCGATCGTCAGCCAGCGGATCACATCTTCGTTGATGCGATTCTGACGCTCCAGCTCGGCCACCAGCGAGCCGGGCCCGTCGATGTTGAGCATGACGAAATGCGCCTTGCGGTTGCGGTCAATCTTGTAGGCGAGGGACTTCAGGCCCCAGGTCTCGGTCTTCACGACCTTGCCGCCGTTGCTTTCCACGATATCCGTGGCGCTGGCAGCAAGCGCATCGACCTGAGCCTGGCTCAGGTCCTGACGCGCGAGGAAAACATGCTCGTAAAGAGCCATGCGCGCTTCCTTTCACTCCATGCCGATCGCTGACATTGGCACGGCGAATTCCGTGCGCGTCCCTCCGGCTTTCTTCGATTTCCGCAAATGGGCGCCTTATGCCCGGAAACTGCGGAAGGCGCGCACATAGCGAAATTGCTGTGGAATGCAAGTGCGGTTAGGACACGGGAAAAGGGAGGATTTGTCCATGCGTTCGATTCTCGTCACCGTTGTCAGCCTGTTGGCCATCGCTGCGCCGGCGTCTGCCCAGGAGGCGGGCCCGCCACCCCAGGCAGACCCGCAGCTGGAACTGCTTTACCGTTCGGTGGTCATGCTGTCCCCCGCTATCGAGGTGGGCGAAACCCCGCGCGGCGTGCGCCGCATCATTCCCATTACCGGCGGCACCTTCGAAGGCCCACGCATGCGCGGGGAAATCCTCCCGATGGGATGGGACTGGCAACTGAGCCGTTCCGACGGCTGCACCGATATCGTGGCCGACTACTTCCTGCGCACCGATGACGATGTCGTGATCAACGTGGTGAACACCGGCACCTTGTGCATGCCGGTGCCCGGCGAGGCTCCGCCGCCGCCGATCCGCACGAGCCCGGCGTTCGAGGCGCCGCTGGGCGAATACGACTGGCTGACGCGCGGTGCCTTCGTCGGCACGCTTGGCTTCGACCCCTCCGTGGAACAGCCGCACGTGGTGATCACCGTGTACCACGCGAAGTAGAAACGGGTGCATTGCAGCGAAGGGGCGGGAAATATAACGCGTCCCTGACGTAATCAGGTATTCCCCTGACAAAAGGAACTTTGCATGCCCGGTGGCCTCGTAGCCCTGCTCGACGACGTTTCCATCATCGCTCGCACGGCTGCAGCCAGCGTGGACGATATCGCCGCTGCCGCCGGGCGCGCCGGGTCCAAGACGGCAGGCGTGGTGATCGACGATGCGGCGGTGACGCCCAGCTATGTCACCGGCCTTTCGCCCGCGCGCGAATTGCCGATCATCTGGAACATCACCAAGGGCAGCCTGAAGAACAAGCTGCTGATCCTGCTGCCCGGCGCGCTGTTGCTCAGCGAATTCCTGCCGCAGGCGATCGTCTTCATCCTGATGCTGGGCGGGGCCTACCTGTCCTACGAAGGTGCGGAAAAGGTGCTGGAAAAGCTGGGCGGGGCGAAACACGGCAAGACCGTGGACGACGTGATCGAGGATCCGGAAGCGTTCGAGCAGCAGCGCACCTCGGGCGCGATCCGCACCGACCTGATCCTCTCTGCCGAAATCATGGCGATCACCTTGAACGAAGTGGCTGCCGAAGACCTGCTGACCCGCGCCGGCGTGCTGGCGCTGGTGGGCATTGCGGTGACCGTGGGCGTCTATGGCGCGGTGGGGCTGATTGTGAAGATGGACGATGTCGGCCTGCACCTGTGCCGGGAAGGCCGCACCAGTGCCGGGCGCAAGTTTGGCGACATGCTGGTGCATGCCATGCCCAAGCTGCTGACGGTGCTGTCCGTCGTCGGCACGGTGGCCATGTTGTGGGTGGGCGGCGGCATCATCCTGCACGGGCTGGCCGAAGTGGGCGTTTCCGGGCCTGAACACTGGATCGAGGGTATCGAGCATGGTGTGTCCGCAATTGGCGGCGGCCTGCTGGGCTGGCTCAGTTTTGCAACGCTATCGGCGCTGGGCGGGCTGCTGCTGGGCGCGGTGATCGTGTTCGTGCTGCACAAGGTGCTCAAGCTGGGCAGCGGGCACTAGGGGCGCCTGTTCAGGCGGCGTTGCGGCGTTCGCGCCGTTCGGCGTGCAGCCAGGCCTCTTCGCTGGGCCAGTTGCGGCCATCGTCGGCTTCGATGCGGCCATCGGGATGCTGGATCACCCAGCCATCCTCGTCCACCGCGCGCGGATCCATCACCAGCGGGGTCAGGCGGCGATCCTGCCCCACCTGCCAGCCGATCACGTTGGCCTTGACCAGGTCGACCTGGTTATCGTCGAAATAGGCATGGACCATGTAGGTGCCCGGCGCTGCATCCAGCATCCCCACACCGCTCTGGCGGTAATTCTTCTGCATTTTGCGGCTCTTGCCCCTGTTCTGCACCCGTTCGACTGCAACCGAGGGCCCAGGATAGCCGCAAAATCGTTGCGAAAGGCTTTCAGGTCAGGTCGTGCCCGCAATAACCGCATTCGCGCGGCGGGCGGTCTGGGCGGACGACGTGACCGCTGCGGCTGTCACCGGCAATGTGCGCGTCATTCACCGGCTCGGTGCAGTTGGGGCACTTGGGGAAAGCGCCCGCAAGGAAGAAGCAGGCACCATACCCCGCGATACCGACCAGCAGGGCGGGCGGGGCATCTTCACCTGCGACCCACTGCTGATAAAGCCCGACGAGGCCGGAAATCGTGAAAAGCGTCCAAACCCCATTCAGCACCCACGCCTTGGCGTAAGTGCTCACAGCCGTGCCAGCAGCCCTTGCGCGAACACCGTCAGCGTATCGTCGCGCGCGCCCATCACCACCACGCGGTCTCCGGGCCGGCCGATCTCGACGATGCGGTCGCCGCAGGCCTCGCGCGTTTCGATGTATTCGGCCTTTCCGCCCGCATCCTTGATCAGCTGCACGATCCGCTCGCTGCCCTGGCTGCGATCCACCGTGCCGCCGAAATAGACGGGCGCGCACATGATCGTCAGGTCGTCGGGCCCCAGTTCCTCGGCAAAGGTCTGTGCCAGTTCATGCCCCATCTGCCGCAGCGGGCCATAACCGTGCGGCTGGAAGAAGGCGATTACGCGGCCTTCCTGCGCCTTCAGCGTGCGCAGCGTGGCGCGGGCCTTTTCCGGGTTGTGGCCGAAATCGTCGATCACGGTAACCCCGCTGGCGCTGGTGCCCAGCACGTCGAACCGGCGGGCAAGCCCCTTGAAGCTGGCCAGCGCCATGGCGGCATCGTGCACCGGCACGCCCACGGCCACGGCCGCGGCAATCGCCGCCAGCGCGTTTTCCAGGTTGTGCCGCCCCGGCATCGGCAGGCGCAGCGAATGGCCCACGTCCGTGCGCCGGTCCACCAGCAGGGCGTCGATCTCGCTCGCGCTTTCCACGATGGTGCCGGGCTCGATCCCCAGCGTGGCCTCGCGATTGACGATGGCGAAAGAGATCACCTTCTTGCACTGGCGCGAGAGGAATTCGGCATCGACATCGTCGAAGTTGACCACGGCGGCATCCGCCCGGCGCAGGAAATCGCCGAACAGCGCCCGCAGTTCCTCGATCGTCTTGTGATCGAGGCTGACGTTCAGCAACACCGCCACCGTTGGGTTGTAGAGCGCGATCGAGCCGTCGCTCTCGTCCACTTCGCTGACGAACACCTTGCCGCTGCCGACCACGGCGCTGGCGAAGGGATTGGCGGGCGCAGCGAAGTTCTTCATCACCGCGCCATTCATGATGGTCGGTTCCATCCCCGCGCGTTCGAGGATCCAGCCGAGCATGGCGGTGGTCGTGCTCTTGCCGCTGGTGCCGCCCACCGCCAGCGAAACGGGCGATGCGTTGAACAGCTGCGAAAGCAGCTCGGCCCGCGTCACGCGCGGGCAGCCCAGTACCTTTGCGCGAACGATCTCTGGCACGGTGTCCTCGATCGCGGCGCTGGCCACCAGCACCTGCTCCCCGCTGGTCAAGCCGCTGCCGTCCTGCGGGAACAGCCTGAAGCCGTGGCTTTCCAGCCAGTCGAACTTCTCTGCCGTACGCCCCTGGTCGCGGCTGCGGTCCGACCCGCCGACTTCGGCACCCAGGCCTTTCACGATTTGCGCCAGCGGCAGCATCCCCGATCCGCCGATGCCGCAGAAGAAATAGGATTTGGCGAGCGCGCCCGGTGAATCATTCATGGGGGAAGTGACTATGCGGCCCATGGCGCTTTGTGAAGCGGATGTTAGAGGGAGGGGGCAATGACCACGCGAATTGTCTGCCTGTGTCCGGGAAAACCTATCCTGCGCGAGCGGGCCGACGCCGTGCAGGCCCTGGCAAGGGCGGAATTTCCGGACGTAGACCTGTCGTTCCACCCGCAGTGCTTCCTGCAAAACGGACACTTCGCCGGCGACGATGCCACCCGGCTGGAGGCCTTCGTTGCCACCGCCAACGATCCGCAAGTCGATGCCATCTGGTTTGCCATGGGCGGCTATGGCTCCAACCGCATCGCTGCGCCTGCCATCGCCGGCCTGACGCAGGCGGCGCGGGAAAAGACCTGGCTCGGCTATTCCGATGCAGGCACGCTGCTGGGCGCGCTCTACCGCCACGGCATCGGCAAGCCTGTCCACGGCCCGCTGGCGGGCGACATTCGCCGCGAGGGCGGGGAAGAGGCCGTGCGCCGCGTGCTGCGCTATCTTTCGGGGGAAGAGGTGCCGCTCGAGGCCGGTCTCGACGATCGCCCCGCCGTGGCCTTCAACCTGATGACGCTGGCCATGCTCTGCGGCACCGAACTGATGCCCGACCTGTCCGGCCACGTGGTGCTGGTGGAGGAAGTGTCAGAGCACCTCTACGCCGTCGACCGGCTGTTTTTCCACATCACGCAGCACTTGCCCGGCGTGGCCGGGCTGCGGCTGGGCCGCGTCAGCGACGTGCCCCGGAACGACCGTCCGTTCGGCATGACCGAGGAGGAGATCGCCCGCTACTGGTGCCAGCGCAGCGGTATTGCCTACCTTGGCCGCGCCGATATCGGCCACGATGCAGCCAATGCGATTGTCCCCTTCGGTGTTGCGTGCAGCGCAAAGCAGGCATAGTCCCGCGCGCAGAGAAGGAGATACCATGATTGCATTCGTATTCCCCGGCCAGGGGAGCCAGAAAGTCGGCATGGGCGTGGAACTGGCCGAAGCCAGCGCCGCCGCGCGCGAAGTGTTCGGCGAGGTGGACGAGGCGCTGTCGCAGAACCTTGCGAAACTGATGGCCGAAGGGCCCGAAAGCGAGCTGACGCTGACCGCCAATGCCCAGCCCGCCATCATGGCCAATGCCATGGCCGTGGCGAAAGTGCTGGAGGAAGGCGGCTTTCACCTGGCAGAGAAAGGCGATTGCGTGGCCGGCCACTCGCTGGGCGAATATACCGCACTGGCGTCCGTAGGCGCCTTCAGCCTGACCGACACTGCCAAGCTGCTGCGCACCCGCGGCATCGCCATGCAGGATGCCGTGCCCATCGGGCTGGGTGCCATGTGCGCACTGCTGGGCGCTGACCTGGAGAAGGCGCAGGCGCTGGCCGATGCCGCCGCGCAAGGGCAGGTGTGCGAGGTTGCCAACGACAACGATCCCACGCAGGTCGTGCTGTCCGGCCACATGGAAGCGATTGATCGCGCGGTGGAACTGGCCAAGGAGCATGGCATCAAGCGCGCGATCAAGCTGCCGGTTTCGGCACCGTTCCACTGCTCGCTGATGGAACCGGCAGCGCAGCGCATGGATATTGCGCTGAACAACACCCCGCCGCACGCCTTCCGCCTGCCGCTCTATGCCAACGTGACCGCAGCCGAAGTCACCGATCCGGCGACCGAGCGCGACCTGCTGGTGCAGCAGATCACCGGCCGCGTGCGCTGGCGTGAAAGCGTGCTGGCGATGCAGGCCGCAGGCGTCACCCATTTCGTCGAACTGGGCGGCAAGGTCGTTGGCCCGATGATCCGCAAGATCGCGCCCGATTGCACCGTCACCAGCGTGGTGACGATGGACGATATCGAAGCGCTGGCGAAGGAGATTTGATGATGTTCGACCTTACCGGAATGACCGCACTCGTAACCGGTGCCAGCGGCGGGATCGGTTCGGCAATCGCCTGCGCGCTGGCAAAGCAGGGCGCGCGCCTTGCCCTGTCGGGCTCCAACGCGGCAAAGCTGCGCTCTTTCCGCGAGCAGCTGAACACCGAATTCGCCCACCACGACCATGATGGCCACGTGGAGATCACCTGCGATCTGTCGAACAGTGAACAGGTGGAGGAACTGGTGCCTGCCGCGGTCGATACGCTGGGCAAGATCGATATCCTGGTGAACAACGCCGGCATCACTCGTGATAACCTGGCCATGCGCATGAAGGACGAGGAGTGGGACGCGGTCATCAAGGTGAACCTTGAAGCGACCTTCCGCCTGATGCGCGCCAGCGCCCGCCCGATGATGAAGGCCCGCTTCGGCCGCATCGTCAACATCACATCCGTGGTGGGCGCGACGGGCAATCCCGGCCAGATGAATTACTGCGCTGCCAAGGCAGGCGTTGTCGGCATGAGCCGGTCCATGGCGCAGGAACTGGCCGCGCGCGGCATCACCGTGAACTGCGTGGCGCCGGGCTTCATCCGCTCTGCCATGACCGATGCGCTGGACGACAAGCAGAAAGACGCCATCAACGCGAAGATCCCCATGGGCCGCATGGGCGAGGGCGACGATATCGGCGCTGCGGTCGCTTACCTTGCGTCGAAAGAGGCTGGTTACGTCACCGGCCAGGTGCTGCATGTGAACGGCGGCATGGCCATGCTGGGGTGATGTGAATCCTCCCCGTCGCGAAGCGATGGGGAGGGCGACCATGCTCAGCATGGTGGGGGCATTGCATTTCGGCCCCTCCGACTCTTCGCCTTTCGGCGAAGCGCCACCTTCCCATTTGCTGCGCAAACAGGGAGGACAACCAGAATCCTCCCCGTGGCGCAGCCATGGGGAGGGGGACCGCACGCAGTGCGGTGGAGGGGCAAATGGCGAGATCGACGAACAGGCGAACCGTTCAGAACGCAAAGGCGTTGCGTCGTGAAATGACTTTGCCAGAAGTCAGGCTTTGGCAGGTCCTCCGGGGCAAGCCTCAGGACCTCAAGTTCCGCCGCCAGCACCCCATCGGGCCGTTCGTGGTCGACTTCTACTGCGCCTCGGCCAAGCTGGCGATCGAGATCGATGGCAAGGTGCACGACATGGGGGCGCAGCCGGCATCCGATGCAGTTCGGGGCAGGTTTCTGAAGGAACGTGGGGTCGAAACCTTGCGGATTCCTGCCGCTGAGGTCCTGAAATCACCGGAAGACGTTGCTGAGGCCATCTGCCTTCGCTGCCTTGCCGACTAGCCCCTCCACCACTCGCTGCGCGAGCGGTCCCCCTCCCCATGACTTTGTCACGGGGAGGATTCCTTCCGAATTCCCCACTTTTCCCCAGCGAATCCGCCCTCTGGCGACCGAATCCTTGCCCGTAAATGCGCCTCCGCTAAGGATAGTGCTGCATTTTACCGGCGCAGCCATGCGAATCCGGGCTTTCCCGGCACCGCAGCGTCAGAGTTTGGGGAATTGATTGCGATGAAGGCCACCATCGAACGCGCGAAGCTGCTGCGTTGTCTCTCTCACGTGCAGTCCGTGGTGGAGCGGCGGAACACCATTCCGATCCTCTCCAACGTGCTGATCGAAGCGGACGAGGGCGGCCATGTGAAGGTGATGGCGACCGACCTCGACCTGCAGGTTGTCGAAAGCCTGGAAGCCAACAGCGTGGAAAGCGGCGGGGCGATCACCGTTTCGGCGCACCTGCTGTTCGATATCGCCCGCAAGCTGCCCGACGGCAGCGAGGTGTCGCTGGAAACGGCGGAAAACCGCATGACCATCAAGGCCGGGCGCAGCCGTTTCTCGCTGCCCACCCTGCCGCGCGACGATTTCCCGGTAATCGTGGAAGGCGACCTGCCGACCAGCTTCGAACTGCCCGCCGCCACGCTGGCCGAGCTGATCGACCGCACGCGCTTCGCTATCTCCACCGAGGAAACCCGCTATTACCTGAACGGCATCTTCTTCCACGTGGCGGACGAGGATGGCGGCGTGCTGAAGGCCGCGGCCACGGACGGCCACCGCCTGGCGCGCTTCACCCTGTCGCGTCCTGCCGGAGCCGAAGGCATGCCCGACGTGATCGTGCCGCGAAAGGCCGTGGCAGAGCTGCGCAAGCTGCTGGAAGAGGCGATGGAAGGCAATGTTGCCATCGACCTGAGCCCGTCGAAGATCCGCTTCACGCTGGGCGGCGAGGGCGGGGTGGTCCTCACCAGCAAGCTGATCGACGGCACCTTCCCCGATTACAGCCGCGTGATCCCCACCGGCAACGACAAGCTGCTGAAGGTCGATCCGAAAGTGCTGTTCGCCGGTGTAGACCGCGTGGCGACCATCGCCACGGAAAAGACCCGCGCGGTGAAGATGGGCCTCGATGCCGACAAGGTGACGCTGACCGTCACCAGCCCGGACAACGGCAACGCGGTGGAAGAAGTCTCGGCCCAGTACGGCTCAGACCCGATGGAGATCGGCTTCAACGCCGGCTACCTGAAGGACATCCTCCACCAGATCGATTCCGACACGGTGGAAATGCACTTCGCCGACGCCGGCGCGCCGACGCTGATCCGCAAGGACGAAGGCAGCCCGGCGCTGTATGTGCTGATGCCGATGCGGGTGTAGCGGCAGCGCGAGGACTCCTCCTCGGCGCAATCCGGAAGGACTAGCCCGCCGCCCTGATCATCGCCTCGATATCGACGAATTTCTCGCGCGGGGCGCCTTCGCGGGCGGCCTTGGCTTCGGCTTCCTCGATCTTCTTCCAGTCGCGGAAGGTGACCACTTCCAGCCCCTTTTCCGCAGCCAGCGCGTCGAAGCCTTCGCGGCCCTGCTTGCCGCCGCGGCCAAGGGTGCCGCCGGCAATGTCCTCCACGATCTTGTCGACCACGCCGAAGCCGTCGGGCTTGTTGGTGCCGATTGTGCCCGATGGCCCGCGCCGCGCCCAGCCGACGCAATAGAGGCCCGGCAGGATGCGGCCCTCGTCGTTGGCGAAGCGACCCGCGCGCTCGTCGAACGGCACGCCGGGGATGGGCAGGGTGCGATAGCCGATGCAGCTGACCACCAGGTCTGCCGGAAAGCGGCGGAACTCGCCCGTGCCCACCGCGCGGCCTTTCACCAGCTCGGTGCGTTCGACTTCGATGCCTGTCACTTTTCCCTCTCCGATCAGGGCCTTGGGCCTGACCATGAAGGCAAATTCCAACGCGATACGCTTTTCGGCGCGGATGTGTTCGGGGGTGGCGGCGAATTCGCGCAGTACGGCGACCGACTTGCGCAGGCCGGGCTCGAGGAAGGCGTCTTCCTCCGGGTCGGGCAGGTCGGCCTTGTCGACATGCGGCGCGGCATTTTCCAGCTGGCCCAGTTCGCCCAGTTCCTTGGGCGTCATCATGATCTGGTGCGGACCCCGGCGGCCCAGCAGGATCACCCGCTCGATCTTGCTGGCACACAGCGCCTCTAGCGCGTGGCTGACGATATCGGAGCCGTCGAACTCGCAATCCTTCTTCGCCAGCAGGCGCGCCACGTCGAGCGCCACGTTGCCCATGCCGATCACCACGGCGGTGCCGCCCGACAGGTCCGGATCGAGATCGGCGAACTGCGGGTGGCCGTTGTACCAGCCGACGAAGGCGGCGCTGCCGAAGACGTTGTCGAGGTTTTCGCCAGGAATACCCAGGTCGCGGTCGCACGGGGCGCCGGTGGCCAGCACCACGGCGTCGTACAGCTCCTGCAATTCGGCCACGGACACGTCCTTGCCCACGGCGACGTTGCCGACAAAGCGCACGTTGTCGGTCAGCGCGGTCTTTTCATAGCGGCGGGCAACGCCCTTTATCGACTGGTGATCGGGCGCCACGCCGGTGCGGATCAGGCCGTAAGGCACTGGCAACTTGTCGAAAATATCGACGCGCACGTCCTCGCCGAACTGCTTTTGCGCGGCTTCGGCGGTATAGTATCCCGCTGGCCCGGAGCCGATGATCGCAATATGCCGCATCTGCCTGTTCCCCCGAATACCTTTCACACCCCCTTGCAGTTTGTAACGCATTAACCGCGTCCGGCAATCCATCCCGCCCGGTCATGCACGGGGAATTGCACCGCATTTCCCGTGTGCGGATTAACCGTTCTTCAAGGGGGTTTATGGCACGGGGCCCGCATGGAACGTTCCGCGGGAAGCGCTATCCAGAGGATCAGGAAAGCCGCTGCGCCTTCGCAGCAGCCGTCCGGCGCGCCTGCGGCAGACGCTGCAACAGACCCTGCGACAGAGGGGGCAAGGCCCGTAAAGGCTGCCGAATCCGGCTCCGCTCCGGCAAAGGAAAAGCAGCAGCTGCCCGAACGGCGGACACAGGAACGGCGCAAGCCCAACCGCATCCAGCCGGTTCGCCCGCCCGAGCACGTGCTGCTGGCCCGCCAGCTCTTTCCCCGTTCCATGCCCGTCCTGCCACTGGCGGTCTTCCTCTGCGCCATCGGTTGCGCCCTGATTGCAAGCGGCCCCCCGTCCTTGACGACGGCCCTGGCGCTGGGCGCTTCCATCGTGCTGCTGATAATGGCCCGCGTGGTTTACGACCTGGTGATCACGCGCTCGCTCACGGCCCGCGTTGCCGGACTCGTGGTCGCCGTCGTCGTGCCCATGGCCCTGGCTGGCTTCGGCTTCACGCACTGGGCCAGCGAAGGCAGCATGCCGGCGATCTATTCCGGGGCCAGCGCGGCGGCGATCTTTGCCATCGCGGCCATCTACCTGCGGCGCAATGCGCTGGCGATCGTGGCGGCACAGGTCGGGCTCTATGTGCCGATGTTCCTGAACAACGCCATCGCCTATGGCATCCTTGGCCTTTTGATTGCCTTGGCGCTCGCTCTGTTTGTCGGTCGCCAGCAGATGGCCGAGCAGAAGCGGGAAGAGGAGCTGCGCGTCGCGCAGGAACGCATCAACACCCGCGCGCAGGATATCCTTACCGACTATGAAGAGACCGGGCAGGGCTGGTTCTGGGAGACGGACCGCCGTTCGCTGCTCACCTATGTCTCTGCCCCCGTCGCCGAGGCGCTGAAGCTGAAGCCGCACAAGCTGATCGGCCAGCCGCTTACGCGCCTGTTCGACCTGGCCGACACCGGCGAGGAGGGCGAACGCACGCTGATGTTCCACCTTTCCGCACGCTCTGCCTTCAGCGAGCTGTCGGTGCGCGCGGCGATTGCCGACGAGGAACGCTGGTGGTCCATTTCCGGCCGTCCGCTGTACGATCACTTCGACAATTTCATCGGCTTTCGCGGATCGGGCACCGACCTGACCGAGCGCAAGCGCAGCCAGGAACATGCGACGCGGCTGGCACGCTACGATTCGCTGACCGGCCTCGCCAACCGCTTCCAGATGAGCCAGTCGCTGGAGAAAATCCTGGCTGCCCCGCAAGTCATCAACCGGTCCTGCGCCGTGTTCCTGCTCGATCTCGACCGCTTCAAGCAGGTCAACGATACCATGGGCCACCCGGCTGGCGACGCGCTGCTGAAGCAGGTTTCGCAGCGCCTGCAGCGCGCGGTGGGCAAGATGGGGCAGGTCGGTCGCCTGGGCGGCGACGAATTCAAGGTCATCATCCCCACGCGGGTGGCACGCGACAAGCTGGCGGAACTGGGCCGCGAGATCATCAACTCGCTGTCGCAGCCCTACAGCATCGAGGGCCAGCGCGTGATCATCGGCGCATCCGTGGGCATTGCCATCGCGCCCGACGACGGGGAAACCAGCGAGGAAATCATCCGCAACGCCGACCTTGCGCTGTATGCCGCAAAAGATGGCGGGCGCGGGCGCTATCACTTCTATTCAGAAGACCTGCATGCCGACGCCGAAGCGCGCTCGCAAATGGAAGAAGACCTGCGCGATGCCCTGAGCAAGGGGCAGCTGGAAATGCATTACCAGCCGGTGGTGGCAACCAGCAACGAATGCATCAGCGGGTTCGAGGCGCTGATGCGCTGGCATCACCCGGTAAAGGGCTGGATCTCGCCGCAGCGATTCATCGAGAGCACCGAAGATACCGGCATGATCCAGCAGCTGGGCGAATGGGCGCTGCGCCAGGCCTGCGAGCAGCTGGCGCAGTGGCCGGAGGAAATCCGCGTGGCGGTGAATGTCTCGCCGCTGCAGTTCGCCAACCCGCAGCTGCCCAAGGTCGTGGCCAATGCCATCGCCCAGTCGGGCATCCGTGCCTCGCAGCTGGAGCTGGAGATTACCGAATCGGTGTTCCTGCAGGACAGCGCCAGCACCGATGCCATGTTCACCGCGCTGAAGAACCTGGGCGTGCGCCTGGCACTGGACGATTTCGGCACCGGCTATTCCTCGCTCGGCTATCTGAAAAAGGCGCCGTTCGACAAGATCAAGATCGACCAGAGCTTCATCCGCGGCATTACCGAGGAAGGCAGCCGCAACGCCGCCATCATCGCCTCGATCACCAGCCTGGCGCACTCGCTGGGCATGGAAACCACCGCCGAAGGTGTGGAGACCATGGACGAGCTGGACCTGGTGCGCATGCATGGGTGCAGTCACGTGCAGGGCTTCATCTACGAACGCCCGCTGACGGCGCAGCAGGCGACGGAGCGGCTTGCCGCCGGGCTGGAGGCGGTTGCGCGCGGGCCGCGGTGCAGCCGCGCCCCGCGCCAGACCATGCTGCGCAAGGTGGTGCTGGATCACAACGGGCACCTCTACAACGGCACAATTCGCAACATCTCCACCACCGGGGCGATGATCGAAGGGCTGTGGAACGTGCCCGTTGGCACCATCTTCAAGGTGCAGATTTCGCAGTCGCATTCTGTCACCTGCACCACCCGCTGGAGCGAGGACGACCGCATGGGCGTGGAATTCGCCAATGCCCTGACACGCGACCCCTCTGGCCGCATCGCTGCCATCCAGGGCGCTGCACCGCACCAGATTCGCAAGGAAGAGCTGAAAAAGGCCGGCTGAATGCCCGTCCGCCAGCATCTGCCTGCCGCCATGTCTTAGCGGTTTGGTAAGGCTAATCCTTTACGACGTTCCCGATAGTACCAACGCGTATCGCCCTATGGGTGCGGCGCGTTGCAACTGGAGTATCCATTCTTGGGTGTACGCGGAATCTGGAAAGGGTTTGGCGGCAGTGATGCCGAACCCGTCCGCGTGCCCGATGCCGAGGTCGCCGGGGCTCGCGTCGCCGTCGCCAGCGATCGCGAGCGGCTGGAAATGCTCGACAGCTTCGAACGCAGCGACCTTGCCTGGTTCTGGGCGAGCGATGCCAGGGGCAATTTTACCTACCTTTCGGCCAAGGCGCTGGAGCAGTTCGAAGCGCAGCGTCCGGTGATCGGGGAACCGGTGGCCGACGTGTTGCAGGCCATGGAGGATGACGACGAGCACAAGGAGGTGAAACCCATCTCCTACCTGCTCAGCGCGCGGTCCAGCTTCACCGAACTGGTGGTGTGCCTGAAAGGCGAGGAGAATACCGAGGGCGGCTGCAAGTGGTGGTCGCTGACGGGTCGCCCGCAGTTCGACAAGCGCCAGAACTTTGTCGGTTATCGCGGGATCGCCAAGGATATCACCGCGACTTACGAGGAAAAGCGCAAGACCAGCCGCATGGCGGCCTTCGATGCGTTGACCGGGCTTTCCAACCGCCACCGCATGACGCAGCGCCTCACCGCCGCGCTGAACGCCTACAAGGTGGAAAAGCGCAGCTGCGCGCTTATCATGCTCGACCTCGACCGGTTCAAGCAGGTGAATGATACGCTGGGCCATCCTGCGGGTGACGAACTGCTGCGCCAGGTCAGCCAGCGGTTGCAGCGCGTGGCGCCGGCGGGTGCGGAGATCGGGCGGATCGGCGGGGACGAATTCCAGCTGATCGTGCCCGACCTGGATGACCGCGGCAAGCTGGGCGACAGCGCCAACCGCATGATCCAGATGATCTCGCAGCCTTATTCGATCGAAGGCAGCCGCGCGATCATCGGCACCTCGGTGGGCATTGCCGTGGCGCCTTACGACGGTATCGAGCCGGCAGAGCTGGTGAAGGCCGCCGACCTTGCGCTCTATGCCGCCAAGGGCGGCGGGCGCGGGCAGTTCCGTTTCTATTCCAACGACCTGAAGGAAAACGCCGAGGATCGGCGCGAGATCGAGGAAGACCTGCGCGATGCCATCGCGCACGAGGAGCTGGTGATGCATTACCAGCCGCAGGTCTGCGCAAAGGACCACACGGTGCGCGGGTTCGAGGCGCTGATGCGCTGGGAGCATCCCGAACAGGGTGCCATTTCGCCTGCAGTCTTCATTCCCATCGCCGAAGACAGCAACCTGATCGACCAGCTGGGCCGCTGGGCGCTGAAGCAGGCCTGCAAGGATGCCGCCGAGTGGCCCGGCGACCTGCCGGTTTCGGTCAATGTCTCTGCGCGCCAGTTCCTGAACGAAGACCTGCCCGATATCGTGCACAAGGCACTGGCTGATTCCGGCCTACCGCCTTCGCGGCTGGAGCTGGAAATCACCGAAAGCGTGTTCATGGGCGATATCGGCAGTGCAGAGGTCATGTTCGCCAGGCTGCGCAAGCTGGGGGTGAAGCTGGCGCTGGACGATTTCGGCACCGGCTATTCCTCGCTCGCCTATTTGCGCCAGGCGCCGTTCGGCAAGATCAAGATCGACCAGAGCTTCGTGCGCGGCTGCGCGGAGGAGGGCGAATCCGGCCGGGCCATCATCAATGCCATCGCCAGCCTGGCGCGCGCCATGAACATGACCACCACGGCCGAAGGCGTGGAGGCGATGGACGAACTGGCAACGATCGGCGCGCTCGATGTCGACCTCGTGCAGGGCTTCATCTTCTCGCGCGCCGTGTCGCAGGCGGAGGTGCTGGCCAAGCTGGAAAGCGGCGAAATGCGCTATGAAGCCGTCGGCCCTGCCAAGCACCGCGCCAAGCGGCGCACGCTGTTCCGCCGCATCGGCGTGGTGCACGAAGACCATCACTACGTGGCCCCCGTGCGCGACCTTTCGCGCACGGGGGCCAAGATTGAAGGCCTGCTGGACGTGCCGATCGGCACTGACCTGGTACTCGACCTTGGCGAAGGGCAGATCGTGGTGGGCAAGGTGCGCCGTTCGCAGGATGCGACGCAGGGCATCGAATTCGAAACGCCGCTGGTGTCCGACGGGGCAGGGGGGCTGTGCACGCGCCACCGCGTCTCGCCCTACATGCTGGCGGCCGTCGGGCTGCCCTTGCAGGCCCTGCCCAGCGGTACGCACCTGGCCGCGGCGGCAGCGGGCAACCCCGCGCCCAGCAGTCGCCCGCGCTTCATACAGGTCGATGTCCAGGGCGGCTCCTCGCGCGCGGGTTAGGCGCGGCGCACATCGGGGCGCATATTCCGGCTGACAGCGTCTCGCAGCGCGGCTAAAGGCGCGCCATGACCGAATTGTCGCATATCCGTAACTTCAGCATCATCGCCCATATCGACCACGGCAAGTCCACGCTGGCGGATCGCCTGATCCAGCATTGCGGCGGCCTGACCGAGCGCGAGATGAGCGAGCAGGTGCTCGACAACATGGATATCGAGCGCGAGCGCGGCATCACCATCAAGGCGCAGACCGTGCGGCTGAACTACACCGCGAAGGATGGCGAGACTTACGAACTGAACCTGATGGACACGCCCGGCCACGTCGACTTCGCCTACGAAGTCAGCCGTTCGCTGGCCGCCTGCGAAGGCGCGCTGCTGGTGGTGGACGCGGCGCAGGGGGTGGAAGCGCAGACGCTCGCCAACGTCTACCAGTCGATCGAGCACGACCACGAGATCGTGCCCGTCATCAACAAGATCGACCTGCCCGCCGCAGAGCCGGAAAAGGTGAAGGCCGAGATCGAGGATATCATCGGCCTGGATGCCAGCGAAGCGGTGCTGACCAGCGCCAAGAGCGGCATCGGTATCGAGGACGTGCTGGAAGCCGTCGTCGCCAAGATCCCGCCGCCCAAGGGCGAACGCGACGCGCCGCTGAAGGCCATGCTGGTGGATAGCTGGTACGATCCCTACCTCGGCGTGGTCATCCTGGTGCGGGTGATGGACGGGGTCCTGAAGAAGGGCCTGGAGGTCAAGTTCATGCAGGGCGGCACGCAGCACCTGGTCGACCGCGTCGGCTGCTTCGGCCCCAAGCGCATGGACCTGCCCGAAATCGGCCCCGGCGAAATCGGCTTCATCACCGCGCAGATCAAGGAAGTCGAACAGGCCCGCGTGGGTGACACCATCACCACGGTGAAGGGCGGGGCAGACAAGGCGCTGCCTGGCTACAAGGAAGTGCAGCCGGTGGTGTTCTGCGGCCTGTTCCCGGTGGACGCGGCCGATTTCGAGAAGCTGCGCGAGTCCATCGGCAAGCTGCGCCTGAACGACGCCAGCTTCAGCTACGAAATGGAATCGAGCGCCGCGCTGGGCTTTGGCTTTCGCGCCGGGTTCCTGGGCCTGCTGCACCTGGAGATCATCCAGGAACGCCTGAGCCGTGAATACGACCTAGACCTGATCACCACCGCGCCCAGCGTGGTGTACCGCGTGCACCTGGCCCACACCAAGACCGAGGACGCGCAGACGATCGACATCCACAACCCCGCCGACTGGCCGGACGTGAACCGCATCGAGATGATCGAGGAACCGTGGATCAAGGCCACGATCTACACGCCCGACGAATACCTGGGCGCGATCCTGAAGCTGTGCCAGGACCGGCGCGGCATCCAGACCGACCTGACCTACGTCGGCGGCCGCGCGCAGGTGACCTACGAGCTGCCGCTGAACGAAGTGGTGTTCGACTTCTACGACCGCCTGAAAAGCATCAGCCGCGGCTATGCCAGCTTCGATTACGAACAGATCGGCCTGCGCGAGGGCGACCTGGTGAAAATGAACATCCTGGTGAACGCCGAACCGGTCGACGCGCTATCGCTGATCGTCCACCGCAATGTGGCCGAGGAACGCGGCCGCGGCATGTGCGAACGCCTGAAAGAGCTGATCCCGCGCCACCTGTTCAAGATCCCGATCCAGGCCGCCATCGGCGGCAAGATCATCGCCCGCGAAACCATCCCCGCCCTGCGCAAGGACGTGACCGCCAAGTGCTACGGCGGCGACATCACGCGCAAGAAGAAGCTGCTGGAGAAGCAGAAGAAGGGGAAGGCAAGGATGCGTGAGTATGGGAACGTGAGCATTCCGCAGGAAGCGTTTATCGCCGCGCTGCGGATGGGGGAGGAATAAACAAGAGCAATGCGAAGGAGCTATTAACGCTCCATCGCCTACTTGATGCGCTTGATGAACAGGTCGCGGCTTGGCGCACTCTTATATAAAACCGCTTGCTGCAATAGCGAGTGGTGGGTGCCTTCGACCCGTTTCAAAACCAACGTCTTTTCGCGGCCATCGGTGCCACCCGGTTCAAAACCATAGACCATGAAGATGATATTTACCTGCGGGTCGGTGGTGTCAGGCGTGGTTGTGCGGCGGGGCATGGAGGAGGGTGTCCCCCAGTGGCCCTCCTGTAGGAAACACCCTAGTTCACCGCCGAGTATTCTTCCTCGACGTATCCGAAGGTGTTGTCGATCTCGTTGCCCAGCGCTTCGAAGCCGCTCACCATGGCCACCGCGATGAGCGAGGCGAGGAAGCCGTATTCGATGCCGGTCGCGCCGGTTTCGTCTGTGTAGAGGCCTTTGATGATGGCCATGTCCTGTCTCCAAGTTCCTGTCGCGCCGGATGACGCGTGCGGCGGTCCCCACTGCCGCTCGTGCACAATGCAGGCGGTGGGTTACAACCCCGCTGCCGAACGGGGTTTCCAGGCGTCGTTAAGACGAAATTGAGGACGTTTCGCGGGCGGGTCAGCCCCAGGCTCAACCAGGCTTGCGGGCGGAGACAAGCGAGTAGTAGCCCCCGCCGCTGCGGCAGGCGCGCACGTCTTCGAACCCGGCGGCCTCCAGCATGGTGCGGAATTCGGGCAGGGTGTACTGCTTGCCCAGCGTGCCCAGCAGCATCATGATGCTGAAACTGGCGGCGGTCCAGGGGCCGCAGCCGTCGTCGTCCATCAGGATCTCGTGCAGGAAGATGCGCCCGCCCGGTTCCAGCGCCTTGTAGGATTTGGCGGCGAGGATGGCGTTGGTCTCTTCCGACCAGTCATGGAATATATTGGCAAAGAAGTGCGCATCGTGCCCGGTGGGCCAGTCCTGTTCGAACATGTTGAGCCCGCAGGTGGCCACGCGATCCTGCAATCCGGCGGCGTCGACATGCTTCTGCGCTTCGGCGACCATTTCCTTCAGGTCCAGCATGGTAACCGCCATATGCGGATTGGCCCGCGCGAATTCGATGCCGTAGACGCCCGAGCCACAGCCCACGTCGAGCAGGCTGTCTACTTCGCCGAACACCGGCTGCATGGCGGCGCCCCGCGCCGGGCCCATCGAGTGGGCGTGCATGAAGTCGGAGATGCGCCTGGCTACCTCGGCGCTCATCGTGCCGCGTTCCCATTCCGGGCCACCGGCGACCTTATTCTCGGGCCGCTTGCCGCTGCGCACCATGGCGATCAGGTCGGCATGGATGGGAATGGTCTCGCGAAAACGGAACAGGAAGCCGCCCCAGTAGCCCTCTGCCTCGGGATGCAGCCACATGCGCGCAGGCGGCGTGGCCGACCAGCGGGTATCGCGCTTTTCCACCATGCCTAGCGCGGCGAGACCGCCCAGCAGCACGCCCAGCGCCCGTTCGTCCACCGACAGTGCCGTGGCCAGTTCGCCGGTCGTCATCGCCTGGTCGCCGATGGCCCGGAACAGGCCCAGTTCGTCTGCCACGGTGACGCAGGGCAGGGTGAATTGCGACTCCCAGATATCCCAGATTGCCCGATCGTCCGTGCCCGGTGGCAGTGGCCCCATGATGTCTCTCCCTCGTGTTACCGTGGCGATCATGGCGCGAAGCTTGCCCGCCGCCAACACCTCGTGGCATGACGATAACGATCGTTAGGAAAGACGGGAAGAGGAAAGCCATGGCCAGCATTACCGACGACAACATCGAGGATCGGGCGCGGCAGGTGCGCGCGATGATGCGCTATGTCGACGAGGGCGATTTCGTTACCCGGCGCTATGTCAGCCAGGGCAAGGAGATCAACACCGGCACCTATTCCGATTACGAGGTGGTGATCCGCGACGGGATGCCGCTGCGCGATCACTTCCAGCTCGATACCCATGGGTTCATGATTGCCAGATGCCCCAGCGCGGTGACCGACTTTCATGACAAGGAACAGGTGGAGCGCCTTTATGAACGCGAAGTGGAAGCCAACGTGATCCGGCTGACGGGGGCGGACAAGTGTGCCGCGCGCGGCTGGATGCTGCGCACCAGCGCCGACCTTTCGGACCACGCGGCGAAGAAGGAGAAGGGCTACACTCACCACGGCGGCCTGCAGCCGCCCGCCGGCGAGGCCCACGTCGACGTCAGCACCGGCACGGCGGAACGCATGGCGCGCGCGACGTACGAACAGTGCTTCCCTGACGGGCCGGGGTTCAAGCGTTTCCTCATCACCAGCCACTGGCGCACCTTTTCGCCGCCGCCGCAGGACGTACCGCTGGCGCTGTGCGACGGGCGCACCAGTTTCGGCGGGGAGGAAAAGGACAACACCATGCTGATCGTCGACGAGTTTCCGGAAGGCGATGCGCTGACTGCGCCGGTTCCCGGTGAGGAGGAGATGATGGCGGCAACGATCTTCTCCTACCATCCCTCGCATCGCTGGTGGTACTTTGCCGGCATGCAGCGCGACGACGTGTTGTTGTTCAAATTTCACGACAGCGACCACAGCCGCACCTGGCGTTGCCCGCATTCGGCCTTCGTCGATAATTCCGCGCAAAATCCGCATGTTCGTGAAAGTATTGAATGCCGTAGCGTGGCATTCTGGGAATAGGGGCGGCACCTTCGCTCAATTCGGATACAAGAAGGGGGGCCAAATGGCCCCCCTTCTCTTTGACTAATGCCGTTTGGCTTACATCTGCGCCGACAAGCGGAACAGATACTGACGACCCAGGTAGCCGTCAAGGTACTGCCCGATCAAGCTGCCGTTGGTGTAAGGCACCGGCGGTTCGCTGTTTAGGAGGTTGTTGACGGTAAATTGAGCAGTCAGGTTGTCCGTGATGTCGAACCCGATGGTCGAATTCAGGATGAAATAGTCACCGACCTGTGCAAACGGAGCGGTCTGGTCTTCCTGGAGGTCGAATGACGCACCTGAGCGATAATTACCGGTAAAAGAAGCAGAAATTGGACCGTTGGAATATCGGATCGTGGCATTCGCTTCGTGCTTATAATCGCCAATTTCGCCTCGGTCATCATCAAGCACACCGACCACGGTGAACTCCGATTTGTCCAGGTAGAAGTAGCGAGCGACGATATCGAGATCGCCCATGTCCTCACCGTCGCCAAACACGTCCCCGAGGTTGAAACCATAGGTAAGCGCAGCCTGGAGGCCGGCGAATTCAAACGAACCGGCGTTCGACTGACCAACCTGCGCGCCAATGATCTGACCGGTGGTCGGATCGCGCTGGAATTGGCTGCAGGTCGGTGCATTCGGGAAATTGTCGTTATCGTAGCACGAACGCAGCACGTCGGTCAGATCCAGCGTAGTAATTGCGTTGGTCAACTCGATATCGACCCAGTCGACGGTCAACGTCAGGCCAGGCACGAAGCGCGGCTGAACGATGACACCGGCAGTCCAAGACTCCGAAGTTTCATTGAGCAGGTTCGGGTTGCCGGACGAAGTGATTTCCTGCGATGCATCATCGATCTGCGAATCGAAGTCAGCCGGCAAGCCGTCTGCGGCACAGTTGGCCTGACGACGGGCTGGATCCGGACCGGCATTCAGGAAATCCACGTCGCAGGGGTCATCTGCAAACGAGAAAATCGAAACGGCCGGCAGGAACAGTTCAACAATCGCGGGCGCGCGCACCGACTCAGTGTACGAACCGCGGAAGGTAACGTCTTCGATCGGAGCGAACTGGCCACCCACAGACCAAACCCAGTCATTACCAGCACGCGAGTTGTCGATGTAACGCGCAGATGCGTCGAACTCGAGGCGGTGAATGAACGAGCCGTTACCCGGCTGGATGATTGGGAGCAGAACTTCGCCAAAGACTTCGTTCGTGTTGAAGGAACCATCAACCGGCGCGATCGCCACGGACCGACCGAGGCCTTCCTGAAGGAAGCCATCGGGCGTAAAAGTCTGACGCTCCTTACGATACTCGTAACCGATGTTGAACCCGATAGCATTGTCCATCAGGTAGAATAGGTCACCACCGAAGTTGGCGTTGAAGATGTGCTGTTGGTTGGTCGATTCGGCCAGCGTTTCTGCAGTCACGAAATCGATTGCTTCGGGCGATGCAACGCCTTCTCCGAACAGGTTAAGCGGGACACAGTCAGTCACAGAGCGCGGCTGCGACGGGGTCCCGGTGTTGGTGCCTGGCGCCGTCGGCGGATCGATGGTCACACGGCAAACGATCTCGCCAGTATCCGGATCACGGACGGCATCAACAGCATTCAGGAAGTTCGCCTGCACGAGTGCCGTCGAAGTCGAGACAGCTTGCGAACGGCCATAGGAATAGCTGACGTTCCAGAAGAAGTCGCGATCCAAGGCGTTGAAATCACCGCTGAAGCCAGCGACGCCGCGGAACAGGTCCAACTGCTGGAAGTTCGGGTTGTCACCGCCCAGCAAGTCGAAACCTGCTCGCTGCAGGAAGAACTGCGTGTCGTCATTCGTGCCGTCACCATCGGTATCGTAGTTCAGTTCCACAATACCGTCGCCATCGGCATCAAGGTTACCGGGGCGCGACAGAACACCGCGAGCCTGATCGCTCAGGAACGGGTTCGACAGCAGCATACCAAGGCCAAGGCTGTCGCCACTGAACAGTGCCGACTGGTAAACAGGCTGGTTCACCAATTCGACAGCCTGGGTGTTGGCATAGTTGGCTTCGAATTCAAAACGGATGTTGTCGGTCAGGTCATAGTGGCCGAGTGCGAACAGCGTGTAACGCTCAAGCTCGGACAGGAACTGGCCGGCACGGTTCAGGATGAGGCCGTCGCCGCCGTTTGCGCTGACCAAGCCGACAGGGTCGCCGATGTCGTAAGAAACGAGGTTGCCGCTACCGTCAAAATTCACAAAGTCGCCATCAGCGTTCGTGAAGCCACCTGCGCTACCAGTCAATGCATCGGTCAGGTAGCCACCGTTGAAAAGACCCGGACCACGTGTTGGGAAGCCGTCTTCTGAAATCACAAAAATCGCGCGTGGTTGGATCACCGTGTTCTCGTTGTCACGGAATGCGGCGAGCCTGCCGAATTCGTTGTCGAAAAAGCGAACGCCTTCCTGCTTGTCATATTCGAAATTGACAGCAATGTTGCCCCGTCCTTCGGCGAAATTCCCACCCACGGTAATGCCACCCGAGTAACTGTCGCCATATCCCTCGTCGTAGGTGCCATACTGTCCGTAAGCGTCGATACCTTCGAAGTCATCACGCAGAACGAGGTTAACCGTCCCGGCAACAGCGTCAGAACCATAGGTGGTGGCGCCCTTGACGGCTAGCACGTCGACACGTTCGATCAGCGAGACCGGAATGACGTTGAGGTCGACCTGCAGACCAGCGTTTGCGCCGCTAAAGTTAGAGGCGGTGTTGGAGGAAACGAATCGACGACCGTTCACCAAGGTCAGCGTACGCTGAGAGCCGATACCGAAAAGGTTGACAAAGTTCTGGCCCACAGAGAAGCCTGCCTGGTCGCCCGCGCTCGACACGGGCGTGCCGAAGCCCGGTACTTCGTTCAGTATTTGCGAAACGTTGGTCACACCGCGCTCGGTGATCTCTTCGCCACCAATTGAAGCGACCAGCGGAGCAGCGCTCTCGGTTTCCGGACGTACAATGCGCGAACCGGTCACGAAGATGAAGCCTTCTTCATTCAGTTCATCAGCTTCCGCATCGGACACGTTCTGCTCGTCCTGTGCCATGACAGGAGCGGCAAATAGCGCAGATACAATCGCCATATGTGCGGTGGTTAGCCTTGCGGCAGATGTGAATTTCACGATTTCAGTCCCTTTCGTGAAGGTTGGTTAAGAGGCCAATACTCGGGATGGTTGCGGCCCGTGAAGGAACACCAGCCCTTGAAGGAGAGAGCCCATTGCATGGGATTGGGCCTTCGTTACAGCCGAAAAAGTTTCAACACCAACTTCTCTTAGGACGTGTTGCATTTTTGTGACAAACCTTGCCTTGCAACTGATTTAATTTGAAAAATATTGTGATATATAAGCCCCATGATTAGAAACTACGTTCCGATCATGGGGTAAATAGAGCAAGCTTGTTTCGCTCTTTGGCTAGAGTCGCTCTGGAATCCTCGCTGTTCTTGGTTTCAGCTCGCCGACTTTAGACCCTTAACTTTCAGCCCGCTCCTCTTTGACGGCCGCTGCGATCTGCTGTTCCAAGTCGCGCTTCGTCTCGTTGTAGCAAAGTTGCGCATCACGGCTCCGGATGCGGGTGCCGACGCGAACTTCATCGACTCTGCAAACCTGGCGAGCAGCGCGGTCGAGCCTTTGCTCGAGTACCGCCTGACCTTGCGCAGTGGCCAAGTTGAGATCGCTGTACTGTACGGCGACGCTCAAAGGTTTCTCTTCCGCCAGGGCCGGGGTAACGATCAGGCTGCTGGCGGCTAGAGCGGCGGCCATTCCGGCTTTCATTGGAATAGTCTTCATTGTCTTTCCTCCTCCTTGGGTGCTCCGGCCCCGAAAAGTTTTGGGGGGCTGGGCCGGAGCGATGAGTGTGATGTAGGGGAGGGGGCCGCGTCAGGGCATCCGATGCTCGACCGGGTTTCGCCTCGCATCGACCAAATCCGACCGGCATCGACAATCGACAAACTGCGCCCGACAAATGTCGATCCGCTTTCAGGCGCAACGATACTGCGGCACGGCGTCGGCATGGGCAACAACAGGCAAGGCGCGCACCTGGTGGCCGGGCTGGCCGCAGAAAGCGGCAAACAGCGCAGTACTTCACTTGGCGTTCAGCGCGAGGCTAGTTATAGGCAAGTCCATGAACGCGAAGCTTTCCATCCGTAGCGCGCTGCTGGGCGCGTCCTGTGCCATGCTGCTGGTCGGCTGTTCCGGCGGCCGTGAAACTGGCGCAACAGACATTGCCTACGTCGCGCGCGACGTCGAATCGCTCTACACGGCGGCGAAGGCGCGGCTTGACCGTGGCGACCTGCAACTGGCCGCCGGCCTGTTCGACGAGGTGGAACGCCAGCACCCCTATTCGCCCTGGGCCCGTCGTGCCCAGCTGATGAGCGCCTTTACCTATTATGCCGCGCGCGATTACACCCGCGCGATCCAGTCGGCTTCGCGCTTCCTCTCGATCCATCCGGGCAACCGCGATGCGCCCTATGCCTATTACCTGATCGCCATGAGCTATTACGAGCAGATCAGCGACGTGGAGCGCGACCAGGCGATTACCGAGCGTGCGCTGCAGGCGCTGACCGAGATCGTTCGCCGTTATCCCGACAGCCCCTATGCCGACGATGCGCGGCTGAAGATCGACCTGGTGAATGACCACCTGGCGGGCAAGGAGATGGAAATTGGTCGGTTCTACGAACGCACCGGCCAGTGGCTGGCAGCGCAACTGCGCTTCCAGAACGTGATCGAGGATTACCAGACCACCAGCCACGCGCCCGAAGCGCTCTATCGCCTGACGGAAACCAGCCTGGCGCTGGGCATCCACGAAGAGGCCATGCGCTATTCGGCGGTGCTGGGGGCAAACTATCCCGGCTCCGAATGGTACGAAAAGGCCTATGAGCTGATGGAAGAGTACGCCCCCGAACGCATGGGCGGGTGATCAGGGCGGCTCAGCCCGCTGTAAGTCAGGTGCCGTAGCGCCAGTCCACGCCCGATTGCTCGCGGCGGTTGAGTTCCAGCAGGTCGCGCATTTCCGGCAGGTGCAGGGACCGTTCCAGGCGGATCCCGGCCAGGCCATCGTGCGCCCAGCGGATCGTGCCTTCGATTTCCAGCTCGGTCGGCGCGACGATTACTATCTTGTCGCCTACTTCGTACTTGCCACGGCTCAGGTTGCTGAGGCGCGCGCCTTGCTGCGACAGTTCGATCAGCAGGCCCGACGCGGTCTTGCGACCCTCACGGCGCAGCTTGACCGGCAGCCGTGTGGCGTAACGCTTGTATGCCCTGATCGTGAGCACCGACATCGTGGGCCAGTTCCTCTTGCTGTGACCCGGTAAACTACGCAGAAAATGGTTAAGAATTCCTCGCCATCCACGCTTGGGAGGCGGCCAATCGTTGCGCTGCAAGAGGGCCCGCCGTAAAGCTTTGGCCACCTATGCTGACTGCGCTTTCCATCCGTAATATCGTGCTGATCGACACGCTCGACCTTGCCTTTGGGCAGGGGCTGGGCGTGCTGACGGGGGAGACCGGGGCGGGCAAGTCGATCCTGCTCGATGCGCTGGGGCTGGTGCTGGGCAATCGCGCCGATTCCGCACTGGTGCGCGCGGGAGAGTACCAGGCGAGCGTGACTGCGACATTTGAGTTCGCCCAGCTTCCTGCCCTGCTTCGAGAGGCGCTGGATGACGCCGAAGTGGAGATCGAGCCCGGCGAGCCGCTGATCATCCGCCGCCGGCTCAAGGCCGATGGCGGGTCAAAGGCCTTCGTCAACGACCAGCCCGTGGGCGTGGCCCTGCTGCGTGCGCTGGCAAGCGCGCTGGTGGAACTGCACGGCCAGCACGACGACCGGGGGCTGGTGAACCCGCGCGGCCACCGCGCGCTGCTGGATCGCTATGCCAATGCCGACGTGGCGGGCGTTACCGCCGCGTGGGACGACTGGCGCGAGGCACGCGAGAGGCTGGACGGTGCGCGCGAGGCCATCGAACAGGCCAAGGCGGACCAGGACTTGCTGCTGGCGCACCTTTCCGAACTCAGCAACATCGAGCCGGAGGAAGGCGAGGAGGAGACGCTCGCCAATGCCCGCGCCGACATGCAGAAGGGAGAGAAGCTGGCGGGCGACCTCGAAGACCTGCGGCAGGTGTGGGACGGATCGGATTCGCCCTTGGCCAGCTTGCGCGTGGCGGCACGCAAGCTGGACCGGATTGCCGAAGAGCATCCCCTGCTGGCCGAAGCGCTGGGCGCGCTCGACCGCGCGGTGATCGAAGCGGGCGAAGCGGAGGAAAAGCTGCAAGCCGCTGCCGAGGCCATGCAGCACGACCCGCTGGAGCTGGACCGGATCGAGACGCGGCTGTTCGAACTGCGCGCGCTGGCGCGCAAGCATTCGTGCCAGGTGGACGACCTGCCCGAAGTGATGCGAAGCTTGCGCGGCAAGCTGGACGCCATCGAACAGGGCGATGCCGACCTTGCCGACCTCGAGAAGGCCGAACGCACCGCGCACGAAGTCTACCGTGCGCGGGCGGAGGCGCTGCATGCGAGCCGCGTGGCCGCAGCCATGCAGCTGGACGAAGCCGTCGCTGCCGAACTCGCCCCGCTCAAGCTGGATGCCGCACGCTTCAAGACCGCCGTTGCCGAGCAGCCGGAGGAAAAGTGGGGACCGCAGGGCATGGACGCGGTGGAATTCCTGATCGCCACCAACCCCGGCGCCGACTTCGCCCCGCTCAACAAGATCGCCTCGGGCGGCGAACTGTCGCGCTTCATCCTCGCGCTGAAGGTGGCGCTGGCAGAGCAGGGCGGCGCGGCCACGGTGATCTTCGACGAAATCGACCGCGGCGTGGGCGGCGCGGTGGCCTCTGCCATTGGCGAGCGTCTGGCGCGCCTTGCCGGCGATGGCGGGCAACTGCTGGCGGTGACCCACAGCCCGCAAGTCGCCGCACGCGGGCGCACCCACTACATGATCGCCAAGTCGAGCGAAGGCACGGTGACGAAGACCTCGGTCATGCTGTTGGATGCGGATGGGCGTCAGGAAGAAATCGCCCGCATGCTATCGGGCGCGGAAATCACCGCAGAGGCCCGCGCGCAGGCGGATCGCTTGCTGGAGGGGGTTTGATGGCCGACATCACCGAAGCCGAAGCCGCCAACGAGCTGATGCGGCTCGCGAAGCAGATCGCGCATCACAACAAGCTCTACCATGCGGAAGACGCGCCGGAGATCTCCGATGCGGAATTCGATGCGCTGGTGCGGCGTAATGCCGAGCTGGAGGCGCAGTTCCCGCACCTGATCCGCGAAGATTCGCCCAGCAAGGTGGTGGGCCACGAAATCAGCGCTTCGCCGCTATCCAAGGTGACGCACGAAGTTCGCATGATGAGCCTCGACAATGCGTTCTCGGACGAAGAGGTGGAGGACTTCGTCGCCCGTGTGCGCCGGTTCCTCTCGCTGGACGAACACGAAGAGGTCGCCTTCACTGCCGAAGACAAGTTCGACGGCCTCTCCTGCTCGCTGCGTTACGAGAACGGCGAACTGGTGCTGGCCGCCACGCGCGGCGACGGGCAGGTGGGCGAGAACGTCACCGCCAATGTCCGCCACATCGCCGATATTCCGCAGCAGCTTTCGGGTGACAAGGTGCCCGAGGTGTTCGAGGTGCGCGGCGAGGTTTACATGGCGAAACAGGATTTTGCCGCGCTCAATGCTGCGCAGGAGGAAGCCGGCGGCAAGCTGTTCGCCAACCCGCGCAACGCTGCCGCCGGATCGCTGCGGCAGAAGGACGACAGCGTTACCGCCAGGCGCAATCTGCGCTTTTGGGCACATGGCTGGGGCGCGGCGAGCGCGGTGCCGGGCGACACCCAGATGGCGGTGATGCGGGCCATCGAAGCGTGGGGCCTGCCGATCTCTCCGGAGCTGAAATTGTGCCGTGATGTCAAGGAAATGCTGCAGCATTATCGCAGCATTTCCGAAGGGCGCGCAGGCCTGCCGTACGAGATCGACGGGGTGGTCTACAAGGTCAACCGGCTTGACTGGCAGCACCGGCTGGGTTTCGTCGCCAAGGCCCCGCGCTGGGCGCTGGCGCACAAGTTCCCGGCAGAGAAGATGGAGACCACGCTGGAGTCGATCGACATCCAGGTGGGCCGCACCGGCAAGCTCACGCCCGTCGGAAGGCTCGCCCCCGTGCTGGTGGGCGGCGTTACCGTCACCAACGTCACGCTGCACAACCGCGACGAGATCGCGCGGCTGGGTGTCCGGCCCGGAGACCGCGTGGTGATCCAGCGTGCGGGCGACGTGATCCCGCAGGTGGTCGATAACCTGACCCGAGACGTGGAGCGCGAGCCGTTCGTCTTCCCCGATCATTGCCCCGAATGCGGCAGCGAAGCCGTGGCCGAAGAAGGCGAGGTCGACGTGCGTTGCACCGGCGGGCTGATCTGTCCGGCCCAGCGCACCGAGCGGCTGAAACACTTCGTCAGCCGCGCCGCGCTGGATATCGACGGGCTGGGCGAGAAGACCATCGACCAGTTCTTCGCGCTTGGCTGGCTGGAGAGCCCCGCCGACATTTTCCGCCTGAAGGACCGCAGGGACGATATCCTCGCGCTGGAGGGGTGGAAGGAAAAGTCGGTCGACAACCTGCTCGCCAGCATAGAGGCCAGGCGTCAGCCCGATGCGGCTCGCCTACTGTTCGGCCTTGGCATCCGCCACGTGGGCGCGGTGACGGCGCGCGACCTGCTGAAGTATTTCCACGAATTGCCGCTCTTGCGCGAAGCCGCCGAAAAGGCCCGCGCGGGAGACGAGGAGGCCGCCGCCTCGCTTACCAGCATCGATGGCATCGGCGGCGCGGTGGTGGAAGCGCTGGGAGACTTCTTCCATGAAGACCACAATGTCGCCGTGTGGGAAGACCTGCTAAGCCAGCTCGACGTGCCGCGTTACGAGGTCGAGACGCTCGACAGCCCAGTGGCAGGCAAGACCGTGGTCTTCACCGGCAAGCTGGAGACGATGAGCCGCGACGAGGCCAAGGCTCAGGCCGAACGGCTGGGCGCCAAGGCCTCGGGCTCGGTCAGCGCCAAGACGGACCTGCTGGTGGCTGGCCCCGGAGCAGGCTCGAAGCTAAAGAAGGCGACAGAACTGGGGATCGAGGTGATCGACGAAGCGGGCTGGGCGGAAATCGTCGCCGCTGCCGATGGCTGAATACTAGACGTCCGCCTCGCCCGGATTGTCGATCTCGCCCTTGCCCAGATCGCGCAGGTCGAAATGCGTGCGGATGTGGTCCAGCACGGCGGGGTAAAGCGGATTGTCGAACCGGATCCCGGCATAGGGCTGGTCCTGCCAGCGCACCGTTGCGTCGATGGGGCCGATGGGCCCGATCTTTATCGTCACCGAGAGACCGGGCGAGAGATAGCCCATGCGATCGAAAATGCGGCACCCGCGGTCTGACAGGTCGACGATGGTTACGTCGCGCTTGCCCGTGCCGGTGCGAAGCTTGCCGATAATCGAGATATCATGTCGTTCTGCGCCGCGTTCTGCCATGCGCATTCCCCCCGACTGCGATCCCCTCTGACACATTGGTATGACAAATCGCGCAAGGCAGCAATCGCGATGTCGCGATTCTTTACACCGGAATTAACCATCAGGACGCGCCCGATGCGGGCGCTGGTGGCTGTGGAATCCATTTCATTACCCCGCCGGCAAAGGGGGTCCAGCGACCCATTTCCACGCCCGCTTCGGCCAGCCTGTCGCCCACCCAGGTGTTGCAGGTGTTGGCCAGGGTGTAGCTGCCGACGGCATCGTAATAGGCATCGTCGACAAAGGTGCCTTTCAGGATCTCGCGTGTTTCTCCCGGCGCGACTTCGGGCAGCGCGCTCTCTATCGCGGTGACCAGCCGGGCATATTGCGTGGTCGAGACCTCCAGCGGTCGATGGTGCGGGCCGGGTGCCGGGCGCACGTAATGGCTCACGCGCATCAGCGGTTCTCCGCCCACCGTGGCGATGCGCAAGGCCGTGCTGGCTTTCAGGTCGCCCCATGTGGGCACGTTCAGGAACACCTCGCGCTCTCCCCAGCCGATGGCAAGGTGCGTAGGCATCCGGCCATCGGGGCGTGGCACGGCGGCGCTGGGAAAGGTTTCGCGCCAGTCCTTGGTGGCAGTGACGACGGGCACCACGATGCTGGTGTGGGTGCCATTGGTTTCGACCATGATCTGGACGGTCTCTTCCCCGGCGAGATCGACCGCCTCGTTCGCCGGGATCGAGCTGCCGACCCATGCCGCCAGCGGATAGCCGACCACCAGCAAGGCCAGCGCGGCGAGCAGCGCCAGCAGGCCGCGCAGCAGGCGGCGCATCAGCCCTGAAAGCGATGCCGCAGCCACAGGATACTCCAGTCGCCGTTGACGATGCGGCGGTGCAGGCGGAAGCCCGCCTTGCGATAGGCCGAGCGAACGGCCTGTTCCTGCACTTCCAGCAGGCCCGCCAGCAGGATGCTGCCACGCGGCGCCACGGCCTCGGCGAAATCGTGCGCCATGTCGATCAGCGGACCGGCCAGGATATTGGCGATCAGCAGGTCGAACGGCGCGCGCGCCTGCAAGGCGGGGTCGTCCATGCCATCGGCAATCACCATGGCCAGCTGGCCGCGATCGGTGCCCAGCGGCACATGGTTCAGCGCGCAATTGCTGACCACAGCCGGGCCGCAGACCGGATCGATATCGCTGGCCACTGCCTTGGCCAGTGGCCACAGGTCCAGCGCAGCAAAGGCCAGCAGCCCGGTGCCGGTGCCGATATCCGCGACATTGTGCGGTCGCAGGCCTTGCCGGTGCATCACGTCGAGCATTTCCAGGCAGCCCGCCGTGGTTTCATGCTGGCCGGTGCCGAAAGCCTGCGCGGCGGGGATCACGAATTCGGTCAGGGCGGGGTCGCCCAGCGCATCATGATCAGGCGTGCGCACGCGAAAGCGGCCGGCACGGATCGGGTCGACGCCCTTTTGGCTTTCGGCCACCCAGTCGACTTCGGGCAGTTCCTCGGCAAGGATCGGCGGCACCGGATCGTCGAACAGCGCGTGCAGGGCGGCGCGTTCGTCGTCGGTCGGCTTGCCCGGCGTGTAGGCTTCGAGGCGCCAGGTATCGGCCTCTTCGGGATCGACCTCGAACCCGGTGAGGACGATATTCTCGTCCCAGCCGATGGTCATCTCGCGCCGTTCCAGCGCGGCTTCTACGGCTTCCTTGGTGGTAACGGCAGTCAGTTTCCAGCTCATTGGCCGATACCTCCCTGGGCCTCCTGCTCCAGCCGCTGCTCCAGCCGGGCAAGCCGGTCTGCCGCATAGGCCGCGCAGGTCATGCCGCCGGCAAGGTCGCCCGCCAGCAGCTTGTCGCGCATGTGGCTGGCCGAAGGGTGCGGGGTGAGCAGCACGTCGCAATCGAGCGCGGCGAGCCGCGCCAGCCCGTCGCGATAGGCCTGCACGTAGTCGGGATGGTCGGAGAAACGATAGTCGTCGCTGCTGACGGCAGAGAGGCTGTCGGCATAGACCACGCTGCGGCATTCCGCGCCTTCGCAGTCCTGCCACTGCCACGTCAGCGCTCCGGGGGTGTGGCCGGGCGTGGCGACGGGCAGGAATTCGCGCCCCAGCAGCGTCACCGGTTCACCCGGCTCGATGGCGCTGACCATGTGGCGGGCGATCGGGTGCATGGGATCGTGCATGCCGGCTTGCGGGTCTGCCGCATCGGCTTCGCCGCTTTCGATCACGTCCAGTGCTTGCGGCGAGGTGAGGATGCGCGCGCCGCTGTTTTCCTGCACCCACCACAAGCCGCCGACATGGTCGAAATGCTCGTGACTGGTCAGCACGACGCGCACGTTTTCCGGCTGGAAGCCCAGCGTGCGGATATTGCTGAGCACCACGCGCGCGCCATTGCGGGTGCCGCTGTCGATCAGCACATGGCCGTCTGCCCCCGCGATCAGGATCGCGGAAATGCCGCAAGTGCCCACGTGATAGGTATCGCCGAACACGTGGAAGGCCGGGGCGCGCTTGTCCCAGTCGTCCCAGTCCTCGCAAGCTTCGGCCCAGGCAGAGCCGTCACCGGCGCTGGCGCGCGCTGCATCCAGTACGCCGGTGCTGGCGCGCGGTACCGGGGGTTGCGGGGCGACGCAGGCAGCAAGGCAAAGGCTCGCCAGGACGGCGAGGATCCTACCGGACATAGCTGGCGCCGTTGGCGTCGATCACCGCGCCGGTCATGCTGGGCGGGGCGTCGAGCGAGCAGAACACGGCGATATCGGCGATCTCTTCCGGTTCGGCCACGCGGCCCAGCGGGATATCGGCCAGCAGCCCTTCGCCGCCGCGGCTTTCCAGGTAGTCGCCCGCCATGGCGGTATCGGTAAAGCCGGGGGTGATGGCGAAGGACAGGATGCCTTCGGCGGCATAGCCGCGGGCGATGGTCTTGTGCATGGCCACCATGCCGCCCTTGGCTGCCGCATAGTGCCAGTGCGCCGGCGAATCGCCACGATAGGCCGCGCGGCTGGCAATGTGCACGATCCGCCCGGCAGAGCCGCGTTCCTGCCAGTGGCGCACGGCAAAGCGGCTGAGCTGGGCGGCGGCCGTCAGGTTGATGCGCAGTGTGTCTTCCCAGCGATCCAGCCACTCGATGTCGCTGGCGTGCAGCGGGATCTGTTCGAACAGCCCGGCATTGTTCACCAGCACGTCGATCCGCCCGTCGAGGCGGTGCAGCGCCTCTTCCCACAGCATCTGCGGGGCAGGCGGGTCGGCGAAATCGGCGGCGATGGTGCGCGAATCGATGGCGCGGGTGGCATGGCCCATGACGTTGCAGCCGCGCTCTGCCAACTGGTCGGCAATTGCCTGGCCGATGCCCCTGCTGCTGCCTGTAACAAGAATATTGGTCATGGGCGCCGGTCATAGCGATGGGCGGGGCAGGGGGAAAGACTGTCCGCAAGTGGCTCGGCAAATGGGCGATATGGGCCAAGGGCCGCTTGTCTCGCGCGCCACATGCGCTAGATGGGGCCCACATTCGCAACCAACGGGACATGCCATGGACAACCGCCCGCTTTCACCGCACCTGCAAATCTGGAAATGGGGACCGCACATGACGGTATCCATCCTGCACCGCATCTCCGGTGACGGGATGGCGATCGTCGGCCTCGGCGTGCTGCTTTGGTGGCTGGGCGCGCTGGCCGGCGGGCCGGACGCTTACGAGACGTTCCATACCCATGCTTCCAGCTGGTATGGCATGGTGGTGCTGGTGGGCCTGACCTGGGCCTGTTTCACCCATATGTCCTCTGGGCTGCGCCACTTCGTGCTGGATATCGGCGCGGGGTACGAACTGAACACCAATCGCACCTTCTCCGTGATCTCGATGGTCGCAGGGATCGTGCTCACCGTGGCCTTCTGGGCCTTCATCCTGCTGGCTTGAGGGGAGGCAAGAATGGGTAACGGAACTTCGATCGGCCGGGTACGCGGCCTTGGTTCGGCACACGAGGGCCCGCATCACTGGCTGATGCAGCGCTTCACCGCGGTCGGCAATCTTGTCACCATGGTGTTCCTGGGCATTTCGCTGGCGCTGCTGGGCGACTATTCCTACGCCAGCGTCGCAGGCTGGCTGTCCTCGCCGCTGCCCGCCTTCATGGTGGCGCTGCTGGTTATCTCCACCTTCTGGCATGCCCGCCTGGGCCTGCAGGTGCTGATCGAGGATTACCTGCACGAAAGCGGCACCAAGTTCGGTGCCATCCTGCTTCTGAATATTGCCAGCTTCGCAGGCGCCGCCTTCGGCCTCTTCTGCCTTGCTCGCCTTGTCTTCTCCGGAGGAGCCGCCTGATGGCCCGCAAAGAGACTTTCGAAATCAACGGTCGCGCCTACCCGATCATCGACCACACCTATGACGTGGTGGTGGTGGGGGCCGGCGGTTCCGGCCTGCGCGCCACCATGGGCGCGGCAGAGGCCGGGCTGAAGACCGCCAACATCACCAAGGTGTTCCCCACCCGCAGCCACACCGTGGCAGCGCAAGGCGGCGTGGCTGCCGCGCTGGGCAACAACACGCCCGACCACTGGCAGTGGCACATGTACGACACCGTGAAGGGTGCCGACTGGCTGGGTGACCAGGACGCCATCGAATACCTGGTGCGCGAGGCGCCCGACACGATCCTGGAACTGGAACACGCAGGCATGCCCTTCAGCCGTAACGAGGAGGGCACGATCTACCAGCGTCCCTTCGGCGGCCACATGCAGAACATGGGCGAAGGCCCGCCGGTGCAGCGCACCTGCGCTGCCGCCGACCGCACCGGCCACGCGCTGCTGCACACGCTGTACCAGCAGAGCCTGAAGTACGCGGCGGATTTCTACATCGAATACTTCGCCATCGACCTGATCATGAAGGACGGCAAGTGCGTCGGCGTGATCGCCATGTGCCTTGACGATGGCTCGATCCACCGTTTCCGCAGCCACGCCGTGGTGCTGGCGACTGGCGGCTATGGCCGCACCTACTTTACCTGCACCAGCGCCCACACTTGCACCGGTGACGGCGGCGGCATGGTGCTGCGTGCCGGCCTGCCGCTGCAGGACATGGAATTCGTGCAGTTCCACCCCACCGGCATCTATGGCGCAGGCGTGCTGATTACCGAGGGCGCGCGCGGCGAAGGCGGTTACCTGACCAACTCCGAAGGCGAGCGGTTCATGGAACGCTATGCCCCTTCGGCGAAGGACCTTGCCAGCCGTGACGTCGTCTCGCGCTCGATGGCGATCGAGATCCGCGAAGGGCGCGGCGTGGGCCCGAACAAGGACCACATCTTCCTGCACCTAGACCACATCGACCCGAACGTGCTGGCGCAGCGCCTGCCGGGCATTACCGAAAGCGGCAAGATCTTTGCCGGGGTAGACCTGACCCGCCAGCCGCTGCCGGTGGTGCCCACCGTGCACTACAACATGGGCGGTATCCCCACGAACTATCACGGCGAAGTGGTGACCATCGGGCCCGATGGCGATCCGGAAACCGTGGTGCCCGGCCTGTTTGCCGTGGGCGAGGCGGCCTGCGTCTCGGTGCACGGGGCGAACCGTCTCGGCTCCAACTCGCTCACCGACCTGGTGGTGTTCGGCCGTGCGGCGGGCCACCGCCTGCGCGACACCATCAAGCCCGGCCAGAGCCATGACGAACTGCCCGCCGACAGCGCCGACCTGGCGCTTTCGCGGCTCGACCACTTCCGCCACGCCGACGGCGATTCCTCGACCGCCTCGATCCGCACCGAAATGCAGCAGTGCATGTCGAAGCACGCCGCCGTGTTCCGCAGCGACGAGCTGCTGGAGGAAGGCAAGTCGCAGCTCACCGACATCTACGCCCGGATGAACGACATCAAGGTCAGCGACCGCTCGCTGATCTGGAACTCGGACCTGGTCGAGACGCTGGAACTGGACAACCTCATCGGCCAGGCCGCCGTCACCATGCATTCCGCCGCCAACCGCAAGGAATGCCGCGGCGCGCACGTGAACGAGGATTACTTCAACGAAGAAACCAACGGCCGCGACGACGAGAACTGGATGAAGCACACCGCTGCCTGGTTCGAAGGCTGGGGCGGCAAGGACGGTTCGGTGAAGATCGATTACCGCCCGGTGCACGAATACACGCTCACCGACGACGCCGAATACATCAAGCCGAAGAAGCGCGTCTATTGATGCCGGTCAGGCACGCCGCGCTGGCAGGTTTGCTTGCCGCAAGCGTGGCGTCGCCCGCGGTCGCCCAGCTTTCGCCTGCCGAACAGGTGATGATCGAGACAGTGGAGGCCGGGTTCGACAGCGATGTCGCCTTGCTGGAGGCGATGACCAACATCAATTCGGGCACCCACAACCACGAGGGCGTGCGCGAAGTGGGGCAGATGCTGGTGCCGCAGTTCGAGGCGCTTGGCTTCGAAGTCGAATGGATCGATCAGGATCACGTCGGGCGCGCCGGGCACCTGTTTGCGACGCGCCACGGCGATCCCGCCAGCACCCGCATGCTGCTGATCGGCCATATCGACACGGTCTTCGAACCGGCATCGCCGTTCCAGCAGTTCGTTCGTGACGGCGACACTGCCACCGGCCCGGGCGTGGTGGACGACAAGGGCGGGATCGTGGTCATCCTCTCCGCCCTCAACGCCATGCAGGCGGCGGGCACGCTGGACGGCGCCAACATCGTGGTCGCGTTGACGGGGGACGAGGAAGACGTCGGCAACCCGATAGAGCAGGCGCGTGCAGACCTTGTCGCAGCAGGCCAATGGGCCGACGTGGCGCTGGGTTTCGAGGGGCTGTCGGTGCAGGACGGGCGCGACATGGGCGTGGTTGCGCGGCGTTCGTCGAACAGCTGGACGCTGACGACCACCGGCCGCACCGGCCATTCCTCGGGTGTGTTTGGCGAGCGTGCAGGCTATGGTGCGATCTACGAGATGGCACGCATCCTCGACACCTTTCGCGAGGAACTGCCGGAGGAGAACCTCACCTACAACGTCGGTTTCATGGCGGGCGGTACGCCGGCGGAACTGGCCGAAGACCGCCTTGGCGCCGCTGCGGTGGGCAAGACCAATATCATCCCCTCCACTGCGGTGGCGCGAGGGGACTTGCGCACGATCTCACAGGAGCAGACCGACCGCATTGCCGCTGCCATGCAGGCCATTGTCGATGACAACCTGCCCGGCACCGATGCGGAAATCGAATTTGCCTTCCGCTATCCGCCCATGTCGCCCAGCGAAGGCAACATGGCGCTGTTCGCGCGCCTGAACGCGATCAACGCAGACATGGGGCTGGAGGAAATGGGCATTTTCCCGCCCGCTCGCCGTGGTGCCGCCGATATCAGCTTCGTCGCGCCTTATGCCGATGGGCTGGCGGGCATGGGGCCGGATGGATCGGGCAGCCATGCCGTTGGCGAGACGGTGGACCTGCGCAGTTTTACCCGGCAGGCGCAGCGCACGGCGATCCTGATGAGCCGACTGGCAGCGGAGAGGCCCGAGCGGGACTGACCGCTACTCGTCCGCAGTTTCCTCGACCACGCGCGCTTCGACGATTTCGACCGGGTCGGCCAGCATCTGGCCCTGCATCCAGCCTTCGCCCTTTTCCGGATCGATAGGGGCGGCGTGGATCGCTTCGACCACGTCCATGCCGTCGATGACATAGCCGAACACGGCATAGCCGTTCTGCCACACCGGATCGTCGCTTTCGGGATTGGCATCCAGCCCGGTCTGGTCGCCCAGCATGATCGAGAAATCGCCGTTCGCCGTGCCCGGTTCACCCATTGCCATCGACAATGCGCCGCGCGTGTGGCTGAGGCCGGTCAGCGTCGTCGGTTCGTGTTCGATGCCGGGCAAAATGCGCTCCGGGTCCCACTGGGTGCCGCCCTGGATCAGGCCGTTGGGCTGGTCGCCCCAGTCCATGTGCATGGCGCGGTAGAAGACGGTGCCGTCGAAGCGATCTTCCTCCACGTAGCGCAGGAAATTGCCCGCGGTGATCGGCGCGCGCTCGGTCTCCAGCGCGATCACGATCTCGCCCATGGTGGTTTGCAGCACGACGTCGGTCGTGGCGTAGGCCTGCTCGGGCTGGGCGGCTTCGCCTTCGTCCTGCGCGGCCAGCGGCGTGGTGAGCGAGAGCGCCAGCAGCGCGGCACCCCCAATTCGTGGGATTGCGAATCGTTTCAGCATGGCGAGCATCCTGCACGCCGATGAAATGCGCATCAACGGCTCTGAGAGTTCACAGAACATTCAGTTCGTCGCTCGCAATGCACGATTCGTCGCAGTCTATGAGGGAGAATCAAGCGATGAAACGTGAACGAAGCCCCGGCATGAAGCTTCTGCTGGCCGGTCTTGTCGCAGGGGTGCTGATCGTGCCGCTGCTGATGGTCTATGCGCTGGTCTACGACCGCGAAAACCAGTCACAGCAGGCGCAGGCGCAGATCACGCAAGGCTGGGGCGGGGCGCAGACCGTGACCGGGCCGGTGCTGGTGATCCCCTTCATGGCCGAAAGCGTCGAGGCCGAAACGGTCGACGGCGTGGTAACCGAGCGGCGACGGCAAGTGCGCCGCGAGCTGTTCGTCTCCCCGCTCGCGCAGAATATCGAAACCGCGCTCGATCCCGACCGCAAGGCCTACGCGATCTACGAAAGTGTCGTCTATTCGGGCGAGATGCAGGGAACGGCCAGCTTTGCCCTGACGGATGAACTGGGACGGCTGGATATTGACCGCGAGGACTTGCTGCTGGCGCAAGCCGAACTGCGCTTTGGCATTTCCGACCCGCGCGGCCTTACCGACAGCGCGCGTGTGGTGGTTGGCGGCACGCAAGTGGAGCTCAACCCCGGCAACGGCCCGCTTGCCACTTCCGGGCGCGGCTTTTCCGCCCCGGTTGCCGAGTGGACGGCAGAGGCACCGCTGGAAGTGACGTGGAGCTATGGCCTGCGCGGCAGCCATTCGCTGTCGATGATCCCGCGCGGTGGCGAGACCGAATGGCACGTTACTTCGCCCTGGCCGCACCCCAGCTTTACCGGTGGTTTCCTGCCTGACGAACGCGAGATCTCGTCCGAAGGCTTTACCGCCACCTATGCGGGCATCACCAACCTGGCGCTGGGGCAGCAATTGCTCTCCGTGTCCGACCAGCCCGCGGGCCCGGTCGCGCCGGTCAATTCCAGCTATCCGGAAATCGAATCCGTGCGCGTCGCCTCTGCCACGCCGACGCAGGCGGTTTCCATCGGCCTCGTCGACCCGGTCGACCTCTACAGCCAGGTGGACCGGGCGGTGAAATACGGTTTCCTGTTCATCGGCTTTACCTTCGCCACGCTGCTGATGTTCGACATTGTCGGCGGCGCGCGCGTGGCGGCGGCGGAGTACTTGCTCACCGGCGCGGGGCTGGTGCTGTTCTTCGTCATGCTGCTGGCCTTTGCCGAGGTGATCGGCTTCTCGCTCGCCTACCTTGTGGCCGCTGCCGCGATCATCGGCTTGCTGACCGCCTATAACGCCGCCGTGCTGGGCACGTGGCGCAGGGCCGGGTTCATCGGCCTGATGCTCGCAGCGCTCTACGGCGTGCTCTACGTGCTGCTGAATGCAGAGACCTACTCGCTGCTGATCGGTTCGCTGCTGCTGTTCGCCGCGCTGGCGGGGATCATGTTCGCCACCCGCAAGGTGGACTGGTCTGCCGTGCGCAAGAGCGAGGACGCAGAAGCAGAACCCATCGCCTGATCCCCCCATCAGGCGTTGCAAGGGGGGCCGGGTCCGTTTTCGGGCTCGGCCCTTCTGCTATCTGAAACGCAGGTTGTCGCGCGAAAGCTCTGCCGGGTCGGTCTTGCCCATCAGGTGCATCGCGCGGGTGATTTCGTCGCTCAGGATGCGCACTGCGCGCTCCGCGCCCGCTTCTCCGGCTGCAGCCAGCGCGTAGAGGTAGAGCCGGCCTCCGCTGGCGGCCTTCGCGCCCATGCTCAGCGCCTTCACCACGTGGCTGCCGCGCATCACGCCGCCATCGAGGATCACTTCCACCCTGTCGCCCACGGCATCGACGATCTCGGCCAGCTGGTCGAACGGCGCGCGCCCGCCATCCAGCTGCCGCCCGCCGTGGTTGGAGATCATGATCGCATCCACGCCCATGTCGGCAGCGCGCCGGGCATCGCCCACGGACATGATGCCCTTCAGGCAGAACTTGCCGCCCCAGTCGTCGCGCAGCTGCTCCGCCGCTTGCCAGTTCAGGCTGGGGTCGAGCATCGAGTCGAAATAGTCCTGGATCGAAATCGCCTGCCCGCTGCCTGCTGCCACGTGTGTGGAAAGGTTGGGCAGGTCGAACTTCTCGCGAAACAGGAAATTCAGCGCCCAGGCCGGGTGCATGGCATAGCTCAGCATGTTGGACGGCGTGAACCGGGGCGGGGTGGTGAAGCCGGTGCGCTTGCACCGCTCGCGATTGCCGGAGACCACGGTATCGACCGTCAGCGTGACGGCATCGAACTTCGCCGCCTGTGCGCGTTCCACCAGCGCCGCGTTGAGGCCGCGATCCTTGTGGTAGTAGTATTGCAGCATCTTGGGCCCGCGCCAGCGCGTGCCCACTTCCTCGATGCTGACGGTGGAGAGGCTGGAGATGCCGAACCAAAGGTTATGGCGCTCCGCCACGGCGGCCACCGCCCGCTCCCCCTGCCAATGGAATATGCGTTGCAGCGCCGTGGGGCTGAGCATCAGCGGCATGGCGGTTTCGCGGCCCATGATGGTGGTGGAAAGGTCCAGCCTGTCCGCCCCCACCAGCACGTCGGGCAACAGGTCCACATCGGCAAAGGCGGCGGTGTTGCGGTCTTTCGTCGCCTCGTCGTCCGCCGCGCCGTCGATATAGTTGAACACGGGGAAGGGCAGCCGCCGCCGCGCCAGCTCGCGAAAGTCCGCGATCTTGTGGCAGTCCGACAGGCGCCGCACGGAATAATCGTGCCGGTCCCTCATGCGCGCAGGTCCTTACCAGCGCAGCAGGCGCGGTCCGAGCAGCCAGCCAAGGGCCGCCATGGCGAGGATGGGAAGGCAGCAGAACACTGCCATGTAGAGCATGCCATGCTGCGTGCAGTAAGGCGCATAGGCCGTCATCGCAACGGCCCCGCCGAATAGGCCCGCCGCAAGGCCGGCACGGGGCAGGTCGGTGGGAGCCAGCCAGCGTGTGGCCACGATGGCGCCGACGAAGGCAACCGGGCTCATGATCCCCATGGCGGCAAGGCATTCCCGCCAGGTCTCGCCGGGGAAGATCGCTTCGGCCACCAGCAGGTCCAGCACCAGCAGCGCGGCGACCAGGGCGAAGGGCACGGCCAGCGCCACCATGGCGCCGCCGGTGCGCGTGCCGGGCTTGCCGATCGCCCACAAGGCAAAGGCGCTGAGCAGCAGCAGCGCGAGCGAAAAGCCCCATTTGACGACAATGCCGTTGAGGCCGTTCTGCTGCACCGAGGCAAAGGCCCCGTCCAGCGCCAGCGCCACCCCTAGCGCACATAGTGCAATCACGCCCGCCAGCGGCATGACAAAGCGTGGCAAGGCATTGGCAGGGGGCACTGCGCCGTCCTGCGCCAGTTGGTCGATAAGGTTATCGGTCTCGCTCATGATCCGTCTTCGTCCGCCAGTTCCTTCAGCCGCTGCATCCCGCGATGGACGCGCAGCTTCATCGCCGAAACGCCAATGCCGATCTTCTCGCTCGCCTCGCGATTGGTCAGGCCTTCGATATGGGTCATGCGGATCGCCTCTGCCTGCGCCGGGGGCAGCTTGCCCAGCAGCGTCTCGATATCGGCCTTGGCCAGAGTATCGGCGGGCACGGCCATGTCGGCCTCGTCGTCGAGATCGATGGGGCTGCGACCGCGCTTTCGCCAGTGGTCGATCAGCTTGTACTGCGCGATCGCATTCATCCACGGCGCCACCGGCCGATCGGGGTCGAGCGTGTGGCGCTTTTCATGAATGGCGATCAGGCATTCCTGCACCAGGTCCTCCAGTTCGCTGTCTGCGCCGATCTTGCGGGCCAGCCTGGCGCGGATACGCTGCGCGGCCTCGGCCAGGAATTGCCGATAGGCCGCCAAATCCCCGGCGCGGGCTGCTGCCATCAGTTGGTCGAGCATGTCGCCTCGAGAATTCGCCTGATCGTCCATTCGTCCTTTCCCGCCGCAAGGTTACACCAAATTCGCGAAAGCCACAGGGGCGCGCGGCTGGTGGAGAAAGTTCCATCGGAAACTTGCATTCAGAAGGCGTTCAGATTACAGGCGTAATCGTAATGGCTACACATGTAGTCGTTCAGGGAGGACGCAATGGCTACGAAGACCGACGCCGCACGTGACGAGGGCCCCGGCCAGGGTGCCGAGCGTATCAGCGAAGCCGAACACGCGGTGATGGAGGTGCTGTGGCAACGCAGCCCGCAGACCGCCGCCGACGTGTGCGAGGCCGTGTGCAAGCAGCGCGGCTGGTCCATCCCCACGGTCAAGACCCTGCTGTCGCGCCTGGTGCAGAAGGGTGCGCTGGAAACCCAGCCCGACGGTCGCCGCTATCTCTACACCCCGCTGATTGCCCGGTCCGCCTATGTCGGGACGGAGAGCAAGCGGCTGGTCGAACGCCTGTTCGGCGGCCGTGCCGCGCCGCTGTTCGCGCATTTGGCGCAGGCCGAGGCATTGACGCCCGACGATATCGCCGAGATCGAGCGCCTGCTGCGGGAGATGAAGAAATGACTGGTTTCGGGGACTGGTTGGTCGACACCTTCATCTACACCGGCCTGCTGATTGCGCTGGTGCTGTTGCTGCGCCGCCCGGTTTCGCGCTGGTGCGGGCCGCAGGTGGCCTATGCCCTGTGGGCGCTGCCCTTCCTGCGCTTCATCATGCCGCCGATCGTGCTGCCTGCCTGGATGGCCCCGGCAGAGCCCGAGGCCGTGGCCGAAGCTGCCGCGCAGCCGCTGTTGGTGATCATTTCCGACCCGGCGGAAAGCGCTGCCGCCGCGCCTGCTGCGGCCATGACGCCCGAAGTGGGCATTGCCGTTACCGACCTGCTGCTGCCGATCTGGATCGTCGGCGCGCTGGTCTTCCTGGGCTGGCGGGTGCGCGAATACGTGGCGATGCGCCGGGACCTGCTGGCAGAGGCCATTCCGGTGGGCGAGGCCGATAATGTGCGGCTGGTGGAAACGCCGGCCGTGTCCGGTCCCGTCGCCTTCGGCATTGCCGACAAGGTGGTGGCGCTGCCGCCCGCCTTCATGGCGCACCACGACATACAGGCCCGCGACATGGCGATTGCGCACGAGCTTGCGCACCATCGCGGCTACGATCTCGTTGCCAACATCGCGGCCCAGCCGCTGTTGGCTCTGCACTGGTTCAATCCGCTCGCCTGGTGGGGCTGGCGAGCGATGCGCAGGGACCAGGAGGCAGCGTGCGATGCGCGCGTTGTCGCCGGTCGTGCGTGGTCCGAACGGGCTGCCTATGCCGAGGTGATTGCAGGCTTTGCCGCAGGCGATCACCTGGCGATGGCTGCTCCGATGGCCTGTCCGGTGCTGGGCGAGAAGTCCATAATCCACCGTTTGAGGAGCCTCACCATGTCCGAAGTATCGTCCGGCCGCCGCCGGCTTGGCATTCTTGCCATCACCACCACCGCGCTGGCGTTGCCGCTGACCGCATCGATTTCCTATGCGCAAGGGGAAGCCCCGCTGCCGCCTGAACCGCCAGTGGCCCCGCAGCCGCCCGCGGCGCCGCTGGCCCCGGCCGCCCCGCAAGCACCGGAAGCGCCAGCTGCGCCAGCCATCGAAACCGTCGATCCCGACGAACAGGTCTTCGTCCATATCGAGGAAGAGGATGGCGAGCGCCGGGTGATCCAGCGCCGCGTCCGTCGCGGCGATGCGGAAGGCATGAGCGAAGCCGAGATCGAGCAGATGATGGCCGAGCTGGAGCGCGAGTTCGAACATATCGATGGCACAATCGAGACCGCCATCGAAATCGCCATGGCCGCCAGCGAGGAAGCGCTCGCCGGGATGGAGCATCATCGCATCGTCATGTCCGACAGCGAGGCTGGCCTGCACAACCTGGAGATCGACTGCAATGGCGATGACACCGTGGTCGAGCAGGAGCTGGACGACGGTCGCCGCGCCATGGTGATCTGCCGCGCCGCGATCCGTGCCGAAGCTGCCGAGGGGCTGCGCGAGGCGCGTGACGAGATCGCCAACGATCCCGACATCCCGGAAAACCTGCGCCAGGAAATCCTCCGCTCGCTCGAACGTTCGCTGGAACGGCTGAGCGCCAACCAGCGCCAGTTGCAGCACCGTGTGCAAGCCAAGCGGGAAGGCCGCGCCGCGCTGGCGCCCAATGCACGCGCCTCGGCTGTCGCCATGCGCTGGCAGGGCCGCATGGTCTCGCCCATCCGCGTGCAGGCCGTGGCGCCCGTGCCGCCGGTTCCTGCCGCTGCTCCGGCTGCGGCCCCGGCGGCCGATGCCGACTGCGAGGACAGCGCGGTTCGCGCCTGATTGCCGGCTAGTCTGTCGATTGCACGACGGGGCGCGAGACAAATCGCGTCCCGTCTTGCGCTGTCACCACCTGCACTTCGGGCTCTGCCGGAACCAGCGGTTCACCGTTGTGCAGCGCCGCCTGCATGGCATCGGGCATGGGCCGCGCCGGATAGGGGCAGCCGCGCGCTTCGCCCAGGCCTTTCAGGTAGGCGCGGCGCATCAGCCCGGCGGCAATCGCCTGGCGGAATTCGTACTCGTGGGAATTGGCGCCCGAAATCTCGCGGATGATGCCGCGAAAGGGAATGAACATGCCCACCGCGCTTTGCGCCACGCCGGTAACGCTCAGGCGCTTTTCCTCTTCGGTCTGGGCGTCGATATCGTCGCCCAGCACCGCGTCGAGGTCACCGATGCCGACGCGGATGTTCTCGCACGTTTCCATCCCGTCGTTGGCATAGGGGTTTTCCTGCGCCCAGAGCAGGATCGGCGGGATCGGGTCGCGCCGCAGGTTCAGGTCGGACAAGGGCGTGAGCGCGACATCGCCGACGCTGGGGGTGGTGTCGGTCACGTCTTCCTGCGCCAGCGCGGGCGTCGCCAGCGCCAGCAGCGGCAGGGCGATCGCCAGCGCCTTCAGCTCAGATGCGCAGGTAGGCTGCATCGCATTGGTTGTCATCGGCTGTCTCCATGCCCAGCCGCAGTGCGTCCATGCGCTGGCGGCTGGTGCCGTGGGTGAAGTTTTCGCTGCTCACGCGTCCACCCGTCAGCGTGTCGTCCCCGATCGCGGCGGCGGCATTCATGCCTTCTTCCATGTCGCCCGGCTCGATGGCGTTGCGATTGCGGCCCGCCCAGACCCCGGCGTAGCAATCGGCATGCAGTTCCATGCGCACTTGCAGCTGGTTCTGCAGGCGCGGGTTCTGCGCCTGGGCGCTGCGGATCTGGTCCGAAACGCCGGTGATGGTCTGTACATGGTGCGCATATTCGTGCGCCACAACGTATAATCGCGCAAAATCGCCGCCTTCGCCCGCCATGCGCGCCAGCTGGTCGTAGAACCCTACGTCGATATACATGGTCTCGTCCGCCGGGCAGTAGAACGGCCCCATGCCGACAGAGCCCGCGCCGCAGCCGGTGTTGAACTGGCGTTCGGTGGCAAAGCGCAGGGTCGGCTGGCGGAAGGCGCTGCCAAGGCCTGCCTCCTGGAAACGCGCCTCCCACGTCTGGTTCAGCGAATAGAGCGCATTGCAGCTTTCCTGCGCGTACTGGTTGGAATTGCAGATCGCGGCCTCGTCCTCCCCGCCCACGGGTGCGCTTTGCGTCTGCTGCTGGCCCTGCTGCATCCCTTCGACGGTGGCGGCGGTTTCCATCGGATCCAGCCCGAAGACGAAGTACCCCAGCGCCGCGATCACGATGGTGCCGCAGCCCAGCCCGCCGGCGCGGCCCACGCGCGGCCTGCCGCGCCCGCCGGTGGTGCCGACTTGGATCTTGCTGGTGTCGAACGGATTGAGTCTCACTGCGCGCGCCCTCCCGAAAATCGCAGAATTGGCTGGACCATAGCCGCCATGTGAGTACCACCCTAGCGCGAAATCAGTCACATGGAGAATCGAATGTTCCTCGAAGGAAAGCGCGCGCTCGTCACCGGATCGACCTCTGGCATCGGCCTGGCCATTGCCCGCGCCCTGCATGCCGAGGGCGCGCAGGTGGTGCTGAACGGCTTTGGCGACGCGGACGAGATTGCGGCGCTGTGCGAGGAACTGGGCGCCACGCACTCCGGCGCGGACCTGACCGACGTTGCCGCGATCGAGGCGATGATGGCAGATGCGGGCGGGGTGGACGTGCTCGTCAACAACGCCGGCATGCAGCACGTTGCCCCGGTGGAGGAGTTCCCGGTCGACAAGTGGGACAAGATCATCGCCCTGAACCTGTCCGCCGCGTTCCACACCTGCCGCCTGGCCGTGCCGCACATGAAGCAGGCGGGCTGGGGCCGCATCATCAACACGGCATCCGCGCACTCGACCACGGCCAGCCCCTACAAGGCGGCCTATGTCAGCGCGAAGCACGGCATTGCGGGCCTGACCAAGACCATTGCGCTGGAACTGGCCGAGCAGAACATCACCGCCAACTGCATTTCACCCGGCTACGTGTGGACCCCGCTGGTGGAAGCCCAGATCCCCGACACGATGAAAAGCCGGAACATGACCCGCGAACAGGTGATCAACGAGGTGCTACTGGAACGCCAGCCGAGCAAGAAGTTCGCCCAGCCCGAAGACGTGGGCGCGCTGGCGGTGTTCCTGTGCCGCGACGTGGCGCAGAACATTACCGGCGCGAACTACGAGATCGATGGCGGGTGGACGGCGCAGTAGGGGGGGCAGCCCCGAATACCGAGTAATTCTCGTGCCCTGCGAATATTTCGCCGATGATCTCTCATCCTGCGTTCAAAACGGTCCGGAAGTTCGCACACATCGCCGTGGACGAGAAGGATCTGGACGGGAACTTCACGGCCTGTGCGCTGGAAGTAGATGTCGGCGATTTCCCGAGCATCTTCGACCAGCCTTTCCACGCGTCGTTCACGTTGCCTGTCGCCACATGTCTGCAATAGGAACCAAGAGCTCAGCAAGTCCCCGGCGGATTCCTCGATAAAGCGAGTGTCCTCCTCATGCAGCGCCCGGGACTCCTCTGAAGCTTGGACTGCCGCGAGGGGTGAGGTGCAAAATAGCAGGAAGAAGGCCAGTCTGAGCAACATCCACGAATTGTAGCACTAGCTTCCCCTCTTTCCCACCACACCCCCTACCAAATGCCACACAGTGCGTTTACATGGGCCGCCACGAATCACGCGAGACACGAAGTGGCGCCCCCCTTATGGACATCCGTACCGGCCTGACTTTCGACGACGTGCTGTTGCAGCCGGCCGAAAGCAACATCCTCCCCTCGCAGGCCAGCACCAAGACCAAGCTGACGAAGGAAATCGGGCTGAATATCCCGATCGTCTCGTCTGCCATGGATACGGTGACCGAAGCCGAGATGGCCATCGTGCTGGCGCAGCTGGGCGGCATCGGCGTGCTGCACCGCAACCTGACGGTGGAGGAACAGTGCGACGCGGTGCGCCGGGTGAAGCGCTTTGAAAGCGGCATGGTGGTGAACCCCATCACCATCCACCCCGATGCAACGCTGGGCGATGCGCAGTTGCTGATGGATCGCCACAAGATCAGCGGCATCCCGGTGACGGACAAGAGCGGCAAGCTGGTGGGCATCCTGACCAACCGCGACGTGCGCTTTGCCGACAACCCCGGCCAGCCGGTGAAGGAACTGATGACGAGCGAGAACCTCGCCACCGTCAGCGAACAGGTGACCCAGCAGGAAGCGCGCAAGATCCTGCACCAGCGCCGCATCGAGAAGCTGCTGGTGGTGGACGACGACTATCACTGCGTCGGCCTGATCACCGTGAAGGATATCGAAAAGGCCGTTCTGCACCCCGATGCCACCAAGGATGCCGGCGGGCGCCTGCGCGTGGCCGCGGCCACCACCGTGGGCGACACCGGCTTTGCCCGCACCGAAGCGCTGGTGGATGCCGAGTGCGACGTGATCATCATCGATACCGCACACGGGCACAACAAGGCCGTTGGCGAAGCGGTGGACCGGGTGAAGAAGTTGTCCAATTCGGTGCAGGTGGTAGCGGGCAACATCGCCACGGCAGAGGCGGCCAGGGCGCTTATCGATGCAGGGGCCGACGCGATCAAGGTGGGTATCGGCCCCGGATCGATCTGCACCACCCGCATCGTGGCAGGCGTTGGCGTGCCGCAGCTGACTGCCATCATGGATGCCGCCAGCGTGGCGGGAGACGTGCCCGTGATCGCCGACGGCGGCCTTCGCACCAGCGGTGACGCGGCAAAGGCGCTGGCCGCAGGGGCCAGCACGGTGATGATCGGCAGCCTGCTGGCGGGTACGGAAGAGGCTCCGGGCGAGACCTTCCTCTACCAGGGCCGGGCCTACAAGGCCTATCGCGGCATGGGCAGCGTGTCCGCCATGGCGCGCGGCAGCGCAGACCGCTATTTCCAGGCCGATATCAAGGACCAGATGAAGCTGGTGCCCGAAGGCATCGAGGGCCAGGTGCCCTACAAGGGGCCGGCGCGCGACGTGGTCCACCAGTTGGTGGGCGGCATCAAGGCAGCCATGGGCTATACCGGCAGCGCCACCATTGCCGACCTGAAGACCCGCGCCCAGTTCGTGCGCATCACCAATGCGGGGCTTTCCGAAAGCCACGTGCACGATGTGAGCATTACGCGCGAAGCGCCGAACTACCCCACGCGCTGAGGTGGACGTGGTCGAGATCTACGTCCCTTTCCTGCTGGTGCTGATGAGCTGGAACGCCGACGATCCGGCAGGCTCCATGCACGTGGAAACGCGGTTGTTCATCGGTCGCGAGGAATGCGAGGCGCGCGGGGCGGAGATCGAATCCTATCGGCAGGGCAGCCGCGAGCGCGAATTTGCCTGGCGCTGCCTGGAACACGAACCGGCGATCGAGGTCTATCACCCCGCGCGCTAGGCTTGCTTTCCTACCTTGCAGGGTGGGCCTAGCGTGCCGGATATGCGACAGACTCTCTCCTGCCGACTTCGCCGGTTTGCGAAAGGTTACACCTCGCCTTCGGGGATTCACGATCAAGATATTGTTTTGCGGGTAAAATTCGACTTTTCCGCGTTTTTCAAAAGGGGGCGGTACGCGTTCCATGATGGTGAGTAGATGACCCCTGCAGCCCGCATCCAGGCGGCTATCGAGATCCTTGACCGGGTGATCGAGGCTGCGCGCACCAGCGGCCCGCCGGCAGACCGGCTGGTGGCCGACTGGTTCAAGGCGCATCGCTTTGCCGGATCGAAGGACAAGCGCGCCATTCGTACCCATGTCTACGATGCCATCCGCGCCTGCGGCCCGGTGCCCGCCAACGGCCGTGCCGCCATGCTGGGGCTGGCGGAGGAACAGCCGGACCTGCGCGCGCTGTTCACCGGCGAAGGCTATGGCCCGGCGCGCATTGCACCCGGAGAAGAGCCTGCCGAAGGCGGCATTGCACCTGAATGGCTGGAAGACCGCCTGATCGCATCGGACATTTCGCAGGACGAAGCCGAAGCGCTGCTGTCGCGCGCGCCGCTGGATACGCGGATCAACAGGCTGAAGGTCGCTGGAGATTTAGCGGATTTGCCGGTTGCGGGTGAAGAGCTCGCGCTGCCGGGCGCGCTGCGTTTCCCCTCAGGCACGCAGGTGAGCGGCTGGGAGGCCTACGAACAGGGCCTGATCGAAGTGCAGGACCTGGGCAGCCAGATCGCTTGCCATGCCGTGGGCGCGCAGCCGGGAGAATGCGTAATCGACCTGTGCGCCGGGGCAGGGGGCAAGACCCTGGCGCTGGCAGCCGCCATGGGGAACGAGGGCACGCTGGTCGCTGCCGATACCGATCGTCGCCGCCTGTCGCAGCTTGGCCCGCGTACCGAACGTGCCGGGGCGCGTGTTGCTGCCGAAGTACTGCTGGATCCGGGTAAGGAAGCCGAAGCCCTGGCCGCTTGGCTGGGGGAGGCGGACCGCGTGCTGGTGGATGCGCCGTGTTCGGGCACCGGCACCTGGCGCCGCAACCCGGAAGCGCGCTGGCGGTTGTCCGAGGCGGAGCTGAAACGCCTGACCGAGCTACAAGCAAGGCTGCTGGACGTGGCGGCTAGCCTCGTGAAACCCGGCGGGTCGCTCACCTATGTCACCTGCTCGCTGCTGGACGAAGAGGGGGCCGGGCAAGTGCAGCACTTCCTGGCGCAACATGCTGACTGGAAAGCGGAAAGTCTCGACCTGCCGCTTGGCGCGCCGCGCGGTGCCGGTGTGCGCCTGACCCCGTCCCGCGACGGAACGGACGGATTTTTCATCGCACGTTTAGCCAAGGCGTGTTAATACTCGTTAGTGATGGACGCTTACCGCACATCTTACCCGTCCATGCTCAAGGAGTACGCCATGCGTTTCGGACCTGCCGCCGCCGCCCTGTCACTCGCGCTCGCCGTGACGGCCAGTATCGGGCACGCAGGTGGGTACGAGGCCGATCCACGGGCGCAGGCGCTGGTTGCCGAAGGCCGCATGGCGCTGGACATGGGTGACACGCAGGGCGCGGTCGATGCTTTCGAAGCCGCGCTGGCGGTGGATCCCGGCTATACCGAGGTTTACCTTGAGCTGGCCAACACCGCTCGCGCCGAAGGGCTGCAGGGCAAGGCCATCCACTATTACCGCGAAGCGCAGGAGCGCGATCCGGAAAACCTCGCCGCGATCACGGGTGAGGGTGAGGCGCTGGTGGAAAAGGGCGCGCTGACCGCGGCGCGCGAGAACCTTGAGCGCCTGCAGAGCCTGTGCGGAGAGACCTGTGTCGAGACCGTGCAGCTGTCTGCCGCCATCGACCGTGGCCCGCCGGTGATGACCGCCGAAGCGGTAACGCCCGACGAAGACGTGGCGCAAAACTGAGGTTCGAAGGTCAGATGTGGGGTTTGAGCCCTGCCACCACCGTCTCGTAAACCTCGCGCTTGAAGGGCACGATCAGCTCGGGCAGCAGGTCGGGATCGACCCACTTCCACTCGCAGAATTCGGGGTGCTTGTGCGCGTCGAGGTCGATATCGCTATCCTCGCCGGTAAAGCGGACGAGGTACCACGCCTGTCGCTGGCCCTTGTACTTGCCCTTCCACAGCTTGCCCTGCAGCTCTTTCGGCAGGTCGTAGTAGAGCTCTTCCTCCAGCCGGTGCACGATCTCCAGTTGGTGCGGGGCGACGCCCGTCTCCTCGCCCAGTTCGCGCAGCATGGCTTCGTCCAGGTCCTCGCCGTCGTCCACGCCGCCTTGCGGCATCTGCCACCAGTCGCCTTCCTTGTTGTCGATGCGCTTGCCGACGAACACTTCGCCAAGGCGGTTGATCATCATCGTGCCGACGCACGGGCGGTAGTCTAGGCGATCGGGTCTGGTCATGGCGGGTGATCTAGGATGGTGGAGAGGCGAATGCCAGCTATTGCGAGCCGGACAGAAAAACTTGATTGTCTTGCCCGCAGCAGGAACGTAGGGCGCGCCTCACGCTAGTTTGAGCCGCAGGAAGACTATTACATGGCGACACAGACGGTCGACGAACGGCCCGAAACCGAAGTTACGGACTCGATGGTGGTCCGCTTCGCCGGTGACAGCGGCGACGGCATGCAGCTGACTGGCGGGCAGTTCACCCTGTCCACCGCGCTGGCGGGCAACGACCTTGCGACTTTCCCCGATTTCCCCGCCGAAATCCGCGCACCGCAGGGCACGCTGTTCGGCGTTTCGGCTTTCCAGATCAATTTCGGCAGCCGCCAGATCAACACCGCGGGCGATGCTCCCGACGTGCTGGTGGCGATGAACCCGGCGGCGCTGAAGGTGAACCTTGAATCGCTCAAGCCTGGCGGCCTGATCATCGCCGACAGCGGCGCTTTCACCAAGCGCAACCTGGAAAAGGCGCACTACGAGACGAACCCGCTGGAAGACGGCAGCTTGGCCAAATACGACCTGCTGGCCTTCGACATTTCCGAACGCACGATCGAGGCAGTGAAGGACTTCGGCCTTGGCAACAAGGACGCGTTGCGATCCAAGAACATGTGGACGCTGGGGCTGGCGCTGTGGATGTTCGATCGCCCGCGAGAACCGATCCACGACTGGCTGAAGCAGAAGTTCCGCAAGAACCCCGATATTGCCAATGCCAATATCGCCGCGCTCGATGCCGGCCATGCCTATGGCGAGACGGCGGAGCTTTCCGGCCCGCTGAAGCAGGTGCACATGCCGCCGATGCCCACCGATCCGGGGCTCTATCGCACCATCACCGGGGCGGAGAGCGTTTCGCTGGGGCTGGTAGCAGGCGCGCAGCTGGCGGACCTGCCGATGTTCTTCGGCGGCTATCCGATCACGCCCGCATCGGCCATCCTGCACCACCTGGCGCGGCTGAAGGAATTCGGCGTCACCACCTTTCAGGCTGAAGACGAGATCGCCGCGATCTGTTCCGCCCTCGGCGCCAGCTATGCGGGCCAACTGGGGGTCACCAGTTCATCCGGCCCCGGCATCGCGCTGAAGACAGAGGCGATGGGCCTTGCCATCATGGTGGAACTGCCGCTGGTGATCGTGAACAGCCAGCGCGGCGGGCCCTCGACCGGGCTGCCTACCAAGACCGAGCAGAGCGACCTCTACCAGGCCGTTTATGGCCGCAACGGCGATGCCCCCATGCCGGTGATCGCCGCGCGCAGCCCGGCAGACGCGTTCGACGTTGCCATCGAGGCTTGTCGCATTGCCACGCAGTACATGACCCCCGTCATGCTGCTGACCGATGGCTATATCGCCAATGCTGCAGAGCCGTGGAAGGTGCCCGATCCGGCAGCTTACGAGCCGTTCCCGGTATCCTTCATGGACAGCCTGCCCGAAGGCGAGCAGTTCCTGCCCTACAAGCGCGACGACAAGGGCGCTCGGCCTTGGGTGAAGCCCGGTACGCCCGGCCTGATGCACCGCATCGGCGGGATCGAAAAGGACGCGCTGACGGGCAATATCTCCTACGATCCGGCCAACCACCAGAAGATGACCGACCTGCGCCGCGACAAGGTGCTGGGCGTCGACGTGCCCGACCAGGATGTGGCCTGGGGCGACGACGAGGGCGAACTGGTCGTGGTGGGCTGGGGCAGCACCTATGGCCCGATCAAGCAGGCGGTGAACCGCTGGATCGAGAAGGGCGCAAAGGTCAGCCACGTGCACGTGCGCCACATCTGGCCGCTGCCCGGCAACCTTGGCGAGTTGCTGAGCCGCTTTGACAAGGTGCTGGTGCCGGAAATGAATACCGGCCAGTTCAAGACCGTTCTGCGCGACCAGTTCTGCATCGATGCCGAAAGCCTGACCAAGACCAGCGGCCAACCATTCTATATCGACGAGCTGGAAGCGGCGATCGGGGAACGGTTGTCGTGACCTTCGTGCCCCAGAAGAGCGGGTTCGCCCGTTTCATGAAACTGATGCTGTTCGTCGTCGGATTTGTCCTGGCGGTGAACCTGGCCATCGGTTTCGTATTGATGAGTTGAACGCGGAGCTAGCTGTGAACGCCCCTACGAAAATCAAAACGACGCTGAAGGACTGGGAAACCGACCAGGAAGTGCGCTGGTGCCCGGGTTGCGGGGACTATGCCATCCTGAAGGCCGTGCAGCGCACGCTGCCGCAGGTGGGTGCGGATCCGAAAAATACCGTGTTCGTGTCCGGCATCGGCTGCTCCAGCCGTTTCCCGTACTACATCGAAAGCTACGGCTTCCACACCATCCACGGGCGCGCGCCGGCCTTTGCCACGGGCATCAAGCTGGCCAATCCCGATCTCGATATCTGGCTGGTGACGGGTGACGGCGACGGCCTGTCGATCGGCGGCAACCACCTGATGCACGTGCTGCGACGGAACGTGAACATGCAGATCATGCTGTTCAACAACGAGATTTACGGCCTGACCAAGGGACAGTATTCGCCCACCAGCCGCGAGCACACGCGCTCGCCCTCGACGCCGCTCGGCTCGGTCGACCATCCGGCCAACCCCTGCGCCTTCGCGCTGGGCAGCGGCGCGCGGTTTGTCGGGCGCGGCATTGACGTGTCGAAGCACCTGCCCGACGTGCTGAAGGCGGCCCACGCCCACAAGGGTGCGGCCTTCATCGAGATCTTCCAGAACTGCATCGTCTACAACAAGGACGTGTTCGACGATTTCGCCAAGCCCAAGGGCGCCGAGCAGCAGCAGCTGTGGCTGGCGCATGGCGAACCCATGCTGTTCGGCAGCGAGAAAACCGGCGGCGTAAAGGGCCTGAAGCTCAATCCGCAAACGCTGGCGTTCGAAGTGGTCGACGTAGTCGATGGCGACTGGCAGGCAGCCGGCGTACAGGTGCACGATGCCGCAAACCGCGTGATCGCGCACATGCTGGTGGAACTGCCCTTTGGTGAATTCCCCATGCCGCTGGGCGTGATCTACGACGCTCCCGCACCGACATACGAAGCTGCCGTGGTTGAGGAAAAGGCCCGCGCCAGCGAAGGCAAGGACACCAGCCTGGCCCACCTGCTGGCCAAGGGTCAGACCTGGACGGTCAGCGGAACCGCCTCGGATCCGGTCTAGCGGTTCCCTTGCGCTGGCTGGCTGGCAAGCCCAAGGGGAGAGGCAATTGTCAGGGGACTCTTGTAAGTTTTTGCTGTAAGCCCCTACTTGATAAGGGAAAGAGGTGCGACTGGTCATGCTGATGGCAGCTCCATCAGAACTGGTCCATGGGGGCGGAGCATTTATCGCTCCTTCGCGGTGCAGGTTTTGTCCTGCGTGCTGCTTGGCAGCATAGTCCCGCCGTTCCTCTATTTCGGGGCGAAGCTTTCCGCCTTCGAGAACCCCACCACGCAGAATTCCATCGTGGCCTCGATCATCGCACTGGTGGCACGCATTTTCTTCGCCCGCCGCGTGAACATCTATCCCGGCGTAAAGCAGCTGGGCGCGATCCTGCCCACCTTCATCGCCAGTTTCGGCGCAGTGGCCCTTGCCATTCTCGCTTTCCGTTTCGACTATTCGAACCAGGTCTTGCTGATCAACTTCGTCGCTTCCATGATGGTCTACATCGGGGTGATGAGCCTGGCCACGAAGGCCGACCGCTCGATCTTTTACGCCGTGCCCGGCGGGCGCATCCGCCGCCTCGCCAATGTCAGGCTGATCGTCCACGAGCTGGATACCCCTGCGCTGCCGGGCCACGAAGGGGCGATAATAGTGGCAGACCTGCACGCCGATCTGGATGACAGCTGGGAACGCCTGCTGGCCAATGCCGCGCTGGAAGGCGTGCCGGTGTTCCACTTCAAACAGGTCTACGAAGCGGCGACAGGCAAGGTGTGGGTCGAACACCTTTCTGAAAACAGTTTCGGTTCGCTGCTGCCGAACATGACCTTCATGCGGCTGAAACGCCTGTTCGACGGGGCCGTGGTGCTGGTGTTGCTGCCGCTGCTGATCGTTCCCTTGATCGTTGTGGCGGTGCTGGTGAAGCTGGATTCACCGGGCCCGGCACTGTTCCGGCAGGAACGCGTGGGCTTTCGCGGGCGCCCGTTCAAGGTCATGAAGTTCCGCACCATGCGCTGCGAGGACCCGGCCCATTGCATGGAAGACCGCCGCGCCGCCGCCATGACCGGCGAGAACGATCCGTGCATCACCAAGCTGGGGGCATTCCTGCGCCGCACGCGGATCGACGAACTGCCGCAGATGTTCAACATCCTGTTGGGCCACGTGAGCTGGATCGGCCCGCGTCCCGAAGCGCTGGAACTGGGCAACTGGTACCAGAAGGAAATCCCCTTCTACGATTACCGCCACATCGTGCGCCCGGGGATCACCGGATGGGCCCAGGTGAACCAGGGCCATGTGACCGAGCTGGCGGACATCGAACACAAGCTTCAGTACGATTTCTATTACATCAAGAACTTCTCGTACTGGCTGGATTTCCTGATCCTGATGCGCACCGCCCGGGTGGTGCTGACCGGGCACGGCGCAAAGTAGGCCGGCCGCCTCAGTAAGCGTTCCTGCGCTTGCGCAGGTCCACCACCACCAGCGCGATCGACAGCAGCAGCGCCACGCCTGCGGCCACGCCCAGCAACAGCCACCAGTCGGGCACCACGGGCCGCGTGGGCGGCACGGCGGCGGCGATCACGCGCGCGGTGGTGGGCAGTTCGGTCTGTTCCGCCGTGGCCAGCCGGGCGAGCAGCAGGCTGTAGAGCTCACGCTTGGCCAGTACGTCCTGCTGCACGTCGTCCAGCGCCAGGCCAGCCGTCCCGCGCGAGGCGACTTCAAAGCCCAGCGCTTCGATCTGCGCGCGGATATCGGCTTCCTGGATCCGCAACTGCTCGGCCTCTGCCGCGCGATCCTCTGCCACGCGCAGTTCCTCGCGCGTCAGCTGGGCATCGATCACGTCGATCCGCTCGCGCAGGTCGCGCGCTGCCGGGTAATCCTCTCGAAACTGGGCGATCACGCGCTGGTATTCGTCTTCCAGTTCGGTGCGATTGGCTTGCAACTGTGCGATCAACGGGTTGGTGGTGTCGATTGCGCCGCTGGCGATGGCGGCTTCCACGCCGGCAAGGCGTGCACGCACCAGGATCAGCTGCGATTCCAGGGCCTCGCGGGCCTGTGCGCTCAAGGCGTCTTCGCCGGTGAGGCCGCTTTAGCCGACAAGGTCCGCCTCGGGCGCGGGCAGGGCGACGATATCCGCTTCGCCCAGGCCCTCTGCCAGGGCGCGCTCTGCTTCTTCCAGCTCGCTGCGCACTTGCGCTACCAGTTCTTCCAGCTCGGCGCGGGTATCGCCCATCGCGCCGGCCACCCGCTCTGCATCGACAGGCAGGAAGGCCATCGCCAGCGCATCGGCAATGTCGGCAGCCAGTGCCGGATCGGCAGAGCGATAGCTGATGGTGGCAAAGCTGCCGCCTTCGTCGATCTGCGTATTCATGCCCGAAAGCAGGATGGAGGCGGCGCGCACGCGCTTTTCGGCCAGGTCCAGCTCCGCGCTGTCGAGCGAGGGGTGGGCGGCGAGGAACCGGGGTTTGTCCAGCAGGCCGGCCTGTGTCACCGCTTGCGTCGCCACGGCAGAGGACCGCGCGGCAGCGATGCGTTCGGCGGGCAGGGGGATGGTGGCATCATCGGCAAACCCTTCGGGCGTGATCAGCTCCACCTCCGCTTAGGCCTGGTACAACTCCTGTGTGGTCAGCCCGATGGCCGCAGCAATGCCGCCAGTCACGGCGACGATCAGTACGATCGGCACGCCCAGGCGCAACCATGCCGGACGCACGCGCGTGCCACGCGGCGCGGTCGATAGGTAATCCGCCTCGTCGTAAGTCCCCGTCATGCGCCCTGACTAGCCGCAAGCATGTTGCCGATAAAGGGGATCGTGGGGCTAGTGCTTTGAAAGGGGCGCACTATGGTCTGTGCGCGATGGATAATCTCACACATTCGCTTACCGGCGCGCTGATCGGGCAGGCCGGGCTGAAGCGCAAGACCGGGCTCGCCATGCCGGCGTTGATCATCGGCGCGAACCTGCCCGATGTGGACGCCACATGTTTCTTCTGGCTGGAAGGGGTGGAACACCTCGCCTTCCGTCGCGGCATCACCCACGGGCCGATCGCCTTGCTGGTGTTGCCGCTGGTGCTGGCCGGGCTGCTGTATGGCTGGGACCGCTGGCAGGCGCGGCGCGGCAAGCGGCCGGACAAGCGGCTGCCCGTGCATTTCGGCTGGCTCTATGGGCTTTCGCTGATCGGGTGCCTCACGCACCCGGCGCTCGACTGGCTGAACGTCTACGGCATCCGCCTGCTGGAGCCGTTTTCCAGCCGCTGGTTCTATGGCGACGTGCTGTTCATCATCGACGTGTGGCTGTGGGTGGTAATGGGTGTAGGCCTGTGGCTTTCCCTGCGGCGCGAGAAGCGCGGGGGCGACTGGCGCGCGGCGGCGCGCACCACGCTGGGCCTGTGCGGTCTCTACCTCGTCGCCAATTACGCGATCTCGATGAAGGACCGGGCCGACAACGCGGCCTTCCTCGAAACCATTTCCTCGCCTCCGCCGCTGGCCTTCTGGGAACGCGAGTCCATCGGCGTAGGCGGGGCAGGCGGCTTCTTCATCGATGGCGAACGGGTGGGCAATCGCCCGATTTCCGCTTGCGACCTGGAGGCCGCCAGGGCGCAGAGCAGCCAGGTCGATGCCTTCCTGTTCTGGAGCCGCGCGCCGGTGCTCGACCGGCTGGAGGACGGCCGCTGGCAGCTGAGCGATGCGCGCTATTACGGCGTGCGCGACGGGCGCTTCAGCGTTGACCTGCCCGATGGTCTGTGTTCGGAACCGGGCGGAAACTGATAGCGTTGCCCGCACGAAGGGAAACGTAAATTGTCCGAACCACAAATCGTCTGGTTGCGGCGCGACCTGCGCCTGGCCGACCAGGCCGCTTTCACCGCCGCTTCACAGGCCGGGCCTGTCATCCCGGTCTACATCCTTGACGACGAGACACCCGGTGACCGCCGGATGGGCGGGGCCAGCCGCTGGTGGCTGCATCACGCGCTGGAAGCCTTGCAGGCAGACCTTGCCCGCCACCATTCGCAGCTGGTTATCCGGCGCGGCGACGTGGTGGAGGAACTGTGCAGGCTGGCGGAAGAGACGGGCGCGAAAGCGGTACATGCCCTGCGCCATTACGAGCCATGGTGGCGCCGCGCGCAAGGCAAGCTGAAAGAACGGCTCAGCCTGCAATTGCACGACGGCAATTACCTGCTGCCGCCGGGCGCCGTGACGACGGGGTCGGGTAGCCCGTACAAGATCTTCACCCCGTTCAAGAACGCCATGTTCGAAGCCATCGACGGCTTCGACATCCTTCCCGAACCGAGCCTTTCCAGCCCGGATACGTGGCCGGGCAGCCTGTCGCTGGAAGACCTGGACCTGCTGCCGACTAAGCCCGACTGGGCAGGCGACATGCGCGATTACTGGTCCGGCCTGCACGGCACCGCTGCGGCGATGGACCGGTTCGATGCCTTCCTCGATGTGATCGCGGACTACTCTGACGATCGCAACCTGCCAGCCGAAGACGCCACCAGTCGCCTTTCCCCGCACCTGCATTTCGGCGAGGTTTCCCCGCGCATGCTGTGGGACCGCATCGGCTCTCGACCCGGCGGGGGTGCGCGCATGTTCAAGGCCGAACTGGTGTGGCGCGACTATGCACAGAACCTGATCTGCGAATTTCCCGGCTACACGCAGGAACCCTATCGCGACGGATACGACGAAAGCTTCTGGCGCAATCCCAACCGCGGCCACCGCATCCAGGAGGAGCTGGAAGCCTGGCAAAGAGGGCGCACCGGATACCCCATCGTCGATGCCGGGATGCGCCAGCTGTGGGCAACCGGCTGGATGCACAACCGCGTACGCATGATTGCCGCCAGTTTCCTGGTCAAGCACCTGCTGATCGACTGGCGCCATGGCGAGCACTGGTTCTGGGATACGCTGGTCGATGCCGACTACGCCAGCAACGGCACCAACTGGCAATGGGTCAGCGGCACGGGCGTCGACTCCAACATGTTCGTGCGCATCATGGCCCCGCTGAGTCAGAGCGAGAAGTTCCACGCCGGCGACTATATCCGCACCTGGGTGCCCGAACTGGCGGAGCTGGACGACCCCTACGTGCACGATCCCGAAGCGCACGGCTGCAAGCCGTCGGCCTATCCGGCCAAGCTGATCGGGCACAAGGAAGCGCGTGAACGGGCGCTGGAGACCTACCGTGCGTCCAAGGAATAAACACCTGTGTAAACACGCCTTGAGAAGCTGACCTCGCAGCGTCATAACGCGGCGCATGGAGGCGGGTCACGCACGCGGAGAGATATTGCTGGAAAGCGGCCGGCGGTTCGGGTCGAAACCCGGTCTGCTGGCGCGCCTGTTCGTGCCTGCCGTCAAGGGTATTCTCGATCGCATCGACAAAGGGCTTGCCAGCGGGGCGATCCACGCGACCTTGCCCGATGGCAGCAAGCGGACGCTGGGCGGCAATGCGCCCGGCTTCGAATGCGAGGTGGCGCTGCACGACTGGCGTGCATTGCTGCGGCTGGCCACGGGCGGTTCGGTCGGCTGGTACCAGGCATGGGAAGCGGGCGAGTGGTCCAGCCCCGATCCGGTGCCGCTGTTCGCGCTCTTCATGGCAAATGCCGTGTCGCTGGGCGATACCGCGCGGGCCAAGGGGCCGTGGCGATGGCTGGCGAAGGCCGCCCACGCGCTGAAGCGCAACACCCGCGAAGGTGCGGAAAAGAACATCCACGCGCATTACGACCTCGGCAACGATTTCTATGCCAGTTGGCTGGACCCGACGATGACCTATTCCAGTGCCCTGGACTTCGGCGACGACGGGCTGGAAGCGGCGCAGAGGCGCAAGTGGCAGGCGCTGTCGCAGCGGATCGGGGACGCGCACAGCGTGCTGGAGATCGGCTGCGGCTGGGGCTCGCTTGCCGCGCACCTGGCTGGGCAAGGGCATGACGTTACCGCCATCAGCATTTCCGACAGCCAGCTGGAATGGGCGCGCGAACGCAATGCCGGGCCCAGCTTCGAAAAGCGCGACTACCGCGACATGGCGAGGCAGTTCGATGCCATCGTCAGCGTCGAGATGGTGGAGGCGCTGGGGCGCGAATACTGGCCGGATTTCATGGATTGCGTGGCGCGCAACCTTAAGCCGGGTGGGCGCGCGGCGATCCAGTATATCGCCATCGCCGAGCCGATCTTCGATGCCTATGCCGCCAGCGCCGATTTCATCCAGGCCTATGTCTTTCCCGGCGGCATGCTGATCCGCGCCAGCGAGTTCCGGCGCCTGGCCGAAGAGCGCGGGCTGGCGTGGACCGACCAGCACGATTTCGGCGAGGACTACGCCGAAACGCTGAAGTGCTGGCGCGAGCGGTTCAATGCCGCCTGTGAGGCCGGGCGCCTGCCCGCCGGGTTCGACACGCGGTTCCGTGACCTCTGGCGGTTCTACCTGATGTATTGCGAAGGCGGGTTTCGTGGCGGCGGGATCACCGTCAGCCAGGTGACCCTGGTGAAGGAAAGCACATGAAGAAATGGATTCTCGGCATCATAGCCTTGCTGGCGATCATCGGCGGCGCGTTCTGGCTGTCGCTGGATCAGGACCAGCGCGATGTCCTGGCCAACATGCCGACAGATCGCGACGTGCTGTTCTGGCCGGAGGAAACGCGCACCGCAGCCTTCCGCGCCATGGACCGCTTCCCCGCGCTGGCGCAGGCGCGCGTGATCGAGGCTGGTGAAGCGACCTATCCATTGCCGGATGGCCAGCCGCTGGACCTGGGCGATTTCGACATGGACGCCTTCATGGAAGAGCAGAACGCCGCCGGGGTGGTGGTGGTTTACGATGGCGAGGTGGTGTTGGAACGCTATGGCCTCGATTTCAGCGCCGAGGGCAAGTGGACCAGTTTCTCTGCCGCAAAGAGCTTTACCTCCACGCTGGTGGGGGCCGCGATTGCCGATGGCTATATCGACAGCGTCGACGACCCGGTGACCAAGTACATTCCCGAACTGGCTGGCTCCGGCTACGACGGGGTGACGATCCGCCAGTTGTTGACGATGAGCAGCGGCGTGAAGTGGAACGAGGACTATTTCGACCCGCAGAGCGACGTCGCGCAGTTCAATGAACACGTCTCTACCGAGGAAGGCGTCGATTCGCTGGTCGATTACATGCGCCAGCTCCCGCGCGAGGCGGAGCCGGGCACGCGCTGGCTTTACAACACCGGGGAAACCAACCTGATCGGCGTGCTGGTGCGCAATGCCACGGGCAAGAACCTGGCGGATTACCTTTCCGAAAAGGTGTGGGCACCGTTCGGGATGGAGCAGGATGCCACCTGGCTGCTGTCCAACAGCGGCAGCGAGATTTCCGGCTGCTGCATCCAGGCCAGCACCCGGGACATGGCGCGGTTCGGCCTTTTCGCCATGGGCGGCGGCATGGCCGGGGGGGAGCATGTGGTGCCCGAAGGCTGGTTCGAGGAGGCAACTACCCCCGCCTTCGAAACCGGGCGCTTCGATCGCGGCTATGCTTACCAGTGGTGGACCTATCCGGGCGGCGCCTATGCCGCCAGCGGCCTTTACGGGCAGGGCATCTTCATCGATCCGGTGCGCGACCTGGTGATCGCCACCCATTCCAACTGGCGCAATTCCACCGGTGGCGGGGGCGAGGGGCTGGAGCGCAACCGGTTCTACGCCGCGGTGCAGGCTGCCGTCGATGCGCGCCGGGGCGAGACCGGCGTCTATGGCGGCGAACCTGCGGAGCCGATGGCGAACTGAGCCGGGGCATTGGTCTGGCAACATCAGCTGTTCGCAGAACAGTCTCGTGCGCGCGATCTTGTATCTTGCGCAACCAGTCGCGGCTGGTCATTGTCCCGGTTTCCCGATCTGGAGACATTCTAACGATGAAGCGCCTTACCGCAATCGCCGCCGTCCTGCTCGCCTCCACCGCCGTGCCTGCGCTGGCAGAGGAGGGTTTCTACCAGTACCCGGCGGCGCGTGGCGACGTGCTGGTGTTCGCCAGCGAAGGCGACCTGTGGCGCGCGGCGCGATCTGGGGGATCGGCCATACGGCTGACCAACCACGAGCAGGAGGAGACAGATCCGGTCGTGTCGCCCGATGGCAGCATGGTGGCCTTCACCGCCAGCTATGACAGTCCGCGCGATGTCTACGTCATGCCCGTGGCCGGCGGATCGCCGCTGCGGCTGACCTTCCAGGGCGGCAGCGTGCGCACAGTGGGCTGGACGCCCGATGGCCGGGTTATCTTTGCCAACAGCCTGCAAGGGGCGGGGCAGACAGAGATCCTCTACACTGTCGACCCCAGCGGCGGCGAGGCGACGCCGATCCCGCTGTGGCGCGCCAACGACGCCACCTTCGGCCAGGACGGCACGCTGTTCTTCAGCCGCCGGGGCCTGCGTGCGCGCTCCAGCGACAACGCCGTGCTCTATCGCGGCGGCGGCATGGCGCAGCTGTGGCGCTGGACGATGGGCAGCAATGAAGAGGCGACGCAGCTGCTGGCCGACTTCGGCGCTCCGATCCGTATGCCGATGGCCCATGGCGGGCGCATCTACTTCATTTCCGACAAGAGCGGCGCCGATGCCGTGTGGTCCGTGGCCGAGGATGGCAGCGGGGTGCGACAGGATTCGCCCGAACTGCCGTTCCCGGTGCTGCAGGCCAGCATGGATGGCGGCGAGGTGTTCCTGCAGAACGGCGCGGACATCCACGTTTTCTCCACTGGTGGCGGCACCATGCAGACGCTGGCGCTGGATATCGTCACCGACCGCGAACAGGCCCGCGTGCGCGCGCTGGAAAATCCGCTGAGCCTGATCGAGCAGGCGCGGATTTCGCCTTCGGGTGAGGCCGTGGCCGTGACCGCGCGCGGACGGGCGGCACTGGGCGCGACCGGCGAACGGCGCCGCGTGGAACTGGCGATCCCACTGGACGCGCGTGCCCGCGAAGCCGTGGAAGGCCCCGATGGCGAGCATGTGTTCCTGGTGCTGGACCAAGGGGAGCAGGGCGATGTCTATGCCATGCCCGCCGATGGCTCTGGCGAGCCCGTGGCGATCACGCGCGGGTATGATGCGCACATCTGGTCTTTCGCGGTGTCGCCCGATGGCAATTCGCTGGTGGTGTGGGACAAGGAGGCGCGGCTGCAGCGCGTGGACGTTGCCACCGGGCGCATCACCCTGCTGGCCGAAAACGACACGGGCGACGACTCGGCCTTCCGCGATGTCACCTTCTCGCCCGACGGTGCCTACATCGCCTATTCCGAAGCTTCGCGTCGCAACAACGGCAACACCGCCGATATCTGGGTGCAGAATGTCGCCTCGGGTGAGCGGGTCATGGCCACCTCTGGCAAGTATCACGACTATGCGCCTGCCTTCGCGCATGACGGCGCGTGGCTCTATTTCATCTCCAACCGCAATTTCGATCCCTCGCCGGGCAGCCCGTGGGGCGATCGCAACATGGGTGTGGACTTCCCGAACCGCGGCGAACTCTACGCGCTGCAGCTCGATCCGGAGGCCGGGTTCCGCTTCACCGAAGAGAACGAGCTGACGCAGACGGGCGACGACGGGGAGGAGCAGGGCGGCGGCTCCGGTGCGGGCGGCGAGGAGGCCGAAGAGACCGGCCCTGCCAACGTCGTGCTCGAAGGGCTGGCGCAGCGGCTGTACAAGCTGCCCACCGATCCCGGTGTGGAGAACGGCCTGCTGGCGACCGACGATTTCCTTTACACCATGCGCGGCGATACGCTGGTCTCGATCAAGATCGATCGGCGCGATCCGGAGGAAGAGACTTTCGCCGAGAACGTGATGGGCTTCGGACTGTCCGCCGATGGCGAGACCGCGATGCTGATTACCGGCAGCGGCGGCGACCCCACGATTTCGCTGGTGCCTGCAGCTGCCAAGAAGCCCGACGAGATGGCGCCGGCCCGCGTGCGCCTTTCCGACTGGCACCCCGCCATCGACCCGGTGGCCGAGTGGCACCAGATGTTCGTGGACGCATGGCGCATGCACCGCGATTTCGCCTACGATCCGGCGCTGCGCGGGGTCGACTGGAACGACGTGCGCGCGCAGGTAGAGCCGCTGCTGGGCCGGATCGGCCATCGGGCAGAACTCAATACCGTGCTGGGCCTGATGGCTTCGCAACTGGGCATCCTGCACAGCCAGGTGCGCCCCGGTGACTTGCCGGAGGATACCGAGAACAGCCAGATGGCTTTCCTGGGTGCGCGCTACACGCCGGTGGCAGGCGGCCTGCGCATCGATTCGATCTACATGGCGGAAGACGACCTTGTCGCCACACGCCCGCCGCTGCGCCGTCCCGGCGTGGACGTGCAGGTGGGTGACGTGATCCAGCGCGTGGATGGGCGCCCGGTCGCCTCGCTTGCGGACCTGCGCCTGGCGCTGGCATCCAAGGCCGGGCAGCAGGTGCGGCTTGACCTTGCGCGCGGTCGCACCCCGGTCAGCGCCATTGTCGAGCCGATGACCTTCGATGGCGTGCGCATGGCCAGCTACTACGACTTCGTCGAAGGCAACCGCGCCGCAACGCAGCAGATGTCGGGCGGCGATATCGGCTACCTGCACCTGCGCGCGATGGGTTCGGGCGATGTCGCCAGCTTCGCCCGCGACTATTTTGCCCAGCTCGACAAGGACGGGCTGATCATCGACGTGCGTAACAACAATGGCGGCAATATCGATTCGATCATCATCGGCATGCTGATGCGCCAGCCGTGGGCCTTCTGGACCAATCCGGACGGCACCGGCGTTGCCATCACCAACATGCAGAACGCCTATCGCGGGCACGTGGCCGTGCTGATCGACGAACGCACCTATTCCGATGGCGAGACCTTTGCTGCCGGTATCAAGTCGCTGGGCCTCGCGCCGCTGGTGGGCACGCGCACGGCCGGGGCGGGCATCTGGCTGTCCGATCGCAACCGGCTGGTCGATAACGGTGCGGTGCGCATTGCCGAGAACGCGCAATATGCCATCGACGGCCGCTGGATCGTCGAAGGCCACGGCATTGCGCCCGATTACGAGGTGGAGAACATGCCGCACGCCCGCTTCCAGGGCACCGATGCACAGTTGCAGGCGGCGATTGCGCTGCTGGAGCAACGGATCGCGGCAGAACCGATTACGCCGTTGGTACCGCAACCGTTGCCGCCGCTGGGCACGCGCGCTGGCGACGTGCGCCCCTTGGGGAACTGAGGGCGGGAACCGTGGCGAACTGGCGTCGTTAGCGTTCCATGGCAACTCGGACTGCAACACCGCACGCCCCTGCATCGCGCAGCACACCGCAACGCGTGGTCGTGATCCTGGCGATGGTGCTGGAGATCGGCGCGACGTTCCTGCCCAGCCTGGGTCTTGGCGATCCGATCCAGGAACGCTCGGACGCTACGCGCACCTTGCTGACGCCGTCTGGCTGGGCCTTTGCCATCTGGGGCCCGCTGTTTGCCGGGTCGTTCCTGTTCGCCGTGTACCAGGCCCTGCCAGCCCAGCGCGACAGTGCCTTGCTGGGCCGGATCGGCTGGCCCGTGGCAGGCGCATTTGCCGCGATCGGCATGTGGGCGGTCTACACCCAGTTCTACGCCCTGACGGCGATCTCGGTGGCGATCATCCTGACGGCTTTGGCTTGCCTGATGACGGTCTACCGCATCCTGGTGGGCACGCAGAGAGGCTTCACGCGGGGCGAGCGCTGGCTGGTGGTGCTGCCGCTCAGCGCACTGGCGGCGTGGCTGACGGCTGCCAGCATCGTCAACATCGCTGCCACCTTGACCTATTACGGCGTCGATGCCGGTGGCGCGAACGCCATGCTGGCTGCCGCCGTGACGGTGGTGGGCGGCATCATCGTGGCGGTGGCCGCGTGGCGCGGGCGGGGAAACCCGATCTACGCCGCGGTATTCCTGTGGGCCTTGCTGGCGATCTACGCCCAGGGTGGGCAGGCCGCGCCAGTCATCGCCTATGCAACCATGCTGTCCGGCCTGCTGGTGATTGCGGCGGTTGTGCTGAAGCTGCGCGATCCTGCCAACCGTCGCCACTGGCTGGGTTAGAACGCGCACGAAAAAGGGCGCCGCAGCGCCCTTTCCCAAGTCCCCTGTCAGCGAAGCTTAGCCGCGATAGGTGCCGTCGCCGCGATAGCGGGCCAGGATGTTGTCGTGCACGATGGGCGAAAGCAGGTTGGTGAAGGCGCAACCGGCCATGCCGTTTTCCCACCACACCACTTCGGCCTGCAGCGATTCGAGCCCCGGCAGCGTCAGCCAGCACACCGAACCGGGGTGCATACGGTTCAGTGCCGTGGCGGAGAAGCCCGACAGCGACAGGTCGTTCACCACCGTCTGGAAGGCACGCATGCCCGAACCCCGCAATTGGGCGGGGATCATGATCTTGGTGCGCGGTGCGCTACGATCTTCCTGTGCGGCAATATCGTAACGGCCCTTGGTGTTCTGCATGGTCATTGCAGCAAATTCCCGTGTTCTGCGGTTCCCCAACCTGGCCCTTTGGGCCGTTTGCTTTGCGCAGAATGTCCATGCAGCGTTAAACGCGGCCTAACGTGACTGGTTAACGCGGCGTTTCCACTCGTTCGCGGCACAAATTGGGGAAATCGTCGACCAGCATCTGCACGATGTGATCGGCCACGACGCTGGGCGGCTTCACCGAATCGGGGTCTTCACCGGGGTAGGCGCGGGCGCGCATGTCGGTGCGGGTGGCACCGGGATCGACGACGGCGACGCGCGTTTCGGAGATCCGCTCGATCTCGCGCCCGTGCGTTTCCAGCAGGTTGTCGAAGGCCGCCTTGGTGGAGCCATATGCGCCCCAGAACGCGCGCGGGTTGGCGCCGACGGAGCTGGTGAGGCCGATGATCCGCCCGTTTTCCGATCGCTTCAGCAGGGCATCGAAAGCCGCCAGCAGCGCCTGCGTGGCGAGCACGTTGAGCGTCAGCGCCTGGTTGAACTGCTTGCCGTCGATCTGGGTGACGGGGGTCAGGGTGGGCAGCTGCGCCGCGCAGATGACCAGGATATCCAGCCTGTCCCAGCGCTCGGCAATGGCCTGCGCCAAGCGGCCGATGCTTTCGCCGTCGGTCAGGTCGAGCGGGGCGATGGTGGAGGTGCCGCCGGCATCGTGAATGGCATCCTCGACCTCTTCGAGGTCCTTCACCTTGCGCGCCACCAGCACCACGTGGGCGCCCTTGGCAGCTAGGGCCTTCGCGGTGGCGGCACCGATGCCGCGACTGGCGCCGGTGACAAGCGCGATCTTGCCTGCAAGCGGCTTTTGTTCCGAATTGTCAGTCATTCAGGCAACCTTGTTGACAGGAAGTGTCAGCTGCGCGTCGTCTGCCTTCTTGCCGGCAAGGTCGGTCAGCGGCGTGGGATATTCGCCGGTAAAGCAGGCGTCGCAATACTGCGGGCAGGAATTGTCGCGGCCTTCCAGCCCCACGGCGCGATAAAGGCCGTCGATCGAGACGAAGGCGAGGCTGTCGGCCTGGATGAATTCGCGCATGGCCGCCAGGTCCATCCGGCCCGCCAGCAGCTTGGATCGTTCGGGTGTATCCACGCCGTAATAGCAGCCGTGGCCGGTGGGCGGGCTGGCGACGCGGAAATGCACTTCCTTGGCGCCGGCATCGCGCATCATCTGCACGATCTTGAGGCTGGTGGTGCCGCGCACGATCGAATCGTCGATCAGCACGATCCGCTTGCCTTCCACCAGCAGGCGGTTGGCGTTGTGCTTGCGCTTCACGCCGGCATGGCGTGCGCCATCCGATGGCTGGATGAAGGTGCGCCCGACATAGTGCGAGCGGATAATGCCCAGCTCGAACGGAATGCCGCTTTCCTGGGCATAGCCGATGGCCGCGGGCACGCCGCTGTCGGGCACCGGAACCACCAGGTCTGCCTCGCACGGCGCTTCGCGCGCCAGTTCGGCGCCGATGTTCTTGCGGCTTTCGTAGACGCTGCGCTTGTTGAAGATCGAATCGGGCCGGCTGAAATAGACGTGCTCGAAAATGCACGGGCGCGGCTTGGTCTCGCCAAACGGGCGGTGCGAGCGGATCGTGCCGTCGAAATCCACCTCGATGAATTCGCCGGGGTCCACCTGGCGGGTGAATTCGGCGCCGACAACGTCCAGCGCCACGGTTTCGCTGGCGAAGACCACGGCATCGCCCAGCTTGCCCATCACCAGCGGGCGGATGCCCATCGGATCGCGGCAGGCCGCCATGCCGCGCGGCGTCATCACGATCAGCGCATAGGCGCCTTCGACCAGCCGCAGCGCATCCACCAGCTTGTCGAGCATGGTGGGATAGCGGCTGGTGGCCACCAGGTGGATGATGACCTCGGTATCGCTGGTCGACTGGAAGATCGCGCCCTTGGCGACCAGTTCCTGCTTCAGCGCCATGGCGTTGGAGATATTGCCGTTGTGCGCCACCGCAAACCCGCCGCTGGCAAGGTCGGCATACAGCGGCTGCACGTTGCGCATGCCCGATCCACCGGTGGTGGAATAGCGCACGTGCCCGCCGGCCATGTGGCCCGGCAGTTCGGCCAGCGATTCGGCGGTCGAGAAATTCTCCGCCACGTGGCCAAGCCCGCGACGCGTGAAGAAATCGGTGCCGTCGAAACTGGTGATGCCGACAGCTTCCTGCCCGCGATGCTGCAGGGCGTGCAGCCCCAGCGCGCATGCAGCAGAGGCATCGGGGGCGCCGATGATGCCGAACACGCCGCACTCTTCGTGCAACTTGTCGTCACCGTCACCGTTCAAAAAGGGATGGGTGAAATTCATCGATTTCCGTTTGTCACCAGCAGCGTTGCCCCAATGGCGATGTTACGGCTCGATTACAAGGGGGGTGGGCAATACGATGCCCAACGATCACCCGGGTTGTGAGAAAAATGGTCGGGGAGAGAGGATTCGAACCTCCGGCCCCTGCCTCCCGAAGACAGTGCTCTACCAGGCTGAGCTACTCCCCGACCGGTGCTTGCGAGGGGTTAACCCCCGCGAGGCAGAGGCGGCCCTATAGGGACAGTGTTTCGCGCTGGCAAGCCTGTCCTGAGCATTGTCGAAGGATGCCGGTTTCGCGCATTGCGAAAAGGGTAAGGCCCTGCCACTAGGCTGGCCATGTGGCGCTGGTGCCGAAGGGGGTAGTTCGAATGCAGGTTCTGGTCACCGGAGTGGCAGGATTTATCGGCGCGGCGCTGGCCGAACGGTTGCTGGCGCGCGATGACCGCGTGATCGGGATCGACAACTGCAACGACTACTACGATCCAGCCTTGAAGGCAGCGCGGCTGCAGCGCCTGGAAGAGCAGGGCGGGGACTTCACCTTCCACAAGCTCGACTTTGCCGACATGGGCGCGCTCGAATCGGCGCTGGATGGCGTGAAGATCGATCGCATCGTGCATCTCGGCGCGCAAGCGGGGGTGCGCTATTCGCTGGAGAACCCGGCGGCCTATGTGCAGTCCAACCTCGTCGGCCATGCCAACATGCTGGAGATCGCGCGCCACCGCGAAGTGGAGCACATGGTCTATGCCAGTTCCTCCAGCGTCTACGGCGGCAATGACAAGGTGCCGTTCAGCGTGGACGACCGGGTCGACTACCCCGTCAGCCTCTATGCCGCCACCAAGCGCGCGGACGAACTGCTGAGCGAAAGCTATGCCCATCTCTACCGTTTTCCGCTGACAGGCCTGCGGTTCTTCACCGTCTACGGCCCCTGGGGCCGGCCCGACATGGCCTACTGGATCTTCACCCGCAAGATCCTGGCGGGCGAACCGATCCCGGTGTTTCACAAGGGAGAGATGTGGCGCGATTTCACCCACATCGACGATATCATAGCTGGCGTACTGGCGGTGCTGGACAATGCCCCGGCCGACGATGGCAACGTGAAGGCGGGTGGCTCCACCAAGCCGCATGCGCTCTACAACATCGGCAACCACCGCTCTGAGAAGCTGACCGATCTCATCGCCATTATCGAGGAGGCCTGCGGCGTGAAGGCGCAGATCGACTGGCAGCCGATGCAGGCGGGCGACGTGGTGCGCACCTATGCCGATATCGACGCGATCAGCCGCGACCTTGGCTACACGCCCACCACCACCATTGCCGAGGGTCTGCCGCGCTTCGTCGAATGGTATCGGGAATATCACGGCGTGTGATCTTGGCCTTGCGCCGCCCCCGGTGGTAGCGAACAAGGCATGACAACGATTCCGCAGCGCCACCCCGAATGGCAATATCTCGACCTCATGCGCCATATCTGGGAGCACGGGGACGAGCGCATGGACCGCACGGGCGTTGGCACGCGTTCCGTTTTCGGCACCATGCTGCGCTTCGACCTTGCCGATGACCGGGTGCCGCTGCTGACCACCAAGCGCGTGTACTGGAAGGCCGCAGCGAAGGAGATGCTGTGGTTCCTGACTGGCGACACCAACATCCGCCCGCTGTTGCAGGTTGGGGTGACGATCTGGTCCGACTGGCCGCTGGCGAAATACCGCCAGGCGAGCGGTGAGGACATCAGCCAGGAAGACTTCGAGCAGCGGATTGTCGAAGACGAGGCCTTTGCGGCGAACTGGGGCGACCTGGGCCCGGTCTACGGCAAGCAATGGGTCGACTGGCCCACTTACCGGTACGGACCGGACGGCAAGTATACGAAAGGCCCCGGCATCAACCAGGTGGCGCAGGTGGTGGAAAGCCTGAAGAGCAATCCGGGCAGCCGCCGCCATATCATCGAAGGGTGGAACGTGGCCGAGCTTGACCGGATGGCCTTGCCGCCGTGCCACAAGACCTACCAGTTCCATGTGATGGGCGAAGGGGAGGGCGCGCGGCTGAACTGCCTGCTGTACCAGCGCAGCTGCGACGTGGCGCTGGGCCTGCCGTTCAACCTGTTCGGTGCGTCGCTGCTGACGCGGATGATGGCAGCCCAGGTGGGCATGCAGCCGGGCGAGCTGGTGTGGAGCGGCGGCGACACCCATTTGTACCTCAACCACACCGCACTGGTGGAACAGCAGCTGAAACGGGAACCCGCGGGCGCGCCGAAACTTGTTCTCAAAAGGGTGCCGCCGACAATTTTCGAATACCGTTTCGAGGATTTCGAGGTGGTTGATTACGAACCGCAAGGAGTCCTGCGCGCACCCGTGGCTGTTTGACTATTCCTGTGCTAGGGCGGATTGACCGTTACAGATGTAACTAATATAATTCCGCCTGATTGGAATAATCTAACCGCACATTTGGGAGCAGGTCATGGCCAGAGCCACAGACGAGACGGGCAGTAACCGCCCCAGGCTTGCCTTGCACGTGCCCGAACCGCGCTATCGCCCCGGCGACACGGTCGATTTCAGCGACCTCGACATTCCCGAACCCGGCCGGCAGCCGCGCCCGGACGAGGCTTGCGAGGCGAAGGAAACCTTCCCGCTGTGCAACGACCTGATCCGCGTGCTGGGCGACGATCACCAGGCGCACGGACCGTGGGACCCGCGCCTCGATGCCGACACGCTGCGCAAGATGCTGCGCGAAATGGCGCTGGTGCGCGCCTTCGATAATCGCATGTACCGCGCCCAGCGGCAGGGCAAGACCAGCTTCTACATGAAGTGCACCGGTGAGGAGGCGACCAGCGTCTGCGCCACCCACGCGCTGGACGGGGACGACATGATCTTCCCCAGCTATCGCCAGCAGGGCTGCCTGATCGCCCGCGGGTACGAGCCGGTGGAAATGATCAACCAGATCTATTCCAACAAGGCGGACAAGCTGAAGGGCCGCCAGCTGCCGATCATGTACTGCTCGAAGCGGCTGAACTTCTTCTCCATCTCCGGCAACTTGGCCACGCAGCTGCCGCAGGCGACCGGGTTTGCCATGGCCAGCGCCAGCAAGGGTGATTCGCGCATCGCCGCGACATGGGTGGGCGAGGGCAGCACGGCGGAAGGCGACTTTCACTCCGCGCTCACCTTCGCCACGGTCTACCAGGCGCCGGTGATCTTCAACGTCATCAACAACCAGTGGGCGATTTCCTCGTTCTCGGGCTTTGCCGGGGCAGAGCGCGCCACCTTCGCCGCGCGCGCCATCGGCTATGGCATGGCGGGCCTGCGGGTGGACGGCAACGATCCGCTGGCCGTGTTCGCCGCCGAACGTTGGGCTGCCGACCGCGCCCGCGCCAATGCCGGGCCGACCTTGATCGAACACTTCACCTACCGCGCCGAGGGGCACTCCACGTCCGACGACCCCAGCGCCTACCGCTCCGCCGAGGAGCGCGAGGAGTGGCCGCTGGGCGATCCCGTCACGCGGCTTAAGCGCCACCTCATCGCGCTGGGCGAATGGTCCAAGGAACAGCATGAGGTGATGGACGACGAGCTGGATGCGCAGGTGCGCGCCGCGATGAAGGAGGCCGAGAAGAACGGCATCCTCGGCCACGGCCTGCACCACCCGTTCCACACCATGTTCGAAGACGTGTTCGAGGAGCTGCCCTGGCACCTGCGCGAGCAGGCCGAACAGGCGATCCGCGAACGGCGGATCAAGTTTCCGGGAGACCCGGCGGAATGAACCAGATGGCTTCCGAAGTCGCGACTGAAAGCACTGGCGACGTGCGCGAGATGAACATGATCGAGGCGATCAATTCCGCGCTCGATATCATGCTGGAACGCGACCCCGACGTGATCCTGCTGGGCGAGGACATCGGCTATTTCGGCGGGGTGTTCCGTTGCACCGCCGGGTTGCAGGAAAAGTACGGCAAGACCCGCGTGTTCGACACGCCGATTTCCGAATGCGGTATCATCGGCGTGGCGGTGGGGATGGGGGCCTATGGCCTGCGCCCGGTGCCCGAAATCCAGTTCGCCGACTATATCTACCCCGGTCTCGACCAGCTGGTGAGCGAAGCGGCGCGCCTGCGCTATCGCTCGGCGGCGGAATTCATCGCACCCATGACGGTACGCAGCCCCTTTGGCGGCGGCATCTTCGGCGGGCAGACCCACTCGCAGAGCCCGGAATCGATCTTCACCCACGTCAGCGGCCTGAAGACGGTGGTGCCGTCCACCCCCTACGATGCCAAGGGCCTGCTGATTTCCTGCATCGAGGACAATGACCCGGTCATCTTCTTCGAGCCCAAGCGCATCTATAATGGCCCGTTCGACGGGTACTACGACAAGCCCGCCAAGAGCTGGAAAGGCTTTCCGCAGGCGCAGGTGCCGACCGATTACTACAAGATCCCGCTGGGCAAGGCGCGCACGGTGCGCGAGGGCGAGGCGCTGACCATCCTGGCCTACGGCACCATGGTCCACGTGGTAGAGAGCGTCGCGCGCGAAAAGGGCGTGGATGCAGAGATCCTCGACCTGCGCACGCTGGTGCCGCTGGATATCGAGGCGATCGAGGCCTCGGTGGAGAAGACCGGCAAATGCCTGATCGTGCACGAGGCAACTCGCACCTCCGGCTTCGGTTCGGAACTGTCGGCACTGGTGCAGGAACGCTGCTTCTACCACCTGGAGGCGCCGATCGAGCGCGTCACCGGCTTCGATACCCCCTATCCGCACAGCCTTGAGTGGGCCTACTTCCCCGGCCCCGTCCGCATCGGCGAGGCCATCGACAAATTGCTGGAGGCGTAAGGCCATGGCCAAGTTCACCTTCAACCTGCCCGATATCGGCGAAGGCATTGCCGAGGCCGAGATCGTCGCCTGGCACGTGAAGCCGGGAGACATGGTCGAGGAAGACGGCCAGCTGGCCGACATGATGACCGACAAGGCGACGGTGGAAATGGAAAGCCCGGTGGCGGGCAAGGTGCTGGAAGTCGCCGGCGAGGTTGGCGACACCGTGGCCATCGGCGGCATGCTGGTGGTGATCGAAGTCGAAGGCGAAGTGCCCGACGAGGTGCTGGAGGAGAACGAGGCGGCGGCGGAAGCTGCGCCCGAAGCCGAACCAGCGCCGGAGTCCGCACCTGAACCCAAACCTGAGCCCGAGCCCGAGCCTGAACCAGCGAGCGAGCCTTCACCGGCTCCTGCTCCCGCGCCCGCTCCCGCTGCTACCAAGGTTCTCGCTTCCCCCGCCGTGCGCAAGCGCGCCAAAGACCTTGGCATCGATCTTGCCCAGGTGAAGCCCGCCGAGGATGGCCGTATCCGCCACGCCGATCTCGACGCCTTCATCAGCTACACCGGCGGTTTCGCCGCCGCCGCGCCTGCCCGCGCTGACGAGACGATCAAGGTGATCGGCCTGCGCAAGCGGATTGCCGAGAACATGCAGGCTGCGAAACGCAACATCCCGCATTTCACCTATGTCGAGGAATGCGACGTTACCGAGCTGGAGCGCACGCGGGCGCAGCTTAACGAGAATCGGGGAGACCGACCCAAGCTTACCATGCTGCCGCTGCTTATCAGCGCGATCTGCAAGGCGCTGCCCAACTTCCCGATGATCAACGCCCGTTTCGATGACGAGGCCAAGGTGGTCACCCGCCACGGCAGCGTTCACCTGGGCATGGCGACCATGACCGACAATGGCCTGATGGTGCCGGTGATTCGCGATGCGCAGGGCAAGAACCTGTGGCAGCTGGCGCGCGAGATTACCCGCCTGGCCGAAGCGGCGCGCAATGGTAGCGCGAAATCTGAAGAACTGTCCGGCTCCACCCTGACGATCACGTCGCTCGGTCCGCTGGGCGGGGTGGCGACGACGCCCGTCATCAATCGCCCTGAAGTCGCCATCATCGGCCCGAATCGCATCGTCGAACGGCCCATGTTCGTGACCGGGGCGGACGGGCAGGAACGGATCGAGAAACGCAAGCTGATGAACATTTCGATCTCTTGCGATCACCGCGTGGTGGACGGCTACGATGCCGCCGCGTTCGTGCAGGAAGTGAAGAAGCTGATCGAGGCTCCGGCCACGATTCTGGCCGGGTAAACCGGGCATTTTGAAGATAGTTCAAAAAGCCGCTTCTGGTGTGTTGACAGGGGTGAGACCCTCCACTAGATGCGCGGCTCCCAAGAGGCGCTAGAGCCGCTTAGATGCGCGGGTGTAGCTCAGTTGGTTAGAGTATCGGCCTGTCACGCCGAGGGTCGCGGGTTCGAGTCCCGTCACTCGCGCCACTTGGGACTTCCTCTCAGTTTTGGTCGTTTCGATCCGGGGGTGAAGTGCGCCCGGTGTCCATCCAGATCAGGAAGCGCTTGAGCGGCAGCAGCCAGATGACGCCCAGCACCACGTAGACCACGGTCTGTGCCCACACCGGCCAGCTGCCGATGATGCCGGGGGCATAGCGCGCGATCACCGCACCATAGACCAGCAGGCCGAAAATCAGCCCCAGGATGCCGACAGGGATTCTCCAGGTGGGTTCGGTGCGCATCAGAACGGTCCGTAGATTCGGGTGGGGGTGATGATGGCAGCCAGCGGCATGTCGTGGTCTTCCACCGGCAGTTCGTCCACCTTCTGCACGTCCCAGGCCATGCCCACGGCCAGCGTGTCGGGATGGGCGGCCAGCCAGCGATCGTAGAAGCCGCCGCCCTGGCCGATGCGCTCGCCGCGCTCGGTAAAACCCACCAGCGGCATGAACAGCACCTGGGGCTCGACGATCTGCGCCTCGGCGGCCGGCTGCATCAGGCCCATCGGCCCTTCGACCAGGTCGCTCTCGCCATAGGGATCGGTGTGGAGGTGGAAGGTCATCGGCTCGGCCAGCGTGGTGATCCGGGGCAGGGCGATGGGGTGGCCTGCCTCCATGAAATGGCGGGCATAGCTGCGGACGGGCGCTTCGCCTGTGTCCGCGCGGTACAGGCCGATGGTTGCGCCTGCGGGCACCAGTTCGAGCACCGGGGCGGGCGGGGCGCGAAACACCAGCGCGCTCACTTCCTTCGGCAGGGCAGCTGCATGTTCGCGCCGGGCCTTGCGCAGTTGCTTGCGGATCGCGGCTTTCTGTTGGGAAATGTCGGTCACAATCGCTCCTGCCTCAACACCGCGCTCAAGTAGCGTAGCGGTGGCGCAATACATACCGCGCTCAAGTAGCGCAGCGGTAGCGCATCATCCACCGCGCTCAAGTAGTGCAGCGGTAGCGCATCATACAGGTGTGGCGGAACCACCATGGGTCGTTTGCCGGGAAATCCTCTGACGCCTCAACGTCAGGTGGGCGCCATATATCCGCGCCCTTGGGACGAACCCGTGAACGCAGTAGGGACAGCTCCCTTGGATTGCTTATAGCCTCAGGGATTTTCACACCTGGCTCGTGCCGGGCAGTCCCGCCAAGCCTCACTTAGGTGCTGGCAGCGCCACTCTCAAGCCGCTCCGCAAGGCTTTCCAGCCGATCGGCCATTTTTTCGAGCGTTTCGGCGTGTGCGCTATCCGGCTCCGCAAACGGCGGCGGTGACGATTTCGCCTCGTGCAGTTCGTCTGCCAGCAATAGCGAGGCGTAGAGCAGGATTCGCTCTGGCGACTGGCCGTTCAGGCTGTCGAGCTGGCGCAGCTTGGCATCGATCGAGGCGCCGAGCCCCTCGATATGCTCTTCTTCCCCTGGCGCGCAGGCGATGGTGTAGCGGCGACCGGCGATTTCCAGCGTCACGTTGCTCATGATTCCAGTGCCTTGATCAGCGCGTCGACCTCTGCCAGCGCGTGTTCGGCTTCGCTCCGCAGCCTGTCGTAGCGGGCCTGGAGTGTAGCATCGGCGGGCGCGCCATGGGCAGCCGCAGCCTCGATCCGGGCCGAGGCGGCTTCTATGCGGGCCAGCGCCCTCGCGATGCGGTCCCCTTCCATCCATTCAGAATTAGCTGCAAAGCCCGCGTCGGCAAGCATATGGAGCGGCGAGCTGTGAATAACTCTCGGCCAGATGGCACCCGGGTGAATTGCCGCTTGTGCGATCTCAAGGGGGTCTTGCTTGACCTTCCACGCCGTCGCCACCACACAGCGCGCAACCGAATCGCCGCTTTGGAGGCGGCACCCTCGCGAGGAGGCTCAAACGCATGAGCGACGACACCGCCCGTTACACCAACATGGCCAATGCCATCCGCGCCCTGTCGATGGACGCGGTGCAGGCTGCGAATTCAGGCCACCCCGGCATGCCGATGGGCATGGCCGATGTCGCCACCGTGCTGTGGAACGACTACCTGAAGTTCGACCCCAAGGCGCCCGACTGGGCAGACCGCGACCGCTTCGTGCTGAGCGCGGGCCACGGTTCGATGCTGCTCTATTCGCTGCTGCACCTGTCCGGCTACGACTCGCCCACGCTGGACGATATCCGGAACTTCCGCCAGCTGGGCAGCCCTTGCGCGGGACACCCGGAAAACTTCCTGATCCCCGGCGTGGAGGCCACCACCGGCCCGCTGGGGCAGGGCCTGGCGATGGCCGTGGGCATGGCGATGGCGGAGCGTCACCTGAACGCGGTGTTCGGCGATGACCTGGTCGACCACCGTACCTGGGTGGTCGCGGGTGACGGCTGCCTGATGGAAGGCATCAACCACGAAGCCATCGGCCTTGCCGGCCACCTTAAGCTGGGCAAGCTGATCGTGCTGTGGGACGACAACGACATCACCATCGACGGCAAGGTCTCGCTGTCCTCCTCGGAAGACGTGCCTGCGCGCTATCAGGCGACTGGCTGGCAGGTGGTGGGCTGTCATGGCCACGACCCTGCGGATATCCGTCGCGCACTGGACGAGGCGCTGGCCGACGACAGCCGCCCCACGCTGGTGCGCTGCACCACGATCATTGGCAAGGGCGCGCCCAACAAGCAGGGCACCAGCGCCACCCACGGCTCGCCGCTGGGCGAGGATGAAGTGGCCGCCGCGCGCAAGACGCTGGGCTGGGATTATCCGCCCTTCGAAGTGCCCGAGGATATCCGCGCCAACTGGCTGGCCACCGGTACCCGCGGCGCGGCAGCCCGCGCCGAGTGGCAGGCGCGCCTGGAGGCATCGAGCGACAAGGCCGAGTTCACGCGCCGCATGGCGGGAGACCTGCCGGCCGGAGACAAGGCGGCAAAGACGCTGGCCAAGTGGCTGGAAAGCCCGGAAAAGCTCGCGACTCGCAAGGCCAGCGAGAACGCCCTCGACGTGCTCACCGCGCAAGTGCCGGAAATGATCGGCGGCAGCGCCGACCTGACCGGTTCGAACAACACCAAGACGGCGGCCACCACGCCGTTCACGGCAGACGACTATGCTGGCCGCTATGTCTATTACGGCATTCGCGAATTCGGCATGTCGGCGGCGATGAACGGCATGGCGCTGCACGGCGGCGTGATCCCCTATGGCGGCACCTTCCTGGTGTTCACCGACTATGCCCGCGGCGCAATCCGCCTGTCGGCACTGCAGGAACAGCGCGTGATCTACGTGATGACGCACGATTCCATCGGCCTCGGCGAAGACGGTCCTACCCACCAGCCGATCGAGCACTTGCAGAGCCTGCGCGCCATGCCCGGCGTGCTGGTGATGCGCCCGGCAGACCGGGTGGAAACCGCGGAATGCTGGCAGGTTGCACTGGCGCAGAAGGATCGCCCGTCGATCATCGCGCTCAGCCGCCAGGGCCTGCCGCAGGTGCGCAACGCGCCCGACGAGACGGACATGTGTTCCAAGGGCGGTTATCGCCTGAAGCGCGCCGGCAACAAGCGCCGCGTGGTGCTGATGGCGACCGGCAGCGAAGTGTCGCTGGCGCTGGACTGTGCCGAGCGTCTGGAGAAGGAAGGGGTGGGCACCGACGTGGTCTCCATGGTCTGCACCGAACTGTTCGACGAGCAGGACGCTGCCTACAAGGCCGACTTGCTGCCCGCCGATGCGCTGAAGGTCAGCGTGGAGGCCGGCACCACCTTCGGCTGGGAACGCTACACCGGCACCGATGGCCTGAACTTCGGCATCGACCGCTTCGGCGCTTCGGCCCCGGCAGGCGAGCTGTTCAAGAAGTTTGGCCTGACTCCCGATGCCATCGTGCCCCAGATTATCAGTAAATTGAACGACTAAGCAGGAGTTTCTACCATGGCGAACAAGGTTTCGATCAACGGTTTCGGACGTATCGGGCGGCTTGTCGCGCGCGCCCTCCTGGAACGTGACGACCACGATTTCGAACTCGTTGCGATCAACGACCTCGCGGACGTGAACGCCAATGCCCTGCTGTTCGGTTTCGACAGCACCCACGGCCGTTTCCCCGGCACGGTGGAGGTCGACGGCAACAACCTGGTGGTGAATGGCAAGTCCATCGCCGTCACCAGCGAGCGCGATCCGGGCAAGCTGCCGCACGGCGAAATGGGCGTGGATATCGTGCTGGAATGCACCGGCTTCTTCCAGAGCCACGATGCCGCCAAGCCGCACCTTGATGCCGGCGCCAAGCGCGTGCTGATTTCGGCCCCGGCCAAGGGCGTTTCGGCAACGGTCGTCTACGGCGTGAACCACGACGTGCTGACGGCTGACGACGTGATCGTTTCCAACGCCAGCTGCACCACCAACTGCCTGTCGCCGATGGCCAAGGTGCTGCACGAAACCGTGGGAATCGAGCGTGGCTTCATGACCACGATCCATTCCTACACCAACGACCAGCGCATGCTGGACCAGATGCATAGCGACCTGCGCCGTGCGCGTGGCGGGGCGCAGAACATGATCCCGACGACGACGGGTGCTGCCCGCGCGGTGGGCCTGGTGCTGCCCGAACTGGCCGGCAAGCTCGACGGCTCCTCGGTCCGCGTGCCGACGCCGAACGTGTCGCTGGTTGACCTGGTGTTCCAGCCTGGTCGCGACACGAGCGCCGAAGAACTGAACGAGGCGCTGAAGGCGGCCGCGGAAGGCAAGATGAAGGGCGTGCTCGACTATACGGACAAGCCGCTCGTCAGCTCGGACTTCAACCACTACCCGGCCAGTTCCACCATCGACAGCCTGGAAACCTCGGTGATGGAAGGCAAGCTGGCCCGCGTGGTCAGCTGGTACGACAACGAATGGGGCTTCTCCAACCGCATGATCGACACTGCGGGCGTGATGGCGAAGTTCCTCTAGGGGAGGCTGGCATGGGTGCGTTCAAGACCCTCGACGATCTGCCGCAGGACCTGACCGGCCAGCGCGCGCTGGTCCGCGTCGATCTCAACCTGCCGATGGCCGATGGCCGTGCGACCGATCTCACCCGTGCCCGCGCCGTGGCGCCGACGATCCTGGAACTCAGCGATCGCGGCGCCAAGGTGCTGTTGCTGGCGCATTTCGGGCGCCCCAAGGGCGAGCGCCACTCCACCCTGAGCCTGAGCGAAGTGCTGGGCGCGGTGGAAGAGGTGATGGACAAGGAAATCATGTTCATCCCCGAAATCGCCGGGCCTGTCGCCGCGCAGGCGATCGACATTCTCGGCCCCGGCGATATCGGCCTGATGGAAAACACCCGGTTCTGGCCGGGTGAGGAGGCCAACGACCCGGCCTTTGCCAAGGCCATCGCCGCCAACGGCGATTTCTACGTCAACGAGGCCTTCTCCGCCGCGCACCGCGCGCACGCCACCACCGAAGGCCTGGCGCACCTGCTGCCCGCCTATGCTGGCCGGGCGATGGAGAAGGAACTGAAAGCGCTCGACGCGGCGCTGGGCAATCCCAAGCCACCGGTTGCCGCCGTGGTGGGCGGGGCCAAGGTCTCCACCAAGCTGGCGGTGCTGGAACACCTTGTCACCAAGGTGCAGCACCTGATTATCGGCGGCGGCATGGCCAACACCTTCCTCGCCGCCAATGGCGTGGACGTGGGCAAGAGCCTGTGCGAGCACGACCTGACCGATACCGCGCGCGCCATCATGGATGCAGCGGACGAAGCCGGATGCACGATCCACTTGCCGTACGACGTGGTGGTGGCGAAGGAATTTGCCGCCAATCCGCCAAGCTTGCGCACCTGCAACGTGCATGAAGTAGCCGCTGACGAGATGATCCTCGACGTGGGCCCGCAGGCAGTCGAGGCGCTGGGCGACGTGCTCAAGACCTGCGCCACGCTGGTGTGGAACGGCCCGCTGGGCGCCTTTGAAACCCCGCCGTTCGACGAAGCGACCGTGGCGCTGGCAAAGACCGCTGCCGCGCTGACGCAGGATGGCTCGCTGGTCTCGGTCGCAGGCGGGGGCGATACCGTTGCCGCGCTGGCCCATGCCGGTGTTGCCGACGAAGTTACCTATGTCTCCACCGCAGGCGGGGCCTTCCTCGAATGGATGGAAGGCAAGGAACTGCCCGGCGTCGCGGCCCTGTCTGCGTGACGATCCGCCCCGCCGGTGATGCAGACCGGCAGGCCATCGCAAAGCTGCACGCCGCCAGCTGGCGCGACAGCTACGCCGATGTCATCGCGCCGGATTACCTTGCCGCCGTCGATGCCAACATGACGCGCCACTGGTCCGGGCTGGCGTTGGGCGCGGGCGACCTGCTGCTGCTTGCAGAAGCGGACGAACCCGTCGGCTTCATCCTCGCCTGGGATGGCGAGCCGGCCTGGGTCAACACCCTGCATGTGCTGCCGCAACACCGGTCCGCAGGCATCGGTCTTGCGCTGATGGCGGAAGCTGCACGGCGCTTTCGGGCACGCGGGCGTTCCAGCCTCTATCTCGACGTGCTCACCACCAACACGCGCGCGATTGCCTTTTACCGTCGGCTGGGTGGTGTGCCCGGCGCGGTGAAGGACAAGCTGGTTGGCGGCCGGATGCTGCCCAACCTGCGTATCGACTTCCCCGACCTTGGCACTATCATCGCTGCGTCATGAGCCAGGCGAACAACCTCTTTCCCACGCCTTTCGTCGTCGACCGGCTGCAAAGCGAGGCGGGCATCGCCATGCTGCGCGAAGCGGTGGAAGCGGAAATGGCGCGCGATGCGGGCGGCGTGACGATCAGCAATATCGGCGGCTGGCATTCCAACACCCAGATGGTGGACTGGGGCGGGGAAGCGGCGCGCGCGCTCGCCTACAAGGCGATGACGATGGCCGATGCGCAGACCGTCGACGTGCGCAGCCCGCAGGAAAGCCGGTTCGGCTGGATTCCGGAGATGTGGGCCAATGTTTCCGCCAAGGGCAATGCCAACCAGTATCACACCCATCCGGGCAGTTTCTGGTCTGCCGTTGCCTATCTCGACGATGGCTATGCGGGCGATGACGATCCGGCGCTGGGCGGGGAACTGCAATTGCTCGACCCGCGCATGCCGATGATCCGCATGACCGCGCCCGACCTGCGGTTGCTCGATGGCAGCGGACAGGCGATGCCCAGCGAAGTCTCGTTCCGCCCGAAGACGGGCATGATCGTGATGTTCCCCAGCTGGCTGCAGCACGCGGTGCGCCCGTTCCACGGCGAGGGCACGCGGATATCGATCGCGATCAACCTGATCCCGGCGATGAAAAAGCCCGCCTGACGCGGATTTTCGCTTTCCTACAGGGTGTTCGTCGGGCTTGCGGGCTCTGCCCGTCAGTGCTTGTGCACGGATGTGTTACCCCAACTTGCCTTGCGCCGCAGCGCCGCATAGGAGCCTCGGCAAACCAATCCGGAACTGAGGAGCTTCCGCATGACCACCGAGGAAATGACCGCCAAGATCGCCGCAGGACAAGGCTTTATCGCCGCACTTGACCAGTCGGGCGGCTCCACGCCCAAGGCGCTGGCCGGTTACGGCGTCAGCGAGGACGAGTGGAACGGCGAAGACGAGATGTTCGCGAAGATCCACGAGATGCGCAGCCGCGTCATCACCTCGCCAAGCTTCGCCAATGGCAAGGTTATCGGTGCAATCCTGTTCGAGAAGACGATGGATGGCGAAGTCGACGGCAAGCCCACGGCTGACGCGCTGAAGGAACGCGGCGTGGTGCCTTTCATCAAGGTCGACCAGGGTTTGGCCGATGAAGAGAACGGCGTGCAGCTGATGGAGCCGCTGACCAAGCTCGATGCGCTGCTGGAAAAGTCGGTGGCGAAGGGCATGTTCGGCACCAAGGAACGCTCCGTCATCAAGTCCGCCAATCCCAAGGGAATTGCCGATATCGTCGCGCAGCAGTTCGAAGTCGGCAACCGCGTGATCGATGCCGGCCTGATGCCGATCCTGGAACCGGAGTACGACATCAAGGCGGCCGACCGCGCCGACGGCGAGGAGATCCTCAAGGCCGAGATCTTGAAGAACCTCGACAAGCTTGCCGACGATCGCAAGGTGATGCTGAAGCTGTCGATCCCGGTGAAGCCCAACCTTTACAAGGAGCTGGTCGAGCACCCCAAGGTGCTGAGCGTCGTCGCGCTGTCGGGCGGCTATTCGACTGACGAAGCCTGCGAGGAACTGGCGAAGAACCACGGCATGATTGCCAGCTTCAGCCGCGCCCTGCTGCAAGACCTGCGCGCGCAGCAGAGCGATGCAGAATTCGACGCCGCGCTGGGCAAGGCCATCGACAGGATCGCGGCGGCTTCGGTCGCCTAGTCCAACCGGTTCAGCATGTGCGGGACCCAGCTGAAATTGAAGCGATAGGCTTGCGGATCCTCGATCGGGGTTTCAAGCGACATCTCCGGCCAGGCCTGCGTGAAGGTCAGCGTGCCAGAGACGATTTCCGCCGGTTCACCGGTCGTCAGTTCGATTTCCCGCTCGCGTTGACCGCGGCTTACCAGCGCGCGGATGCGCACATCGCCTGCCTGGATACACTGCGCACCGACCGGGCAACGGCTATCTTCCAGCACTTCGAGAGCGGTGATCGTCGCTTCACCGCTTTCGAAAGGTTCGCCGATCGCGGCGCACGGCGTGCCACCGCAGTCTGTTTCGCTGCTTGCGGGTATGGTGCAGGACACGGCCAGCCCGCCAAGGCCAAGGACGATGATGGAGCGGATAAGCATTTGCGCGTCGATAACCCCTTGCTAATGGCGCTGGCATGAACGCACCCGATTGCCAACTGTACCTGATTTCGCCGCTCGATGTCGGCGGCGACTTTCCCGACCGGCTGGACCGCGCGCTGGCGGCGGGCGAGGGGTTGGCCACGGCCTTCCAGTTCCGCCTTAAGGACGTGGACCAGCATGAAGCCGCTCGGCTGGCTGCGCCGCTGCAGGAAGTCTGCGCGGCGCGCGACGTGGGCTTTATCGTCAACGACAGCGTGCCGCTGGTGAAGCGACTGAAGGCGGACGGCGTACACCTTGGTCAGTCCGATGGGGACGTGCGCGAGGCGCGCGAGGAGCTGGGACGCGAGATGCAGATCGGCGTTACCTGCCACGCCAGCCGCCACCTGGCGATGGAAGCGGGCGAGGCAGGCGCGGATTATGTTGCCTTCGGTGCCTTCTTCCCCAGCGAGACCAAGGCCAGCGAGCATCGGCCCGAACCGGAGATCCTGCAGTGGTGGAGTTCGCTGTTCGAGATTCCCTGTGTCGCCATAGGCGGTATCACCCCGTCCAACTGCGGCCCGCTGGTGCAGGCCGGCGCTGACTTCCTGGCCGTTTCGCACGCGGTGTGGGGTGGTGACGAGGTGGCAGCGATCCAGGCTTTTGCAAAGGCCATCACCGACGCTGGCTGACCCTTGGGCGATTGCGCTCTTCCCGGCTTTCGGTATCATCCCTGACCATGGCATCCGCATTCGTCGAGAAGGTGCAAGTCGCCGCAGTCACTGCCACGCTTGTTTCGGCGGGCTGGATCGTCACAGGCGCTTTCGTGCTCGACCGGGCGGAGAACGAGGCGATCGAAGCCGAGATTGCCGCCAACCGGGCCCCGGCACCGGAAGCCTCTGCCGAGGCGGAAACCGCCGAAGACGAACCGGTCGGCAACCGCGACAATGTCTCCACCCCGCCAGCGGAAGAGACGGCAACGCTGGTGATCCCCGTGATGGGCCTGTCTGCCACCGACCTGGTCGACACCTTCAGCGACGAACGCGGCGGCGGCACGCGCCTGCACGAGGCGCTGGATATCCCGGCGGAGGCAGGGACCAGCGTCGTTGCCTCGGCGCCGGGCACGCTGGAGCGCATGTTCCGCTCCGATGCGGGTGGCAAAACCATCTTCATCCGCTCGGAAGACCGCCGGACGATCTACTACTATGCCCACCTGGATGAATATGCGCCTGGGCTGAACGAAGGCCAGCAGGTGCGGCGCGGGCAACGGCTGGGCACTGTCGGCACGACCGGTAATGCCGAGCCCGACGAACCGCATCTGCATTTCGAAGTGATGCGCACCACGCCCAACGCCGAGTGGTGGGAACCGGCGACGTCGGTCAATCCCTATCCGCTGCTGGTGCGCGAGCGGGGTTGACCCGCCGCTAGCTCGCCTGCCGCACGCAGCGCAGGCGGCTGACTTCGCCGTTCACGATCTTGCGCAGGAAACCGCGCCCTACCACTTCGTAGCTGTCGCCGTTGCGCGGCCCGCTGGTCATGGTCAGGCGATTGCCACGGCGCAGGTAGGTGCCATCGCCCTGTGGTGAGGAATAGCGCGAGGCGCTTTCGATGGTGAAGCTTTCCTCCGGCTGGGGAATGCCCACTGCACCGGCGGCATCGCCCGGCAGTTCGCAAAGGTAGGCGCCGCGTTCGATGGTGCCGATCTGGCCCTGGGCAAGGGCGGGCGCGGCAAGGGCGGCTGCAACCGGGAGGGATGCGGCGAGCGCGAGGGAAATCGTGATGCGGTTCATGGCCTGTGCCCATAGCAGCTGCCGCTTAGCGCGTCATGAACATCGACCCGGCATATCCTCTTGGCTTGCCGCCGCGCGCGCTTGCGGGTAGGGCGCGGCGCAATCCCGAAAACACTCGAGGCGAGTAGCAATGAAAATCAGCGGCGTGGACATCCGTCCCGGCAACATCATCGAATATGAAGGCGGCATCTGGAAAGTCGCCAAGATCCAGCACACCCAGCCGGGCAAGGGCGGGGCCTACATGCAGGTCGAGATGAAGAACCTGATCGACGGCCGCAAGACCAACGTCCGCTTCCGCAGCGCCGACACGGTGGAGAAGGTGCGCCTCGATACCAAGGACTACCAGTTCCTGTATGAAGATGGCGACATGCTGGTATTCATGGACACCGACACCTACGAACAGATCAACCTGCCGAGCGACCTCCTGGGTGATGCACGCCCATTCCTGCAGGACGGCATGCAGGTCTCGCTTGAGCTGTGGGAGGAAAAGCCCATCAGCGTGCAGCTGCCGCAGCAGGTGGAAGCCGAGATCGTCGAGGCCGATGCCGTGGTGAAGGGGCAGACTGCCTCTTCCAGCTACAAGCCCGCGGTGCTCGACAATGGCGTGCGCATCATGGTGCCGCCGCACATCGAAAGCGGCACGCGCATCATCGTGGATGTCTACGAACAGTCCTACGTCGGGAAGGCTGGCTAAACGCACATGGCTGCAATTTCAGGTCTTATCCGCGTGATGGAAAAGGCTGCTCGCAAGGCGGGTGGCCGGTTGCGCCGCGATTTCGGTGAAGTCGAGCACTTGCAGGTCAGCCGCAAGGGCCCGAGCGACTTCGTTTCCAAGGCGGACCAGGCAGCCGAACGCATCCTGTGGGACGAGCTAAAGGTCGCGCGTCCGGGCTGGGGCTTCCTGCTGGAAGAAGCGGGCGAGATCGAGGGCGAGGAAGGGCAGCCGCGCTTCATCATCGATCCGCTCGATGGCACCAGCAACTTCCTTCACGGCATTCCGCATTTCGCGATCAGCATCGCCGTGCAGGAGCGCAAGCTGGGCAGCGACGACTGGGGCGATGTGACCGCCGCGGTCATCTACCAGCCGATTACCGACGAGACCTTCTGGGCAGAAAAGACGCGCGGCGCATGGCTGCACGACGGGCGCCTGCGCGTATCCGGCCGCCGCCACCTGGACGAAGCGCTGATTGCCACGGGGACGCCGTACCAGGGCCATGGCGACTTCGCCGAATGGGCGCGCATTTTCGGTGCCGTGGGCCCGAAAGTGGCGGGCATTCGCCGCTTCGGTTCTGCCGCGCTCGATCTCGCCTGGGTTGCTGCCGGGCGCTACGACGGGTTTTGGGAAAGCGACCTGTCGCCATGGGATACCGCTGCGGGCTGCCTGCTGGTGCGCGAAGCGGGTGGCTTCGTCTCCGACTATCGCGGTCGTTCGCAGCCGATTTGCGACAAGCAGGTGATCGCCGGCAACGACCAGATGCACTCACGCCTGCACAAGCAGATTGCCGCCGCGCTCAAGTAACGCTAAGCGCGCTGTCCTGCCCAAGGGGCCTCCGTGGCGGAATTGGTAGACGCGCTCGACTCAAAATCGAGTTTCTTCGGAAGTGCCGGTTCGAGTCCGGCCGGAGGTACCAGGCAGGCAAGCAAGTTTAGATGTCAGGCGAAAAAGGCGAAATTCGCTTGATCTTGCCGCAAGCCTTTGGGATTTGTCACCTCGACCGTGATCGAAGTCCCCTCCTTCCATGCCATCGCCGCAATGGTGCTGACGCTGGGCGTGTTCATCGCCTTTGCCCGTGGGCGCGTGTCGACCGAGATCATCTCGCTGCTGACCATCGCGATCATCGCGGTGTTCCTGTATTTCTATCCGCTGCCGCATACTCAGCCGACCGACGGGTTGGTGCTGGCCTTCGGCGGGTTTGGCCACTACGCGCTGATTACCATCTGCGCTCTGATGATCATGGGCCGCGGACTGGTGGTTACCGGCGCGCTGGAGCCTGCCGCGCGCGCGCTGGAGCGGGTGTGGAAGATCAACCTGCAACTCGGCTTGCTGGTTTCGCTGCTGCTGGCGCTGGTGCTGTCGATGATCGTCAACGATACGCCCGTGCTGGTGCTGCTGCTGCCGATCTTCGTGGCCCTGGCGCAGCGCGGGGCGATGCCGGCTTCGAAGACGCTGATCCCGCTCAACGCCGCCGTCCTGATCGGCGGCATGGCGACCACCATCGGCACCTCCACCAACCTGCTGGTTGTCGGCATCGCGCGCGACCTCGGCATGCCGCAGATGTCGGTGTTCCACTATACGCCGATCGTGCTGATGGCCGCCCTGGTAGCCTTTCCCTACCTGTGGCTGGTAATGCCGCGGCTGCTGCCCGATAATTCAACTGACGACGAAAAGCAGGAACGCCGGTTCTACGCCCGTCTTCGTGTCACTCCCAACAGCGACCTGGCAGGCAAGCATTTCGACGAGATCGTCGAGCGTCTGCCTGACGAGTTCCGGTTCGAGGAACGTCCTGTCGGCGCCTTCGAAGTGGGCCAGCGCCTGCTGATTTCGGGCACGCACCAGGGCCTGGAAGAAGTTATGCGGGTGTTCCGCAGCGAAGTCGCGCCAAGCTGGGTGATCGACCGCATCGCCCGCCGTTCGCGCGCGATCGGCGAGGATATCCAGGTGGTGGAAATGGTGGTGACGGCGGACAGCCGCATCCTTGGCCGTACCTTGCCCGGATCCGGCATTGCCGATCACTACGGCGTTGCCGTGCTTGGCATCCACCGGCCGCAGCGACCGATCGGTGCGTCAGAACCGGGCAGCAGCGATATCCGCTTTGCCGAAGGTGACGTGCTGCTGGTGACCGGGTTGCCCGACGGCCTGCAAGCCTTTGCATCGGGTGACAGCCTGTTGCAGCTGGAAGGCGGCAAGGACGTGCCGCGCCGGTCCAAAGCGACGATTGCCGCCCTTATCATGTTCGGCGCGGTGGCGCTGGCCTCGGTCGGCATTCCGTGGTTCGGCAGCGAAGGGTTCTACCTGCTAAAGATGCCGATCGCGATCTCGGCGCTGGCAGGCGCGATCCTGATGTTCGTGACCGGCTGCGTGAAGTTCGACCGGGTGGGCAGGGCGCTTTCCGGAAAGGTAATCGTGCTGGTCGCCGCCTCCATCGCCATCGGGCGCATCATCCTCGATAGCGGGGCCGCGGCCTGGCTGGGCGAATTGCTGGCGATGGGCCTGCAATACCTGCCTGCGGCAGGCGTGCTGGCCGCGATCATGCTGTTCGTCACGCTGCTGACCAACTTTGCCTCCAACGCGACGGCGGCCACGGTGGGCACGCCGATTGCGTTCAACATCGCCAGCCAGCTGGGCCTGCCGCAGGAACCGCTGATCCTGGCCGTGCTGTTCGGCTGTAACCTGTGTTATGCCACGCCTATCGCCTACCAGACCAACATGCTCATCATGGCGGAGGGGAACTACTCCTTCGCAGACTACCTGCGCACCGGCGTGCCGCTGGTGCTGATAATGGTGACCACACTCAGTTTCCTGCTGGTGGTGACTTACGGAATGTAGCCGGCGAAGGGAGGCAGCTCAGCTGTCGCTACCCGCGCCAAAGTGGCCCGAGCGGCGGGCAGACGCGGCTTCCACTTCGCTCATCTGTGCGCTGCGGTCGATGTCCTCGATCACACCGGCGGCGGCATACAGTTCAAGCAGGCGTTCGTATTCTTCCTGGCTAAGCGCGGCCACTTCTTCCGGCGTCATGTTGGGCAGCGCCTGTCGGCTGTTACTGACTGCGCGGCGGGCGATGGACGAACGGTTATCCCCGCCCGTTTCCAGCATCGGCTGGCCAAAGCCATCGTCGCCTTCGCTGCCGAACGATCCCTGCACCTCTGCTTCGGCCCGCACCAGCCGGGCTTCACCAAAAGCGGGTGTGGTATTCGAGCGCTCCGTCTGCGCCACCATGCGTGGCTCCCTGGCCTCGGCCACGGCGCGCTGGTCCTCATCGGCGAACATGGCAATTGCCGCCGTCATCACGATCGTGACGGCAGCGAAGTGCTTGTACATCTTGACCGGTACAGGGGGCTTGGAAAGCTTCGCCATGCTGCGCGCCTTACCGCAGATCCGTTAATCGCTCCGACCGGGACGTGGTTAATTCGCGGTTATCCGTGATTCTAGAGGTTTTGCGAGGGTCTGCACCACTTTGGCAGTACCGCGCAATCGCGCAGGAATCCTTGTTTCAGCGCCTTGCTGTGGCTTTCGGGTGTAAAGTTTACCGACATTTCACACCTCGCCGTTAACCGAGGCCATAGCCGGAAATCCCTCCGGCGTTGAACGGTTGGCGCAATGGTCCGTCTCTTCAAACACTACATTCCCCACGCGGTGCTGTTGCTGGGTGCGCTGGATTTCGTGTTGCTGTTCATCGCGGCCGACCTGGCCTGGAACCTGCGCGTCAGCCAGATCGATGCTGAGGCAGGCGACATGGCCTCGCGGCTTGGCCCGCTGGTCGGCTATGCCGTCACCACGCTGGCAGCTATGATCGCGGTGGGCGTCTACGGATCCGAAGCGCTGCGTTCGCTCCGCTTTGCCTGCGCCCGACTGCTTGTGGCGATCAGCCTGACGATCCTGGCGCTTGCGCTCCTCGACTTCCTGCTGCCGGGGCACACCTACTGGCGCTCCATCCTGCTCTACGCGATGGCGCTGGCAGCCGTACTGCTGGTGCTAAACCGCATGCTCGTGGGCGGGCTGCTGGGCACCTCGGCCTTTCGTCGCCGTATCCTGGTGCTGGGCGCCGGCGCGCGGGCGCAGCGGCTGAAGGACCTTTCGGAAAAGGAAGGCAGCGGCTTCACCATCGTCGGCTTTGTCAGCATGACGGAATCGGCCGACCTGGTGCCGGGTGCGGTGCAACGCTCTGCCATTGCCGACCTTTCCGGCCACGTGACCGGGCTGGGCGCTACCGAAGTGGTGCTGGCGCTGGAAGAACGGCGCAACTCGCTGCCTTTGAAAGACCTACTGCGGGTGAAGACGGCAGGGGTTCACGTCAACGAGTTCTCCAGCTTCATGGAGCGTGAAACCGGCCGTGTCGATCTCGACACGCTCAACCCCAGCTGGCTGATCTTTTCCGACGGGTTCTCCTCGGGCCGCGCGATCTCTTCGTTCGCCAAGCGGGTTTTCGACATAGTCGCCAGCGGCCTGCTGTTGCTGCTCACCTTCCCGGTGATTGCGTTGTTTGCCGTGATCGTGAAACTGGAAAGCAGGGGGCCGGCCTTCTTCCGCCAGAAGCGCGTGGGCCTCTACGGCCAGACCTTCGAACTCATCAAGCTGCGTAGCATGTGCACCGATGCGGAGAAGGACGGGGCCAAGTGGGCGGAAAAGAACGATCCGCGCATCACTCGCGTCGGCGCCTTCATCCGCAAGGTGCGGATCGACGAATTGCCGCAGGTGTGGACCGTGCTGTGCGGTCACATGAGCTTCGTCGGCCCGCGCCCCGAAGTGCCCACCTTTGTCGACGACCTGGAGGACAAGCTGCCCTTCTACGCCGAACGACACATGGTGAAGCCGGGCATCACCGGCTGGGCGCAGATCAACTATCCCTATGGCGCCAGCATCGAGGATTCCCGCCACAAGCTGGAATACAATCTCTACTACGCCAAGAACTACACGCCCTTCCTTGACCTGCTGATCATGCTGCAGACGCTACGCGTGGTGCTGTGGCCGGAAGGGGCGCGGTAATGACCACGTTCTGGGATATCGCCAGTTACCTGGCATTCCTGGTAACCGCTTGCGGCGCGGTGGCACTGGCCCTGTGGCTGGCGACCAGCCAGCGCGCGCAGGGCCCGGCAGTCAATGCCGCGGCTGCGGCGCTGTTCGTTTCGGCGCTATGGGCCTTTTCCATCATCGGCCTTGGGGCGGAAAATGTCGCTACCGGCATCTTCTCGATCGCCAGTAACCTCGCATGGCTGTGGATGCTATACCGCCTGTTCGGGCACGACGATCGCGACAAGTCGATGCGGCCCATTCGCCCGGTGGTCTTCGCGCTTGGCTTTGTCGAACTGCTGCAGTTCGCCTTCATTGCAGTGCTTCTGCGCTATGGCGGATCGGCAGAGGCGGAACTGCTGGTGCTGCGCTTTGCCATCACCTTCCGCCTGCTGTTCTGCATCGGCGCGCTGGTGCTGGTGCACAACCTCTACGCAGGCGCCGCAGCACAGGCGCGGCAGGGCCTGCGGTGGCCGGCCACGGCCTTGGCGGTGCTGTGGCTGTATGACCTGAACCTCTACACCGTCGCCTATCTGGGCGATGCCATGCCCGAACTGCTGATCCACCTGCGCAGCGTGGCGCTGGCGGTGGCAGTGGTGCTGCTGGCCATGGGCCTGGTGCGCAACGAAAGCGAATTGCGTTTCAGCCCTTCGCGCAGCTTCACATTCCAGTCGTTCTCGCTGCTGCTGATCGGCGCCTACCTGGTGGTGATGGTGGTGGTGGCACAGGGCCTTGCTTACCTTGGCAGCGACTACGGGCGCATGTTGCAGACCGGGTTCGTGCTGCTTGCCAGCGTGGTTGCGCTGACGGTGCTGCCATCGAAAAAGCTGCGCGGCTGGCTGCGCGTGACGCTGTCGAAGAACCTGTTCCAGCACCGCTATGACTACCGCGCCGAATGGCTGCGTTTTACCGATACCATCGGTCGAGCCGGGCCGCAGGCGCCGCCGCTGCCGGAACGCGCGGTGCAGGCGGTGGCAGACATTACCGACAGCCCGGCAGGCCTGCTGCTGACTCCGCGCGAAGAGGGTGGCCTTGCGCTGGAGGCGCGCTGGCAATGGCCGGGTATCGACGTGCCCGCCGAAGCGATCGATGCGCTGGGGGCAAGGTTCCTGGCCGAAAACCAGTTCATCGTCGACCTCGATGACCTTCGCGCCGGCGATGCCGAGCAGGTGCCCGCAGTCGCCACGCCGGAGTGGCTGGTGGAGGACGAACGATCCTGGGCGCTGGTGCCGCTGCTGCATTACGAGCGGCTGGTGGGCGTCGTGGTGCTGGCCCGGCCCACAGTGGCGCGGCGGCTGGACTGGGAGGACTTCGACCTGCTCCGCGTGGTCGGGCGCCAGCTGGCCAGCTACCTTGCCGAGCGCAACAGCCAGGATGCCCTTGGCGAAGCGCAGCGGTTCGACGAGTTCAACCGCCGCATCGCCTTCGTCATGCACGATATCAAGAACTTGGCCAGCCAGCTTTCCCTGCTGGCGGGCAACGCGGAAAAGCATGCCGACAAGCCCGAGTTCCGGGCCGACATGATCCTGACCCTGCGCAATTCGACCGACAAGCTGCAGGCACTGCTGGCGCGCCTGGGCCGCTATGGCGGCCACGGCGGCAAGGAACGCGAGGCAGTACGGCTCGACATGCTGCTGGATGGCATCGTCGCGCAGTACAGGGGCAAGCATGAAGTCGTGGTGCCGCAGCGCCAGCAATGCGAGGTGAAGGCCGATGCCGAAGGGCTGGAGCAGGCGCTGGTGCACCTGGTGCAGAACGCCATCGAGGCGAGCGAAGAGAATGCGCCGGTCTTCCTCGACGTGCGCCGCGACGAGGGCAATGCCATCATCGAAGTGGTGGATTCGGGCGAGGGCATGAGCCCTGAATTCATCCGCACGCGGCTGTTCAAGCCGTTCCACTCCTCCAAGCCCGGCGGCTTCGGCATCGGTGCCTTCGAGGCACGCGAACTGGTGCGCGGCATGGGCGGCCAGCTGGAAGTGGAATCGCGTGAAGGGCTGGGCACCCGCTTCATCATCCGCCTGCCGCTGAACACCACGGCAGAGCTGATCGAAACCATGAACCAACAAGAACAGGCCAACGAGGTTGCATAATGGCTGACACCAAATCCAAGCTGCTGCCAAAGCTGCTGATTGTCGAAGACGATGCCGGCCTGCAGGCGCAGCTGAAATGGGCATACGAGGACTTCGAAGTCATCATCGCGGGCGATCGCGAAAGCGCGATTGCCGCGCTGCGCGCCGAAGAACCGCCGGTGGTGACGCTGGACCTTGGCCTGCCGCCCGATCCCGACGGGACAAGCGAAGGGTTTGCCGTGCTCGATGCGATCATGGCGCTGAAGCCCGATACCAAGGTAATCGTCGCCTCCGGCCACGGCGCGCGTGAATCCGCGCTCAATGCCATCGAACGCGGAGCCTACGATTTCTACCAGAAGCCGGTCGATATCGACCAGCTGGGCCTGATCGTGCGCCGTGCGCTGAACCTGCACCGCATCGAGGAAGAGAACCGCCGCCTCGCCGCCAAGGCTGGCGAGGGCAACACCGTGCTGGGTGGCCTCATTACCTCCGCCCCGGAAATGGTGAAGGTCGCCCGCACGATCGAGCGCGTGGCCAACACCAATGTCTCTGTCATGCTGCTGGGCGCCAGTGGCACCGGCAAGGAACTGCTGGCACGCGGCCTGCACGACGCCAGCGACCGCAAGCAGGGCAACTTCATCGCCATCAACTGCGCCGCGATCCCCGAAAACCTGCTGGAAAGCGAGCTGTTCGGGCACGAGAAGGGCGCCTTTACCGGTGCGGTGAAGACCACCGAGGGCAAGATCGAACTGGCCGACGGCGGTACGCTGTTCCTTGACGAGGTGGGCGACATCCCGCTGCCCTTGCAGGTGAAGCTGCTGCGCTTCCTGCAGGAACGTACGATCGAACGCATCGGCGGGCGCAAGTCCATTCCGGTCGACACCCGCATCGTGTGCGCCACGCACCAGGACCTGGAAGGCATGATCGCCGACGGACGCTTCCGCGAAGACCTGTTCTATCGCCTGGCCGAAGTGGTGGTGAAGATCCCTGCGCTGGCAGAACGTCCGGGCGATGCCACGCTGCTGGCCAAGGTGTTCCTGAAACGCTTTGCTGCGGAAATGAATCCTGCCGTCACCGGCTTTGCGCCCGATGCGCTGGCCGCCATCGACGGCTGGGGCTGGCCCGGCAACGTGCGCGAGCTGGAAAACCGGGTGAAGCGCGCCGTCATCATGGCCGATGGCAAGCTGGTGCATGCCGACGACCTCGACCTTGGCAATGCCGAGGAGGAGGACGCGCAGGTGCTCAACCTGAAGAGCGCGCGCGAGCAGTCGGACCGCAAGATGATCCGCCACGCCCTGGCGCGCAGCGAGGGCAATATTTCCAGCACGGCCAAGATGCTGGGGATCAGCCGCCCGACGCTGTACGACCTCATCAAGCAATACGACTTGCAGACCTGACCCGCTGTAGGCACAGCGTCGCGCGATGGTCGCGCGCATGGGGGCCTTGTTCGATCCGCTGGTGCGGATGCTGCTGCTGGCGATCCTGCTCGCCAGCCTGCTGCCGGTGACGGGCGAGGGCCGGGCCATTGCGCGGCTGGTCTCCGATTCCGGCGTGTTCCTGCTGTTCCTGCTCAACGGCCTGCGCCTGCCGCGCCAGCAGGTGCTGCACGGCGTGCGCAACCTTCGTTACCTGCTGCCGCTGGTCCTGTTCGTGTTCGGCGGCATGGCCTTTGCCTCGCTCACCGCCAGCGGCCTTGCCGCCACGCAATTGCCTGCCAGCGTGGCGCTGGGTTTCATCTTCCTTGGCGTTCTTCCCTCTACCGTCCAGTCAGCCACGGCCTACAGCTCCATCGCCGGAGGCAACATATCGCTGTCGGTCGTGGGCGCGGCGGTGCTCAACATCCTCGGCGTGTTCATCACCGCTCCGCTGATCGGCGTGCTGGCGAGCAGCGACATGCCGGACATCGATCTGGGCGGGCTGGAGCGGATCGCGCTGATCCTGCTGCTGCCCTTCGTGCTGGGCCAGCTGTTGCAAGGCTGGCTGGGGCCACTCGTGGCAGAGCGGCGCAAGCTGTTCGGCTGGATGGACCGGTTGGTGATCTCCACCGCGGTCTACGTGGCCTTCTCGGGGGCGGTGGAGCAGGGGCTGTGGACCCTGATCTCGCTCCCCGAATGGGGCGTGCTGCTGAGCCTCGTGGGCTTCATGCTCGCTTTCGGCTTCTTTGGCGCCTGGTGGCTGGGTGGCCTGCTGCGCCTCGACATTGCCGACCGTATCTCATTCCTGTTCGCCGGAGCGCAGAAAAGCATTGCCATGGGCGCCCCGCTGGCAAGCGTGCTGTTCGCGCCGGAAGTGGCTGGTCTCGTGCTGCTGCCGGTGCTGGTCTACCACCTCTTGCAGATGGTCATCTCCGCCCCGGTCGCAGCGCGGCTCAGTCGGGCGTAAGCGCCTGCTTCACTTTCGCTGCCTCGCGCCGGTTGTGGCGCACGGACCACCAGAACGATATGCCGATCAGGCCGCCGCCGATCAGGCCGGTAATGGTCTCCGGAATGTGCAGCACGGCCGATGTCAGCATGATGCCGCCAAGCACGATGATCGCCCAGAATGCGCCGTTTTCCAGGAAACGATATTCCGACAGTGTTCCCTTGCGCACCAGGTGGATCGTCATCGAACGCACGAACATGGCGCCGATGGACAGGCCCAGCGCGATGATGACCATGTTGTTCGACAGGGCAAAGGCGCCGATCACTCCGTCGAAACTGAACGAGGCATCGAGCACTTCGAGGTAGAGAAAACCGCCAAGGCCCGAGCGCATGACTTCGCCGGAGGCATTCTTGCGGGTTTCCTCGCGCAGGTTGAGATATTCACCCAGCGCATCGACGGCAATGTAGGTGACAAGGCCCAGCACGCCTGCGGTCAGGAACGTCAGCGCCTCTTCTCCGGGTAATTGCAGGGAGATCAGCCAAAGCACCAGCAGCAGCACGCCGATTTCGATCGCCGGGAGCACCGCGACCTTCGACAGATTGCGCTCCACCATGGCGATCCAGTGCACGTCCTTGTCCGCATCGAAGAAGAACCGCAGGCCGACCATGGCAAGGAAGGCGCCGCCGAACCCGGCAATGGCGACATGCGCGCCGGAGACGATTTGTTCGTACCGCGCGGGATCGTTGAGCGACAGGTCGATCGCCTGCAAAGGCCCGATCCCTGCGGCAATCGCCACGATCGCCAGCGGGAAGATGATGCGCGTGCCGAAGACGGCGATGGCGATACCCCAGACAAGGAAGCGCTGCTGCCACTTCTCGTCCATCTCCTTCAGGATAGAGGCATTGACGACCGCGTTATCGAAGCTGAGCGAAACCTCGAGGATCGAGAGGATCAGGATGATCCACAGGATTTCCAGCACTCCCGACAGCGTGCCGGTGCTGGCGATGCCGTACCACAGGCCAAGGCCAAAGCAGACTGCGGTGAAGGCGAGGGAAAACTTGTAGTAGCGAAGCAGGGTCGCCATGCGCGGGGTTGATCCTTGCTGGAGGGAGACGGAATGGCAACGCGCGGCGCGCGCGCAGGGTCCGGAAATTATTTCGGCTGGTAGAGCTGGTCAGGTCCGGGGAAGCTGCGGGCTCGCACTTCCTCGGCATACTTGGCGGCGGTTTCGGAAATGGTGGTGGCCAGGTCCTCGTAGCGTTTCACGAAGCGCGGCACGCGTTCGAACATGCCCAGCATGTCGTCCGTCACCAGCACCTGCCCGTCGCACCTGGCGGAGGCGCCGATGCCGATGGTGGGGCAGGAAACCGCTTCGGTCACTGCGATGGCGATGGGTTCAAGCACGCCTTCCACCACGATGGCAAAGGCCCCGGCCTGTTCCAGCGCCCGTGCATCGCCGACGATCTTCTCTGCCTCCGCATCGCTGCGACCGCGTGCGGCGTATCCGCCCAGCACGTTCACCGCCTGCGGGGTCAGGCCGACATGGCCCATCACCGGGATGCCGCGCTTGACCAGGAATTCCACCGTCTCCGCCATGGCTTCGCCGCCTTCCAGCTTTACCGCCGCAGCGCCGCTTTCCTTCAGCAGGCGTGCGGCGCTGTCGAAGGCATCTTCGGGAGAGGCCTCGTAAGCGCCGAAGGGCATGTCCACCACCACCACCGCGTGATAGCTGCCGCGCACCACGGCAGCGGCGTGGTTGGCCATCATTTCCATGGTGACGGGGATGGTGGAGGGCAGCCCGTAGATCACCTGGCCCAGCGAATCGCCCACCAGCAGCAGGTCGCAATGCGGATCAAGCAACTGGGCCTGCCGCGCGGTATAGGCGGTCAGCATCACCAGCGGTTCTGCGGTCACCCCGTCCACCTTGCGTTCGCGTATCTTCGGCACGGTCAGCCGCCGCATCGGCTGCGGCGTGGGATTGGCGCGGCTGGTGGACGTATCGAGCTTGTAGGTCGTGGACATGGCGTGCCTTTGTAAGCTGGTGCTGTGCGCTGGGTGCTGCAAGGGGCCTTAGCGGATCAGGCCCTGCGTGTAATCATGCAGCGCCTGCCTGCGTGCCGGGTCGAGCTGGGTGAGGGCAAGCCGCGCCCAGTATTGCGCCTGTTCGCTGTCGCGCTCCACCCCGTCACCGCGGGCCAGCATGCCCGCCCAGATCGCGCGCGGTGCGGCATAGCCAGCCAGTGCGGCGCGTTCGCAAGGGGCTGCCATGCGTGCAAAATCAAGGTCGATATAGCGCATTTCGCACAGCCAGTTGTCGCCTTCGGGTTCGCCTGCGGCAGCCAGTTCTTCAAGGCGCGCCTCGGCACTGGCGCGCTCGCCTTCGCCGTACTGGCCCAGCGCATAGGTGGCAAAGACGTGGCCCGCTTGCGATGCCTCGCGGAACAGCGCCACCGCCTCTTCCCGGTCCTCTTCGCCAAGCTCTCCGCTCAGCAGGTAATAGCCAAGCTGCGATTTCGCCTTGGCATATCCCTGTTCCGAGGCGGCGCGAAACAGGGCAAGGGCGCGCGGGCGATCGGCGAATTCCTCTGAAGTCAGCATGTAGGCGAGCGAGGTCTGGCCGGCGGCATTGCCTTGCGCGGCAGACATTTCGAACCAGGCGATGGCTGCTTCCGCGTCTTCCTCCACGCCCACGCCGTGCTGGTAGGCGAGGCCCGCGACATATTGCGCGGTGCTGTCTCCGGCATCGGCGGCGGCTAGGATATTGGCCAGCGAGATATCTCCCAGCACCTGCCCCACCAGGATGCGACCGTCGGTAACGGCGATCTCGGCCATCGGTGGGAAGGCCAACTCGGGCGCGGTCCCGGCGTTTTCGGCCTGCTGCGCCAGGGTCGCTTCGTCCAGCGCCTCGACCAGGTAAAAGTTGGCGGGTCGCGTGCTGTAGAGCGCGGGATGCTGCGGCCCGGCGGGCTGCATTTCCTCTGTCATCTCCACCACGTCGAGGTGCAGGTTGGTGTAGAAATCCATCAGTCGTAGGCCTGGCACCGCCAGGTTGCGGGCCACCGCTGCGGCAAAGGGGCTTTCGCTCGAGCCGACCGGGGCGTCGTCATAGGCGGGGCGTCCGGCAGCGGTGGAAAAGATCACCGCTCCGCCCGGCACGTCGAACAGGCCGATGGTCTGCGCCGCGGCCTGGCTATCACCCGCCTCCTCCTCCACGATATGCACGTGCGGGAAACTGGTGCGGCAGGCATCCATCAGGAACAACGAAAATTGCTCGGCGGCAGATGCTGCGTCCAGCAGCCGGTCGATCGGCATGAAATGGCTGCGCATCGCATCGGCCGCGGAAATCGCAGGCGCATCGGCAGGGACGAGGTACTGCATTCCCTGGAACTGGAAACCGTGACCGGCAAAATAGACCAGCGCTGACGGCGCCTGGCTGGCGGCCAGGTGGAAATCGGCGATGGCGCTGTCCAGCGTCGCCCAGTCCGGGTCCTGCACCACCTGCATGGCATAGCCCGCCTGCGCCAGCGATCTGCACACCAGGGCAATGTCGCGCGCGGCGTTGGGCAACGGAGACCAGCCCTCGGCATCCACTCCGCCACCGGCTCCCGGCGTGCCGTAGTAGGCCGATACCCCGATCAGCAGCGCTACGCCCTTCTCACCGGACCCGCTGGTGCATTCGCCGCCGGATGGTTGAGCTGTGGCCGGTTGTGCCGTGGCGGCCAGGAATGCCAGAAAGGCCAGAATCATACGGGTCATGGGTTCCGAATAGCGCCTTGGCAAAGGGCATTGCAACGTATCGGGCGGGGACGCAACGAAGGACCCCCTCGACGCGGGCGCAATTTCATTGCATGACGCCACGACTTCGGGCCGGGAGGATAGTTTAATGGCACTTACGCAATCGGGATCGACCAGAGACCACTGGTCGTCACGAAGCGCTTTCATCCTTGCAGCCATCGGCTCTGCCGTGGGGCTGGGCAACCTCTGGCGGTTCCCGGCAGAGGCAGGTGCCAACGGTGGCGGTGCCTTCGTGCTGTTCTACATCGGCTGCGTGATCCTGATCGGCCTGCCGGTGCTGCTATCCGAAACGCTGATCGGTCGCCACGGCCAGGCATCCGCGCCGGAAAGCGTGCGCCGCGTCGCCAGCGCCTCGCGCGCCAGCTCGCACTGGGACATTCTCGCCAGCGTGGGCGTGCTTTCCGCCTTCCTCATCCTCAGCTTCTACTGCGTCGTGGGGGGCTGGGTACTCTACTACGTTGGCGTGTTCTTCGCTGACATATTCCAGAGCGGGCTTTCCGGCGGGGCTTTCGCCGGACAATCGGCGGAGCATATCGAAGGGTTGTTCCCGGAAATGATCGGCAGCGCGGCATGGACCGTGGGGCTGGACGCGCTGTTTTTGGGCATCACCCTGTTCTTCGTCGCGCGCGGCGTGTCCGGCGGGATCGAGATTGTCGCCAAGTGGCTGATGCCGGCCTTCTTCATCCTGCTGGTGGCGATCACCATCTATGGCATGTTCGGCGGCGCCTTCACGCAGACGATGTCCTACCTGTTCACGTTCGAGCCCGAGAAGCTGACCGGCGAGGTTATGCTGGCCGCCGTGGGGCAGGCCTTCTTCTCGCTGTCGCTGGGCGTGGCGGGGATGGTGACCTATGGCTCCTATGTCGGGCGCAATGTGAACCTGGCGAGTACTTCTGCGATCATCGCCAGCGCCGATACCGCCGTCGCTCTGCTGGCCGGCCTGTGCATTTTCCCCATCGTGTTCTCCGCGGGCCTCGCTGCCGGGGCCGGGCCGGGCCTGCTGTTCGAATCGCTGCCGCACGCTTTCCAGGAAATGCCCGGAGGCGCGCTGATCGGGCTGGCGTTCTTCATCATGGTCGGTTTTGCCGCGCTCACCAGTTCGGTGGCGCTGCTGGAGGTGCCGACTGCGTGGGTGATCGACCGCTTCCGCATCGTGCGCCCGCTCAGTGCCATCCTGGTCGCATCCGGAGCCATGGTGCTGGGTGCGCTGGCGGCCATGTCGACCAACACGCTGGCCGACTGGCATCCGCTGAATTTCATTCCGATCTTCGAAGGGCAGGGCTTCTTCGATGTGCTGGACGGGCTGACAGCCAAGTTCTTCATGCCGATCGGCGCCATCCTGACCGCGATCTTCGTCGGCTGGGTAGCCGATCGCAAGCTTATCGACATGGAGAACGGCATCGGCGGCCTGCTGCACCTGACCTGGCTGTTCCTGGTGCGGTTCCTGTGTCCGGTGGCGCTGCTGGCCATCATGGTGGTGGGCATCTTCCCGGACCTGCTGGCCTGATCCCACGCATGAAAAGGCCCGCCACTCCAGATCGAGTGGCGGGCCTTTTCGTATCCGTTGCAGGCAAGTTACAGCACGGTTTCGGCGTGCTTTTCGCGCGCCTCCTCGCGCACGTCGAAGCCCAGCAGCATTTTCGTGGTGTCCACGAAGCCTAGGTCGGCGTTCCAGATTTCCGCCTGGCCAAGGTCCATCCGCAGCATGATCAGGTTTGGATCTTCCTTGCCACCGGGAAACCACGATCCGACCACGTGGCTCCATTGCTTCTCGAACCGTTCCTTGCTGGTTTCCTTGCGCAGGGTGCCGGAAAAGCGGGCGAACATGTCGTGTCCCTTGCCGGCGAAAGTCGCCGTGACAGGGCCACCCTTGGCGAGGGCGTGATCGCGAGTGGTAAAGAACCAGATCGCGCTGTCGGCGTCTTCGTCCAGCTGCGCCGTCATCGGTACGGCGGCGGCGGGATCTGCATCAGGTTCAAGGAAGATGAACGGGCTGTCGGCCAGCGATTTCCAGAATTTCTGCTTCAGGTCGTGTGTCGAGGTCATTTCAATCTCCTTTGTCCAACCAACGGGACGGGGAGGGCAGAAGTTCCGATCTTGTCTGCAAGCCGGAATTGGAACATAAGAAGAACACAGGAGTCGAATCGTCATGGACACCAGCACATTGCCCAAGGCATCGCAGCTGGCCCTGCACGCTGCCCGCAACCCGCGCTGGCAGCCGGGCGCGCCGCTGCCGCTGCACAGCGAGATATTCGCCCCCGCCGCGCAGGGCTGCGGGGCAGGTGCGGCGCTTGCCTTCCTGCAGGATGCGCTGCGGGCAGCGAATGACGAAAGCACGATGCCGGAGGAACGCAGCCTGCTGTGGGTGCAGGATGCCCGCGCCATCAAGCTGGGCGGGCGGCCTTACCGTGCCGGCCTGCCGGAGGGATTGCGCCACCGCCTGATCCATGTCGCCGCGAAGACACCGGAGGATGCGCTGTTCGCCATGGAGGAGGGGCTGCGCTGCCGCGACCTGGCCGCCGTGGTGGGCGAAGTGGCAGGCAATCCGCGCGCGCTGGATTTCACCGCCTCGCGCCGCCTGACGCTGACAGCGGAGAAACACGGCGTGCCGCTGCTGTTGGTAAGGCTGGATGCCGAGGCCGATCTCAGCTCCGCCCGCATGCGCTGGCGGCTGGCAAGTGCGCCAAGTTCCTCGCCGCGCTGGAACATTGCCGCGCCCGGTCGCCCGGCATGGCGTGCCGAGCTGTTCCGCGCCCGATCCCACCCGCCCGGAGAATGGATTTTGCGCGATGAGCCACAAGGCCTCGCCGCCGAACGAGTGCAAGCAACCACCGCGCCGGATCATGGCGATCTGGTGCGCGGACCTGGCGCTCGATCGCTGGCGGCACGCTGAAAATTGCCGGCGCGGGGAAGGGCCGGACGCCGCCCCGCTGGCGCTGATTGCAGAGACCGCGCATGGCCCGCGCATTGATGCGGCTAACCATGCCGCGCGAGAGGCAGGCGCTGCAAATGGCATGATGCTGGCCGATGCCCGCACCCTGTGCCCGTCGCTGGAGGTGCGCCCCAGCGATCCGGCGGGCGATCTTGCCTTCCTCGAACGGCTTGCCCTGTGGGCGCAGCGCTGGGGCCCGTGGAGTGCGATCGACCCGCCCGATGGCGTGCTGGTGGACGTGACCGCCGTCGCCCACCTGTTCGGCGGCGAGCGCCGCCTGCTGGCCGACGTGGAGGCGCGGTGCAGCGCGCGCGGGCTGAAAGTGCGCAGCGCCATTGCCCCCACGGCAGGCGCAGCCTGGGCGCTGGCGCACTATGCCGCCTCTGGTGCCATTCTTGCGCCGGACGACGACATGCCCGCGCGCCTTGCCGACTTGCCGGTGGCCGCGCTGCGGCTCGATACCGACGTGTTGCTGGTGCTACGCCGCCTTGGGCTGAAGCGCCTTGGCGACCTTGCGGGGATAGAGGAGGGGCGCGACCGAAAAGGCAGCGGGCGCGATGCGCTGCAACGCCGCTTCCGCAACCGCAAGTCGTCCTCGGCCAATCCGCTGATCCGCATGGACCAGCTGCTGGGCCGCGTGCCAGAGCCGTTGTTGCCCGTCGTCCCCGTCATCGCGCCGATGGTGCAGCGCCGCCTGCTCGAACCCATCCGCCATCGGCAATTGCTGGACACCGTGGTGGCAGATCTTGCCGCAGACATGGCGCGCACGCTGGAGGCCAAGGGGGAGGGTGCGCGCCGCCTGCAACTCGGCCTGTGGCGGGTGGACGGCGAAGTGCTGGTGCGCGAACTGGAACTGGCCGCCGCCACGCGCGATCCGGCACACATGATCCGCCTGTTCGCGGAACGGCTGGACGATGTTGACGCAGGCTTCGGCATTGAAATGCTGCGCCTGCGCGCGGCGTGGACGCAGCCGCTGGGGCTTGACCAAGCGGACCTTGAGGCCGCAGCAGAGCAGCACGGCACTTCGCTGGCAGCCTGCATGGACCGTCTTACCACGCGGCTGGGGCAGCAGGCGGTGCAGCGCCCTGTCCCGCGTGCAAGCCACATTCCCGAACGCGCGCAACATTGGCAGCCGCCGCTGGAGCCCGAACCTGCCGAACAGCACCAGCTCGCCTTCCACACGCGCCCGCTGAAATTGCTTGATCGGCCCGAGCGCATCTCCGTGCTCTACGCAGCGCCCGAGGGCTATCCCCGCCGCTTCAGCTGGCGTGGGCAGGTGTGCGAAGTCGCCCGCGTGGAAGGCCCCGAACGGATCGCACCCGAATGGTGGCGCGAACGCGGCACGGCGCGCCTGCGCGACTATTACCGCGTGGAGGACGAGACAGGCCGCCGCTACTGGATCTATCGCAATGGCCTGCCCACCGACGGGCGCGGGGGGATGCCCGACTGGTATTTGCAAGGGTTGTTTGGGTGAGGCCCCTTTCTTGCGACGTCAGCAGTTCCGGCTTGTCAGTGTAAGCCCGAATTGCTCTGCCAGGCCGGGTATCAGGCGGTGCACCTGGGCGGATATGAAGAAGACGCCCAGCGGGTCTCCGAAAACGCCGGCGGTCATCGGGCCGATTGCGCGGATTTGCGCGATGCTCTCGCCACTCGCGGTGATAATCCTGTTCTGCATATCGACTTCGATGCCAAGGCCCGTGGGATGGGGCGCAATCATTCCGCGGCGCTGCAGGCGGGCGAGCAGGCTGTTGCCCTGCAATGCCCGGCCATTGTCGAAACCGGTGCAGTTGATGACGGCATCGAAAGCCTCCCGCGTGTGCCCTGTGTCCGGCGTTTGCAGCCATGCGACCAGCCGCCTCTGGTCATCGACGTCCAGCCTTTCGATGCTCGCTTTTCGAAAAATCACCTGGCCTGTGGCCTCCCGCGCTCGCACCATCGCATCGGTCATCGGCGGCGTGCGAAAGCGGTGGGCATCGTAATAGGCACGCAGGTGTCGCAGCGCGCGCTGCTTCTCGGGCAGCGGCAAGTTCGGCCAGATCCGCGACAGCGGCAGCGTAACGGCATCGAAAGCGGCCTGCCAGCCAAGCTCTGTCGCATCCGTTTCGGCAGCGTGTCGCCTCATACCGCGAAAGAGGTCCAGGGCAGACAGCGGTTCACCAGTGGCATAAGCGGGCAATTCGCCTTCCAGCAGGTCCAGCGGAATGACCGGGGGTTGGGGTGGATCTGCCGGAGGTGCGAGCACGCGCGGGGCTTGCGGTTCCGGGCGCAGGCCCCGGCGTGAAATGGCCGTAATCGATCCGCGATGGCCGCGCGCCAGCAGGCTGGCGACGATGTCGAGGGCAGTCAGGCCTGCACCGACGACCAGCACTTTCGCATCGCGCTCGACCGAGTCGAAGCTCGTCCGCAGCGGCTCCGCAAACAGTCCGGGGTGCCCGGCAGCGGCTCCGCTTGCCCAGGCGGGCTGACGCAGCGGCGGGTTGCCGACGGCAAGAAACGCCATGTCTGCGGCAATCCGCCTGCCGCCCTCGAGCGACACCGCCACACCTTGCTCATCGACTGAAATATCGCTGGCCCGATCCCTGACATGGGTGATCGTCGAGCCGTTTTCTTGTGACAAATGCGCGCGGACGGTCTCCACCAGGTAGTCGCGGAAGTCGCGCCGACGCACGAACAGTTCGCCGTTCGCAATCCGCGCTTCCGGGTCGCTCTGCGCCAGTCCTTTCGCCGCGCACCAGCGGGTGAAATGGCCAGGATCGGCAACGTCGATCGAATGCGGGCCGGAAATTGCATTGAGCCGAAAGGTCGGGTCGTCGGTGGAATAGGCGAGGCCTGGCCCGATCTGATGCGATGGCTCGACAATCGTGATGGCCAGCGGTTCGGCAATCTTGCGCGCCAGTTGCACTGCCGCCGATGCGCCGCCGAACCCGCCTCCGACAATGATGATGCGACGCCGTGCCATGTAGCTTTCCTGATCGCGCGGGAGGCCGGTCAGGGCAAGCCGCCTCTCAAGCCACAGGCCGCTCCCCATTGATCGTCACGCGGTGCATCACCCGCAGGTGGCCGTGATAGTCATTCAGCGCGTAGTGCAGGCAGGCGCGGTTGTCCCAGAAGGCCACGTCGCCCTTTTGCCAGCGCCAACGGCAGGTGAAGGGTTCACGCGTTGCCTGGTACATCAGGTAGTCGATGATGGGGCCGCTTTCTTCCTCGGTCTGGTCCTTGAAACGCGGGGTGTAGGCGCCGCTGACGTAGAACAGCTTGCGCCCGCTTTCCGGGTGCGTGCGCACCAGCGGGTGTTCGACTTCGTAGTGCGCGGCTTCGGTGGGTGCCGATTTCACCGAGCTGTCCTTGCTCCAGTCCATCGACTTGGTGCCATAGATCAGCGCGGGCGTGTGGATCACCGTCAGCGGGTCGATCATCGCGCGGTAGCCGGGCGAAAGGTCTTCGTAAGCCAGGTAGAGGTTGGACCACAGCGTGTCCCCGCCCACCGGCGGCACTTCCTTGGCATAGAGGATGGAGCCCAGCGGCGGCTCTGGCAGGTAAGTCACGTCGCCGTGCCATGCGCCGCCGAAATTGCGCGTATCGGTGGGCTCCTGCCGCACTTCGATGATGTCGGGGTACTCGTCCATCCCCTTCACCTGGTCGTGCTGGTTCAGCGTACCGAACCGCTTGGCGAAGGCGAGGTGCTGTTCGGGCGTCATGTCCTGCCCGCGGAAAAAGATGACGAGGTTCTCGATCAGCGCGCGGCGAATCTCCGCGATCAGTTCGTCGTCCATGTCCTGCGACAGGTCCACCCCTTCGATCACCGCGCCCAAGGCCCCTGCGTAGGGTGTGACGGTGAAGCGCTTGTAATCCGCGCCCAGGTTCTGCGGACTGATGCGGCGGCCGGCGATAACGGTCATGCGAGTTTCTCCTTGAGACGGGCAGGTTGCACCTGCTTATCGATGATGAAGGCGGCGGCGAAGACGCACAGGGCGATCACCACGAGGGTAGCGAAGTACCAGAAGAAGGTCTCCTCCCCGCCGATGTTGATGAGCGCGCCGCCGAAGAAGACCATGGTGATCGAGAATACCCGGCCGGCGGTGAGGATGAAGCCGATCCCGGCAGAGCGGCAACTGGACGGGTAGCCTTCCGCCATGATGACGTAGAACACCGTGATCATCATGGAGACGAGGCCCACCGCCAGCCCCTCCAGCAGCACGATGGCCGACACTTCGGCAGGCGTGGGCACCGGGCCAAGCCCTTCGACCATGAAGGCCAGCGCCAGTACTGTCAGCAGTATCGCGGCAGACCCGACGAGGGTGACCATCTTCGAGCCGAAGTGGCGCGTGGTGAAGCCTGCGGATAGCCCGCCGACGATGGAGAGGATCCCCTGCCAGAAGCTGGCCCGCAGCGCCTGTTCCAGCGTGAACCCGGCGGTGGTGAGCAATTCGGGCGTCCAGTTCAGCAGGCCGTAGACCAGCGTGGTGGCAGCGGAAAAGCTCACCACCATGCCGATGTTCAGCCGCATGTTGGTGGGATGGAGGACGCCGATGCGCTCTGTGGGCGCCGGCCTATCGCCGTCGGTAGCGCCGGCTTCGTCAGCCGTGTCGATCTGTACGTCATTGCCCAGCACCTTTGCGGCCGCGCGCTTTGCTGCCGCTTCCTTGCCCCTGGCCATAAGGAAGTCCGGCCCTTCGCGCACCAGTGCCAGCAGGAGGAAGCCGAACACGATCGAACCCACGCCGAACCAGATGAAGATGCCGCGCCAGCCATGGTCGGGCAGCATGGCTGGCACCAGCGCGGCGCTGATCGAAATGCCCACCGGGATGCCGACAGACAACAGCGATACGGCATGCGCGCGCCAGCGACCCGGTACCCAGTCGCTCACCAGTGCCAGGGCGTTGGGATAAGCGGCGCCGAAACCCAGCCCGCCCAGCACGCGCACGGCCGACATCTGCCACACGTCGTTGGTATAGGCGGCAAGGATGGTGGAGGTGCCGAAGATCAGGCAGGCCAGGAACATGGTGCGCAGGCGGCCGATCCGGTCGCCCATGATGCCACCGACCAGTGAACCGAAGCCCATGCCGAACAGCGAGGCGGCCAGCGCCGGGCCGAACACCGCGCGATCGATACCCCATTCCTCGAGGATGACCGGGGTGACTAGGCTGAGCGATTGCAGGTCGATCCCGTCGATCACCAGCATGGCAAGGCCGAATAGCGCGACCAGTATCTGGTATGGACGCAAGGGCGCGTCGGCAATGGCCGTGCTGAACGGCATTCGCTTCACATGACATCTCCCAAGGTGCGCCCCTTTGCGGGGCTGCCCGGTACTGTCTGTCATGCCGATGCGCGTGCGTCCAGACGGTAGATTGACTTTGTCCTAGCCGACGAAGCGGGTTGGCGGGGCTGGGGGCGTCTTGCCGTCACCGCCACGGCGGTCGGCGGGGTTGGGGGGCGCCGGCCTAGGCCCGGTGCCGGCTTCCTTCGCCAGTTCCTCTATGACCCTGGCCGGCACGGGACGGTCGAACTCCACACCGCACATTCCCGGCTTGGTCCAGATGACGTGGCAATAGGCCTCGTGCAGGTTCCAGTCGAGAATGGCGGAAACGCCCTTGGGCGGCGGATCTTCGGTCACCAGCCGGGCGCCGGTGGTGGAGATGTCGAATAGACGACCTGTGCGGTTGCCGCTGGGCATCAGCAGGGTCGCCAGGCAATCCACGCGCGTTCGCGGGCCGGCACGTCGTTCAGGAGCGGCGACCGGTTTTGTGCGCGCGAACAGTTTCATGGCGATGCCCCCTTGTTATTATGAATGACCTCGCTGGGGCCGCGTTGGTTAAGCTCGCCCCAAGATTCATCCTTAAGATGAGATTGTCCGGCGCTAATCCCTTGGCTGCAGTGGTTGGAACATATATAGAACATATGTGTTTTTCCATCGCCCTTCAATCTGATGCCGGACGCTCCTCTCACACCTGACAAGCGCAGGATCGAATACGATCCCGACAGCATTTCCGTGCCGCCGCGTGCGTCTTTTGTCGAATTGGGGCTGGTGAGCTGTTTCACCTTCCTGCGCGGCGCGTCCGACGCGGTGGACCTAGTGCTGACCGCGCGCAGCCTTGGCTATGATGCGATCGGGATTGCCGATGCCAATTCCATGGCCGGTGTGGTGCGCATGCATGCCGAGGCGAAGACGCTGAAGCTGCGCCCTGTCATCGGCTGCCGGATCGAGGTGGTGGAGGGGCTGGCCTTCCTCGCCTATCCGACCGACCGGGCCGCCTATGGTCGCCTGTGCACGCTGATTTCGGCAGGACGCATGGCGACGCTGGATGGGGACTGGCAGGACAAGGGCGTGTGCGAGATCAGCCTGTCGATGCTGGCAGATTACAGCGAGGGGGTGCAGCTGATTCTGCTTCCCCCGCACGATCTGGGCACGACCTTCACCGTGCCCGGCTGGGCCAGCAACGTGGTGGCGCTGGACGGAACCGTGCGCGAGGGGGCGGCGACAGGCACGCTGTTCGACGTGTTGCCGCACCTTTCCGCTGGACTGCCCAGCCTGAAGCACCTTGCCGCCAGCTATCTCTACAGCGGAGACGACATTGCCCGGATCGACCGGCTCGATGCGCTCGCCCGCGCCAACGGCCTGTGCCTGCTGGCGACGAACGACGTGCATTACCATGCGCCCGATCGCCGCCCCTTGCAGGACGTGATGACGGCAATCCGGCACAAGACCACGGTGGCAAGGGCAGGGCACCTGCTCCACGCCAACGCCGAGAGGCACCTGAAAAGCCCCGAAGAGATGCACAGGCTGTTCGAACGCTGGCCGCATGCCATCACCGCCGCGCGCACGGTGGCCGACGCGTGCCGGTTCAGCCTGAACGAACTGCGCTACGAATATCCGGAGGAGATCTACCCCGAAGGCCGCACCCCGCAGCAGCACCTGGAGACCTGCACGTGGGAGGGCGCAGCGCGGCGTTATCCGGGCGGCGTGCCCGATTCTGTGAAGGCGACGCTGGAACGCGAACTGGCGCTGATCGCCAAGCTGGAGCTGGCGCGCTACTTCCTCACCATCAAGGATATCGTCGACTTTGCCCGCAGCGTGGATCCGCCGATCCTGTGCCAGGGACGTGGCAGCGCGGCCAATTCGGCGGTCTGCTATTGCCTGGAGATCACCAGCGTCGATCCGGCCAAACATGCCCTTCTGTTCGACCGCTTCATCTCGGAAGAGCGCAAGGAGCCGCCCGATATCGATGTCGACTTCGAGCATGAACGGCGCGAGGAGGTGATCCAGCACATCTATCGCAAGTATGGCCGCCACCGCGCAGGCCTGACCGCCACCGTCATCCACTATCGCCCGCGCATGGCGATCCGCGAAGTGGGCAAGGCGATGGGCCTGTCCGAAGATGTCACCTCTGCGCTGGCGCGCACCGTCTGGGGCGGGTGGGGCAAGGAAATCGGCGCAAACCATGTTGCCGAAACGGGCATGGATATCAGTGATCCACACCTCAGGCGCGTTCTCAAGCTGACCGAGCAGATGATTGGAATGCCGCGCCATTTGTCGCAGCATGTCGGCGGGTTCATCCTCACCGACGGGCCGCTGACGCAGACCGTGCCGATCGGCAACGGCGCCATGCCCGATCGCAGCTTCATCGAATGGGACAAGGACGATATCGAGACGCTGGGCATCCTGAAAGTCGATGTGCTGGCGCTGGGCATGCTCACCTGCATCAAGAAGTGCCTCGACCTGCTGGAGGACCACCACGACCGCGCGCTGACACTGGCAACGGTTCCGCGCGAGGACCCCGAGACTTACGAGATGCTGCGCAAGGGCGATTCGCTGGGCGTGTTCCAGGTGGAAAGCCGCGCGCAGATGAACATGCTGCCGCGCCTGCGCCCGCGCGAGTTCTATGACCTGGTGATCCAGGTCGCCATCGTGCGCCCCGGCCCGATCCAGGGCGACATGGTGCATCCCTACCTGAAACGCCGTCGCGGGGCGGAACAGGTGGTGCTGCCCGCGCCTGCGCCCGAGCACGGCCCGCCGGACGAGCTTTCCAGCATCCTGGAACGCACGCTGGGCGTGCCGATCTTCCAGGAACAGGCGATGAAGATCGCGCTGGATGCCGCCAAGTTTACAGGCGCGGAGGCCAATCGCCTGCGCAAGGCCATGGCCACCTTTCGCAGCAAGGGCATGGTGCACGAGCTGGAGGAGCTGATGGTCGGGCGCATGGTGGCGCGCGGCTATGACCCGGATTTTGCCGCGCGCTGTTTCAACCAGATCAAGGGCTTTGGCGAATACGGTTTCCCCGAAAGCCACGCCGCCAGCTTTGCCCACCTCGTCTACGTCAGCAGCTGGCTGAAATGCCATTTCCCCGCCGCTTTTGCCTGCGCGTTGCTCAATTCGCAGCCGATGGGCTTCTATGCCCCGGCACAGATCGTGCGCGATGCGCGCGAACACGGGGTGGAAGTGCTGCCGGTGGACGTGAACCACTCCGAATGGGACTGCACGCTGGAGGTGATCGGCAAGGCCGAGGATTGTGAGGAAGGGCGGCTCGACCGCCACGTGGCCATGCGCCTTGGCTTGCGGCAGGTGGACGGCCTGCCCGAACACGTCGCCGCCGCGCTGGTCTCCGCGCGGTCCGACGGCGGGCCTTTCGCCGACGTCACCGAACTGCGCGACCGGGCGCGCATCCCCGTCAGCCATATCGAACGCCTGGCCAGCGCCGATGCTTTCGGTTCGATGGATATGTCCCGCCGGCAGGCGCTGTGGGATGCTCGCAGCCTGGTGGGCGGGGCAGACCTGCCGCTGTTCGCCCATGCCGACGAGCGCGACGAGGGCGCCGAGCGGGGTCGGGCGATCCTGCCGAAAATGCCGCTGAGCGAAGAGGTGGTGGCCGATTACCAGACCACGCGGCTTTCGCTGAAAGCCCACCCCATGGCCTTCCTGCGCCCCATGCTGGCAGAGCGCGGCTTCGTGCGGGCCTGCGACCTGCGCAATCGCAAGTTCCGATCGATGGTGCAGGTGGCCGGCGTGGTGCTGATCCGCCAGCGACCGGGCAGCGCCAAGGGCGTGTGCTTCATCACGCTGGAGGACGAAACCGGCGTCATCAACCTGGTGGTCTGGCCGGACCTGAAGGAAAAACAGCGCACCGTGGTGATGGGATCGCGGTTAATGGAGGTGCGAGGTCGGGTGGAGTATGACGACGAGGTGATCCACGTCATCGCCCACCACATGACCGACGCGACGCACGAACTGCATCGCCTCTCCGACGACTTGCTGAACGCGCCGGTTGCGCGGGCAGACCATGTGAACAACCCGCTGCCGGCCGGACGGACCATGTCCAGCCTGACCAGCGAGGAACGGCGCGAGAAGAAGGCGATTCGCCCGCGCGACCTGATCGATCAGTTGCCAAACACCCGCGGTCATCCGCGCAATGTGCGTATCATTCCCAAGTCGCGGGATTTCCACTGATGGTGAAGCGCACCGGTTCCACGCTGCGGCGCGCCGTGCGCCTGGCCGCGCTACTGCTGCTGGCGGCTGCGCTGGTGCTTGGCGCGCGAGCCTTCCTTGCAGCAAATCCCCGGCACGACCCGTGGGCCCCGCTCGACCTCAGGGCAGAGCGTGGCTGGGCAACGCAGGTCAAGCTTAGCCGTTTGAGCGGCGATACCGCACGTTGCCACGCGGTGCTTTCGCGCAGCGAAGTGGCTTTCACCGCGCTTCCCGCCATCGGCGAAGGCGCCTGCCTGCGCGACGACCGGCTGACGCTTGATACCATGCGCTTTGCCCCAGGCTTCCCGCAGATGAGCTGTCCGGTGGCTGCCGGCATGGTGCTGTGGCTGGAGCACGACGTGCAGCGGCTGGCGCAACAAATCCTCGGTACCCGCGTCGAACGGGTCGAGCAGCTCGGTACCTACAACTGTCGCCGCATGTATGGCGATGCCGGTGCGCCGTGGAGCGAGCATGCGACGGGCAACGCCATCGATATTGCCGGTTTCCAGCTGGCAGACGGGCGCCGCATCAGCGTGCTAAGCGACTGGGACAATGGCGAACCTGCCGGTCAATTCCTGAAAGCCGTGCGCAATGCCGCCTGCGAAAGCTTCGGCACCGTGCTTTCACCCGATTACAACGCTGCCCATGCCGATCATTTCCATTTCGACCAGGGACGCAGCGCGATGATCGGCGCGTGCCGCTGAAGCGCCTGGCAGGCCATCCGCGACAAGAGGCAAACAAAAACCCCCGCCGAGGCGAGGGTTTCCGTTATCCGGTTGTATCCGAAAGCCTAGGGGCTGACAGGCGCGTCTTCGTCTTCACCACTTTCAATAGCGATGATGAGGCCAGCGGCAGAAGCAGCAGCCAGCAGGACGACGAGGATGGTGCCTGCACCACCTTCCTCACCGAAACGTTCTTCATCGGCAACGACAGCGGCATCGCGCGCAACAAGGGCTGCAGCAGCCGTCAGCGTGGAAGCCGCGACAAGCCCGGCGGCGATAGTGCTAGCAATAATCTTCTTGATAAGGAGTCGTAAACTCACGCGATGTGCTCAAGCGAAGCGCTTGATAATGTGAAGGGCGTTTCCCGATTTTGGTTCCACTGTGCTGCGGCTTTGCGATGAACCGTTGCAAATGTCGCACGAATACTAGCTCAGTTGGGGCCGGTCTTCACTGCCAATTTCCGGGTATATCGACGATGGCTGCCATCTGCCGAGCTTTCCCATAGGTAATCACACGGGTTCAAGCGCATAGCCGGCAGAGCGGACCGTGCGAATCGGGTCGCGAGCGTTCTCTACCGCGATTGCCTTGCGCAGGCGGCGGATGTGGACATCGACGGTGCGTTCCTCGATCTCGCTGCCCGTGCCCCAGACTGCGTCGAGCAGCTGGCTGCGCGAGAAGACCCGGCGCGGGTGCTCCATGAAGAACTTGATCAGCCGGTATTCGGTCGGCCCGATCTGCAGCGCGCGACCACGCCGTTCCACCCGGTGGGCAACCGGATCCAGTTTCAGGTCGCCCGCCTCGATCGTTTCGCCGGCAAGGGCAGGGCGCACGCGCCGCAGCACGGCAGAGACCCGTGCCAGCAGTTCGCGCGGAGAGAACGGCTTGGTGAGATAGTCGTCAGCACCGGTTTCCAGCCCGCGCACGCGATCATCCTCGGCCTCGCGCGCGGTGAGCATGATGATCGGTACGTGCGCGGTGGCCTTGTCGCGCCGCAGGCGACGGCACACTTCGATGCCGCTGGTACCCTCGATCATCCAGTCGAGGATGACGAGGTCTGGCGTGTCTTCGGCGGCCATCACCAGCGCATCGTCGCCATCGGCACTGACGCGCACATCGTAGCCTTCGTTTTCGAAACGGTATTCCAGCAGTTCGGCAAGCGCGGTGTCGTCTTCCACCAGCAGCAATTTGGGCGCGGACATGACAAATGGACCCCTTGGATCGCGGCACGGCCAATCATGCCGCCAGCCCTGCGATATTTCAATTCTGTGTCAGATTTGTTGCAGCCGCCGGGAATGTTCCAGGCAAGGGGAAACTAGCGCTCGATATCGTCCGGGTAGGTGCCGGTGGCCGAGTAGTGCACCATTTCCGCGACATTGGTGGCATGGTCGCCCACGCGTTCCAAGTTGCGGGCAACGAACAGCAATTGTGCAGCGCTGCTGATGGTGGCGGGGTTTTCCACCATGTGGCTGACGAGGTTGCGGAAGATGCTGTCGTAGAAGGCGTCGACCTTGTCGTCGCGCTCGATCACCTCGCGGGCCATCACCGGGTCGCGGGCGGCATAGGCGGTCAGCACGTCATGCACCATTTCCGCCGCCAGTTCGCCCATGGCCGGCAGCAGCGTAAGTGGTTCGAAATGGCTGCGGCCTTCGATCCGGCCAACACGTTTGGCGATATTCTTGGCATAGTCGCCGATCCGCTCCACCACGCCGCCGATCTTCAGCGCGGCGACAATCTCGCGCAGGTCGTCGGCCATCGGTGCGCGCAAGGCCAGGATGCGCACAGCCATGGCATCGACTTCGGTTTCGAGTGCGTCGAGCTTGGCATCGCGCTCCACCACCTCTGCGGCCAGTTCCTCGTCACCCTGGACAAGCGCCTGAAGCGCTTGCTGGATAGCGACTTCGGCCAGCCCGCCCATTTCGGCGATCAGGCCGCGCAGTCGCGTGATGTCCTCGTCAAAGGCCTTTACTGTGTGTTCGACCATCAGCCGTATCGTCCCGTGATGTAATCCTGTGTGCGTTGTTCGGCAGGATTAGTGAATATGTCAGAAGTGTGTCCATATTCCACGAGGTGTCCCAAGTGGAAAAAGGCAGTGCGCTGCGAAACGCGCGCGGCCTGCTGCATGGAGTGGGTGACGATAACGATGCCATAGCGACCGCGCAGTTCGTCGATCAGTTCCTCGATCTTGGCGGTGGCAATGGGGTCGAGCGCGGAGCAGGGCTCGTCCATCAGGATCACTTCGGGATCGACGGCAATGGCGCGCGCGATGCACAGGCGCTGTTGCTGGCCGCCCGAAAGCGCGGTGCCCGAATCGGCCAGCCGGTCCTTCACCTCTTCCCACAGGCCGGCGCGGCGCAGGCTTTTCTCGACGATCTCGTCGAGGTCCGGCTTGCTCTCGGCCAGGCCGTGGATCTTGGGGCCGTAGGCGATGTTGTCGTAGATCGACTTGGGGAAGGGATTGGGCTTCTGGAACACCATGCCCACGCGCGCACGCAACTGCACCACGTCCATCCCGCTGGCGTAGATATCTTCCCCGTCGAGCTCGATCGTGCCGGTCACGCGGGCCGAGGGAATCGTATCGTTCATGCGGTTCAGCGCCCGCAGGAAGGTGGACTTGCCGCAGCCCGAGGGGCCGATGAAGGCAGTCACGTATTCGGTGTAGACGTCGATATCGACACCATCGATGGCCTTCTTGTCGCCGTAATACACATCCACGCCGCGGGCGCGCATCTTGGGCTCGCCATGGGCGATATTCTCGTTCTCGAGCGACTTGTTCACCGGGTTGGCGATCGGGCTGTCGGTTGTTTCGGACATCACCATTTCTTCTCGAATCGATTGCGCAGGTAAATGGCCAGGCCATTCATCAGCAGCAGGAACACCAATAGCACGATAATCGCCGCGCTGGTGCGCTCCACGAAACCGCGATCTATTTCATCGGACCACAGGAAAATCTGCATCGGCAGCACCGTGGCATTGTCGGTGAAGCCCTGCGGCGGGCTGGCCACGAAAGCGCGCATGCCGATCAGCAGCAGCGGCGCGGTCTCTCCCAGCGCACGGGCCATGCCGATGATGGTGCCGGTGAGGATGCCGGGCAGGGCCAGCGGCAGCACGTGGTGGAACACCACCTGCACCGGCGAGGCGCCCACCGCCAGCGCGCCGTCACGGATCGACGGCGGCACCGCCTTGATGGCATTGCGCCCGGCAATCACGATCACCGGCATGGTCATCAGCGCCAGCGTCATGCCGCCGATCAGCGGGGCAGAGCGATAGCTGGGGAAGATCCACAGGAACACCGCCAGGCCGAGCAGGCCGAAGATGATCGAGGGCACGGCTGCCAGGTTGTTGATCGAGACCTCGATCAGGTCGGTCCAGCGGTTCTTGGGGGCATATTCCTCGAGATAGAGCGCCGCCAGCACACCGATCGGGAAAGCCAGCGAGAGGGTGACGATCATCGTCAGGATGGAGCCCTTCAAGGCGCCCCAGATGCCGGCCAGCTGGGGATCGGTGGCATCGGACCGCTTGAGGAAGCCGAAATCGAAATTGTCTGCCAACAGACCGTCTGCCGCCAGCTGCTGTGCCAGCGGCTGGAGATCGGTACTGCCGTCTCCGGCATAGGCGGTGGCAAGGTCTTCGGAAGTGGGCAGCCAGAACACCTGCTCACCCCGCGCCAGGCCGGGGTCGGCCGCGATCTGCTGCGCCACCAGGCGCCACGCTTCGCTGTTGACCTGCGCCGCCCCTTCCTCGCCCAGCGCCTGGGTCGCGCTGAATTCGATGATGTCGCGTAGTCCCTGCCGTTCGAGAGACTGCACCACGGTGCGTTCGTCGCTGGTATCCGGCATCACCGTAACCGGGGTCGCGGCGAAATCCACTGGCACGCGCAGTTCGGTACGCTGGAAACCGCCAATGCCATTCATCGCCATGGTCACCAGCAGGAATATCAGGACGGCCACGGAAAACAGGATCGCGCCAAGACCGATGGCCTTAAAGCGCCGTTCAGCGGCGTAGCGCTTCTTCAACCGCGCTTCGAACGCGGCAGTGCGCGTCGGGCCGACGTTTTCTGCTGCATCATTCATAAGCTTCGCGGAACCTCTTCACGATGCGCAGGGCAATGATGTTGAGCACCAGCGTGACCAGGAACAGCACGAAGCCCAGCGCGAAGGCGGCCAGCGTGGAAGCCGAGTCCATGCTCGCCTCGCCCGTCAGGTTGGCAACGATCTGGTAGGTAACGGTGGTCATTGCCTCCAGCGGGTTGGCGGAAAGGCGCGCGGTGGCGCTGGCGGCCATGACCACGATCATGGTTTCGCCGATGGCGCGCGAAATTGCCAGCATGATGCCGGCGACGATGCCGGGCAGGGCGGCAGGCACCAGCACGCGCTTGATCGTTTCGTTCTGCGTTGCGCCCATCGCCAGCGATCCGTCCTTCATCGCCTGCGGCACGGCGGCAATCGAATCGTCGGCCATGGAGGAGACGAAGGGAATGATCATCACGCCCATCACCAGGCCGGCGGCCAGTGCGCTTTCGCTGGAAGGGTTCTCCACCCCCAGCTTCAGCGCGATGTCGCGAATGGCTGGGGCAATCGTCAGCGCGGCGAAATAGCCATAGACCACCGTCGGCACGCCGGCGAGGATCTCCAGCGCGGGCTTCAGCCAGGTGCGCACGCGCGGCGCGGCATACTGGTTGAGGTAAATGGCGCTCATCATGCCCAGCGGGATGGCCACGATCATGGCGATCACCACGCCGATGAAGAAGGTGCCCCAGAACAGCGGCACGGCGCCGTAGCGTTCAGGATCGGGGTTCGATCCGTCGGTCATCGGGTTGGGGGACCAGTGGATGCCGAACAGGAAATCGATCGGATTGACCATGCCGAAGAAGCGGATGGTCTCGAACACCAGGCTGGCAACGATGCCAAGGGTGGTCAGGATGGCCACCAGCGAGGCGATCAGCAGGGTCGCCAGGACGGTGCGCTCCACCCGGGTGTGGGCGCGAAAATCGGGCTTCAGGCGAAGGAAGGCCCAGGCCCCGCCGGCCAGCGCAATCAGCAGGGTCACTACCAGGCCGATGATGTTGTAGCGGGTCAGCGCTTCGCGGAACGGTTCAACCAGCCCTTCGGCCTCCGGGTTGAACACGCCGGATGCGGCCCCCGTGGCAACTGCGCGGGCTTCGGCCAGCCACGTTTGCCGCTGGATACCGAAAGAGGGCAGTTCCGCCGCTGCCGGACTGGCCAGCACCTGCTGCATAACCAGCTGGTCGGAAATGGCCGACCACAAGAGGGCGAACAGCAGTGTCGGAATGACAATCCACAGCGCGGCATACCAGCCGTGATAGACGGGCAGCGAGGCAATGCGCCGCCCATCGTTCGCGCGGCGGAACATTGCGGCGCGCGAACGAGCGGCCAGCCAGCCGGCCAGCCCCAGTCCAAGGACTAATAGGATCAGGGTGCTGGCCGACATGTCGCTTGGGTTTTACGTCCTACTGCAGGTCAGATGCCGTGAGCGGCGTGAACTCGCTCGCGGCGGCGTTGCTGCGTGCCATAACGTCTTCGGGATTCGGCACAAGCCCCACCGCGGTCAGCGGGCCGTCGGAACCCCAGGAATTCGACCATTCGGTGATGAATTCACGCAGGCCGGGGATTGCGTCGAGGTGTGCGTTCTTCACGTAGATGAACAGCGGGCGCGCGCCGATGTAGTTGAAGCTGCTGATGTTTTCGTAGGTCGGCTCCACGCCGTTCACGGTCAGGCCGTGGATACGGTCCAGGTTTTCCTCAAGATAGGAGTAGCCGAAAACGCCGATGGCATCGGCATTGCCTTCGATCTTTTGCACAATCAGGTTGTCCTGCTCGCCCTGCTCGACATAGGCGCCGTCGGTGCGGACTTCGGTGCAGATCGCTTCGAAGGCGTCTTCGTCGCTTTCTTCCAGTTCGGCCATGCCTTCACCGGCTTCGCAGCCCGGCATCAGCACCAGTTCGACCAGCGCATCGCGCGTGCCAGACGTGGCGGGCGGGCCGTAGACGAGGATCGGCTTTTCGGGCAGCGAGGGATCGATGTCGCTCCACATCTCTGCCGTCTGCTCTTCGCCATACGGGCTGGCGGCAATCGCGCGGTAGACGATTTCCGGCGTCAGGTCGAAGTCGATGCCGCCGTTGGCAGCGGCGAAGGCGATACCGTCCATGCCGACCTGGATTTCGGTGACGCTATCCACCCCGTTCTCGACGCAGGTCTCGAACTCGCCGGGCTTCATGCGGCGCGAGGCGTTGGCGATATCGGGCGTATCGGCACCCACGCCGGCGCAGAACAGCGCCATGCCGCCGCCGGTGCCGGTCGATTCGATCAGCGGGGAGGGGTTGCCGGTGTTACGGGTATACGCCTCTGCCACGCGGGTGGCGAAGGGATAGACGGTAGACGAACCCACGGCATGGATCGAATCGCGGGCTTCACCGCCACCGGTATTGTTGCAGGCAGCCAGCGCGACGAGGGCGATGGCCGAGGCGGCGTTACGGAAATTCAGGGTCATGTTGTACCTCATTACGGTTCAGATGGCAGACCGCTAGGTCTACTGTATGACGGCATTGCGACAAAAGGACGTTCGGTGCGTGACCTCGTGTCATATTTGTCCGCCGCGTGATGCGGGTGGTGGTCAGAAGTCGATCTGCGCGCGCATCCCCACGACATCGACGGAATAGTTGCGGTCCCCGCCGGCGGCCGCATACACGGCATCGTCATATTCCAGGCGACCGTAGTTCACGGTCAGGCGGGTGTGATCGGTGGGCACCCAGATCAGCGACGCGAAATAGCCGTTCTGCGTGCCGCCGATGATGCCTGCATCGGTATCGGTCAGGTCGAGATAGTCGTACCGCAGGTTGAACTGCAGCGCGCCCATGCCGCCTTCGTCCACCGGGTTGGCCGGACGGGTGCGATTGAACTTGCCGCCGCGATAGCCGCGGCTGTCACCCGGCGTCAGGAACATGCCGACTTCGGCATAGCCGCCGAAGAAGTTGGCATTGTCCATGGTCACGCCGATATCGTTGGCGCTCTGCCAGAACCCTTCGGCCACGGCGTGGAACGGGCCGCTGATGACGGCGGCTTCGACACCGGCGCCGAATTCGCTTTCGGCAGCCATGTTGCCGGTGTTGATGAAGCGTTCGGACGTAAAGTGCACCAGCGGGCGCTGGCGATAGCGCACGGTGTTGCCATCGCCGATGTCGGCATAGTGCAGCGAGCCGCCAAGGTGCAGCTGCGTGTCACCCACCTTGGGGCTGGCGACCACGCGCACGTCGCCGCTCCAGCGGTCGCCCGGCAGGTCGGCGATGTTATCGGTGAAGACGCCGGCCTGCAGCATGATGTCGTCGGTCACGTCCACTTCGGCAGACACGCCCAGGCGACGGGCGAAACCGAAGGCATCGGTGAAGGCGGCGCGTTCCATGAAGGAAGACCAGCGGCTGCTGTTCAGCTCTTCCAGCGACTGGAAGTTGTTGTGCTGGCCGACGGTCAGCTTCAGCGGCCCGTCTTCATAGGTGATGATGGCGTCGGTAACGTCGACATCGCTACCGGCGAAATCGATTTCGAACTTGTAGCCGAACCCACCGGGGATATCGCCTTCCATGCCCAGGCGGGCGCGGCGGATCTCGCTGTTGAAGCCATCGTCGCGACCGGTCGAATCGGGGGCGTTGAACGAGCCCGCATCGATATTCAGGCGACCGAAGGGCTTGAACGACCATCCGCCTTCACCTTCGATTTCGGGCGCGCCGGCCCAGGCGATTTCCACCGGCGAATCGGCAGTTACGGTCGGGGCAGGGGGGATTGCGGCCTCGATGGCGGCAACCTGCGCTGCCATTGCGGCCTGTTCCACTGCGGCGGTGGTCTGCTGTGCTTCGGCCTGCGCCTGTTCGGCTTCAAGCTCGGCAACGCGCTGATTCAGCCGGGAAACCTCGGCGACAAGTGCCGCAACCTGGTCTTCCAGAGAGGGTGCTTCCTGGGCCAGTGCGGTGGCCGGAGTAAGCGCGGTTCCAGCCAGGATGGCTGCGGTAACAATCTTCTTCATGACAATAGGGCTTCACTTTTGTTGCGAAAGTGTGTGCCCGCTATGACTTGTTTGTGACCCCCTTGTTACAAGGCGTGAAGAGCCACCTCCCGCTTGGGGATGGGCTGTGGAAAACTCGGGAAATGGGGAAGGGTCTTAGTCGGCCTGAACCAGCGGCAGGCGCACGGTCACCGTGGTGCCGTCGCCCAGCTTGCTGTCGATATCCAGCCGACCGCGGTGGCGTTCCACGATGTGCTTGCAGATCGCCAGCCCCAGGCCGGTGCCGCCCTGTGCGCGGCTGCGCCCCGGATCGGTTCGATAGAAGCGCCGGGTCAGGTGGGGCAGGTGTTCGGGCGGAATGCCTTCGCCATGGTCGCGCACCTTGAGTACGGCCATGTCGCGCTCGCCCGGTACCAGGCTGACTTCGACAGGGGTGCCGTCGCCACCGTATTTCAACGCATTGTCGACCAGGTTGCGCACCAGCTGTTCAAGCTGGCGATGATCGCCGCGCACCCGCAGCCCCTCGTCTTCGATGGCAAACCGGACCTGTTCGAACCGGTCCGGCCCGGCGCCATCGCGTGAGGCCTGTCGCACCAGCGGGGCAAGCTCTAGCGGTTCGCGCGGCTGGTCATGCTTTTCCGCCTCGACGCGGCTGAGCGACATCAGGTCGTCCACCAGCGTCTGCAGCCGCCGCGCCTCGCGCAGCACGGTGCCATAGAACTTGGCGGCCTGTTTCGGGTCGATATCCTCGCCTTCGTCTTCCAGTGTTTCCATGTAACCGATGATGGAGGCGAGCGGGGTGCGTAGTTCGTGGCTGGCGTTGGCGACGAAATCGGTATGCGCGCGGCTGACATCGGCTTCGGACGTGCGGTTGATGAGCTCCACCAGCGCATAGCGTTCGTCGATCTGCTGGCAGGTCATCTGCCAGTTGCTCTTGGGCCCGGTCAGGCCCTGCACGGTAATGCTGCCGCCGCCCTTGCGCGACAGCAGGTCCACGGCTGCCGGATGGCGCAGCGCCACGCGGGCATCCTGGCCGATGATGTGCTTGCCGATCGCCTCGCGCGCGTTGGCGTTGGCGATGACGATGCGGTTGCCGTCCAGCAGCAGCAGCGGCAGGCCCGAATGTTCGATCAGCTCGCGCATGCCCGAGCGGGTGATCTGCATAGCTTCCTGCGGTTTTTCCCGCGGTTCCGGGGGTGGAGCCGGAACCAGCCAGAATGACAGTATCCACACGCCGACCAGCGCCAGCGACAGGCCGACGCCAACGCCGGAAAACACCAGCACGCCGCCACAGACAAGGGCGAGTACGATGCCGGCCAGGGGGATGCGCGACATTTCCATGGTCACGCCTCATGCGCGAGATTTGTGACGGTTTCCACCGTCGGGGGAAAATGATCCCCGCAACTGTGCATGCTTGCCTGCCTGCTGGTGACCCCTACGGGAATCGAACCCGTGTTTCAGCCGTGAAAGGGCCGCGTCCTGACCGCTAGACGAAGGGGCCTTGGCCGAAGGTTCGGCAAGGCAGTTTTCCGGTGATGTCGGAAAGCCTGTCCATCGCTGGTGACCCCTACGGGAATCGAACCCGTGTTTCAGCCGTGAAAGGGCCGCGTCCTAACCGCTAGACGAAGGGGCCACGCGCGATGGAGCGGCGCAATTAGGGGCAGGCGCGCGCGCGGTCAAGCCCGTTTGCAACAATATCGCGGTGTTTTTTCTCAGTCGGCCCAGGCGGCATCTTCCAGGTGCAGTTCCGCCGCCGGGCGAGCGCCCCAGTCGTCGATTTTCGCACGTCCGGCCAGCCACAGGCGCCGCCCTTTCGATCCGTGGAGGATCGACTGGCCCATGTCGCTGGAAGCGGCACGGAATGCGATGGCTTTCAGGCTGCGCCCGTCCTGCCCGGCGGCAATGATGCGCAGGTGATCGGTGCCGACCACGTCGGCCTTCACCACGTGCACCGGCCCCACGGCAATGCGTGGTCCCGGCCAGCCAACGCCGTAGGGGCCAGCGCTTTCAAGCGTTTCGACCAGTTCGGGCGTCAGCCCGCCGGGGGCGACGGACAGGTCGAGCAGCATGGTCTGTTCGGCACTGGCCCTGGCAACCTTCGCGGCCAGCTGTTCGTCCAGCCACTCGGCAAATTCGTCGAGCCTGTCTGCCTCCACGGTCAGGCCTGCGGCCATGGCGTGGCCACCCCCGGCCACCAGCAGGCCAGCCTCGCGTGCTGCGATAATGGCCGCGCCAAGGTCGACTCCGGCGATGGAGCGGCCCGATCCCTTGCCCTGGCCGGTGGCGGCATCCAGCGCGACGACCAGGCTGGGCTTGCCGGTCTTTTCCTTGATGCGCCCGGCCACGATGCCGATCACGCCGGGGTGCCAGCCTTTGCCGGCAAGCGTCACCACCGAACGGTTGTGCTGCGCGGCCAGCTGCGCTTCGGCCTCTTCCTGCACCGCCGCCTCTATCGCTCGGCGTTCCTCGTTCAATTGCGAGAGCTGCTCGGCGATGGCGCGCGCCTCGTCGGGGTCTTCGGTGGTCAGCAGGCGCACGCCCAGCGTGGCTTCGCCCACGCGCCCGCCCGCATTGATACGCGGCCCCAGGGCAAAGCCGCAATCGCTGCACTTGGGTGCGGCCTTCAGGCGGCTGGCATCGATCAGCGCGGCCATGCCGGTGTTGGCGCGCTTGCCCATCACTTTCAGACCCTGCGCCACGAAGGCGCGGTTCAGCCCGCGGATCGCCGCCACGTCAGCCACCGTGCCCAGTGCCACGAGGTCCAGCAGGGCCATCAGGTTCGGTTCTGCCCGGTCGGCGAAATAGCCGCGTTCGCGCAGGGTCCGTACCACGGCAATGGCCAGCAGGAAGGCAACGCCCACTGCCGCAAGGTGGCCGTGCGATGCGGCAAGGTCGTTCTCGTCCAGGCGGTTGGGATTGACCAGGGCATAGCTGCGCGGCAGCTCTGGCGAGCACTTGTGGTGGTCTACCACGATCACGTCGATCCCGGCATCGTGCGCCATGCCAAGCGCCTCGTGCGCCATGGCCCCGCAGTCGACCGTTACGATCAGGCTGGAGCCTTCCTGGCCGATCTTCAGCAGCGCCTCCCCGCTGGGGCCATAGCCTTCCAGCAGGCGATCGGGGATGTAATGCCGGGCATCGTGGCCCAGCATCCGCAGCAGGCGGATCAGCAGTGCCGAACTGGTGGCGCCATCCACGTCGTAGTCGCCGTAGATGGTGATCGTTTCATGGCTCAGCACCGCCTCGGCAATGCGCTGCGCCGCACGGTCCATGTCGTTGAATTCGGACGGGTCGGGCAGGAATTCGCGCAGGCTTGGCTGGCGATGGCGGTCAAGATCATCCGGCGCGACTCCGCGCGAAAGCAACAGCTGGGTGGTGATATCCTGCCCCAGGCCGTGGATATCCCCGTCCACCTGCATGTTCCCGCCGCGCCATTGCCAGGCCTTGCCCGACAGTGAACGTTCAACGCCAAGGATTGCAGATCGTGTCGCCATGCGAGGGGTTTAGCGCCTTCCCGTGCCGCCTCCAACCGTGGTGAAGGGGCTCTCGACAGCCATGTTGTGCATCAAATATACACAATAGCGAAAAACTATTTCCCAATCTATCGAGCCCAAAGACTCGACGTGTAAGGCCTTTGTCGTCAAAATTTCTCGCATTGGACGAAGGGGATATAGTCGATAGCCAGCGCCGAACGCCTTGAAGATAATACGATTATCTCGGCAGTTTCGCTGCTCTTTGCGCCCGGCCGGCGGCCGCGCGCGGCAGACGTGCGCGCGCTGGCGGCATCCACCGGGCAGTTTTCGGTCAGCCTCGATACCTCGGAAGAGGGCGGTCAGGAGGAAGGCTGGCTGGAACTGCTGGCCAACGGCCTGACCTTCGACCTGACAGGGCTGGCGCCGCAACCTTCGATCGAGGTGCCGGCCACGGCCCACACCTTCGGCATTGCACCGGGCGCCGAAACCGACGCCTTTCAGCCGGTCCTCGTCAAGCCGGGCCCCCACCTTGCAGCGGGCGGGGCGATGTTCCCGGTGGTGCGCACGCTGGCGATGATCGCGGCCAACCTGGCGCAGCTGGAAGGGGTGAAGGCCGTGGCCTGGCACCCCGCGCGGGCGATCAGCGAGGCCCGTTATTTCCGCACCAGCGTGATGCGCTGGATCGAAGGCGGGGCCTTCCCCGGCCTTGGCCTCACCGCGCTGGTGCCGACAGACGACGGCGGACTGGAGAGCGAGGGCCTGTCGCTGTTCACCGGCCAGGAACTGCGCATGCGGCCGGACGTGGTGATGGACCGGGCGGAGGCCTCGAAGATTGCCCTGCGCCTGCTGAACTGGCTGGTCGAGCATGGCCGAATCACGGAAAGTTACGGTTTTACCGGACCTTCCGGGGAGACATTGAGACTTGAACCTGTGGATAGCTTCGGCATTGTCGAGGTGTGGAGGGGGTCGCACTAGGTCGGTTTTCGCGCAAGGCTCGCGCGTTGCACGTCGGCAATCGCCGCGCGCACCTGTCGTTCCGGTCGGTCAATGTTCGTGGCCAGCCCGATTACCAGGCGGACATGCAACGCCATCACCTGCTGCCGCTGCAATTGCTGAACACCCGCGGCCTTGCGAACATGCTGGCCAGACTTGGCCGCGAGCATATCGGTTTCGACGACTTTCGCCGTAACGGCCTGCTGTTGCCGGCCAGTGTCTCCGCCGCCTTGCACGTCGGGCTGCCGATGCACCGCGGGCCGCATCGCAGCTACAACGTCATGGTGGCCGATCGGGTGGGCCAGATCGAGGCGGACTGGTCGCGCCGCGTCGGCACCTGCCCGCGCCATGCCGATGGCGAGGCGATGTTGCGGCTGGACCTGTTGCAACGCGCCTTGCGTCGCCGCTTGCTGCATGGCGGGCCGGGCAGGCTCATGCTCAATCGCAAGGACCCGTTCCGATCCGGCCAGGACTTTACCGTGCTCGATGCGATGGTCGACGACTTGTGGGCGAACACCGAGCCGCACGGCTGACCGCGCCGGTCAGGCGGCCTGTTCGAAGGCCGGCCATTCGCGCAGCAAGGCAGCCTGGCAGCAATCGGGTTCGCCGGCTTGCTTCAGGCAGCGTTCCAGCCGACGCGATACCGTGCCCAGCCGCGCATCACCGAAATTGGCGGCAACCCCGGCCAGCTTGTGCAGTTCTCCGGCAATCCCGGCCCAGTCGGTCTTGTCCGGCGCCTCGTGCAGCGATCGGCGCAGCAGGTCGAGGATGTGCTCCTTGCGCTGGAGATAACGCGCTTCGAGGTTGCCACGAGACGACGCTTCGCCCGCCGCGGAGGTGCCGGCAGGGCCAAGCCAGCGGGCCAGCTCGCGCGCCAGAGCCACCGTAGTGACAGGCTTGCCGATATGCGACTGCATGCCCGCCGCAGAGCATGCCTCCACGTCTTCGGGGTAGCAGTTTGCGGTCAAGGCGATGATCGGCAAATCGCTGGCGGTAAAGCCCAGGTCGCGCAAGCGGCGTGTGGCTTCCAGTCCGTCCACGCCGGGCATCTGCATGTCCATCAGTACCACGTCGAACGGCCTGCCGGCTTCTCTTGCCTCCACCACCGCGCGCACGGCTTCCTCGCCGTTGTTGGCCAGGCGGGCATCGATCCCCAGCGATTGCGTCATCGCCAGCACCAGTTGCTGGTTGATCCGGTTGTCCTCCGCAATCAGCACGTGCGCGGCGGGCAGCTCCGTGGTGTCAACACGGCCGCGGCGCGGGGGTGCGGATGCGGTAGGGGACTTGGCGCTTGCGCCTTCCACCAGCGGCAGGCGCAAGGTGAAGTTGGTGCCGATACCGCGCTTGGAATGCACTGTGATCCGCCCGTTCGTCACGCCTACCAACTGGCTGGAAATGGCAAGGCCCAGCCCGGTGCCGCCATAGTGGCGCGCCAGCGGCTCGTCGCCTTGCGAGAAGGGGGTGAAGATCGTCTCCAGCCCCTCTTCGGAAATGCCGATGCCGGTGTCGATCACGGAAATCAGCAGCACCGGCCCTTGCGTGGTGTTTTCCACGCGCGCTTCCACGTCGATACCGCCTTCCTCGGTGAACTTCACGGCATTGCCGATCAGGTTCAGGATCACCTGGCGCAGGCGCAGGCGATCGACGATCACGGTTTCGGGCACGGCATCGTCGACGAAGGTCGATACTGCCAGCCCCTTCCGCCGCGCCATAGGCTCGTGCAGCTTGGCGCATTGGCGCAGTTTTTCGCGCAGGTCGGTCGGTTCCTCCATCAGGCGCAGCTGCCCAGCCTCGATCCGGGCGACGTCGAGAATGTCGTTCACCAGGCGCATCATCGCGTGGCCGGCGTCGGCAATCAGCTGCACGTTGCCGAACTGTTCATCGTCGAGGTCGCTTTCCAGCAGCAGTTCGGTGAAGCCGATCACCCCGTTAAGCGGGGTGCGGATCTCGTGGCTCATGTTGGCAAGGAAGGTGGACTTGGCTGTGCCGGCCTGCTCGGCGCGTTCCAGCGCCGCGCAAAGTTCGACCTCGCGATCCTTTAGCGCGGCGGTTTCCGCACGGGCCCTGCGCAGCCGCAGCCAGGCAACGGCCAGCGCCGCGGCTGCGGCCAGCACGACAAGGATCAGGACTGTTTCGGGCATGGCTGTGTCCGGCAGGAAGCGTGAAGCTTCCAGCTAGCCCTGCACCTGTCAGTATCCGGGAAGCGCTGCCCCCCGGATTGCTACCTATCGCTGCTCAGAACCGCTGCGTTCCCGGCCCGTGCGAAGCGCCGTTGGCGGCAGAGATGATCGCGCGCACGCTGGCGGTGGCCACGTCCTCGTCGATGCCCACGCCCCAGCCGCTGCGGCCGTCGGGCAAGGCCCATTCGATATAGGCGGCCGCACGTGCATCCACGCCGGTGCCCAGCGCGTGCTCGGAATAGTCGACCACTTCAAGATCGAGGCCATAGGCATCGCGAATGGTGGCCAGCACGCTGGAAATCAGGCCCTTGCCGCGACCCGAAACCCGCTGTTCCTCGCCATCGACCAGGATCGTGCCGGTGAACACGCGGTCGCCGTCCGCGGTGCGGCTCTCGTCATAGTCGACCAGCGTGAACTGCCGGTTCTCCACCTTGACGTAATAGGTCTGCCTGAAGCATTCCCAGATGTCGTCGGCGTTGAGTTCGCGCCCGGTATCGTCAGCCATGAACTGCACGTGCTTGGAAAAGTGCGCTTGCAGCTTCTTGGGCAGTTTCAGCCCCTGCGTCTGCTGCAACACCCAGGCAAAGCCGCCCTTGCCGGACTGCGAGTTGACGCGGATCACCGCTTCGTAATCGCGGCCAAGGTCTGCCGGATCGATCGGCAGGTAGGGCACGCGCCACTGCTGGTCGTTCTGCTGCTCGTGCGCCTCGAAGCCTTTCTTGATGGCATCCTGGTGGCTGCCGGAGAAGGCCGTGAACACCAGTTCGCCGCCATAGGGGTGGCGCTGGTGGACGGGCAGTTCGTTGCAGTACTCCACCGTCTCGATCACCTTGTCGATATCGGAAAAGTCGAGGCCGGGATCGACGCCTTGGGTGTACATGTTCAGCGCCACGGTCACCAGGCAGCAGTTGCCGGTGCGCTCGCCATTGCCGAACAGGCAGCCTTCGACGCGGTCGGCGCCGGCCATCAGGCCCAGTTCGGCGGCAGCGACGCCGGTGCCGCGGTCGTTATGGGTGTGGAGCGAGATCACCGCAGCTTCCCGGTTGGGCAGGTTGCGACAGAAATACTCGATCTGGTCGGCGTAGATGTTGGGCGTGGCTGCCTCTACCGTGGCGGGCAGGTTGAGGATGATCGGCCAGTCCTTCGTCGGGCCGACGACATTCATCACCGCCTCGCAAACCTCCAGGCTGAAATCCAGTTCCGCGGTAGAGAAAGTTTCCGGCGAGTATTCGAACTGCCACTTTGTGTTCGGGCGCTTCGCCGCCTCGTCCACCAGCAACTGAGCGCCTTTCACGGCGACCTGCTTCACTTCGTCCTTGCTCATGCGGAAGACGATGTCGCGCCAGGCGGGGCTGACGGCGTTGTAGAGGTGGACGATGGCCGAATGTGCGCCTTCGAGGCTTTCGAAGCTGCGCTTGATAAGGTCCTCGCGCGACTGGGTGAGCACTTGCACCACCACGTCTTCGGGCACGCGTTCGGACTGCACCAGCCACGAGATGAAGTCGAACTCGGTCTGCCCGGCAGCGGGAAAGCCGACTTCGATCTCCTTCACGCCCACTTCCACCAGCAGGTCGAAGAAGCGCGTCTTCTTGGCGCGGTCCATCGGATCGATGATCGACTGGTTGCCGTCGCGCAGGTCGGTGGAAAGCCAGCGGGGCGGGGCGGCAATCGTGCGCGAGGGCCATTGCCGGTCAGGCAAGTTTACTTGCGGGAAGGGACGGTACTTGACCGAGGGATCGGACAACATGGGCATTGCTAAGCAGCTCTCTTCGACTTTGACGCACGCGGGTAACGCCGCTTGCGAATTTATCAACCTGTGGTGGATCGGCCCTTAGGCGAAGCCCTGCTTCGCGCAGGACAAATGCACGCCTAAGGGCGTGTAAGTCGAAGCAGGAATAGGCTGTAGGCCTGCGTCATGCGAACCCATGTAGGGACGATTGGGTAACAGGTCCAGAAACAAATGGGGGTGCGCCGCCCCTGCAGGCCGCGCACCCCCTTTTGCATTGGCGGTCTTTTGGTGGTGGATCAGTCCTTTTCGAAGGCCACCGTGATGTCGAGTTCCACCTCGTCGCCCAGGCCGAAGGGGATGCCCCAGCCCAGGTTCCATTCCGAACGGGTGATGGTGGTGGTGCCGTGGAAACCCACGGTTTCCTTCTGGCTCATCATGTTGGTGCCCATACCGGCCAGTTCGGCCTGGATGGTGACCGGGTTGGTGACGCCGTTGAAAGTCAGGTCACCCATGATGTGTGCGGTGTGATCGCCCGTCTGGTGCACGGCGGTGGACACGAACCGCGCGGGGGCAGGTTCCGGGCCGAAGAAATCGGGCACGTTGGTTTCGTTGCCGGCGGCGCGCAGCAGGTGTTCGCGCAGGCCTTCGCTGGCAACGGTGACAGAGGCGATAGGGATGGTCACGTCGACGCTGGAATTGGCCAGGTTTTCGGTGTCCAGGTTCATCGTGCCGGTAACATCGCCGAAGATGCCGACATAGTCGTTGAAGCCCAGGTGATCGAGGCGCCACACGACCAGCGAGTGGGCCGGATCGGTGGAATAGCTGCCCGATGAAATGGCGCTGGTGTCCATTTCCTCTGCAGCAGGGCCGCCTTGGGCGTTGAGCCCGGTTAGGGCAACTGCGCCCAGGGCTGCAGCGCCGGAAACGGCCAGAATCGTCTTACGCATGAAAAGTCTCCCCGGTGGATTTATCTGCAGCGCAGCTTGCCGCGCCACGTTGACAATGTCCACCGGGTTAGACGGTTCCGGGCAACTTAGTTCTTTTCCTTGTCGACCAGCTTGTTCGCCGAAATCCACGGCATCATGGCGCGCAGGCGGGCGCCGGTCTGCTCGATCGGGTGCGCTTCTGCGCGTTTGCGGGCGGCCTTCAGCTCGGGCTGGCCGGCGCGGTTGTCGAGCACGAAGTTCTTCACGAAGCGGCCCGACTGGATATCGTCCAGCACGCGCTTCATCTCGGCCTTGGTCTCTTCGGTAATGATGCGCGGGCCGGTGGTGATGTCGCCGTATTCAGCGGTGTTGCTGATCGAATAGCGCATGTTGGCGATGCCGCCTTCGTACAGCAGGTCGACGATCAGCTTGGTCTCGTGCAGGCACTCGAAATAGGCCATTTCCGGTGCGTAGCCGGCTTCGGTCAGCGTTTCGAACCCGGCCTGGATCAGGTGGGTGATGCCGCCGCACAGCACGGCCTGCTCGCCGAACAGGTCGGTTTCGCATTCCTCGCGGAAGTTGGTCTCGATAATGCCCGAACGGCCACCGCCGACGCCGCTGGCGTAGGCGAGGGCAAGGTCATGGGCGTTGCCGCTGGCATCCTGGTGCACGGCGATCAGGCAGGGCACGCCGCCGCCGCGCTGGTATTCGCTGCGCACGGTGTGGCCGGGGCCCTTGGGCGCGATCATGATGACGTCGATATCGGCAGGTGCCTCGATCAGGCCGAAGTGGATGTTCAGGCCGTGGGCGAAGGCAAGCGCGGCGCCCGGCTTCATGTTGCCTTTCAGGTCATTCTCCCAGATCGCGGCCTGGTGCTCGTCCGGCGCCAGGATCATCAGGATATCGGCCTGTTCGGCAGCCTGCTTGTTGGTCAGCACTTCGAACCCGGCGGCTTCGGCCTTCTTCGCGGTGGCAGACCCTTCGCGCAGCGCGATGGCGACGTTCTTTACACCCGAATCGCGCAGGTTCTGGGCATGGGCGTGGCCCTGGCTGCCGTAGCCAAGCACGACAATCTTCTTGTCGGTGATCAGGTTCAGGTCTGCATCGGCGTCGTAGTAAACTTTCATCGGAAATCCTGTCGTATTCTGCTTGTTCGATGGCGAGGGGCCCTAGGCCTCTCGGTGAATGATTGAAACCGTCCTAGGCTGCTTCGCTGCCGCGCATCATGCCGACGATGCCGGAACGACCGACCTCGACGAGGCCAAGGCCGCGCATGAGTGCAACGAAACTGTCGATCTTGTCCTTCGAGCCGGTCAGCTCGAAGACGAAGCTCTCTGTCGTGGTGTCGACCACGTTGGCGCGGAACACGTCGGCGATGCGCAAGGCTTCCACGCGGTCGTCGCCGGTGCCTTTTACCTTCACCAGCGCCAGCTCGCGCTCCACGTGCGGGCCTTCGTCGGTCAGGTCGGTCACGCGGTGGACCGGCACCAGCCGCTCCAGCTGCGCCATGATCTGGTCGATCACCTGCGGCGGGCCGCCGGTGACGATGGTGATGCGGCTGATCGCGTGGTCTTCGGAAATGTCCGCCACGGTCAGGCTGTCGATGTTGTATCCGCGCGCGGTGAACAGGCCGGTGATCTTGGCCAGGATGCCCGGCTCGTTGTCGACGACCACGGTCAGCACGTGCCGCTCGGATTCGCGATGCTGGATCTTCATCACACCAGTGCCTTTGCTTCGTCTTCCATCGTGCCCGCGACCTGGTCGCCGTAGAGCAGCATTTCGGTATGGGCAGCGCCCGAGGGGATCATCGGGAAGCAGTTGGCTTCCTTCGACACGTGGCAATCCACCATCACCGGACCGTCATGCTCCAGCATGGCGCGGATGCCGTCTTCCAGCTCTGCCTCGGAAGTGATGCGAATGCCTTTCCAGCCATAGCTTTCGGCCAGCTGCACGAAATCGGGCAGGCTGTCGGAATAGCTGTTCGAATAACGGCTTTCATAAGTCAGTTCCTGCCACTGGCGAACCATGCCCATGTATTCGTTGTTGAGGATGAACACCTTTACCGGCAAGCGGAACTGGCTGGCGGTGCCCAGTTCCTGGATGTTCATCTGGATGCTGGCTTCGCCGGCAATGTCGATTACCAGGCTATCGGGGTTGCCCAGCTGCGCGCCGATGGCGGCGGGCATGCCATAGCCCATCGTGCCAAGGCCGCCGCTGGTCAGCCACTTGTTGGGGCCCATGAAGCCGAAATACTGCGCCGCCCACATCTGGTGCTGGCCCACTTCGGTGGTGATGATGGGATCGCGGTCCCTGGTCATGGCGTAGAGCACTTCCACCGCCTTCTGCGGCATCAGTGCCTCGTCGCGATCGGGGTAGGCCAGGCTGTCGCGTGCCTTCCAGCCGGTAATCCGGGCTTTCCATTCGCCAAGGTCGCCGGCCGGGCGGTTGCCCCAGCATTCGATCATCTGTTCCAGCACCGTGCCGCAATCGCCAACGATGCCAAGATCGACTTCCACCACCTTGTTGATGCTGGCGCGGTCGATATCGATGTGAATCTTCTTCGAACCTGGCGAGAATGCGTCGAGCCTGCCCGTTACGCGGTCGTCGAAACGCGCGCCCACGCACACCATCACGTCGCACTGGTTCATCGCCATGTTGGCTTCATAAGTGCCGTGCATGCCCAGCATGCCCAGCCAATCCGGATGATCGGCAGGGAAGGCGCCAAGGCCCATCAGGGTGGAGGTCAGCGGCGCGCCGGTCAGCTTCTGGAACTGGCGCAGCGATTCCGATGCGGCAGGGCCGGAATTGATAACGCCGCCGCCGGTGTAGAGAACCGGGCGTTCCGCATTGGCGATCATCTCGACGGCTTCGGCAATTTCGTCTGCCGAGGCGACCATGCGCGGGTTGTAGCGCTTTTTCCGGTCGGCGGCGCCCGCAGGCATTTCCGCCGTGGCGATCTGCACGTTCTTGGGCACGTCGATCACGACCGGGCCGGGGCGACCGGTAGAGGCGATTTCGAACGCCTCCTCGATGGTGGCGGCAAGGTCAGCCGGATCCTTCACCAGGTAGTTGTGCTTCGAGCAATGCCGCGTCAGGCCGATGGTGTCGGCTTCCTGGAAGGCATCGGTGCCGATCAGGTTGGTCGGCACCTGGCCGGTGATGACCACCAGCGGGATCGAATCGAGGAAGGCATCGGCAATGCCGGTGATGGCATTGGTCGCGCCGGGGCCGGAGGTTACCAGCACCACGCCGGGCTTGCCGGTGGAACGGGCATAGCCTTCGGCAGCATGCGCCGCGCCGGCCTCGTGCCGGACGAGGATGTGACGGATGCGCTGGTCGGAAAACAGTTCGTCGTAAATGGGCAGCACGGCGCCGCCGGGATAGCCGAACACGAATTCGACTCCCTGCCGCACCAGGCTTTCGACCAGTATCGCAGCGCCGCTGCGTTCATCGGACACGGTACTCTCCCTCAGGAACCAAGAATCGGGCTTTCCGCAAAAGATTGACCCGGCACAATCGCTTGTGCCGGGCCATCCTCTCCTACTCACCGTGGGCGTCACTATGAGGAACAATCTGTCCTGTCAACAGCTAATCGGAGAATAAAATATCAAAATCACGCTCAATTGAGATATTTTCCGGTTCAAGGCGCTTCCAATCGTCCGGCGGCTGGTGGCGCAGCCAGGTATATTGCCGCTTGGCGTAGTTGCGCGTGACCTGCCGGCCGCGGGCAATCGCATCCTCGCGCGAGGTCGCGCCGCGCAGGTAATCTGCGATTTGCGGCACGCCGATGGCGCGCATTACGGGCAGGTCGTCCGGCAGCTTGCGGGCGAGCAGGTGCTCCACCTCTTCCACAGCGCCGTTTTCCATCATGAGCGTGAAACGGCGGTCGCAACGTTCGTACAGCCATTCGCGATCGGGCAGCAGCACCAGCGGGGCGAGGGTCACCGCCTTGCCGATGCCGCCGACCTTGTGGCGCTGCCATTCGTGCAAGGGCCTGTCGGTGGATCGGACCACCTCCAGCGCCCGCGCCAGCCGCTGGCTGTCGCCAGGGTTCAGCGCCTGCGCGGCGTGAGGGTCTTCCCGTTGCAGCGCTGCGTAGAGCGCTTCTGCGTCCATCGCGCGAACCGTGTCGCGAACATGCTGGTCGATCGCGGGGATCGGGGCGATCCCTTCCAGCAGCGTACGGATATACAGGCCCGTGCCACCCACCAGGATCGGCACTGCGCCCGCCAGCTGCGCATTCTCTATCTCGCGCTTCGCCGCGTCGGCCCAGTCTGCGGCAGAGCAGGCCTGCGCCCCGTCCCATGCGCCGAACAGACGGTGCGGCACGCCGTGCATCTCTTGTTCGGTTGGGCGCGCGCTGAGCACCTGCAAATCGGCATAGACCTGCGCGCTGTCGGCATTGATGACCACGGCCGACTTGCCTGCCTTTTCCAGCGCCAAGGCCAGTTTTACGGCGAGATCGCTCTTGCCGCTGGCGGTTGGCCCTGCAATGAGCGCGACCAGTTTCCTATCTGGAGTTGCAGACTTGCTCATTGCCCGGCTGATAGCAGACCCCGCCACGCTGGAAAGCAGCCTCGACGCCATGACGGCTGCGCTGGCAGACAGCGAGGTGCCCGTGGCCCACGCGGCCATGCTCGATTTCTGCGGCGATGTGCTGCAGATCGAATCGCCGGGTGACGACTTGGAAATGCTGCGCGGCGCCATCGATGCGCATTTCGCGCCCAGCGATGCGATCATTGCGCGCGATTTCTTCCGGCTGCCAGACCTGTTCGTGTCGGACATGGATTCCACCATGATCGGGCAGGAATGTATCGACGAACTGGCCGACTTTGCCGACCTGAAGGAAAAGGTTGCCGCCATTACCGAGCGCGCGATGCAGGGCGAACTCGACTTCGAGGCCGCGCTGCGCGAACGCGTGGCGTTGCTGGAGGGGCTGGAGGAAGAGGCGATCTATCGCTGCCTGGACGAACGTATCCGCCCGACCGAAGGCGCGCGCGTGTTGGTGGAGACCCTGCGCGCCAAGGGCTCTCGCACCGTGCTGGTGACCGGCGGCTTTCACCACTTCGCAGACGTGGTGGCCACGCAGCTGGGCTTCGACCGCGTGGTTGGCAACCGGCTGGACGTGGTCGGCGGCAAGCTGACCGGCGGGCTGGTCGGCGAGATCTGCGACAGTTCGACCAAGCTGGCCACGCTGCAAGAGGAACTGGGCAAGCTGGGCGACGAAGCCGCCGTGATGGCCGCAGGCGACGGAGCCAACGATATCCCGATCCTGGATGCTGCAACCTACGGCATTGCCTATCGCGCCAAGCCCAAAGCGCGCGCGGCATCGAACGGGTGGGTGGATCGCGGCGACCTGACCAGCCTGCTCAAGCTGCTGGAAGTGCCGCAGGCGGACTGGGTGACCTAGAGCCAGCTGGCGATCTGCTGCAGCGGTTTCTTCCTAAGCGCGTGATCGGGCACCGTGGCATCGTCTGCCGGGTGCCCGACTACCACGATCATCAACGGCTTTTCGTTGTTGGGCCTGCCGCACAGGTCGCGCAGGAATCCCATGGGTGAGGGCGTGTGCGTCAGCGTGGCGAGGCCCGCCTCGTGCAGGGTGGCGATCAGCATGCCGCAGGCGATGCCGACACTTTCATTGACGTAATAGTTCTGCGTCTGCCCGTCTTCCGCGATCCCGCCGGTGCGCTGGGCGAAACAGGCGATCAGCCACGGCGCGGTTTCCAGGAAGGGCTTGCTGGCATCGGTACCGATCGGGGCGAGGGCGCCCAGCCACTCCTCACTCGCCTTCGGCTTGTCGCCGTCCTCGCCGTAGAAACGCCGTTCCTCGGCTTCGGCAGCCTCGCGCACGGCGCGTTTCTTCTCTGACGAGCCGATGACAGCGAAATGCCAGGGCTGGTGGTTAGCGCCATTGGGTGCGGTGCCCGCAGCGCGGATGGCATATTCGATGACCTCGCGCGGAACAGGCGTCGAAGCGAAGCTGCGGCAGGAGTGGCGCGTTTTCAGCCGTTCGAAGGCCGCGCGTGCCCTGGCGATCCGTTCTTCGTCGGAAAGGTCGGGCAGGGGCGGGAAGGGCTGGTGGCTTTCGGGCATTGCGATGCGGGCAGGATTACCGCTTTTTGCCTGCGCGACAACCGCCGCTGTCAGGCGTGACGGATGCGGACTCCGGCCTCTTCCAGGTTCCGGGCCAGCTCCAGCAGGTTGACCCCGCTCTCGGTTCCCACTTGGTATTCGGTCCCGTCGTGCATGCGGATGCGGCACCAGCGGCCGTGCAGAGTATCGAGCTGGGCCGACCTGCCGTCGTCGCACATGACTTCGCGAATGTCGGCCAGGGCGACATCGAAACTGTCGTCACCCTCGAACCCGAGGCGCCCGGTAGGGGGAGGGGAAGACCAAGTCAGCCGAGTGGAGGTCAGGAGGATATGCCATTCGCCCCGGTCGCGCCGCAGCACCGCGCCACGGACAACGAAGATGATCCCCACCAGCAGCATCAGGTATTCGATCACGACGAAGAAGAACGTCGGCGCACCGCTCTCCACCTGGCTCAGGTCCAGCAGCAGCCACGCTGCAATCAGCAGGACACCGATGACCAGCATGGTGGTTCCGCGCCGGGCCACGGAAACGCGATATTCGTAGATGACGCGATCGTTCGCGACCACGGGAACCCCTTGTCCATGCGACAGGCCGTCACCCGTCGCGGTTCGGCTGGCCCGGCAAAGTCAGCTTTCCATCCACTCCTTGAAGAAGCTCTGGTGCGCCGTGCGCAGCTCGTCCAAGGAGACGCCCAGCAGGCTGTCGCCGCCGGTCGTGCCCAGGCGACGGAAGCCGACGCGGGCCATGTCCTCGTTATCCGTACCCTTTGCCAGCTGGCGGTTGAAGGCATCGACGTCCGGCACGGTGATGACGTACCGGCCCTGGTCTTCGCCGAACCACCACTGCGCATCGGTGTATTCGGGGTTGCCCTGCACATCGGCGCCGATGCCGCCGGCCATGGCCATCTCGGCCAGCGCCACGGCGATGCCGCCGTCGGAAACATCGTGCACCGCGCTCACCAGCCCGGCGGCGATCAGTTCGCGAATGGTTGCGCCCGCGTTCTTCTCCAGCGTCAAGTCGACCGGCGGCGCGCGGCCTTCGTCACGGCCGTGCACCACGCTGAGCCACAGCGACTTGCCCAGGTGCGAGCGTTCCGGATCGGGCGTGGCCCAAGCCTCGGCCCCGACCAGGTAGATGGTTTCGCCGGCGGCCTTGAACGGCATGGTCATCATGCTGTCGTAGTCGTCGATAATACCGACACCGCCGATGGCGGGTGTCGGAAGGATCGCAGACCCGCCACCGGTTGCCTTGCTTTCGTTGTAGAGCGAAACGTTGCCCGAAACGATCGGGAAGTCGAGCACGCGGCAGGCCAGGCCCATGCCGTCCAGCGCGTGGACGAACTGCGCCATGATTTCCGGCCGCTGCGGGTTGGCGAAGTTGAGGCAATTGGTCACTGCCAGCGGGCGCGCGCCCACCGCGCACAGGTTGCGGTATGCCTCCGCAATCGCCTGCTTGCCGCCTTCGTAGGGATCGGCATGGACATAGCGCGGGGTGCAATCGGTGCTGATCGCCAGTGCCTTTTTCGTGCCATGCACGCGCACCACGCCGGCGTCGCCGCCCGTCTGCAGCGTATCGGCACCTACCTGACTATCGTACTGCTCGGCAATCCAGCTGCGCGAGCAAAGGTTCGGGCTGGCGAGCAGCTTCAACAGGTCTGCGCCCACATCGTCGGTATCCGGACGATTGGTCATCGGCGCGATGCCCGCCCACTTGGTATACTCCTCTTTCGAGAGGTAGGGGCGGTCGTATTCCGGCGCATCGGCGGCAAGCGGCCCAAGCGGGATATTGCAGACCACTTCGCCATCGAATTCCAGCACCATGTGCTGCGTATCGGTGACTTCGCCGATTACTGCGAAGTCCAGTTCCCACTTCTCGAAAATGGCGGCGGCCATCTCTTCCTTGCCGGGCTTCAGCACCATGAGCATGCGCTCCTGGCTTTCGCTCAGCATCATCTCGTAAGGCGTCATGCCCTCTTCGCGGCAGGGCACCTTGTTCATGTCCAGCCGGATACCGGCCTTGCCGTTGGTGGCCATCTCCACGCTGGAGGAGGTGAGGCCGGCCGCGCCCATGTCCTGGATGGCGACGATCGCGTCGGTTGCCATCAGTTCGAGGCAGGCCTCGATCAGCAGCTTTTCGGTGAAGGGGTCGCCCACCTGCACGGTCGGGCGCTTTTCCTCGGCATCCTCGGCAAAGTCGGCGCTGGCCATGGTGGCGCCGTGGATACCGTCGCGCCCGGTCTTGGAACCGACGTAGACGATCGGGTTCCCCACGCCGGTGGCGGCGGAATAGAAGATCTTGTCGGCATCGGCCACGCCCACGGTCATGGCGTTGACCAGGATATTGCCGTCGTAAGCCGGGTTGAAATTGGTCTCGCCGCAAACGGTCGGCACGCCCACGCAATTGCCATAGCCGCCGATACCCGCGACAACGCCCTGCACCAGGTGCTTCATCTTGGGGTGGTCGGGACGCCCGAAGCGCAGCGCGTTGGCATTGGCCACCGGGCGTGCGCCCATCGTGAACACGTCGCGCAGGATGCCGCCCACGCCCGTCGCCGCGCCCTGGTAAGGCTCGATGTAGCTGGGGTGGTTGTGGCTCTCCATCTTGAAGATGGCTGCCTGGCCATCGCCAATATCGATCACGCCGGCGTTCTCTCCCGGGCCGCAGATAACCCACGGGGCTTCGGTCGGAAGCTTCTTCAGGTGCAGGCGGCTGGACTTGTAGGAACAATGCTCGGACCACATGACCGAGAAGATGCCAAGTTCCACAAGGTTGGGCTCACGACCCAGCGCATGCAGGACGCGCTCGTATTCCTCGGGGCTGAGACCGTGTTGCTCGACGACTTCGGGGGTGATGGGGGAGGCGATTCCAGACATGGCCAGCGCCTTAGCCCCGGCATCGCGCCTTCGCTAGTCCCGACAGCACCGATTATGCCCAATTCAGGATGGCGGCGTCAGCTGGCCAGTTTCAGCGTCACCCATGTCGCGACCCCGGCAGCCACGGCCGTGGCGAAGGTGCCCCAGGCGATATCGGCAATGCTGACGTGAGTCGCCCACACCTTCATCACCGCCTGGCTGGTAAGGTCGAAGGTGGCATAACACAGCCCGCCCAGCAGCGCGCCGTTGAGCAGGGCGGTGCCCACGCTGCCCGATTCCACGCCCGGCCTGATCGCGAACCACACCATTCCGCCGATGTATATCAGGTAGAACGCGGCCGCCGCGCCCATGCGGAAATCCTCTGCCATGATGCTGCCGATGACCGGGCGATAGAGGTTGTCCGCCGCCCAGCGCAGCCACACGGCATCCAGCGCACCAAAGGCGACGGCGGCAGCGATATAGGCAATAATCCACTTCATTGGCGGCTCTCCCCAGGCCGCGCAGCTTGACCATGCGCCCTGCCGAGGTCAATGGTCGCGCGCATGGCAGACGACAGTCCCGATATCTCCGCAATGAGCTTTGAAGAAGCGCTGAAAGCCCTCGAAGACGTGGTGCGCAGGCTGGAAGGCGGCGAAGTGCCGCTAGATGAAAGCATTGCGCTTTACGAACGCGGCGAGGCACTGCGTCGCCATTGCCAGGCGCGGCTGGACGCGGCGCAGGAACGGATCGAGAAGATCGTGGCCGGTCCCGACGGCCAACCGCAGGGCACCGCGCCCTTCGATGCAGGGTAGGGCGATGGGGCTGGTTGTGGCAGACGACATGCTTGGCAGGGGCCTGCAGCGTATCCAGCGCGAGGTGGATGCGTGCTTCGACCAGTTGCTGCCCGTGCCCGATGATGCGCGCGCGCCATTGGTGGAGGCCATGCGCTACGCCGTGATCGACGGAGGCAAGCGGGTTCGCCCGATGCTGCTCGTCACCGTGGCGGAAATGTACGGCGCCAGCCGCGATGCCGCCGTGCGCGCGGGCTGCGCGATCGAGGCGATCCACGTCTACTCGCTGATCCACGACGACTTGCCGTGCATGGACGATGACGACCTGCGCCACGGCAAGCCCACGCTGCACCGCAAGTACGACGAGGCGACAGCCGTCCTGGCCGGCGATTCGCTGCACGCACTGGCGTTCGAGATTCTCAGCGGCACGCTGGTGAGCACGGACCCCTTCATCCGCGCAGAGCTGGTCCACGCGCTGGCCGCCGCCAGCGGCCACAACGGCATGGCCGGGGGGCAGGTGATGGACATGGCGGCGGAGAAGGAACAGTTCGACCTGCACGGCGTCACCCGCCTGCAGCAGCTGAAAACCGGCGCCTTGCTGGGTGCGGCGGTGGAAATGGGCGCGATCCTGGGCAAGGTGCCCAGCGATGCCCGCGGCCACTTGCGCAACTACGCCCGCGACATCGGCCTGGCCTTCCAGATCGCCGACGACCTGCTGGACGAAGAAGGCGACGAGGAAAAGGCCGGCAAGGCGCTGCGCAAGGATGCCGAGCAGGGCAAGGCCACCTTTGTCTCGCTGATGGGCGTAGATGCCGCACGCGCACAGGCCCATGCGCTGGCCGAACAGGCGATCGGCCACCTGTTCGATCACGGCGAGGAAGCCGACCTGCTGCGCGCGCTAGCCCGCTTCATTGTCGAGAGGGATCGGTAATGGCAGAACGCATCGGCCTTTACCCCGGCACTTTCGACCCCTGCACGCTGGGCCACGCCGATATCATCCGGCGCGGGGCCAAGCTGGTGGACCGGCTGGTGATCGGCGTGACGACCAACCCTTCCAAGCACCCCATGTTCACCCCGCACGAACGGATGGACATGATGCGTTCGGAGATCGACCGCCTTGGCCTGACCAATGTCGAGATCCGCGGTTTCGATGCATTGCTGATGAAATTTGCCAGCCACGTCGGCGCCAGCGTCATCATCCGCGGGCTGCGAGCCGTGGCGGACTTCGAGTACGAATACCAGATGGCCGGCATGAACCAGCAGCTCGATGCCTCGATAGAGCCGGTGTTCCTGATGGCGGATATCTCGCTGCAGCCCATCGCCAGCAAGCTGGTGAAGGAAATTGCCATCTACGGCGGCGACATTACCCCCTTTGTCAGCCCCGCCGTGAAGGAGCGGGTGGTCGAGCGCGTGACCGAGCTTGGCCGGCGCGGCGACCTTTAGCCGCGCACATGTTCATTGAACTGTCAGCCCCCAACCGATAGAGGCGCATGCGAAATCACCTTTCAATTCCGGACTGGACCATGATCCGCCACATCGCGCTGTCGGCCATCGCTGCCGTTTTCACCCTCACCGCCGTTCCCGCCGCTGCGCAGGACATCGACCTTTCGCCTGCGGTGGAGGCGACCGAGGCCACCACCGAGCAGACCGCGCAGATGCCCATCCGCGTGAACTTCGACATGGAAGAGGACAAGGAGAACATCCTCCTGCTCGACCTATCGACCGGAGAGCGCGTGGCCATCCGCCTGGTACCTGAATGGGCGCCCAACCACGTGGAGCGGATCAAGGAGCTGGCGCGCGACGGGTTCTACAACGGCGTGCCCTTCCACCGCGTGATCGACGGTTTCATGGCGCAGACTGGCGATCCCACCGGCACCGGCCAGGGCGGCTCCACGCTGCCGGACCTGGAGGAGGAGTTCAACATGCTGCCGCACGTTCGCGGCACCGTCTCGATGGCTCGCGCGAACGACGAGAATAGCGCCAACAGCCAGTTCTTCATCGTCTTCTACCCGCGCTTTGCGCTGGACCGCCGCTACACCAATTTCGGGCGCGTGATCGACAACATGGCCGCAGTCGATGCGATCGAACGGGGCGAGCCGCCGGCCAATCCCACGCGCATCCTGCAGGCCAGCATCGCCGCCGACAACGTGCCGCAGATGATGCCGAACGATACGACGCCGCCGTCGGAACGCATCACGCTCGATATGCTCAACGCCTCGGGCGACGAGTGACGCAGCCAACCCATGCGGGTTAATCTTTTCGACTTCGATCTGCCGCAGGATCTGATCGCGCTGCGCCCCGCGCGCCCGCGCGATGCTGCGCGCATGCTGGTGGTGCAGGGGGATGAACCCTTTGCCGATTGGGGCGTGCTGGACCTGCCGAAGCTGCTGCGTGCGGGCGACGTGCTGGTTTTCAACGATACCCGCGTGATCCCCGCCCAGCTTGAAGGAAAACGAGGCGAGGCACGCATTGGCGCCACGCTGCACAAGCGGCTGGACCTGCGCCGCTGGCAGGCCTTTATCCGCAACGCCAAGCGGCTGAGGCCGGGCGACCGCGTGGAATTCGGCGCGGATGTCTTCGCCATTGCCGAGGAACGCCACGAAGACGGCAGCTTCACCCTCGCTTTCGAGGGCGAGGAGCCTGTCGAAGTGCTGTTGGAGCGGGCGGGGCGCATGCCGCTGCCGCCCTATATCGCGGGCAAGCGAGAAACCGACGCGCAGGATCGCGAAGACTACCAGACGATGTTCGCGCAGAAAGACGGCGCCGTCGCCGCGCCCACCGCTGCGCTGCATTTCACCGATCGCCTGATCGCCGCGCTGGACGAGGCCGGGATCGGCCGCGAAACGCTGACCCTGCATGTCGGCGCGGGCACCTTCCTGCCGGTAAAGGCGGAAGATACCGAAGACCACCGGATGCATGCCGAGTTCGGCGTGATCGATGCTGCAACGGCGGACCGCCTCAATGCCGCGCTTGCTGCGGGCGGGCGCGTGATCGCGGTGGGCACCACCAGCCTGCGCCTGCTGGAAAGCGCGACCGGGCAGGATAGAGTGATCCGCCCGTTTTCAGGCGACACCGATATCTTCATCACGCCTGGCTACACCTTCCGCGCGGTGGATGGGCTGATGACCAATTTCCACCTGCCCAGGTCCACGCTGATGATGCTGGTCTCCGCGCTGATGGGACGCGAGAAGATGCAGGCCGTCTACGCCCACGCCATCGCGCAGCGCTATCGCTTCTACAGCTACGGCGATTCCAGCCTGCTGATCCCTTAAGGTCAGCTTGCAATTCGGCAGGCACACTCCACAAGTGCCACTATGCCTGATCCGATTCTCGACATTCGCGGCCTCGAAAAGACCTACAAGGGCGGAGTGAAGGCGCTGCGCGGCGTCGACCTGGCGATCAAGCGCGGCGAGATCTTCGCGCTGCTGGGGCCAAATGGCGCGGGCAAGACCACGTTGATCGGCGCGGTGTGCGGCATGGTGCGCCCCACCGGGGGCAGTATCCATGCATTCGGGCAGGACCTGGCCAAATACTGGAAGCAGGTGCGCCGCGATATCGGGCTGGTACCGCAGGAACTCAGCTTCGACATGTTCGACAAGGTGATCCGGCAGGTCCGCTATTCGCGCGGAATGTTCGGCTGCCCGCCGGACGAAGCGCGTATCGAGGAGGTTCTGCGCAGCCTTTCCCTGTGGGACAAGCGCGATGCGCAAATTCGTGCCCTGTCGGGCGGGATGAAGCGCCGCGTGATGATCGCCAAGGCGCTGGCCCACGATCCGCAACTGCTGTTCCTGGACGAACCCACGGCGGGTGTCGACGTGGAGCTGCGGCGCGACATGTGGCGCCAGATTGATGCCCTGCGCGAACGCGGCACCACCATTATCCTGACCACCCATTACATCGAGGAAGCCGAGGAAATGGCGGACCGGGTGGGCGTGATCAACAGGGGCCAGATCCTGCTGGTGGACGAGAAGGACGCGATCATGGCCAAGCTGGGCCGGACGGAAGCGCACTTTACCTTTGATGCCCCGCTTGCCGAGGTTCCCGCATCGCTGTCGGCCTATCCCGTGCACCTGGAGCAGGATGGCAGGCTGCTGGTCTATCGCGGCGGCGACGGCACCGGAAAGGGCAAGCGCGAGGTGGCCGAGCTGGCGAAGCTGATGACGCGCGAGGGGCTGGCCTACACCGGGCTGGAGACCTGCGAATCCACGCTGGAGGATATCTTCGTCGACCTGCTGAAGGAACCGGAGGTGGCGGCATGATCTTCAACGCGGCTTTTAACGTTCGGGGCGCCTTCGCCATCTTCAAGAACGAGCTGATGCGCATGTTCCGCACCATCTTCGGCTCGATCCTGTCGCCCGTGATTACGACCTCGCTATACCTGGTGGTGTTCGGTGCGGCGATCGGCAGCCGGATGGAATTGCCCGGCGGGGTCGATTACGGCAGCTTCATCGTACCCGGCCTGCTGATGCTGACGCTGCTTTCCGAAAGCACCAGCAACGCCAGTTTCGGCATCTACATGCCAAAGTTCACCGGCGCGATCTACGAACTGCTGTCGGCCCCCGTTGGCGTTGCCGAAACACTGATCGGCTTTGTCGGCGCGGCAGCGGTGAAAAGCCTGATCCTGGCTGCGATCATCATGGGCACGGCGGCCCTCATCATCGATTACCAGGTCGTCCACCCGTTCCTCGCCTTCGGCTATATCCTTCTGGTGGCGGCCACGTTCTCGTTGCTGGGTTTCATCATCGGGCTGTGGGCCGACGGGTTCGAGAAGCTGCAGATCGTGCCCTTGCTGATCCTGATGCCGCTCACCTTCCTGGGCGGCACCTTCTATTCGATCGAAATGCTGCCAGAGCCGTGGCGCAGTGTCACGCTGGTGAACCCGGTGGTCTACCTGGTGAACGGCCTGCGCTGGACCTTCCTTGGTCAGTCGGATTTCCCGATCTGGCTTTCCTTCGGCGCGACGCTGGGCTTCCTGCTGGTGTGCGTCGCCATTATCGGCTGGATCTTCAAGACGGGCTGGCGATTGCGCGAATGATTGGCTAGCGGGGCGGCCATGACGAAATTGCCCATTCTTGCCGCCCCCCTGCTGCTGCTTGGCGCGCCTGCCGCTGCCGAATTGCCCGAAGCCGCGCGCACCATGATCGATGCCGCCATTGCCAGCGGCGATGCCGAACAGGTCGAAGCCGTCGTCGCCACCGCGCGCACGGCCTTTCCCGACGATGCAGCCGAGATCGACGCGATCTGGAACGCTTACCAGGCCGAACTGGCCGAACTGGCTGCCGTCGAGGCCGCCCGCGAAGAGGAAGAGATCCGCCAGGCGGGCCTGCTCGATCACTGGAGCGGCCAGGGCCAGATCGGCGCCTTCCAGTCCAGCGGCAACAGCGACGAATTCGGCGTCACCGCCGCGCTGGAACTGGAACGCGAAGGGATCGACTGGGAACACAACCTGCGCGTCACCGCCGACTATCGTCGCCAGAACGGTGTGACATCGCGCGAGCAGTTCCTTGCCCGCTACGAGCCGCACTACCAGATCAATCCGCGCCTCTTCGCTTTCGGGCTGGCGCAGTACGAGCGCGACCGGCTGCAAGGCTATTCCTCGCGGTATTCGCTGTCTGGCGGCATCGGCTACAAGCTGGTCGATACGGAGACCATGGAACTGTCGGTCAAGGCGGGCCCGGCCTACCGCGTCACCCAGTTCACCGACGGCACCGATTCCAGCCGCCTTGCCGCGCTGTTCGGCGTCGATTTCGACTGGGATATCTCCGACAACATCAAGTTGACGCAGGATGCCAATTCCACCGTGGAAACGGGGGGCGAGGCGCTGCTGATCGTCGACAGTGCCAACACCAGCCTGACGGCCACGACGGGCCTCGAGGCGGGCCTGACCGATGCGCTGAGCGCACGGCTTTCGTGGACCATCGAATACGACAGCAACCCGCCGGTCGGCGCGGTGAGCACCGACACCCTGACCCGCTTCACGCTTGTCTATGGCTTCTGACGCTCCCCGCTTCCAGTTCACCGTCAAGGCAACCGACGGCAAGGCGCGCACGGGCGAGATCGCCATGCGCCGCGGCACCATCCGCACGCCTGCCTTCATGCCGGTGGGCACGGCGGCCACGGTAAAGGCAATGAAGCCCGAGGACGTGCGTGCGACGGGCGCCGACATCATCCTTGGCAACACCTACCACCTGATGCTGCGTCCGGGTGCGGAGCGAGTGGCGAGGCTGGGGGGCTTGCACAAGTTCATGCGCTGGGATCGCCCGATCCTGACCGACAGTGGCGGCTACCAGGTGATGAGCCTCAGCGAACTGCGCAAGCTGACCGAGGACGGCGTGGAATTCCGCAGCCATATCGATGGCTCGAAGCACATGCTCAGCCCCGAACGCAGCATGGAAATCCAGCGCCTGCTGGGCAGCGATATCGTGATGTGCTTCGACGAGTGCCCGCGCGCGGATCGTCCCCTGGCCGAGATCGAGGCGAGCATGGAGCTTTCCATGCGCTGGGCGAAGCGCAGCCGCGATGCTTTCGATGCAGGCGAAGAGCATGCCGCGAACAGCGCGCTGTTCGGCATCCAGCAGGGCGCCCTGGACCAGGGGCTGCGCGCCCGTTCGGCAGAGGCGCTGCGGGAAATCGGTTTCGACGGATACGCCATCGGCGGCCTTGCCGTGGGCGAGGGGCAGGAAGCGATGTTCGGCGTTCTCGACTATGCGCCAGGCATGCTGCCCGAGGACGCGCCGCGTTACCTGATGGGCGTGGGCAAGCCCGACGACCTGGTCGGTGCGGTGGAGCGTGGGGTCGATATGTTCGACTGCGTGCTGCCCACCCGTTCCGGCCGCAACGGGCAGGCCTTTACCTGGAACGGCCCGCTCAACCTGCGCAACGCGCGCCATGCGGAGGACCTTTCGCCGCTGGACGAACGCTGCAGCTGCCCCACCTGCGCCAGGTATTCCCGCGCCTACCTGCACCACTTGCAGAAGTCGGGCGAAATGCTGGGTGCCATGCTGCTGACCGAGCATAACCTCAGTTTCTACCAGCAGCTGATGCAGGCCTTGCGCGATGCCATTGCCGAAGGACGCCTGGCCGCTTTCGCCAGGGATTTCCGCCACGACTATCTTGGTGCTTGAGGCACGGGGGCAATTCGTGGCAGCGTTTATGGATGGAGAGCGAAGACCCTAGCGTGGAAAGCACGCCCACCCGCCGCAAGCTGCGCATCACGCAGCTCTTGCTGGTGTTTTTCGTGGCCCTTTCGGCCACATGGGGGGCGATCTTCCTGTTCGGTTCGGACGACACCTCGCCAGAGGGCGAAGCGCCCGCGCCTGAAGCGCCGGCAATGGCTTCGACCGCAGGATTCACCCCGCCGCCCGATTCCGCCATTCCCGATGGGCCGCTGGGCGATTCGATCCGGCGCGGGCAGGCGCTGTTCACCAATACCGGGGAACATGCACGCGAGTTCGTCGGCAGCGGGCTGGTGTGCAGCAATTGCCACCTCGATGGCGGGCGCGATCCCAATTCTGCGCCGATGTGGGCGGCAGCGGCGATGTTCCCCGAATACCGGCGCAAGAACGACCGCATCAACACCATGGAAGACCGGATCATGGGCTGTTTCATCTACTCCATGAATGCTTCGGCCTCGCCTGCCGGTGTGCCGCCACCTGCGGGGCACGATATCTACCGCGACTTCATGGCCTACTTTGCCTTCCTCGCCACCGGCGCGCCCACGGGCATCGCCTTCGAGCAGCGCGGCTTCATGGACGTGGACATGCCCGCCGGCGGCTATGACATCGCTCGCGGCGCCACGATCTATGCCGAACAATGCGCGCTGTGCCACGGCGACAACGGGGAAGGGCAACTGGCGCCCGATGGCACCTATGCCTTCCCGCCGCTGTGGGGGGACAAGTCCTACAACTGGGGCGCGGGCATGTCGCGCCTGGCCAATGCGGCGGGCTTCATCAAGGCCAACATGCCGTTCGGCAATGGCATGAGCCTGACCGACCAGCAGGCCTGGGATGTCGCCGCCTTTGTCGACAGCCACGAACGCCCGCCCGATCCGCGCCAGTTCCAGCAGGGCATCACCATCGAGCAGGCGCGCGAGCGGCACCATGCCTCGGGCGATTTCTACGGCCAGGTGATCGATGGAGACTTGCTGGGCGACGGCGTACCTTAAGCGGCGCGCGGCCTTTCCTACAACCAGCGGCGACGGGCAGGGCGCCTGGCGGCTCTTTCACACTGTCCGGCAGGCCCTTTTGGCGGCTATTTTCGGCGCTCGTCCCGCCCCCCTGCGCATGGGGCAGGGAATTTGCATCAGGACAGTGCTCCACGTGCTCCACATTAGCGACCGGCAGCACGCCGCGCGCACATACGAAAAGGGCGGCCCCGCAAGGCCGCCCTCCTGAATTCGTAATCGCCAAACCGATCAGCGCGAGTAGAACTCGACCACCAGGTTCGGTTCCATCTGCACCGGGTAGGGCACTTCGTCCAGCGTGGGCACGCGGGTGAAGGTGACCGAATCGTTGCCTTCCTGGGCGACATAGTCGGGCACTTCGCGCTCGGGCAGGCTCTGCGCTTCGATGATCAGGGCCATTTCCTTGGCCTTGTCACCCAGCGAGATCACGTCGCCCACGTCGCAGCGGCGCGACGGGATGTTGCACTTCACGCCATTCACCTTGATGTGGCCGTGGTTCACGATCTGGCGGGCAGCGAAGATCGTCGGCGCGAACTTGGCGCGGTAAACGATCATGTCCAGGCGGCGCTCGAGCAGGCCGATCAGGTTCTGGCCGGTATCACCCTTCATGCGGGTGGCATCCTTGTAGGTGGCGCGGAACTGCTTTTCGGTGACGTCGCCGTAGTAGCCCTTCAGCTTCTGCTTGGCGCGCAGCTGCAGGCCGAAGTCCGACATCTTGCCCTTGCGGCGCTGGCCGTGCTGGCCGGGGCCGTAGGAACGCTTGTTCACCGGGGAATTGGGACGACCCCAGATGTTTTCGCCCATCCGGCGGTCGAGTTTGTGCTTGGCGCGCGTGCGCTTCGACATGATTCACTTCCTTCATTTGCTGGACCATCCCAGTGATGGCCATTCAACCCGGCATCGCACCGCCTGACCATCCGACAGGCGCGGCTACCGCTTCACCGGGGTGCGGAGCCAATTTCAGCGAAGGCGCGCATTTAGCCGTGCGCGCGCGTAAGTCAAGGGGTGTGGGGCGTGTCAGCAGCCGCCGAATTGATCCTGCGTGCAGGCGACGCCGCCGGCAGCGCCGCTGGCCATGCGGTTCAGGCCGTCACGCGTGCGGGCTTCCACGCCGTTCCACTCGTTGCGGGTCATGCAGGTTTCGCGCACGCGGACGCGCGATCCGGTCACGCGTTCGCGGCGGCAGACCACTTCCTCGCCGCGCGCCAGTTCTTCTGCGGAAGGGGCGTCTTCCTCTGCCTGCGACGCGGCTGCGGCCGTCGCTTCTGCATCGCGCGCTTCATTGTCTTCGGCTTCCTGCGCCAGCACGGCGGTACTACCGACAAGCAAGGCGGTCGCGGCAATCAGGTGGAATTTCATTGTTTTCCCCTCCTCCTTGACTTTGTCCATAACACGGGAGGGGAGAAAATGTCACGTTTATTAGTCAGTAGCGTCGCGCGGCTTGCGCTCCAGCGAGGAAAGTACGCCGCGCAGCGTGCGCACTTCGAGGTGGTTCCAGCCCGGCTTGGTCAGCACGCCGCGCAAGGTTCGTCGCGTGGCCTCGGCACGGGTTTCGGGCAGGAAATAGCCCTTTGGCTCCAGCATGCGTTCAAGGTGCGCGATCAGCCCGTCGAGCTCGTCCTGCGGGGCAGGGGGCAGCAGCTCTTCCTGCGTGGGAACCGCCAGGTCGCGGTGCTTGGATAGCTCGTAAGCCACCAGGATCACCGCTTGCGCGAGGTTGAGCGAGCCAAAGTCAGGGTTGATCGGCGCGGTAATGATGGTGCGGGCCAGCGCCACGTCCTCGGTTTCCAGACCGGAGCGTTCGGGGCCGAACAGCACGGCGCTGCGACCCGGCAATTGCGGAATGTCGCGAGCGGCCTGTTCCGGGGTCTGCACCGGCTTGGTCACCCCGCGCTTGCGCACCGTGGTGGCATAGACATGGGCGCAGTCGGCCACGGCCTCGGCAGTGGTCTCGAAGACCCTGGCGCGTTCCAGCACCACGTCCGCGCCTGCCGCAGCAGGCCCCGCGGAAGGATTGGGCCAGCCATCGCGCGGCGACACCAGCCGCATCTCCGTCAGCCCGAAATTCAGCATGGCGCGCGCCGCCTTGCCGATGTTCTCGCCCAGCTGCGGGCGGACCAGCACGATGACGGGCTGGCTGTCCTCAGCTTCCGCCATCGGAGCCCGCCTGCTGCACGGTGCTGGCAAATTCCTCGAAATCGCGTGCTTCGGAGAAATCGCGGTAGACGCTTGCAAAACGGATGTAGGCCACGGAGTCGAGTTGACGCAGCCCTTCCATCACCATTTCACCGATACGGGCGGAGGGGATTTCGCTTTCGCCCATGGTCTCCACCTGCCGCTGGATGCCGGACACGAGCTGGTCGATCCGTTCCTGTTCGATCCCGCGCTTGCGGCAAGCTAGCGCCACCGATTGCTCTATCTTCGAGCGGTCGAAGCTTTCGCGGCGAACTGGGGTTCCGTCGGCAGCGGATTTCACCACGGTGACATCGCGCAGCTGCACCCGCTCGAACGTGGTGAAGCGCGCGCCGCAACCTTCGCACTGGCGGCGGCGGCGGATCGCGGTGTTATCCTCGGTGGGGCGCGAGTCCTTTACCTGGCTGTCATCATGCGCGCAGAAAGGGCAGCGCATCGATCAGGGCCGGATCCGCTTGTAGAGCATGAAGCCCGCACCGGCGAGGCCGCCCAGGACTGGGCCGACGACCGGCAGCACCCAGCCCGCCGCGGCGCCAACGGCAGCGCCGGTCAGCACAGGTTTGGACGACGGATGGTGCATGCCATCCTTGCCCATGGCCTTCACCTCGTCGACGGCGTCGACCAGGATGCGATTGTCGATCGGCTTGTTCGGATCGGTCATCACTTACCTCCCGGGATAGACGGGGAACGCTGCGCACAGTTCGCCAACTTCGCGGCGCACGCGCTCCTCTACCTGGGCATCGCCTTCCTCGCCATTGCGAGCCATGCCCTCGATCACTTCGGCCATCAGCGCGCCAACCTTGCGGAATTCCGCCGGACCGAAGCCGCGCGTGGTGCCTGCAGGCGTGCCAAGGCGCACGCCGCTGGTGACAAAGGGCGAACGGGGTTCGAAGGGAATGGCGTTCTTGTTGCAGGTCATCAGCGCGCGATCGAGGCCCTTTTCGGCAGCCTTGCCGGTCACGTCCTTGGGCGTCAGGTCGGCCAGCATCAGGTGGTTGTCCGTGCCGCCGGAGACGATGGAGATGCCCGCTTCGGAAAGGCTGGAAGCCAGCGCCTTGGCGTTTTCGGCAATCGACTGCGCGTAGACGCGGAATTCCGGGCGCAGCGCTTCGCCGAAGGCCACGGCCTTGCCGGCGATGATGTGCATCAGCGGGCCGCCCTGCAAGCCGGGGAACACCGCCATGTTCAGCGGCTTGGTCAGTTCCTCGTCGTTCCACAGGATGATGCCCGAGCGCGGACCGCGCAGGCTTTTGTGCGTGGTGGTGGTGACAACGTGTGCATGGGGGAAGGGCGAGGGGTGCGCGCCCCCGACCACTAGGCCGGAGAAGTGCGAGATATCGGCCAGCAGGTAGGCGCCCACTTCGTCGGCAATCTCGCGGAAGGCGGCAAAATCCCAGGTGCGCGGATAGGCCGTGGCGCCGCTGATGATAAGCTTGGGCTTGTGCTCGTGCGCCAGGCGGCGAACTTCGTCCATGTCGATCCGGCTGTCTTCGCGCCGCACGCCATAGGGCACGGCGTTGAACCATTTGCCGCTCATGTTGACGGGGGAGCCGTGAGTCAGGTGCCCACCGCTGGCCAGGTCCAGCCCCATGAACGTGTCGCCCGGGTTCAGCAGCGCCAGGAACACCGCCTGGTTCATCTGGCTGCCGCTGTTGGGCTGCACGTTGGCGAAGTTGCAGCCGAACAGCTGCTTGGCGCGTTCGATCGCCAGCGTTTCCACCTGGTCGGCAAATTCGCAGCCGCCGTAATAGCGCTTGCCCGGATAGCCCTCGGCATACTTGTTGGTGAACACGCTGCCGCAGGCTTCCAGCACGGCGGGGCTGGTGATATTCTCGCTGGCGATCAGCTCGATACCGTCGCGCTGGCGACCCAGCTCGCGGCCGATGATGGCGGCGACTTCGGGGTCTGCGGCTTCCAGGTCATCGCTCCAGAAGCGGTCGAGCCAGGTGGCGTTGGCGGCGGGTTGGGTTGCGGAAGTCATGTCAGGTCTTTCAGGACGGGTTGGACAGCTTGTCGACACGGCGCTGATGGCGCCCACCAGCGAACTCCGTTTCAAGGAAGGCTTCAATACAGGCTTTGGCCATGTCGGGGCCGATCAGGCGGGCGCCCATGGCGATGATGTTGGCATCGTTGTGCTCGCGGCAGAGCCTTGCGGAAAGCGGTTCGGAAACCAGCGCGCAGCGCACCGCCGGGTTGCGATTGGCGGACATCGAGATGCCGATGCCCGAGCCGCACAGTGCAATGCCGCGCTCCACCGTGCCTTCGGCGACCACCTCGGCCAGCTTGTAACCGTAATCGGGATAATCGACAGAATCGGTGGTATCGGTGCCGAGGTCGGCGACTTCGTGTCCTGCGTCGACAAGCCACTCCCGCAGTTCGGCCTTGAGGTCGAAAGCGGCGTGATCGGAGGCAATGGCAATCTTCATGGGCACGCACATAGTGCCGGGGGACCAAGTTCGCCACCCGAAAAGGCCCACAAAAAGCCTTTCTCCCCCACAAGCGTGGCTGTAGCGTACCGCCGCATGAACGAGACCGACTATCACCGCTATATCGAGGCCTTCAACGCGCAGGACTACGACACGCTCGAAACCTTCTTCACCGACGATTTCGTGCTGGAGAACGCCGGATTCGCCGTGCGCGGCAAGGCGGCTTTCCGCGATTTCTATCGCTTCTTCCACGAATTCTGCCGCGAGGAAGTGGAGTTCAAGGAGTTCTTTCCCGGCAAGCAGGGTTTCGTTGCCAACGTGGTCATCCATTTTACCGGGCTTAAGGAATTGTCGCAGGAGGAGCTGGACAGGCGCGGCTATCCGGGGATGACGCCGGTGCCTGTGGGCGTCAGCGTGCCAGTGGAGTTCTACATCCACTACCTGCTCAGCGATAATGGCCTGATCCGCTACATAAAGGGCGCGGTGTGGGTGCCGGAGCCCCCTGCTATGCCCGATGGCGAAGGATAAGGTCGGCCAGCTTCTCGCCGATCATCATGCAGGCAAGGTTGGGGTTGCCGCGCGGAAGGGCGGGCATCACGCTGGCATCGGCGACGCGCAAACCTTCTATCCCGTGCACGCGTAGCTGGGCATCCACTACAGCGCCTTCGTCCAGGCCCATGCGGCACGAGCAGGCCGGATGCGCGCGGTGGGTGGCGTTTTCACGGACGAAGGCCTCCAGCTGCGCATCGCTCTGTAACTCTTCGCCTGGCATGGTCTCCTGCGTTATCAGGCTGGCCAGCGGGTCCTGCGCGTAGATCTCGCGTGTCAGGCGGATCGAGCGGATCATCCCAGCCATGTCTCCCGGCGCCGAGAACATGTTGAGGAAAATGCGCGGCGGATCGCGCGGGTCGGCGCTGCGCAGCTTCACCCAGCCGCGCGATTTCAGCGGCAGGTAGCCGGTGCGCACCGAGAGGTAAGACTGCGGTTTCCGCTGCAAGCCGGGCACCCACAGCCGTGCATTGCCGCTCATCGGCAGGCACATCAGCTGCATGTCGGGCCGGTCTGCTTCCGGGCTGGTGCGCATGAAGACGTTGGCGAGCGTGCCGGTGTAAGCGAAGGGGCCGCTGCCATTCAGGAACCAGCGCGCGGCAGCGATGGCTGCCCGGTCGATGCGCAAGTGGCGGGTGAGGCCAAGGTCTTCCTTGAGTTCATATTCGTGGATCACCACCGGATGGTCGGCCAGGTCGCTACCGACGCCGGGCAGGGCATGCACCGGGTCGATTCCCAAGGTGCGCAGTTCGTTGGGGTTGCCGATGCCCGACAGCATTAGCACTTGCGGCGAGCCATAGGCGCCCGCGCTGAGGATCACTTCGCTGTCGGCGGTGATCGTCTCGCTCGCGCCATTCCTGGCGACTTCGATGCCCGTTGCCCGGCCATTTTCCACCACGATGCGCGTCACCAGCGCGTCGGTCATCACCGTCAGGTTGGGACGCCCCTTCGCCGGGTCGAGGTAAGCGCGCGAGGCGCTGGCGCGGCGACCGCCGGACACGGTCGATTCCATGTGGGATATACCATCCTGTTCGGCGGTATTGGGGTCTTCGCAATAGGCAATGCCGGCCATTTCGGCGGCTGCCCGGTGGGCTTCGAACAGCAAGTCCGGCCCATGCATCCGCGTGATACCGACAGGCCCGTTGCCACCATGCCATTCGCTCTCGCCGCGCCAGTGGCTTTCCAGCTTGCGGAAATAGGGCAGCACGTCGTCGAAGGCCCAGCCGTCGAGGCCCGCCGCGGCCCAGTCGTCGAAGTCGCGCCGGTTGCCGCGCACCGCGATCATGGCGTTGATCGACGAGGTGCCGCCCAAGGTGCGTCCGCGCGGCAAGCCCAGGCTGCGACCATTGAGGGCAGGCTCGGGCTCGCTTTCGAACTGCCAGGTGCCGACATTGCCCAGTGCCACGCGCGGGAAGGCCAGCGGCATCAGTTGCAGCGGGTGGCGGTTGGGCCCGCCCGCTTCCACCAGCAGCACCGATATGGCCGGATCCTCGCTCAGCCGCGCGGCCACCACCGCGCCGGACGAACCCGCGCCGATGACGATGTAGTCGTATCCTCTCCCCATCCGGGGAGTTCTGGCGAGAAGCGCGGTGTTAGTCCAGCAGCGTTAGGCCAGCGCCTTCTTCATCCATTTCCACAGGGCCTTCACTTCCTTGGCGGCCTTGCCATTGGCGTCGATCTCGCTGGCGACTTCGCCCTTGGAGGAAGACCGGTGGAAATCGGCGCGCTCGCCGAAGGTGACGGGGCAGGTGTCGAGACCCAGATCGGCCACCGCAGCTTTTGCTTCCTCCACCATCTTCGTTGCCCTCGCGGGAACACCGTTCAGCACGACATGCGCTGGCGTGCCGGTGAATTGCACCAAGTCGGCGATGCCTTCCAGCGCGTGCAGGTCGAACGCGCGCGGGCGGGTGGGAATAAGGACGATATCCGCTGCTTTCACGGCCTCGCGCATGGCCGCCTCGGCATGGGGCGGGGTGTCGATCACCACCAGATCCACGCCTTCGCGCGCGGCATTCTCTATGGTGCGGGCAAGGCGGGCAGGCGGGCTGGTGACGACGGCGGGTAGGAAATCGCCGCGCCAGTCACCCCAAGCGGCCGCGGTGGCTTGCGGATCGGTGTCGATCACGCAGGCCGTCATTGCCTTCTGCACCGCCGTGGTGGCCAGATGCAGCGCAAGCGTGGTCTTGCCGCTGCCACCCTTCTGGCTGACGATGGCGATAACCTTGGGATTCGATTGGGGCACGAGAGAACGCTCCTGGAAAAGGTTTTCGGTCTCTCCTCTCGGCGAGCATTATGTCATCGGATTCAAGGTGCGTCCATCACTTGATTGCTGCATCGCACCATTGGCCGGACTGAAGGCCATCCAGGCTCCAGTCGCCGATGGACCAGCGCACCAGTCGCAGCGTGGGATGGCCCACGGCGGCGGTCATCCGGCGCACCTGTCGGTTGCGCCCCTCGTGAATGGTCAGGCGCAGCCATGTGTCGGGCACGCTCTTGCGAAATCGCACCGGGGGATCGCGCGGCCAAAGCTGCGGATCGGCAATGCGTTCGGCGCGGGCAGGGCGGGTGACACCGTCCTTCAGCTGCACGCCGCGTTGCAGCTGGGCGATGGCGCCATCGTCAGGCTCGTCTTCCACCTGTACCAGGTAGGTTTTGGGCAGCTTGAACTTCGGATCGGCAATGCGCGCCTGCAACTTGCCGTCGTCGGTCAGCAGCAGAAGCCCCTCGCTGTCGCGGTCCAGCCGGCCCGCGGGATAGACGCCAGGCACGTCGATGAAATCGGAAAGCGTGGCACGCTTGGTGGGGCTGCCGCGGTCGGTAAACTGGGATAGCACGTTCATCGGCTTGTTGAACAGGATCAGGCGGGCCATCGCCCGTCAGCCTTCAGCGCATGTTCTCCGCGTCCTCGCGCAGTTGCTCCATCAGTTGCGGCATGTGCGAGAGATAGTCCTGCATGTAGGCCTGGTTCGCCGCGCTGAAGGCGGGGTGAGCATTGATGGCGGCTGTTCGCGCAAGAAACCCGTGGCCCTGCGGCGAGGTGACGTAGGCGTGCAGCGCCTGCAATTCCTCCAGCGTGAACTCGTCGGCATAGGCGATGGCCATGGCATTCATCAGCGGGTCGATATGCTCTGAGAGCACTTCCATGCTGGTCGCGCGGACCCGTTCCACGTGCCGATCGAACACCTCGGCCATCTCCGGGTCGTTGTCGACATTGGGGATCGCCGTGCGCATCTGTGCCAGCAGCTGGTTGATCACGTCATCGAACATGCCCATGCGGGTATCCGGCGGAAAGCCGCTGTCGATGATCTCGGTTGCCAAGGCCAGCTTTCCATCGTCGAGAGCGGCGGTTGGCTCGCTCTGGGCATGTCCCTGCATGGGCATGGCAAGCCCGATTGCGGCAGCAGCGATGGCAATGACGATCCTCATGGTATTCCCCTATTAGCACGAAGATTTCCGTCTGCGTGCAACCAGTGTCTCTCCCGACAGCATAGCGCCGGTATTCCTTCTGAAAACAAGATTTTCTTCAAGGTTCGTTGCTATCCCGAAGGCATGAACAGGCAGATCATCGTGGGCCAGGCGTTGGGAGCATGCATGGTGCTTGCAGGCTGTGGAGCGGCTGAGGAAAGGTACCTGCCCGGCACGTGGGAACTCGAAGGGTGGATGGAAGTCGATGGGCACGGTGAAACCGGGCAGCGACAGACGGATACCGTCAGGATCACGCCCGAGATGGTGGGTTTCAGTGTGCAGGCGGTGACCTTCTCGAAATTCTATCACGGCCAGACGGGCGAGAACGTCGTCTTCGAGAACGGCGAAATCTCGGGCTTTCTCGACCAGCAGGCCGTCGCACCGTTTCCCGCGCACCGGCAGGAAGTCTTGGGCTGGTATCGCCCGGATGCATTCGAGTTGCGCATCACCATGCCGCCGATTGCGGGCACGCAGGCCTACCAGGTCGTGACCGGGCAACTGGTGCAGCCCGAATAGCCAAACGGCCGCGACAATGTGTCGCGGCCGTCTGATCGTTTCACGCCATTACTGATCGAGGAACGAACGCATCTTTCGCGACCGCGACGGGTGCTTCAGCTTGCGCAGCGCCTTGGCTTCGATCTGACGGATACGTTCGCGCGTCACACTGAACTGCTGGCCGACTTCCTCCAGCGTGTGATCGGTGTTCATGCCGATGCCGAAGCGCATGCGCAGCACGCGTTCCTCACGCGGCGTAAGCGATGCCAGCACGCGGGTGACGGTTTCCTTGAGGTTGGCCTGGATCGCGGCATCCACCGGGATCACGGCGTTCTTGTCCTCGATAAAATCGCCCAGGTGCGAATCTTCCTCGTCGCCGATCGGCGTTTCGAGGCTGATCGGTTCCTTGGCGATCTTCATCACCTTGCGCACCTTTTCCAGCGGCATGGAAAGGCGTTCGGCCATTTCCTCCGGCGTGGGTTCGCGGCCCTGCTCGTGCAGGAACTGGCGGCTGGTGCGCACCAGCTTGTTGATCGTCTCGATCATGTGGACCGGGATACGGATGGTGCGCGCCTGGTCTGCAATCGAACGGGTAATCGCCTGGCGGATCCACCAGGTGGCATAGGTGCTGAACTTGTAGCCGCGACGGTATTCGAACTTGTCGACTGCTTTCATCAGGCCGATGTTGCCTTCCTGGATCAGGTCGAGGAACTGCAGCCCGCGGTTGGTGTATTTCTTGGCGATGGAGATGACGAGGCGCAGGTTCGCCTCGACCATTTCCTTCTTGGCGATACGCGCCTCGCGTTCGCCCTTCTGCACCATGTTCACGATGCGGCGGAATTCCTCCAGGCTCATGCCCGTCTGGCTGGCGATATCGGCAATCTCGGCACGGATGCGTTCGACCGCGTCGGCTTCCTTCTCGGCGAAGGCGGCCCACTTCTTGTCCTTCTTCGCCTTCTCGGCCAGCCAGCTTTCGTCCAGCTCGTTGCCGACATAGCTGTTGAGGAAGTCGATACGCTTCACCTTGTGGCGCTCTGCCAGGCGCAGCATCTGCCCGCCCAATGCGGTCAGTCGGCGGTTGAAGGCGTAAAGGTTGTCGACGAGGTATTCGATCTTGGTCGCGTGGAACTGCACGGACTCGACCTCTGCGGTCAGTTCCTCGCGCAGCTTCTCGTACTTGTTTTCCTTCGCCTTGGGGAATTCCTCGCCCGCGGACAGCACGTCGACACGTTCCGCCTGCAGCTTCTCGAACTTCTTGAACAGGTCCGTGATGCGGGCAAAGCGTTCCAGCGCGTCGGGCTTCAGCGCGGCTTCCATCTGCGCGAGAGACATGGTGTTGTCTTCCTCGTCGTCGTCGTCGCGCTTGCGGCCTTCGCCTTCCTCGCCCTCTTCGCCGTCTTCCTCGTCGTCGTCATCGTCGTCGTCGTCGTCGCGGATGGTGGGGCCGGCGGTCTCTTCCGAAATCTCGCCGTCGTCGTCGTCCTCGCCTTCTTCCATCTTGTCGACGGGCGGTTCCTTGGACAGCATGGCATCGAGATCCAGGATCTCGCGCAGCTGCATTTCCTCGTTGTTGAGCGCTTCGGACCAGGTGATGATGGCGTGGAAGGTGATCGGGCTTTCGCACAGGCCCATGATCATGGTGTCGCGCCCGGCCTCGATCCGCTTGGCAATGGCTATCTCGCCTTCGCGGCTCAGCAGTTCCACCGCGCCCATTTCGCGCAGGTACATCCGCACCGGATCGTCGGTGCGGCCTTCGCCGGCGGTGGACTTCTTCTTCTCGGGGACGTTCTGCTTGTTCTCGCTGGCGGTCGAATCGGAACCGGTCGGGGCAATTTCCTCCGGACCGTCGTCTTCGTCCTCAGCCTCTTCGGCGCTTTCGACGATCTGCACGCCCATGTCGCTGAGCGCGGTCTGGATATCCTCGATCTGGTCGGCGCTCATCTGGTCGCTGGGCAGCGCTTCGTTCAGCTCATCATAGGTGATGTAGCCCTTGCGCTTGGCCTTCGCGATCATCTTCTTGATCGATGCCTCGTTGAGGTCGATCAGCGGAGCGTCGTCGTTCTGCTTGGTCTTGGCGTCGGATGCCATAATTGCCCGTCAATCCGTTTCCTGTTCGGCGACCGGCCATTCGCCGGTGTCCGTTTGATCTGTTTCGAACGCCTCTGATGCGGCGCGTTTTCTTGCCATTTGCCCGAGTCGCGAATCGATTTCCAGTTTTCGTTTGCGCAAGCGTTGCTGCTCCGCAAAGGCGCCTTCCGGATCTGTATCGAAGCGACGGGTGGCCGCAGCAATTGCTTCCTCCAGCGCAGGCCTTTCGACCAGCAGGGCAACGGCTTCAGCCAGGTCCTCTCGCGCCTCATCCGGATCGGAGCCTTCCAACAGGAAGGAAAAACGGGTGTTATCCGGTGCAGGCGGCAGGATGTCTTTCCCTGATATGGGCGAATTATCGGCAGCTTCAAGCTCTTGCGCATTATCCAGCAGGAAATCCACAGCCTGCGCCAATCGCGCATCACCCTTGGCCAGGCCCAGCAGGGCATCGGCGTGGCGGTGAATCTCTCCCGGATGGCGCGCCAGCCCGTTGAGGACGGCGCCCGTGAGCATGTCGCGAAAAGCCCCTGCCGTCGCCTTGCGCAGCCGCTGCGCGACGTGCGGCGGGGTGCGCACGGGCATGGCCTTCTGAAAGCCACCGCGCCCCTGCTGGAAATCGCGCGGCGGACGTGGAGGGAAGGCAAAGGCGCCATAACGGTCGAGCAGTTCGCGGCGGTAGAGCGAGCGAATGTCGGGATGCTGGATGGCATCGACATGCTCCAGCAGCCGCGCTTTCAGGCCGGCCTTGTCCTCGGGCGAGGCGAGGGGCGCGGCGTCGCGCTCGTGCTCCCACACCAGGTCGAGCAGCGACTTGGGCGCTTCGAGCAGCTTGTCCATGCCGCCGCGCCCGTCACGCTTGATCAGGTCGTCGGGATCGAGCCCGGCGGGCAATTGCACCACCTGCAGCGAATGGCCGGGGCGCAGCAGGGGCAGGGCACGCTCTGCCGCGCGCATCGCGGCGCGGGTGCCGGCCTTGTCGCCGTCGAAACACAGCACCGGCTTGTCCGCCATGCGCCACAGCAGTTCGATCTGTTGCTCGGTCAGCGCGGTGCCCATGGGCGCGACGGCATCCTCGATCCCGGCCGCTGCTAGCGCGATAACGTCCATGTAGCCTTCGGCCACGATTACGCGATTGCTCTTGCGCGAAGCCGCAGCCGCGCGGTGCAGATTATAGAGCGTGCGCCCCTTGTCGAACAGCGGCGTGTCCGGGCTGTTGAGGTACTTGGCGACGCCATCACGATCAGCCAGGATACGCCCGCCAAAGGCGATCACCCGTTCGCGCGCATCCTGGATCGGCAGCATGACCCGGCCACGGAAACGCGAATAGGGGATCTTGTCCTCGACTTCGATCAGCAGGCCGGCCTCGACCAGCAGCTTCTCGTCGAACTGCGAGAGCGCTGTCTTGATCGCCTGCTTGTCGTCGGGAGCCCAGCCAAAGCCGAAGCGGCGGATGGTGTGTTCATTGAGGCCCCGCCGTTCGAGATAGGCGCGCGCTTCTGCGCCGCCGGGAGAGGCCAGCTGCGCGATGAACCACTCCTGCGCTGCCGCCATGACATCGTGCAGGGTTGCGCGCTCCTCGGCCCGTTTTGCGGCTTGCGGATCGGGCGCGGGCACTTCCATCCCCGCCTCCGCCGCCAGTTCCTTCACCGCGTCCATGAAGGGCAGGCCGTGCTGCTCCATCATCCAGTCGATCGCGCCGCCGTGCTGCTGGCAGCCGAAGCAGTGGTAGAAGCCCTTCTGGTCGTTGACGTAGAAGCTGGGCGTATTCTCGGAATGGAACGGACAACACGCCTTCCACTCACGCCCGGCGCGCTGCAGCTTCACCGTGCGCTGGATAAGCGCGGACAGCGTGATCCGCGACTTCAGTTCGTCCAGCCATTGGGGTGAAAGCGCCATGGCGGCATCCTAGCCAAACTGGCGATTCGCCGCGAGGGCGCGGCAGATTAACTGTGGAGGGCTGGGGATAGCGCTCAGGAAAGCGATTCCTTCACCCACCCGCTGGCCTTGGACATGTCCAGCTGGGTGCCGTGCTTCGCCTTCAGCTGGCCCATCACCTTGCCCATGTCCTTCATGCCTTCGGCGCCCACTTCGGCCTTGATCGCCTCGATCGCGGCCTTGGTTTCTTCCTCGCTCATCTGCTGGGGCAGGAATTCCTCGATCACCGCCAGCTCGCCCTTTTCCTGTTCGGCAAGTTCGGTGCGGCCACCGTCTTCGTACATCTGGATCGATTCGCGGCGCTGCTTGGCCATCTTCTGCAACACGTCGATCACCAGCGCATCGTCGTCGCCGGCGTTTTCCCTGGTGCGCATCTCGATATCGCGGTCCTTGATCTTGGCCGCGATCAGCCGCAGCGCGGCGGTGCGTTCCTTGTCCTTCGCCTTCATGGCGGTGACGGTTTCGGCCTTGATCGTGTCGCGCAGCATGGTGTTCTCGTATCTATCCTGTGGATGTTTCGAGGCCCCATGTAGGCTCCCTGCAAATAAAGCCAAGTGTTCCGCTTGACGCAGGGCAGGACCGCCTCTAGCGGCTGGGACTTAGCACACATTGCCGGTCCATTGATTCAACGGGAGCCACCATGGCCTTTTCCGCCTCTTCGCGCGCGCAACCTAAAGGGGCCACGGGTTGCCTCGTCCTGGCCGACGGAACCGTGGTCTGGGGCAAGGGCTTCGGCGCCACCGGCTCTGCGGTGGGCGAGGTGTGCTTCAACACCGCCATGACCGGCTACCAGGAAGTGATGACGGACCCCAGCTATGCCGGGCAGATCGTCACCTTCACCTTCCCGCACATCGGCAACGTCGGCACCAATGCCGAAGACGTGGAAAGCCACGATGTGGAAAGCGCCGTGGGCTGCGTGGTGCGCGAGGACGTGACGCTCTCCAGCAACTTTCGCGCGCAGGGCGAATTCGGCGACTGGCTGGCGAAGAACGGCAAGATCGGCCTGGCGGGCGTGGATACCCGCGCGCTGACCCGCCGCATCCGCCTGTCCGGCGCGCCCAACGCGGTGATCGCACACTCGCCGGAGGGCAAGTTCGACCTCGACGCGCTGCTGCAGCAGGCGCAGGAATGGCCGGGGCTGGAAGGCATGGACCTGGCCCAGCGCGTGACGCGCGAGAAGCAGGAAAATTGGGAAGGCTCCTACTGGCGCCTTGGCCACGGCTACGGCACGGGGGAGGGCGATGGCCGCCCGCACGTGGTCGCCATGGACTTCGGCGCGAAGGACAACATCTTCCGCAACCTCGTGCGCGCTGGTGCCAAGGTGACTGTGGTTCCGGCCAGGACTTCGCTGGAGGAAATTCTCGCGCTCAAGCCCGACGGCGTGTTCCTTTCCAACGGCCCCGGCGACCCGGCGGCAACGGGTGAATATGCCGTGCCGGTGATCAAGGCGCTGCTGGACAAGGACATTCCGCTGTTCGGCATCTGCCTTGGCCACCAGATGCTGGCGCTGGCAGCGGGCGCGAAGACGGTGAAAATGCACCAGGGCCACCGCGGCGCGAACCACCCGGTCCAGCGCGTGGGCGAGGGCTGGGGCGCAACTTCGGGCCTTGTCGAGATCACCTCGATGAACCACGGTTTTGCGGTCGACGCCGACACCCTGCCTGCGGGCGTAGAGCAGACGCACGTGTCGCTGTTCGACGGTTCGAACTGCGGCATTTCGATCAGCGGCAAGAAGGCTTTCGGGGTGCAGTACCACCCGGAAGCGAGCCCGGGGCCGCAGGACAGCTTCTACCTGTTCGAGAAGTTTGTGGGGATGTTGGGGTGAACTTCGATTCTTGGTCAGAAGAGCTCTTCGTGGGCATTTTCGAGCTCGAGGAGGCTACTGGGTCAACTGGCTCCGACCTCGAGAAAGATTGTGCAGCAAAAGGCATCTCTGCGAATGAGGATTGGCTCATTCGCTTCATTAATGAAAACAAGGAATTCGGAAGCGGAACTGCAATCGCAGGCTACTTTTTCGATTTGAATAGGGCGGGCCGAGATCACGTCACTGAGATCAAGCAGCGGCGCGCTTCGCGGACGTTCAGAGGGCGGCTTAAGTCAATTCAACGAAGCGACTGGATCGCATTCGGTGCCCTAATCGTCTCAATCTTTGCACTCTTCAAAGGCGACTAATGCCCAAACGTACTGACATCTCCTCCATCCTCGTCATTGGCGCTGGTCCGATCATTATCGGGCAGGCTTGCGAGTTCGACTATTCCGGCACGCAGGCGATCAAGGCGCTGAAGGAGGACGGCTATCGCGTCATCCTGGTCAATTCCAACCCGGCCACGATCATGACCGACCCGGAATTTGCCGACGCCACTTATGTCGAGCCGATCACGCCGGAAATCGTCGCCAAGATCATCGCCAAGGAACGGCCCGATGCCGTGCTGCCCACCATGGGCGGGCAGACAGCGCTGAACTGCGCGCTGAAACTGGAGGAGATGGGCGTCCTCAAGGAATACGGCGTGGAAATGATCGGCGCCAAGGCCGATGCCATCGACAAGGCCGAGAACCGCCAGCGGTTCCGCGCGGCGATGGACAAGATCGGGCTGGAAAGCGCGCGCAGCGGCGTGGCGCACACGCTGGACGAGGCTTACGAAGTGCTGGAACGCACCGGCCTGCCGTCGATCATTCGCCCCAGCTTCACCCTTGGCGGCACCGGCGGCGGCGTGGCCTATAACAAGGCCGAGTTCGAGCGCATCGTGCGCTCCGGACTGGAAGCCAGCCCCACCACGGAGGTGCTGATCGAGGAAAGCCTGCTGGGCTGGAAGGAATACGAGATGGAGGTCGTGCGCGACAAGCACGACAACGCCATCATCATCTGTTCCATCGAGAACGTCGACCCGATGGGCGTGCACACCGGCGATTCCATCACCGTCGCCCCGGCGCTGACGCTGACGGACAAGGAATACCAGATCATGCGCACCGCCAGTATCGAGGTGCTGCGCGAGATCGGCGTGGAAACCGGCGGTTCGAACGTGCAGTTCGCGGTGAACCCCAAGGATGGCCGCCTGATCGTGATTGAGATGAACCCGCGCGTCTCGCGAAGTTCGGCGCTGGCATCGAAGGCCACCGGCTTCCCCATCGCCCGCGTCGCCGCCAAGCTGGCCGTGGGCTACACGCTGGACGAGATCACCAACGAGATCACCGGCGCGACGCCTGCCAGTTTCGAGCCGACCATCGACTACGTCGTTACCAAGATCCCGCGCTTCGCGTTTGAAAAATTCAAGGGTGCCGAGCCACTGCTCTCCACCGCCATGAAGTCGGTCGGCGAAGTCATGGCCATCGGGCGCAACTTCAAGGAATCGATGCAGAAGGCGCTGCGCGGCCTCGAAACCGGGCTCGACGGGTTCAACCGCGTGCCCGAACTGGAGGGCAAGAGCCGCGATATCATCACCGCCGCGCTATCGAAGGCGACGCCGGATCGCATCCTCACCATCGCTCAGGCCTTCCGCGAAGGCTTCAGCGTGGAGGAAGTGCAGGCGATCACCTTCTACGACCCGTGGTTCCTGCGCCATATCGAAGAGATCATTGCAGAGGAAAAGCGCATCAGCGCCGATGGTCTGCCCGGCACCGCAGACGAGCTTCGCCGCCTGAAGGCAATGGGTTTTTCCGACAAGCGCCTGGCCACGCTGGCCGTGCGCTCCGTGGGCGTTGCCGGCGGCCTGGGTGAGACGCAGGCCAAGCGTTCCGGCCTGCTGCACGATGCCCTGCGCGCCATGGCGGGCGCTACCAGCGAAGAAGAGGTGCGCGAACTGCGTCACAAGCTGGGCGTGCTGCCGGTGTTCAAGCGCATCGACAGCTGTGCCGCCGAGTTCGAGGCGATCACGCCCTACATGTACTCGACTTACGAGGCGCCGACCTTTGGCGAACCCGAGGACGAGGCCTGGCCCAGCGAGCGCGAGAAGATCGTGATCCTTGGCGGCGGCCCCAACCGGATCGGGCAGGGTATCGAGTTCGACTATTGCTGCGTCCACGCGTGTTTCGCGCTGTCAGAAGCGGGCTACGAAACCATCATGGTCAACTGCAACCCGGAGACGGTGAGCACCGATTACGACACCTCCGATCGCCTCTATTTCGAGCCGCTGACCGCCGAAGACGTGCTCGAGATCCTGCGCGTCGAGCAAAGCAAGGGCACGCTGAAGGGCGTGATCGTGCAGTTCGGCGGCCAGACCCCGCTGAAGCTGGCAGGCGCGCTGGAAGAGGCAGGCATCCCCATCCTGGGCACCAGCCCCGATGCCATCGACCTGGCCGAAGACCGCGAACGCTTTGCCAAGCTGGTCAACAAGCTGGACCTGAAGCAGCCCGACAACGGCATCGCCTATTCCGAGGAAGAGGCATTGGCCGTGGCCCACCGCATCGGTTACCCGGTGCTGCTGCGCCCCAGCTACGTGCTGGGTGGCCGGGCGATGGAAATCGTCGATAGCGACGCGCAACTGGTCAACTACATCAACACCGCCGTGGAAGTCTCCGGCGACAGCCCGGTGCTGGTGGACCAGTACCTGCGCGATGCCATCGAATGCGATGTCGATGCCCTGTGCGATGGCGAGCAGGTGGTGATCGCCGGCGTCATGCAGCACATCGAGGAAGCCGGCGTCCATTCCGGCGACAGCGCCTGCAGCTTGCCGCCCTACAGCCTGCCGCAGGACATCATCGACGAGATGGAACGCCAGGGCGAGGCGCTGGCCATGGCGCTGGGTGTTCGCGGCCTGATGAACGTGCAGTTCGCGGTGAAGGACGGCGAAGTCTACCTGATCGAGGTGAACCCGCGCGCCAGCCGCACCGTGCCCTTCGTCGCCAAGGCCACCGGTTCGCAGGTCGCCAAGATCGCAGCACGGGTGATGGCGGGCGAAAAGCTGGCCGACCTGCCGAAGATCCGTCGCGAGCTGGATTATGTCGCGGTGAAGGAAGCCGTCTTCCCCTTCGCTCGCTTCCCCGGATCGGACCCGGTCCTGACACCGGAAATGAAGTCCACCGGCGAAGTCATGGGCATCGACCGCGATTTCGCCACCGCCTACACCAAGTCGCAGATCGCCGAGGGCAGCCTGCTGCCCAAGTCGGGCACGCTGTTCGTCTCGGTGAAGGATAGCGACAAGGCCGCCATCGTGGGCCCGGTGAAGCAGCTGGTCGACTTCGGCTTCCAGGTGATCGCCACTGGCGGCACGGCCACCTACCTCGTCGAACAGGGCCTGCCGGTGGAGCCGGTGAACAAGGTGGCGCAGGGCCGCCCGCACATCGTCGACAAGATCAGCGATGGCGAAGTGGCGCTGGTGTTCAACACCACCGAAGGCTGGCAGAGCCATAAGGACAGCCAGTCGATCCGCGCCTCGGCGCTGGAAATGAAGGTGCCCTACTACACCACCGCCGCCGCTTCGGCTGCCGCGGCAAAGGCGATTGTATCCGTAAATGCAGACGATCTTGAAGTGCGTTCGCTGCAAGACTATTATGGCTAGGATTTAAACCGCACCTCTCCCCCCAGTTCGGCTCCAATAGCCGCCCATGAAGGGCGGGGCAGGGCCGTTTTGACGAGAGTCTCAGAAAGCAGGGAATACAATGCAGAAAGTGCCGATGCTTGCGGAAGGCTATGAAAAGCTGACCGCCGATTTGAAGGCATTGCGCGAGGAGCGCCCCCGGATCGTGGACGCGATCGAGGAGGCGCGCGCGCATGGCGATCTTTCCGAAAACGCCGAATACCACGCGGCCAAGGAACGCCAGGGCCAGGTGGAAGCGCAGATTGCCGAGCTGGAAGACAAGACCAGCCGTGCGCAGATCATCGATCCCGCCACGCTTTCGGGTGACAAGGTGGTGTTCGGCGCCACCGTCACCGTGCTGGACGAGGACGACAAACCGCTGACGTATCAGATCGTGGGCCAGGCGGAGAGCGATGCCAAGCGCGGTCGCATTTCCTACGAAAGCCCGCTGGCACGCGCCCTGATCGGCAAGAGCGTGGGTGAAGAGGTAGAAGTGACCGTGCCTTCGGGCGAGAAGTTCTACCTGATCGACAAGATCGAATTCATCTGATCGGCCTGCATCGCCGGATACGAAAAGCCCCGCAGGCCGCGGGGCTTTTTTGTTCGGGAAATCAGGCGCCCGGAAGGTCGGGCTCAAGCAGTTTGTGAAGGTGCACGATGACGTATTTCATCTCGGCATCGTCCACGGTGCGCTGGGCCCAGCCGCGCCATGCCTCTTCCGCGCTGGCATAATCGGGGAAGAAGCCGACGACGTGGATATCTTTCAGGTCCTGGAAATCCAGGCCGCGCGGATCCCGCACACGGCCACCGATCACCATGTGGAGGAGCTGGTTTTCATATTCTTCAGACATGCGGATCGCCCTTTCGGTATCAGGTGAAAACAAAATGCCCCTTGGGCTCTAGGCGAAAGTGCCCGGAGCGCAAGGGGCCTTTTGTGCATTTGCGAAGGGTGTCAGCGAGCCTTGAAGGCACGGGCAATGCGCTTGCCGGTCTCGCGGCCGGCGATGCGGGCGGCATCGCCGGCACGGCTGGCGTTGTAGGTGGCATCGCGGCGGATCGAACGGGCGCGGTCGCCCACGGAATCGCTGAAGTCTTCCACCTTGTGCGCGCCTTCGCGGCCAAGATCCTCTGCGCGGCGTATGCCTTCGCGCCCCAGGTCCTTCGCATCGTCGAGCAGTTCTTCGGCAAACGAACTGGCCATTTCCGCGCCGATCGTGGCGAGGCTGACGGCCCTTGCGCCGCCACGGGCCGCGGCACGGCGCGGGCCCTTGAACATGCTTGCGACCAGGATGCCCAAGGCAACGCCGCCTGCGGCTGCTGCAAGCGGGTGCTCCTTCACGAAACTGGTAAAGGCATCGCCGGCTTCGGACGCCTTTTCGGCGACGCGCTGCGTGGTGGTCGGCTCTGCCAGCGCGGCTTCGCGCGCCTGTGCGGCTTCGATGCGGCTCTTGATCTCTTCGCGTTTGCTATCGGTCATGGGGGCTCTCCGGGGTTTCTGAGGGGTCTTCTGTCAGGGCTTGGGCGGCGCTTTCGCTCTCGAGCTCGCCCGCTTCTTCGAGTGCGGCGTTGATGGCATCGGCCAGCTGGTCGCGGAACAGCCAGCCAACGAAAGCCAGCAGGCCGAAAGCGATGCCGGTACCGACCTGCGAGCGATTGCTGCTGGCATAGTCGGCGGAACTCTCGGCCATTTCGGCTGCACCGTCTTTCACGCGTTCGAACAAGCGACTGCCAACGCCTTTCTCCGCCATGTCGCCCTTCACATGGTCGATGCCGGCGGTCACCAGCCGCTTGGCTGCATCGCGCAGCGCGCGGTCTTCGCGAAGCTGCTGTTCGATGTCAGCCATGGTCCGCCCGGTCCTTTTCGGTCTGGTCATCCTCGCTCTTGAACTCGGCCATCATGCCGTTCCACGCCTTGCCCGCCTTGCTCGCAAGGATGGCGGCGATCAACAGCAGGCCAAGCACCACTACGGCTGTTGCACCCCACGCGGTCAGGTGCGGGGTGAGCGCGATGATGAGGCCCATGGTCAGGCCGATCAGTGCCAGCACGGCCAGAAATGCGGCAACTGCGCCAAAGGCGATGGTCTTCTTGACCCGGTCAGCGGCGAAGCTGGCGCGAGTCTTCTGGTAATTCAGCTCCGCATCCATGTAGGTGCGGGCATCATCAACCAGCGCTTCAAGGTCGTCAGCCAGCGACCGCGTCTCCGCAGGCTCACCGGCGGGTGGCGCCGGATCGTTCTGCGGATGCGCGGGGGCCTGGGCTTCGCCGCTATCGGCTAGCGGGGCAAAGCCGGTTTGCTCGTCCCGTCCCTGCACAGGGGATTAGCGGAACAGTCGGGCGAACAGGAAACCGACCAGCGCGGCCAGGCCGACAGCCGTGGCCGGGCTCTTGCGGATCGCTTCGCGCGATTCCTCTGCCAGTTCGTCGAAGCTCTTTTCTTCCAGCTTGCGGGCATTGTCCTGCAGGCTGCGCGAGGCCGAACGGGCATATTCGCCGTATTTCGGGCCAAGCTTTTCATCCAGCGTCGGTGCGTTCTCGTCGATCACGCGCGACAGGCCCGTCAAGGCCTCGCTGGCCTTATGCTTGCCTTCCTGCGCCAGTTCGCCGGCCTTGGTCTTCGCGTCTCCGGCCCAGTCCTCACCGCGCGCCTTTGCTTCGTCGCGATAGCTGGAGGCGCGCTGCTTGGCTTCGTCGCCAAGCGCGACGGCGCCGGCCTTCGCTTCCTCGATCGCGGCATTGAAACGCGACTTGGCTTCGGCGGTGTTGCTGGAAGTGGTTTCCGCGGCGGGGGCCTCGACCGTTTCGGCTTCGGCGGCGGCGGCGGTTTTCTTGGGCGTTGCGGGCTTCTTTGCTGCCATTGTCGTTTCCCTTCCTGGGTTCACTTGAGTGTCCCTCAAATCGTATTATGGGGGTAAGACACCCCCGTTCAAGATATCAACGCATGTTGCAGTGCAAAGTTCCGGGCGATAGGAGGCGCGCAGACGTGCCTGCAGGAGCTCAATTCCCATGACTGCCATCATCGATATCCATGCCCGCGAAATCCTCGATTCGCGCGGCAATCCCACGGTCGAGGTCGACGTGCTGCTGGAAGACGGCAGCTTCGGTCGCGCCGCCGTGCCCTCGGGCGCTTCCACTGGCGCTCACGAGGCGGTGGAATTGCGCGATGGCGACAAGAGCCGCTACATGGGCAAGGGCGTGCTGAAGGCTGTCGAAGCGGTAAACGGCCCGATTTCGGAACTGCTGGTGCTGGGCCCCGATGCGGAAAACCAGCGTGATATCGACATGGCGCTGATCGACCTCGACGGCACGCCCAACAAGGGCAAGCTGGGCGCCAACGCAATCCTGGGTGTCAGCATGGCGGTGGCCAAGGCGGCGGCAAATTCGCGCGGCCTGCCGCTGTATGCCTATGTCGGCGGCGTGTCGTCCCACGTGCTGCCGGTCCCGATGATGAATATCGTCAACGGCGGCGAACATGCCGACAATCCCATCGACGTGCAGGAATTCATGGTCATGCCTGTTGGCGCGGGCTCGATTGCCGAAGGCGTGCGCTGGGGCAGCGAGATCTTCCACACGCTGAAGAAGGGCCTGAGCGAGAAGGGCCTGTCGACCTCCGTCGGTGACGAAGGCGGCTTTGCGCCCAACTTGGCCAGCACGCGCGATGCGCTGGATTTCATCATGGCCAGCATCGAGAAGGCCGGTTTCACCGCGGGTGACGACGTGGTGTTGGCGCTCGATTGCGCCTCCACCGAATTCTATGCCGACGGACGTTACGACCTCGCGGGCGAGGAAATCTCTCTCACGCCGACGGAAATGGCCGATTACCTGGCCAAGCTGTGCGACGACTATCCGATCAAGTCGATCGAGGACGGCATGGCCGAAGACGACTTCGAAGGCTGGAAGGCGCTGACCGACCTGGTCCGCGACCGCGTGCAACTGGTTGGTGATGACCTGTTCGTAACCAACCCCGCGCGGCTGGCGATGGGCATCGAGAAGGGCCTGGCCAATTCGCTGCTGGTGAAGGTCAACCAGATCGGCACGCTGACCGAGACGCTGGAAGCCGTCGATATCGCCACGCGCGCCGGTTACACCAGCGTGATGAGCCATCGTTCGGGCGAGACCGAGGACGCGACCATCGCGGACCTCGCCGTCGCCACCAACTGCGGCCAGATCAAGACCGGCTCGCTCGCGCGATCGGATCGTTTGGCCAAGTACAACCAGCTGATCCGCATCGAGGAAGAGCTGGGCGACAGCGCGCACTATGCCGGTCGCGGCTGCTTCGGCCGGCTGAGCGGGTGGAGCGAGGATTAATCGCGCCCCGAATCCCCGCCCCGGTTCTTCGGGTGGAACCAGTACTGCCACACGCCCCAGGCGTTGATCAGCAGCAGCACGAAGTTCATCGCCGCGATGGGCATGGCGCCGCTTGTCAGCCCGGCAACGATCCAGGTGATCGATACCGCGCAGAAGAGCACGAAGCCCCATGCCGTGGCGCGGCGGCCAAGGTCGAAGGCGATCAGCGAGGCAGCCATCATCGTGCCGATGGCGGCGATCCATTCGAGTGGTCCATTCATGCCCGAATGAGCGCGTTCGGGGCGCCTCGGTTCCCCTGGGTGCCTTTAAGGCCCTGTTGCAGGCGGATGGAATCGGCGCGTTCCCGGCCTGCCCCTTCCAACATTGTCCAACAAGTTCACATTCCGATGTGGTCGGTTTTGATTGTCAGAGCGCGTCGGTCAGCCGGGTCACTTGTTCGTCGGTCAGCTCCAGGCTGGTGAATTCCAGCAGCGTCTTCAGCTGTTCCGTGTTGCGGGCGCTGGCGATGGGGGCAGGGATGCCGGGCTGGCGCACCAGCCAGGCCAGCGCGATGGCCGGCAGGCTGGCGCCGGTATCGGCAGCAATCTCGTCCATCACGGCCAGCACCGGCGGGCCGACTTCGGCATAGTCCTTCGTGCGATAGCCGCGCGTGTTGGCCTCGAAATCTTCCGGCTTGCGGTACTTGCCCGTGAGATAGCCCGCAGCGAGGCCGAAGAATGGCAGCATCGCAATTCCGCGCGAGGTACATAGCGCCTGCAAGTCTGCACCATAGGAACCGCGCGCGACGAGGTTGTATTCGTTCTGCAGGGCGGTGAAGGGCGTCTTGCCTTCCTTTTCGGCATAATCCAGCGCCGCACCCAGGCGCTCGGCCTGGAAGTTCGATGCGCCCAGCGCGCGCACCTTGCCGGTCTGCACCGCGCCTTCGAAGGCATCGACAATGGCGCCTATTGCCAGTTCCTCGTAGTCGCGATGAGCATAATACAGGTCGACGTAGTCGGTTTGCAGCCGTTCCAGCGACCCATCGAGATGGGCCAGCACCTTCTCGGGCTTGTAAAGTTCGGGATCGCCCATTTCGCCAGGGGCGCCGGGCTTGCCGGTCCACATGCCGGTCTTGGTGTGGATGCGCATGTCCTTGCGCACGCCGCGAGAGGCCAGCCACTTGCCGAGGTAGGTTTCCGATTCGCCGCCGACATGGCCGGGTATCCAGGCCGAATAGACATCGGCGGTGTCGATCATGCGGCCGCCTGCCTCGTAAAAGGCATCGAGCACGGCAAAGCCTTCCTCGCCCGAAGCGCTCCAGCCGAAAACGTTGCCACCCAGCACCAGGGGAAGGCCGGCGATGAAGGTCTGCTCACTCATGCGAATTGCTCCCGCAGTTCCAGCAGGCGGATCGCGGCCTGTGCCGCCTCGCCGCCCTTGTTCTTTTGCGCCGGGTCGGCGCGCACCAGCGCCTGGGCCTCCTTCTCGGTGGTCAGGATGCCATTGCCGATGGCGATGCCATCCATGGTCAATGCCATGATGGCGCGCGCGCTTTCCCCGGCCACGATTTCGAAATGGTAGGTTTCCCCACGGATGACCACGCCGATGGCGACAAAGCCGTCATACTGCCCGCTTTCGGCTGCCAGGGCGATGGCACCGGGCACTTCCAGCGCGCCGGGCACGGTGATGACATCGGCCTGGTGGCCGGCATCTTCCAGTGCGGCCGTTGCACCTGCGACCAGCATGTCGTTCAGGTGGCCGTAGAACCGGGCCTCGACGATCAGAAAGCGGGCCATCAGGCGTTCTCCTCGATACGAATCGGCTTCTCGCCGACGATGGACAAGCCATAGCCATCCAGCCCGACAAGGGAATGGCTGGTGTTGGTAAGCAGGATCATGTCGCTGACCCCCAGTTCTGTCAGGATCTGCGCACCAACGCCATAGTCGCGCTGTTCCTCGGAAATGGGGTTGGCTTCACGCGGCGCCTGCTTGCCCAGCGCCTTGACCGAACGCGAGGCAAAATCGGCATTGGGCCGGTTGATCAGCACGACCACGCCGGATCCCTCCTCCGCGATCATCTTCATCGCGCCTTCCAGAAGGCCGCTGCGTTCCGACTTGCGGGCGAAGACATCGTCGAAGATCGACAGCGCGTGCATGCGCACCAGCGTAGGGGTGGATGAGTCGATATGGCCTTTCACCAGCGCCATGGTCTCACCCTTTGTCGCGGTGTTGTAGAACGCGACCGCGCGCCAATCGTCGCCCCAGTTGCTGGTGAAGCGTTCCTCCGCCCGCTTTTCCACGATGTGATCGTGCTTGCGGCGATAGGCGATTAGGTCGCGGATGGTGCCGATCTTCAGGCCGTGCTTGCGTCCGAAGCCGATCAGGTCTTCCAGCCGCGCCATCGACCCGTCCTCGTTCATGATCTCGCAGATCACGCCGCTGGGGTTGAGGCCGGCAAGGCGCGAGATGTCCACCGCAGCCTCGGTGTGGCCGGCGCGTACCAGCACGCCGCCTTCGCGCGCCACCAGCGGGAAGACGTGGCCGGGGGTGACGATGTCGTCCGGCCCCTTGCTGGCATCGATGGCTACCGAGACGGTGCGGGCACGGTCTGCGGCACTGATGCCGGTTGTCACGCCTTCGCGCGCCTCGATGGCAACCGTGAAGGCGGTTTCGTGCCGCGTGCGGTTCTTGCGGCTCATCAGTTCCAGGCCCAGCGCATCGACTCGCTGGCGGGTAAGGGCAAGGCAGATCAGGCCGCGGCCATGGGTGGCCATGAAATTGACCGCATCGGGCGTTGCCATCTGCGCCGGGATGATGAGGTCGCCCTCGTTCTCGCGGTCCTCGTCATCGACAAGGATGTACATGCGGCCGTTGCGCGCTTCCTCGATAATTTCCTCGATCCCGACGAGCACGGGCGAATCGTCGTTCTCCGTCAAGAAGCGGTCGAGCTTGCCCAGCGTGTCGGCAGTGGGATTCCAGCCGTCTTCGTTGCAGTCGCGAAGGGTGTTTGCGTGCAGACCGGCAGCGCGGGCAAGTCCGGCGCGGGTCATCTTTCCTTCCGCGATGATTTCGCGGACTCGGGCGATGGTGATGTCGTTCATGCCGTCGGTGTATCACATTATAATGTGATCGCAAGTCCGGCATATCACATTGGGCCTGCAAATTCCCCCTTGCGCCGCGACTCGCGAAACCGCAAAGAGCACGCATGAGCGATGCAGGACAGAGCCACGAAGAGCTGGTCGAAGCCTTCCGGGAATCGATGCGCCACGTCGCCGCGACGGTCTATGCCGTTACCACCAGTCACGCCGGGCAACGCTACGGAATCATTGCCACCGCAGTGAGTTCGCTCAGTTTCGAGCCGCCTTCGCTGCTGGTCTGTGTCAATCGCGCTGCATCGCTGCATGACCCGCTGGAACGGGCCGAGCGCTTCTGCGTCAACGTGCTGGGACTGGGCAATCGCGACGTGGCGGAGCACTTCATGCAGCCCGACGCCGATCGCTTCGCGGTAGGCGACTGGACCGACGACCACGGGGTTCCGGTACTCGCTTCCGCGCAATCCAGCCTGGTGTGCAAGACCGTGCATCGCCACGAGTTCGGCACGCATACGATCTTCATCGGCGAACTGCTGGCGGCCAAGCATCGTCATGACGCCACGCCGCTGACCTATTTCGACCGCAATTACATCGATATCAGCGAAGCGCCGCAACGCTCCCGCCGCGAGGATTAGAAGGCGCGATCACGCAGTTCCAGCAGGTGTCCTGGCCATGTAGGCCCCTGTCGCAGCGGCAGGTACATGGCGATTTCGCGGCCGGCGATTTCTGCCCGTGCGGCTTGCGAAGGGTAGACGAAACTCGGCATCGACCCGCCGCCCGCCTCTTCGCCTTCGGCTGAACGCCAGAAATTGGCGACGATGGCCGGATCGTAACCGGCATTGGCCAGCAGGTGGACGGACAGCCTGTCTGCCTCAACCTCTGCCTGCCGGTTGACCTGCTGGTTGCGCCCGACGTGGCGCATGATGCTGTCGTTATCGATGCCGGCGGCTTCCTTGCGACGCCGATGTTCCAACACCGTGTGCGCCAGTTCGTGCGCCAGCACCACGGCGATCTGTTCATCGGTCAGGCTGGCGGCAAAGTGATATTGCAGCTGGATCACGCGGCCATCAGAACGCGCGTTAGGTCCATCGGCAACAAGGATTTCGACCAGCGAGCGGCAGCCGCGTGGCGCCGCAAGACTGACCGCAAAGCGGTCTCCTGCCCGTGAAACGACAAGATCGACAGTGCTCTCTTCGGGCAGGCTCGTCAAATCGAAGAAAGCGACTTCACGCAGATGGTCGCCTCCATTCGGGTGCATGGCGGCTACCTCCCGACCTGAAATCCCGACGATACCGTCATTGGCGCGCAGCCCTGCCAGGTCCGCCGCCGATCCCGGAACCACCGAGGCAACTGCCAGCGAACTGTTGGCAAACAGCGCCTGGGCGTCTTCGCCATATTGGTCTGCGCTGTGCAGTATCATGCCGGTTACCGGCATGGTCTGTCGGCATAGCCGGGCATTGGCCAGCAGCATGGCATCGGCAATGCGGGCAAGGCGCAGGTCCTGTGCGGAAAGCTCTTCGGACGTTTGCGCTTGCGCAGGCAGCACCACAGCCAGCATCACCGCGATGGCTGCGAGCAGCGTCCTCATGCGAGCACGGCCTCGTCAATCTGGTCGACCGCGGTGAGGCCCAGCATGGCCATGGTGCGCGATGTTTCACTGCCCAGCAAATCGATGGCGCGGGTCACGCCGGGCTCTCCGGCTGCGGCCATGCCATACAGCGTCGCGCGGCCTACCATCGCGCCGTCGGCACCCAGCGCCAGGGCCTTCACCACGTCGCTGCCGCGCCGGATCCCGCTGTCGAGCAGCACGTTCATCCTGCCGCCCACGGCCTCCACGATGGCGGGCAGCGCATCGATGGCGGCAATCGCATGGTCGATAGCGCGCGCGCCGTGGTTGGAAACGACCACGCCGTCCGCGCCCATGTCCAGCGCCAGGCGTGCATCTTCCGGGTGCAACACGCCTTTCAGCACGAATTTGCCCGGCCACAGGTCGCGCAGCTTCTTGACCCCGTCCCAGTCGAGGTTGTCCTGTTTGAACAGCGCCCCGGGCTTGGCGCCGCGCGCGACCGAGTGTTTCAACGCTTTCGGCAGGTTCGCCTGCTGCGGCAACCCGCCATCGAGCATGTAGCGCCCGACGACGCCTGCCAGCCAGCGCGGGTGGGTGATGATATCGGGCACGTTGCTCGCATTGAGCTGGAACGGCATGCCGAAGCCATTGCGCCACAGGTACTCGCGGTTGGGCGGTACCGGCAGGTCAAGCGTGACGAACAGCGCCTCGCACCCGACGTCGTGCGCGCGTTGCACCACCTGGTAGGAAAGCTCGCGATCCTCCCACATGTAGAGCTGGAACCAGCGCGTCCCCTCGATCCCGGCGAACTCCTCCACGTCCATCGTGCTGGCAGAGGAGATGCAGAACGGCACGCCCGCCTTGGCTGCCGCGCGGGCCAGCGCCAGGTCGCCCTTGTACCACATCATCCCGGCCGCACCCGTCGGCGCGATGGCGAAGGGCAGGGCGCTCTCGCTGCCCAGCATGTCTGTCCGCAGGTCGATACGGTCGACCTTGCGCAGCACGCGCGGACGGAAGGTCAGCCGCTCGAAGCCTTCGCGATTGCGGGCCATACCGGTCTCGTCTTCCACGCCGCGTTCAAGGTATTCCCACACGCCCAGCGGCAGCCGCCGCCGCGCCTTTTCGCGCAGGTCGGCAATGTTCCAGCAATCTAGCGTGTCGCCCATTATCCCCTGCCGAGGAAGGGCAGCTTGTTCTGCACCACCAGCGCTTCGTAGAAGTTGAGATGGTCGGGCAGGTCGCACATGTGCACGATGACCTCTGCAATCTCCTCTGGCGTGGCGGCGAAGTTTTCCGGCAGTTTGACCGACCCGGGCATGATTTCCGTTGCCACGATGCCGGGGTGGAAGATCGACACGGCGATGTTGTGGTCGCGCCCGTCCACGGCCAGCGCATGGGTCAGGCCCTGCAGGCCGAACTTGCTGGCGGTATAGCTGGGGCATTCGCTGCGCGGCACCTTGGCCGAGATCGAGCCGACATTGACGATGCGCCCGTGGCCGCCCTTCAGGAAGATCGGCCAGGCATGCTTGGCGCCCAGGAAGGCACTGGTCAGGTTGGTGTCGATTACCTTGTGCCAATGCTCCAGCGAAGCCTCGTGCACGGGGGTGTTCTCGGCGATCCCGGCGTTGTTGATCAGCACGTCGACCGTACCGAAACGTTCCACCGCCTTGGCGAACAGATTGGCCATGGCGTCTTCGTCGGTCACGTCGGTGACGACGGCCAGCGCTTCGCCGCCCATGCCTTCGATCCTGGCGACCAGTTGGTCGAGCCGCTCCTGCCGCCGCGCGGCCAGCACCACCTTGGCGCCCTTGTTCACGAATTCGACGGCGCACGCCTCGCCAATGCCCGAACTTGCGCCGGTGACGACGGCAACGCGACCTTCAAGAATGCTCATGTGCAATGTTCTCCCTATTCATTCGCCTGTTGCCGAATGAGGGAGGACTAAGTCAACAAGGGAAGAGAGGGGATGGTGGACGCACTAGGGCTCGAACCTAGGACCCGCTGATTAAGAGTCAGCTGCTCTACCAACTGAGCTATGCGTCCATACCGGCGATGTGTCGCTGGTGACCGATGATTCGCGCCTGCGAATCGCCGGGAGGCGCTCAAATAGCGATTGTTGCGGGTGTGTAAAGGGGGTGCGTTACAATCCCGATGCCGTAGCGCGGCGGTTCCACCGTTCCACCATCATCAAACCGCCCACGCAGATCATGTTGGTCATCATCGAAGAGCCGCCGTGGCTCATGAAGGGCAGGGGGATGCCGACCACCGGTGCCAGCCCCATCACCATCATCAGGTTGACTGCCACATAGAAGAACATGGTTGCCGTCAGCCCCCCGGCCAGCAGCCGCGCAAAGCGGGTCTTTGCCTCGCGCGCCACGATCAGGCCCCAGCGCAGCACGATACCGAACACCAGCAGCACGAACAGTCCGCCGATCAGGCCCCATTCTTCGGACATGGTGGCAAAGACGAAGTCTGTGTGTGGTTCGGGAAGGTAATTGAGCTGGCTTTGCGAGCCTTCGCCAAAGCCCTTGCCGAACAGGCCGCCCGACCCGATGGCGATTTTCGACTGGATGATGTGGTAGCCGCTGCCCTGCGGATCGCTGGCCGGGTCGAGGAAGGTCAGCACGCGCTGCTGCTGGTAGGGTTGCAGCACGAAGAAGTAGGCCAGCGGAATGGCGAAAACGGCTGCAACACCGCCGCCGATGAACCATTTCTGCGGTATGCCCGCCAGGAACATCACTACGATGCCGCCAAAGCCGATCGCCAGCGAGGTGCCCAGATCGGGTTGCAGCAGCACCAGCCCCATGGGCATGGCGATCAGGCCGAGTGGCACCAGCAGCGCACGCCAGCTGCCGATCATGGCGGCGGGCAGCGAATGGAAGAAGGCGGCCACGATCAGCACGATGCCGGGCTTCATCAATTCCGAGGGTTGCAGGCGCATGAAGCCCAGTTCCAGCCACCGCTGGCTGCCGCCGCCCAGCTGCCCCACCGCTTCCACCGCGATAAGCAGCAGCAGGACCGCGACATAGCCGGGGATGGCGATCATGCGGACCCAGTCTTCCGGGAAATAGGACATCACCAGTGCCATCACCAGGAACACGCCAAAGCGCAGCAGGTGGGAATCGGCATAGGGACTGAAAGAGCCGCCGGCTGCCGAATGCAGCACGGCGGCACCGAAGGCCACCAGCAGCGTCAGCGGGATGACCACGCGCCACGGAAATTCCGCGATCGGCCTGGGAAGGGCGATCTCGCCTCTCACGTCGTTGTGCCTTCTGCACGCGGGTTGGCTTCGTCGCGCGGGGTGAACACGCGGTCGTCGGCCTGCTGCGGTCCTTCGTAGGCGGCGCGGGCTTCGGCGTCGACCTGCTCGGCCAGGGTGACGGGTGGCGGGGCAGGGGGCAGGTCGACACCCGCTGCGGCGGCATAGGCGGCATATTGCGCATCCAGTCGCTGCTGCGCGGTGCCGCCCCATTGCCGTTCCAGCGCATGCAGCGCGTCGAGGCCCTTCTGCGGGTCGAACAGGAATGTCATCACGTCGCGTGCCACCGGATAGGCTGCGCCTGATCCGCCACCATGTTCGATCACCACCGCACCGGCATAGCGCGGGTTGTCATAAGGAGCGAAGAAGATGAACAGGCCGTGGTCTCGGAAACGCCAGGGGCCGGACCGACCGTCCGACAGGTTCAGTCCGACCACCTGCGCGGTGCCGGTTTTCCCGGCCATCAGCACGTCGTCGACCGGCAGGCGCGCGCGGCCAGCCGTACCGGGGCCGTTGACGACGTCGCTCATCGCCTGGCGGATGTATGCCTTGTATTCCGCGCTCACGCCCATGGGCTGGAAGCTTGGCGCCTGGCCGTCCAGCAGCAGCCGGGGCATCACCTGGTTGGACGTGGCGAGGCGAGAGGCCATCACCGCCAGTTGCAGCGGGCTGGCAAGCATGTAGCCTTGGCCGATGGTGGCGTTGACAGTGTCGAAAGCCTGCCACTCGCGGCCATACTTCTCCATCTTCCAGTCGGGATCGGGCACGGTGCCGTAAAACTGGCTGACGACGGGCAGGTCGAACTGTTCCTGCATCCCGTATCGACGGCAGGTCTCGGCAATCGGCCACATGCCGGTGCGTTGGGCCATGGCATAGAAATAGACGTCGCAGCTCTGGTAGATGCCCTTGGCCAGGTCCACCGGGCCGTGGCCACTGCGGTTCCAGCAACCGAAGCGGCGATTGCCGACCTGCAGGCCGCCGCCGCAATAGACGGTCTCGTCCGGATCGACGCCAGCGGCCAGCAGCGCCATGCCCACTGTCGGCTTCACCGTGGAGCCGGGCGGGTAGAGGCCTTGCAGTACCTTGTTGCGCAGCGGCACGCGCTCGCTCTCGCTCAGCATCGAATACTCGACGCGGCCGATCCCGTCGGAAAAGCTGTTGGGATCGAAGCTGGGCATGGATGCCATGCACAACAGGTCGCCCGTAAGGCAGTCCATCACCACGACGGAACCGCTCTCCAGCCCGATCCGGCGCGCGGCATAGTCCTGCAAGGGGCCGTCGATGGTCAGTTGTACGGGATCGCCCTGCACATCGTCGCGCGTCTCCAGGTCGCGCACAATGCGGCCCGAAGCGGTGACTTCCACGCGCCGGGCACCGGGTTCGCCGCGCAGGCGCTGTTCGAACTGCTTTTCGATCCCGTCCTTGCCCAGCTTGAAACCCGGGGTCAGCAACAGCGGCTGCGGGTCTTCCTCGTACTCCTCGCGGCTGGGCGCGCCGACATAACCGATCAGGTGCCCGACCGATGGCCCGGTGGGGTAGAACCGCGAATAGCCGCGCTGCGGGATCACGCCGGGCAATTCGGGAATCCGCACACTGACGGCCGCGAATTTCTCGTAATCGAGGCCATTGGCGACGGGCACGGCGGCGAATCCGGCAGAGTTTTCCAGCCGGTCGCGCAGGTCGGCCTTTTCCGGCTCCGAGAAGCCCAGCAGGTTACCCAGCACCTCCACTGTGGCATCGGGGTCTTCCAGCCGTTCGGGGATGATATCGACGCGAAAATCGGCGCGGTTGGAGGCGAGGGGGGAGCCGTTGCGATCGAGGATCCAGCCACGCCGTGGCGGGATCAGGGTAAGGTTCACCCGGTTGCTCTCCGCCTCCATCTCGTACTTCTCGTTCTCGGCTACGGCGATGTAGCCCATGCGCGCAGCCAGCAGCAGCCCGATGCCTCCCTGTATCGAGCCGACAACGAAACTGCGCCTTTCAAAGGTCTGCTTGAGGGTATTCGACGTGAGTTTGCGATCCATGGGCTAGCCGATGCGCTTCACGCGGGTCAGCCGCAGCCTGTCGAGAAGGGAAACCATTTTGGCAACGATTGGGAACACGATGATCGAAAGCAACAGCTGCGGTACCAGCAGCGGCAGCTGTGTAACAGACAAGGATGAACCTGACAGGAACGCGCCCGCCAGCAGGTAGACCGGGATGAACAGCGCTGCGATGGCCCAGTCCTGCCAGAAATTGCGCCAGGGAAAGCGCAGCTCCAGCACTTCAAGCGCGATCATCGTCAGCGAGAACAGCAGCACGTCGCTGCCGATGGGCTGCCCGGAATAAAGATCGTTGAACAGCCCCAAAGGCAGGCCCGCCCACATCGGCAGCAGGCCGGGTCGGTCCATGCGCCAGGCCAGCAGCAACAGGTATCCGAACGGCGGCAGGATCGGGGCTGGCGCGATGACCGGCAGCAGCGGCACGAGCGAAGCCAGCATGATGGTGACCCACGGCACGCCGTAGGCCAGCACCGGCGAATGATCGCGGTTGATCTTGCTGCCGTAGGCGTCACGCCGCGCGGTTGCTGCCAGCCGCTCCATTATTCGTCCGCGTCCGCAGGGTCTTCGGCGTCGAGGGGTTCCTCGATCTCTTCCAGCACATTGCCTTGCCAGATTGGCTTCACGATCACCACGTCGGTGGCCGCCGGGTTGCTGAGCAATTGCCCGATGGCGCCGTCGTCGGTCACTTCGCTGACCATGGCGACTGCGGTGCCTGGATGGAACAGTCCGCCCGCGCCGGAGGTTACGAAAATATCGCCCACTTCCAGCGGGTTGATGCCAAGGTTGATCAGGCGGATGCGCAGCGAACCATCGGCGCGCCCCTCGGCAAAGGCCACGGTGTTATCGGTGGCACGGCGCACCGGCACCACGCTGTCGGTATCGGTCAGCAGCAACACGCGTGAGGTGTTGCGCCCGGCTTCCAGCACGCGGCCCACCAGCCCAAGCGGTGAGGTGACGGGCATGCCCGGCTCTACCCCGTCGCGCCGGCCGGCGGACAGGTAGGCATAACGCCGCGCGCTGGTGGAGGTGGAGCCGATCAGCCGCGCCGTGGCGACCGGTGCGATATCGCCTTCGGCCAGTTCCAGCACCGCGCGCAGGCGTTCGTTTTCCTGCTCCAGCGCGCGGGCTTCGGCCAGGCGCACGCGGGCAATGCGGATCTCTTCCTCCAGCTCGGCATTCTTGGTGCCGGCGTCGTAGTAACCTGCGATCGCCTCGAAGAAGTTGCGCGAACCCACGCGGCCAGCCGCGCCGACTTCGCCGACCGGCGCCGCAGCATCGCTGGCCATCGAGCGCAAGCCGGCAAAGGTTTCCGGTCGCCAGAGCGAAATCGCCAGCAGCAGCGCACCCAGTGTGGCGCCCAGGCCGGCAGCCAGATAACCGGCGAACAGCCCCAGCTGCGCCTTCTTGTCCGATCCCGATCGCTTTGTCGTGGGCGGCGCCATAACCGCCGTTTCCTTCCCTGCTGCCTGCCTCTTACGCCGTCATCAACACGCCGCGATAGATCGGGTCTTCCATCGCCTTGCCGGTGCCCACGGCGACGCAGGTCAGCGGGTCTTCGGCAATGGAGACGGGGAGGCCCGTTTCTTCCTTGATGTGATCGTCCAGCCCGCGGATCAGCGCGCCGCCGCCGGTCAGCACGATGCCCTGGTCGACGATGTCGGCGGCCAGTTCGGGGGCGGTGTTTTCCAGCGCGATGCGCACGCCTTCCACGATGGCGCCGATCGGTTCCGACAGCGCCTCTGCAATGTGCGCCTGGTTGATGGTGATTTCCTTGGGCACGCCGTTCACCAGGTCGCGGCCCTTGATGATGATGCTTTCGCCAACGCCATCCTCGGGCACGGTGGCAACGCCGTAATCCTTCTTGATCCGCTCTGCCGTGGCATCGCCGATCAGCAGGTTATGGTGTCGGCGAACGTAGGAAACGATGGCTTCGTCCATCTTGTCACCCCCGGTACGCACCGAGGTGGTGTAGGCGAGGCCGCGCAGCGACAGCACGGCCACCTCGGTCGTGCCACCGCCGATATCGACCACCATGGAGCCGACCGGTTCGGTCACCGGCATGTCGGCACCGATGGCCGCGGCCATCGGTTCCAGGATCAGGAACACGTCCGACGCGCCGGCATTGCTGGCCGCATCGCGAATGGCGCGGCGTTCCACGCTGGTAGAACCCGAGGGCACGCAGATCACGATTTCGGGATAGCGCAACAGCGTCTTGCGGTTGTGCACCTTGCGGATGAAGTGCTTGATCATCTCTTCGGCGATTTCGATGTCGGCGATCACGCCGTCGCGCAGCGGGCGGATAGCCTCGATGTTGTCGGGCGTCTTGCCCATCATCAGCTTGGCATCGTCACCCACGGCCTTCACGCGCTTCACGCCGTTGATCGTCTCGATGGCGACTACCGACGGTTCGTTGAGCACGATCCCGCGATCCTGCACGTAGACGAGGGTGTTGGCCGTACCGAGGTCGATGGCCATGTTTTGCGAACCGAACTTGAAGAGATTGGAAAAGAAGGAACCCATCGAAAAATCCGTATTTTAGGTAAGCTTCGTCACGGAGAGACTCCGCGCATCCGCCAATGGTGTCGGAAAAGTGGCGCGTCTTTAGCGTCTCATGCCGGGAAAGGCCAAAAAATTTGTCGACAAAGGCGCAGTTTTGCCCCGGTTCGCCTCGAAAATGCGGCGAGTGGCCGATAGTATGGCCTGATGCCGCAAATACGCCGCCTTCCCGAAACGCTGGTTAACCGTATCGCCGCGGGCGAAGTGGTGGAGCGCCCTGCTTCCGCCCTGAAGGAACTGGTGGAGAATTCCATCGACGCAGGCGCGACGCGCATCGCGGTGTCGATCGTCGATGGCGGGCTGGGATCGATAGAGATCACCGACGACGGCTGCGGCATGTCGGCAGACGAGATGACGCTGGCGCTGGAGCGTCACGCCACCTCGAAATTGCCCGACGAAGCGATCGAACAGGTCGCCACGCTGGGCTTTCGCGGAGAGGCCTTGCCCAGCATCGCCAGCGTCTCGCGCCTGACGCTGGAAAGCCGCGTGCGCGGGGCCGAGCAAGGCTGGCGTCGCGTGGTCGACCACGGCGCGCTGGTGGAGGAAGGACCTGCCGCCCTCCCGCCGGGCACGCGGGTGCGGATGGAAAACCTGTTCGGCAAGATCCCCGCGCGGCGCAAGTTCCTGCGCACGCCGCGCAGCGAATATGCCGCCTGCCTGGATGTGGTGCGGCGCCTGGCCATGGCGCGGCCCGATATCGGGCTTTCCTTCGAGCATGGCGGGCGGCGCATCTTCCAGGTGCAGGCAGGCGAGGGCACCGAAGCGCGCGTGGCGCAGATCGTGGCGCGCGAACTGGCCGACAATGGCGTCTCGATAGATCTCGAACGGCCCAGCAGCGAAGGAACGATGCGGCTGACCGGGGTTGCGGGCCTGCCGACCTACAACCGCGGGATTGCCGATCACCAGTACCTGTTCGTCAACGGTCGCCCGGTTAAGGATCGCCTGCTGACAGGCGCCGTGCGCGGTGCCTATGCCGACATGCTGGCGCGCGATCGCCATGCGGTGCTGGCCCTGTTCCTCGAGATTCCTCACGCCGATGTCGACGTGAACGTGCACCCGGCCAAGACCGAAGTGCGCTTTCGCGATGCGCAGGCGGTGCGCGGCTTTATCGTCTCCGGCCTGCGACAGGCTCTCTCCACCGGCGACCGTCGCAGCGCGCAGGCCCCCGATACGGGCGCGATGGGCCGCTGGCAGCAGGAACCGACGCGCGAAGAACCGGCCCCGGCGCTGCGCTCGATCTTTGCTGGGCGCGACTGGACAGCGCCGTCGCCCGGCGTGTCGCACGTTTCCGAACCGCGCATGGACTGGGGCAGCGATGCCGAAGTGCTCGCTGCGCCGCAGGGCAGGGCGGAGGCGGCGCAACCCTTGCCCGACGATGCCGAGCAGTACCCGCTGGGTATCGCGCGCGGGCAGGTCGCCAACACCTATATCGTGGCCGAGGCGGCTGACGGGCTGGTACTGGTGGACCAGCACGCCGCGCACGAACGTATCGTACTCGAACGCCTGCGCGCCGCCGGTGCGTCTGACAAGGTCGCCGCCAGCCAGGCGCTGCTGATCCCCGAAGTGGTGGAGATGGACGAGCCCGCCTGCGATAGGCTGGAAGAGCAGATCGACCACTTCGCCAGCCTTGGCCTGGTGATCGAACGCTTCGGCCCCGGCGCCATGCTGGTGCGTGCGCTGCCCGGCACCCTGAAGCGCGCCGACCCCGAAAAACTGCTGATTGGCCTTGCCGACGATCTGGCCAAGCACGGTGCATCGCTGCTGCTCGGCGAGAAGATCGAACACGTGCTGGCCACCATGGCCTGTCACGGCTCTGTCCGCGCGGGACGCAGCCTGAACGTTGCCGAGATGAACGCCCTGCTGCGCGAGATGGAAGCGACGCCGCGTTCAGGGCAGTGCAACCATGGCCGTCCCACGTGGGTGAAGCTGTCGATGGACGACGTCGAGAAACTGTTCGGGAGGCACTGATGCGCTGGCCTGTTATCATCTGCATTGGCGCTGCGCTGGCCAGCTGCGGCGAGGAGATGAGCGAAGCCGAGAAGGAGGAGCAAGACCGCGTGCTGGTGGAACGCGTGCGCGAGGCGAACGATACCGCGCCGCCGCTGCTGGAAGTCGTGCCGGAGCCGATCCTCTATCCCGATATCGAGGCAAATGACCTGTTCGGCCTTGCCTGTTCCTATGCCCCCGGCACCAGCATGGGCGCGCGGGTGATTGCCCGCGAGGCCGATGCCTTCGTCAAGGTCGACGGCGAGATGATCCGCTTCGCCGCCGATCCCGGTTCGCGCGAACTACCTGCCAATACCCGCTCGCTCTACAACGGCCGCGAGTACTCGTTGCGTCTGGATATCCAGGACAAGCAGCCCGGCGAGCAGGTGGGCGATGGCGGCGCGCTGCTGTACGAAGGCACCGTGTGGCTGCGCGACCGCTGGGACCGGGTGATCTACCAGGGCACCGGCGCGGTGGACTGCGGCGCCTGAGCTAGGTCAGCGCCGGGCGCAGCAGCATCCATACACCCATGGCCATCATGGCCAGGTTTTCCGTCAGCGAGACGAAGCCCAGCGGCACGCTGGCGCTGCCGCCCACGCAGGCGCACTTGATCTCGCGCTTTTGCACATAGACCGCGTAGAAGACGCTGACCGCGCCGATCGTGCCGATGAACAGGGCCACGGGAATGGAGAGCCACGGCAACACGCGTCCCGCCATCAGGATGGCTGCCAGCGCCTCCAGGTATGGGTAGAGATAGGCATAGGGCACCCAGCGCCGGGCCAGCAGGTCATAGCCCAGGAACATGCCGGAGAACTTCTCCACATCCTGCAGCTTCAGCATCGCCAGCATGGCCATCGAGAAGGCGACGAACCACTCCGCCGCACGCACCGTCAACGGCGAACCGAATGACCACCAGCTCAGCGAAAGCGCCAGGCCCAGCGCAACGGCGAACACCGCCAGCACCGGGCGATAGCTGGTCGCGTCAGGATCGGGCAGCGGCTTGCCCAGATGCGCACGCAGGTCGTCATAACCGCCGATCCGCTTGCCTTCGATGAAAGTCTGCGGCGTCGTCTTGACGTCATGCTCTTCCTTGAAGGCATCGGTTTCCTCGCGCGTGGTGAGGTGATGGTCCTCCACCGTGTAGCCCTCGCTTTCCAGCAGGTACTTGGCTTTCAGGCCATAAGGACAGACGTGCTTGTCCATCACCATGCGATAGAGGCGTGCGGACCTGCCGTTTGCAGGGGGCGTTTGTGTGGTAATGTGCGGAAACTGGGCACGCCTGCGCTTTCGTCAAGCTCGGGAATGATGCGATAGCGTGCAAGGATCAGGCTGAGCAGGCCAAAGGCCAGCAGGCCGACGGCGACCAGCGTGAACACCGCGCCATTGTCTGCCAGGCTGGCTACTGCGCCCCCCAGCGTCCTGACGCGCTCGCTGCCGCTGCCGGCAAAGCCCGCCTGCACCAACGACCAGCCGATCACGGCAAAGACCACGGCGCGCGCAAGGTATCCTATCGCGCCCAGGGTGCGGGTGTGCCTGGGGGCGCTTGGCGAAATGCGCTGCATGAAGTCTCCGGAAAGGCCCTTTTTCGCCTGATTTAAGGCGGCGATGAAGAAGGCCAGGCCAAGCAATCCGATCACGAAGCCGCCGAATTGCAGCGAGAGCACGCCTGCTGCCGCTTCCTGCGCACCGCCGCCGGAGGGAGCATCGCCGGTGGCGAATTGCCAGGCCGACCAGGCTAGGGCGAAATGCCCGATCCCGCTGCCGGCATGGCCCAGTCGCTTGCCCCAGCCCTTGGCGTCGGACCCTTCGTTCTCGATGTCGAACACCGGCGACGCCAGCCGAAACAGCCCATAGGCCGCAAGGCCTACGGCCATCGTCAGGAAGATCGCCGTGCTGAACGGGACCGCGCGCAGGGCGGCGAAAATATCGCTTGTCCCATCGGCCATCGTGCCCGAACTGCCAAGCGCGATCAGGCCCGCGGCGGCATAGAGGATCGCGCGGCTGAAATAGCCGACGCGCACCAGCCAGCTGAACTTCTCGGACTTGTCTACCATCGCGCACATTTTCCCGTGTAACCCTGGCATCACAACGAGCAGGCATGGCGATTGTGCCGAACGGCGTGCCCGCGGGCTAATTTGGAGCACATGGAGCACTGTACTGGAGCAAAAAACGACGACGCACGAAATCGTGCCAGAACATGGCTTTGCGACAGTTTTGGGGCGAAGCAGGGCGACCGGTCCATAACCGTCGCATGCCCCGCAATCGGGGCGGTAGGAAAGCGCTGGCACAGCCGCCTAGCGCAGGCGTTTTACATACAGCTGGTTGTCGTCGCGGCGTTCCATCTTGAAGTTGTCGCTGGCCGCCCGGATCAGGTCCGACAGGCGCTTGAACCCGTGGTTGCGTACGTCGAAGCTGGATCGGTTGCCGGCGATCTGGCCCACTTCGTGGAGGCGGGCATAGCCTTCGTCGTCGCGGCTGGCGGCCTTCCACGCGGCGCCCAGCAGTTCGATCAGCTCGGCGTCGATCGGGCTGCCGGCATCGGGCTTGCCGTCCTCGTCTGACGAGGTGCGGATCAGCTGGTCGACATCGATATAGCGGGTGCAGGCCGTCTTGAAGGCATTGGGCGCCTTGTCGCTGCCAAAGCCATAGACGATCAGGCCGTCCTGCCGCAGACGTGTGACGAGCGGGGTGAAGTCGCTGTCGCTGCTCATGATGCCGAAACCGTCCACCTTGCCTGCGTTCAGCAGGTCGATGGCATCGATGGTCATGGCGATATCGGTGGCGTTCTTGCCCTTGGTGAGGTCGAACTGCTGCACCGGTTGCAGGCCATAGCGGTGGGAGATCTTGTTCCAGTTGGAAAGCGCGGGCTTCGCCCAGTTACCATAGGCCCGGCGAATGTTCACTTGCCCCAATTCGGCGAGCACCGTCAGCACAGGGTCGATCCCGTGGTGGCTGGCATTGTCCGCGTCGATCAGCAGGGCGATATTTTTCAAGTTTGCTTCTGGCATGCGCGCCTAGATGGCGAGTAGGGCGGGGGAAGGCAAGTTCGCTGTCAATGGCAGTTGCAGACACATGGACGGCAAGGCGCCGCTGTCGTCGTGTCCGTGCTGATCGATGGGGCCACCATGCCGCGCAGGGAAGAATTGCCGCCCACGCTGGCAGTCGTTGGACTTGCCACCATCGGTACGACTGCGCCGTTCATCCGCTACGCCATCCGCAACGTGGAAATGCCTTCGAACAGCATTGCCATCAATTATGCCGCGTCGATGTCTGTCGCGGTTGGCATGCTTGCCCTGGTTGCGCTGGTCGGCTTCCGGGAAAAATAGCAGGTCAGGCCGGTTTGAACTCGCCGATTTCCTCGTTCAGCAGGTGCAGCACGCCATCGGATATGGCGAAGTAGGTTCCGCGCACCGTCAGTTCGCCCGCAGCCTCTTTCTCCCTGACGCAGGGAAACGTCCGCAGGTTGTCCAGGCTCACCTTTACCGCGGCCTGCTCCATCGCCCTTTCGGCGGGGCGACCGTCGGTGCCCAGCTCGTTGGCAATCGGTTCGCGCACCTCGTCCAGCATGTCGATCCAGTTGGCCACGAAACCGCCTTCGCCCAGCCGGTTGCCATGCAATTCCTGTGTCAGCGCCGCGCGGCAGCCGCCGCACATGCCGTGTCCCATGACGACCAGGTACTTCACCTTCAGGAACTGCACCGCGAATTCCAGCGCGGCCGAGACACCGTGCTGGCCGGGCGAGGTTTCGAACGGCGGCACCAGCGCGGCGACATTGCGGACGACGAAGATCTCGCCCGGCGACACGTCGAAGATCTGTGCCGGGTCCACGCGGCTGTCGGAACAGGCGATCACCATGATTTCCGGCGCCTGGCCTTCGCGCAGCATTTCCCAGCGGTCGTGCTGGTGCTGCCAGTCACCGTCGCGGAACCGTTTGTAGCCTTCGAGGAGCTTGCGAAACTCGGGCATCAGAAACGCTCACCCCGGATTACCTCGACATCCCACATGGTGAGCAGCAGGCCGTGCGAGGTGAGGATGGGGGCGAGCTTTTCCGCCAGGGCTGCGGCGTTTTCCTGCGAGGCGATGGTGAGGATGAAGACCTTGTCCGTGCCCATCACCCGTTCTTCGCGCCAGCGGCCTTCGCGGCCCTTGCCCGATGTGACGGGGGTGATCGTCCATCCGGTGATGCCGGTCTTGTCGATGATATCGGTGACGCGGCGAGCCTGCGCCTGGTCGGCCAGGATCTCGATGCGCTTGCGGATGACGGTTTCGATCATGGCGCGGCAACTCCTCCACCGGTTAGATAGGCCGCCAGGCTTCCGATCAGGCCGATGTTGATCAGGACGTTGAAGGGGAAGGTGATGCTGAGCGACATGGTGAGGTAGATGCCGGGATCGGCTTCGGGCAGCGCCAGCCGCATGGCGGCAGGCACGGCGATGTAACTGGCGCTGGCGCACAGCACGCCCAGTGCAGCGGCAGAGCCCGTATCAAGCCCGATGGCCACGCCCAGCGAAGTACCGATCGCGCCGTTTACCAGCGGCAGCAGGATGGCGATGATAACCAGCCGCCACGTCATGGCGCGGGCATCCATGATGCGGCGTGCGGCGATCAGGCCCATGTCGAGCAGGAACAGGCACAGCACGCCTTTGAAGATGCCGTCGAAGAATGGCCTTACATCGGCAAAGCCTTGCGGGCCGGCAATCACCCCGATCGCAAAGGCGCCCAGCAGCAGCACGACCGAGGGATTCAGCAGCACCTCTTGGGCCAGGGCCTTCCGGTCCTGCGCGTCGCCCGAGCCAAGTCCGCGGGCGAGCAGCAGGCCGGCCAGGATTGCCGGGCTTTCCATCGATGCCATCACCGCCACCATGTATCCCTGCGGCGGATTGCCTTGCAGGGTGTAGATCTCCACCGCGGTGACGAAGGTGACGACGCTGATGGATCCGTAGTGTGCGGCCACGGCCGATGCGTTGATGCGGCTCAGCCTGCCAAGCCCCTTGAGCAGCCAGTAGGCATAGACCGGCATCAACAGGCCCGCGCCCACGCCGGCGGCCAGCGCGGCCAGCACGGTGCCGTCAAGGCCCGATTCGGCCACCTCGATCCCGCCTTTCAGGCCGATGGCTGCCATCAGGTACAGCGACATGCCCTTGGCGATCGCTTCGGGAATTTCGAGGTCGGACCGGGCAAAGGCCGCAAGCAGGCCCAGCACGAAGAACAGCACTACCGGTGAGGTCAGCGCCTGTATGCCCATTGCGTCCATGACCAATCGCTTAGGGCAGGGGGCAAAATCGGACAAGCACCCCCATTGCGGTTATCCCGCCCCTTGCCTAAGTGGACCGGGTAATGAACGACCTTTCCTCTGCACCGGCCCCCGACGGTGATCGCCCCGCCCGCCAGCGCAAGCCGGACTGGATCCGCGTGAAGGCGCCTGTCAGCAAGGGTTACCAGGAAACGCGCAAGCTGATGCGCGACCTTAACCTGAATACGGTGTGCGAAGAGGCGGCCTGCCCGAATATCGGCGAATGCTGGACTAAGAAGCACGCCACGGTGATGATCCTGGGCGACGTGTGCACGCGCGCCTGCGCGTTCTGCAACGTCAAGACCGGCATGCCGCGCACGGTCGACCCGCTGGAGCCGGAGAACACCGCGATTGCTGCTGCCAAGATGGGGCTGCAGCATATCGTCATCACCAGTGTCGATCGTGACGACCTGCCGGACGGTGGCGCCGGCCAGTTCGTGAAGGTCATCAAGGCACTGCGCCGCGAGACGCCCGACACCACGATCGAGATCCTGACCCCCGATTTCCGCGGCAAGATGCGCGCGGCGGTGGAAGCGATCTGCGAGGCCGGGCCGGATGTGTACAACCACAACCTGGAAACCGTGCCGCGCCTCTATCCCACGATCCGTCCGGGTGCGCGCTACTATGCTTCGCTGCGGCTGCTGGAAGAGGTGAAAAGCCACGATCCGATGATTTTCACCAAGTCCGGCATCATGCTGGGCCTGGGCGAACAGCGGTTGGAAGTGCACCAGGTGATGGACGACATGCGCAGCGCCGATGTCGATTTCATCACCATGGGCCAGTACCTCCAGCCCACGCCCAAGCACGCCAAGGTCGAGGATTTCGTCACGCCAAAGGCCTTCGATGCCTTCGGTTCCATCGCACGGGCCAAGGGTTTCCTGCAGGTCGCATCCAGCCCGCTGACACGTTCCAGCTATCATGCGGGCGATGATTTCGCCGAAATGAGCGCCGCGCGGGAGGCGAAGCTCGAGAAGCAGAAGGCGAAGGCCTGATGCCCTCCATCCGCGAAACCCATCGCCTGCCCTACACGGCAGAGCAGATGTTCGACCTTGTCGCCGATGTCGACAAGTACCCCGAATTCCTGCCGTGGGTCGTCGCCACGCGCGTGCGCAACGACAGCGAGACAGAGATGACGGCCGACATGCTGGTCGGCTTCAAGGCCCTGCGCGAGAAGTTTACCAGCAAGGTGGTGAAGGATCGCCCGAACACGATCAACGTGCACTATATCGACGGGCCGCTGCGCGATCTCGACAACAACTGGACCTTCCGCAGCTGCGGGGAGAGTTGCTGCGAGATCGATTTCGCAGTCGATTTCAGCTTCAAGAACATCATGTTCGAAACATTGGCGGGCCAGTACATCGACCGCGCCTTTCGCAAGATGGTGACCGCGTTCGAGGCTCGCGCGGAAGAGCTTTACGGCAAGAGCAGTTCGAGCGCGCAAAGCGTCGCCTGACGGCGCACGCCCGAACGGCCGGTATCGGCGAACAGCTTGTCTTCCGCTTCGGGCTCGTCCTGCCCTTTTTCCAGCCGCGCGAAGACCACCGTGCCGACTGGCTTGGTTTCGCTGCCGCCACCGGGGCCGGCAATGCCGCTGATGGCAACGGCTACGTCGGCATCGCTGCGTTCCAGCGCACCGCGTGCCATGGCGTAGACGCAGGCGACCGAAACCGCGCCGAAGGCTTCGATGATATCCCGTTCCACGCCCAGCAATTCCTGCTTGGCTTCGTTCGAATAGGTGACGAAAGAGCGATCGAGTACCGACGAACTGCCGGGAATTTCGGTCAAGGCTGCAGCAACCAGCCCGCCCGTGCAGCTTTCCGCCAGCGCCACCTTGCGCCCGGCAGCGGCGTTTTCCTCCACCACGCGGCGGGCCAGCTGCACGATATCATCGGGAAGCAGCGCGTCGGTCATGCCGTCGTCACCAGGGTTGCCACGGCCTGCGCCGCTATGCCTTCGCCTCTGCCGGTAAAGCCCAGTCGTTCTGTCGTTGTCGCTTTCACGCTGACACAACCCACGTCCACGCCCAGCAGTTCCGCCAGGCGTGCACGCATGGCATCGCGGTGGGGGCCGATCTTGGGCGCTTCGCAGATCAGCGTCAGGTCGACATTGCCGATGGCATAGCCTGCCTCAGCCGCCAGCTTCACCGCGTGTTCCACAAAGCGGGAAGATGGCGCGCCTTTCCATTGCGGGTCGCTGGGCGGGAAGTGCTGGCCGATATCGCCCTGCGCGCAGGCCCCGAGGATGGCATCGACCACGGCGTGCAGTCCCACATCGGCATCCGAATGACCGGCCAGCCCCTTGTCATGCTCGACCTGAACACCGCACAGCCACAGTTCCTCGCCGGGCACGAGCCGGTGGACGTCGTATCCCGATCCCACGCGCACGGGCAGGACGGTCGGCTTTGCAGTCATGAAATCCTCCGCAAAAGTCAGTTTGCGCAAGCGCTCGTCACCATCGACCAGCGCCACTTCGCCGCCGCTTGCGCGCAGCACCTGGGCATCGTCGCCCGCGGTCGCTTCGCCGTCCCACGCGCGGTGAGCGGCAAGGATATCGGCAAAGCGAAAGGCTTGCGGCGTCTGCACCCGGCGCAGGCTCTCGCGCCTGGCATCGGCTGCCATAAGGCCGTTTTCGGCAACGACCATGGAATCGACCACCGGCAGAACCGGAATCGCGCCGGGATGGGCATCCAGCGCATCGACCAATCGCGCGATCACCTTCGGCGGGCAATCGGGCCGCGCCGCATCGTGGACCAGCACGAGGTCGGGCGGGGTATCGGCCAGCGCCTCCAGCGCGCGCGCCACGCTTTCCTGCCGCGAAGCGCCGCCGGTTACCAGCGTCACGCCGTCGATCCCGCCAAGGCATTCATGGACAATCGAATCTGCGCCTTCGGGAATGGCCACCGCAAATCGCGTCACACCGCCGCGCACCAGCGCTTCGACAGCATGACGCAGCACGGTGGAGCCGCGATAAGGCGCGAACTGCTTGGGCACCGCCTGGCCCGCGCGCAGCCCCTTGCCGGCGGCCACGATCACGGCTGCCAGTGCGCCTGTTTCCGGGGTTGGGGCAGCGGTCATGGACACGGGCCTCGCGCTAGCCGCTTGAGCCGCCCCTCGCAATCCACTATGCGCCTGCCCATATTTTAAGCAACACACTCCTATGAGCAGCGAAATTCCCACTCCTCCGGCGATTACGCCGATCGAAATCGGTCCCGTGCGGATCGATTGCCCGGTCGTGCTTGCGCCGATGACGGGCGTGACGGACTTGCCCTTCCGCACCCTGGTGCGGCGCTATGGCTCGGGCCTCAACGTCACCGAGATGATCGCCAGCGAAGCCGCGATCCGCGAAACGCGCCAGTCGATCCAGAAGGCCGAATGGCATCCCACCGAAGAGCCGGTGTCAATGCAGTTGGTCGGCTGCGACCCTGTATCGATGGGCGAAGCGGCGAAACTGCAGGAAGACAACGGCGCGGCGGTGATCGACATCAACTTCGGTTGCCCGGTGCGCAAGGTGGTCGGCCAGTTGGCAGGCTCTGCACTGATGCGCGAAGTGGGGCTGGCGACGAAGCTGATGGAAGCCACGGTGAAGGCCGTCTCCGTGCCGGTTACCGTGAAGATGCGCATGGGTTGGGACCACGCCAGCCTGAACGCGCCGGAACTCAGCCGCATTGCCGAAGACCTGGGCGTGAAGATGATCACCGTCCACGGTCGCACGCGCAACCAGATGTACAAGGGGCATGCCGACTGGTCGTTCATCCGCAAGGTGAAGGATGCGGTCTCCATTCCGGTGATCGTCAACGGCGATATCTGCTCGATCCACGATGCCGCCACTGCGCTGGAACAATCGGGCGCGGACGGGCTGATGATCGGGCGCGGTGCCTATGGCAAGCCGTGGCTGCTGGGGCAGGTCATGCACTGGTGGCGCACCGGCGAGGTGCTGGAGAGCCCCAGCTTCGACGAGCAGTACGAGAGCGTCGTCGAACACTACAAGGCCATGCTGGACCATTACGGCGAGGACGTGGGCGTGAAGATCGCGCGCAAGCACCTGGGCTGGTACACCAAGGGGATGCACGGCAGTGCCGACTTCCGCAACAAGGTGAACTTCGTCGACGATTCGCAGCAGGTGCTGGGCGAACTGGAGCGTTTTTACGATCCCTTCCTGAGGCGCCGGGCCGCGTGAGCGAGAACACCCCCGCGCTTCCGGCCGCGCGCGAACAGCTGAACGGCCTGTCTTTCGGGATGCTGCTGCTGTCGCCCGATCACGTGATCCAGGAAGCCAACCCGTCGGCGGAAAGCCTGCTGGGCATGAGTTTCCGGCGGATGCAGGGCAAGAGCTTCCTCGAAATCCTCGACTTTGCCCAGCCTGACGTGCTCGAACGCCTGCGCGATAACGATCGGCAACTGGTGGCGCGCGGTATCGACGTGACGGTGGGAGAGCGCGACCTGCGGCTGAACATCACCATGTCGACGCTTTCCAATCATCCGGGCTGGCGCATGGCCACGCTGTCGGATGCCAGCCAGGGCGAACGCTTCGAAGAATACGAACGGCGCGGGCAACTGCGCGGTCCTGCCGTGCTGGCGCACGAGATCAAGAATCCGCTGGCGGCCATTCGTGGTGCCTCGCAACTGCTGGCGCGCAAGGTGGGGGAGGGGGAGGCCCCGCTCACCACCCTGATCGCCGACGAAGTGGACCGCATCGCCCAACTGATCGACCGCATGCAGCGCCTGGGCCGCGAGCGGGCCGAGCCGGTCGGGCCGGTCAACCTGCACGCCGCCATTCGCCGCGCGCATGAAACCGTGCGCCTGACCAGCGACGCCACCGTCGCCTGGCGCGAAGAATTCGATCCTTCGTTGCCGCCGGTGCTGGCCAACGAAGGCGCGCTGGTGCAGGTGCTGGTGAACCTGATGGCCAATGCCCGCGATGCCTGTGCCGGGGTGGTGGCGCCGCAAGTGACGGTGCGCACGCGCTTCGTCAGCGGCATGGTGATGAACGTCATTCGCCTGGGGCGCCCGGTAAGGCTGCCCATCGAAATCACTGTCAGCGACAACGGGCCGGGCATAGACCCGGCTATCCGCGACGATATTTTCGAGCCCTTTGTTTCCAGCAAGACCAACGGTCAGGGGCTGGGGCTTGCTCTGGTGCAAAAGTTGGTGCGCGACATGGACGGGCGCGTCAGCCACGAACGCGACGATGCCGGTGGGTGGACGCATTTCCGCATCAACCTGCCGATGGCGCGCTGAGGGAGGGAAAGAGCATGGCACACCGCGCCCTGCTGGTAGAGGACGACAACGCCATCGCCACGGTGATCCGTGCCGCGCTGGAAGACGAGGGTTTCGAGATCGACAGCACCGATACCGTCGCTGGCCGCGATGCCGCACTGGCGGCGAACGACTATGGCGTCATGCTGACTGACGTCATGCTGCTGGACGGTGACGGGATCGAGACACTGGGCGAAGTGCGCGATGCCTACCCGGACATGCCGGTTATCATCCTTTCGGCGCAGAATACCCTCGATACCGCCGTGCGCGCCACCGATCGCGGTGCCTTCGAATATTTCCCCAAGCCTTTCGACCTCGACGACCTGGTGCGCGCCACGCGCCAGGCGGTGGAGAGCCGCAAGACCGGCCTCTCCGGGGACGAGGATCCGGGCCAGGGCCTGCCGCTGATCGGCCGCAGCCAGGCGATGCAGGATGTCTATCGCCTGATAACCCGCGTGCTGCACAACGACCTGACCGTACTGGTGCTGGGCGAAAGCGGTACGGGCAAGGAACTGGTGGCCGAGGCGATCCACAACCTGGGTTCGCGCAAGAACGGCCCGTTCGTGGCGGTCAACACTGCGGCGATCCCGCGCGAGCTGATCGAAAGCGAGCTGTTCGGGCACGAGAAAGGCGCCTTCACCGGTGCTACCGCGCGTTCCATCGGCAAGTTCGAACAGGCACACGGCGGGACGCTGTTCCTCGACGAGATCGGCGACATGCCCGCCGAAGCCCAGACCCGCCTGCTGCGTGCGTTGCAATCGGGGCGTATCCGCCGCGTGGGCGGCAGCGACGAAATCGAAGTCGACGTGCGCATCATCGCCGCCACCAATCGCGACCTGATGCCGCTGATCGCTGCCGGCGAATTTCGCGAAGACCTGTATTACCGCCTCAACGTGGTGCCGATCAAACTGCCGCCGCTGCGCGATCGAGAAGGCGACGTGCCGCCGCTGGCGCTGCACTTCCTTGCCCGCGCGGCCAGTGAAGGCCTGCCAAAGCGTTCGCTAAGCGAAGAAGCGGCGCAACTGCTCTCGCAGCAGCCGTGGCGCGGCAACGTGCGTGAATTGCAGAACCTGGTCTATCGCGCGGCCTTGCTGTCGCGCGATGACGTGATCGATGCCGACTGCATCCGCTCGCTGCTCGATACGGCACCCGATGCGCAGCCCGGACCTGCATCGGGCGATATTGCGGAGGCAGTAACCCACTGGCTGGAACAGCGCAATTTCACCGAAGGCACATTGTATCATGATGCCCTGGCTGAACTGGAACGCCCGGTATTCCGCCACGCCCTTGCGCGCACCGGAGGAAACCAGCTGAAGGCGGCAAACCTGCTGGGGATCAACCGTAACACCCTGCGCAAACGCTTGTCCGAACTGGACATCGATCCCGAGAGTTTTTCCCGCTGACAGGGGATAACAGCGCTTTTAACTTGCAAAGCTGCAACAGCGTTGTTGTAAGCCTGCAACGTGACTGAAGTGCCACACTCCGAACAGGCGAATTCGATGCCCAAGCGCTCGCGCTTCCTGCGCCGGGCGGCGGTGGCCTCGCGCCGCCTGAACCTGTTCCTGTGGCTGGAATTCGCCTGCTACGCTGCCTTGGCCCTGATGCTCGTCACGGTGTGGTTCATGCTGGCCGGGCGTCCCAGCGATGGTGAGCCGATTCCCTCATGGCAATCGGCCACGCTGCTGGTTGGTACGCTGCTGCCTGCGCTGGGGCTAATCGTGCTGTGGGGGCGTCGCATCGCCATCCGCAGGGCAGGGGGCACCACCGCTCGGCTGCACGTGAACCTGGTATTCTTCTTCTCGCTGCTGGCGGCAATTCCCACGCTGTTCGTGGCGGTGTTCGCCTCCATCCTGTTCCAGTCCGGCGTGCAATTCTGGTTCAGCGACGATTCGCGCGGCATCCTGGACAATGCCAACGAACTGGCGCGCGGTTATTACGACGACAACCTGCGCTTCGTGGGCGACAACACGCTGGCGATGGCGAACGACCTGCAGTTCTTCCTGCAGAGCATGGCCATCACCAGCCCCGAGTTCGCCGAGCAATATTCGCTGCAGATATATTCGCGGGAACTGAGTGAAAGCGCGATCCTGCAAGAGGCGCCCGATGGCGAGATGCGCGTGCTGGTGATTGTCGACCCCGATGAAGACACCGAACGCACCCGCGTCACCCCCGAGGCATTGGCACAACTGCAAAGCGGCGAAACAGTCTCTGTGCGCGCGACCGTGGACCGAACAGAGGCGATCGTCCCGCTTGATCGCGACTTGGGCATCTACCTTTATTCAGCACGCGATTCCGATGCAGAGGCCCTTTCGCGCTACCAGCGTGCGCAGGACGTGGTGGACAGTTACGAGGAGCTGACCGAACAGGCGCGAGTCCTCCAGCTACAATTCAACTTCGCCCTTTTCGGCGTGTCGCTGGCACTGGTTGCCCTGGCCGTGTGGGCGGCGCTGCGCTTTGCCGACAGGCAGGTGAAGCCGCTGGCCGAACTGGCCGAAGCCGCACAGGAAATCGGTTCCGGCAACTATGCCATGCGGGTTGAGGGGCGCACCGGGCCGGACGAGATCGGCCTGCTGAACCGCGCCTTCAACCGCATGACCGCGCAGATCCAGCGCCAGACCGACGCGTTGCTGGGTGCCAACCAGCAGCTGGACGAGCGCCGCGCCTTTATCGAGGCCGTGCTGCAATCGATTACTGCCGGTATCGTCTCGATCGACGGGGAAGGGCGGATTTTGCTGATGAACAGCTCTGCCCAGCGCCTGCTGCTCGACAAGGAAGGCCCGGTGCCGGTGGACATGCCGCTGGAGGATGTCGCCCCGCAGCTGGCCCAGCTGGTGAGCGAGGGCAAGACGCACGAGATCATCCAGATCAGCCGTGCAGGCGAATTGCTGACGCTGGCGGTGCAGCTGGCACCGGCCACGGGCGGCTTCGTCATCACCTTCGAGGATATTACCCGCCAGCTGCTGGACCAGCGCCAGGCCGCGTGGTCCGACGTGGCGCGGCGCATCGCGCACGAGATCAAGAACCCGCTCACACCCATCCAGCTGGCGACCGAACGGCTGAAGCGCCGCTATGCCCGGCAGATCGACAAGGACGTGGAGCTGTTCGACGAACTGACCGGCACGATCATCCGCCAGGTCGGCGACCTGAGGAAGATGGTGGACGAGTTTTCCAGCTTCGCCCGCCTGCCCAAGCCCGTCTTCCGCAGCGAGGACGCTGTCGACCTGGTGCGCCAGGCGCTGTTCCTGCAGGAAGTCGCACACCAGGAAATCACCTACGGATTTACCGCCGCCAGCGACATTCCGCCGATCGAATGCGATCGCCACCAGCTGGGCCAGGCGATGACCAACGTTCTGAAAAACGCCGCCGAAGCGGTGGATGCCCGCATCCCCGATGCCAGCGCCGACTGGCGCGGCCGTATCGACGTGGCGATGCGCCTTGTTGGCGACCACGTGGAAATCCAGGTGAGCGACAATGGCATCGGCCTGCCCAAGGGCGGCGAAAACGTGATCGAACCCTATGTCACCACGCGCGAGAAAGGCACCGGCCTTGGCCTCGCGATCGTGAAGAAAATTGTCGAGGAACACGCCGGCGACCTCGAATTTGCCGCGCTGCCCGAAGGCGGCACGCGGGCAACGCTGCGCTTTGCCATCCATCCGGGGGCACTGGATGAAGGCAGCGAGGCGGCTGAATGAGACATGCAGGAGAGCATTGAATGGCACTCGATATCCTAGTAGTCGATGACGAGCGCGATATTCGCGATCTCGTGGCCGGCGTGCTGAGCGATGAAGGCTATGACTGCCGCACCGCCGGCGACAGCGACAGCGCGCTGGCCATGGTCGACGAACGGCGGCCCAGCCTGGTGCTGCTGGACGTGTGGCTGCACGGCAGCCCGATGGACGGGTTGGAAGTGCTCGACGCGATCAAGCAGCGCGAGCCCAACCTGCCGGTCATCATCTTCTCCGGCCACGGCAACGTGGATACCGCCGTCTCCGCCGTCAGCCGCGGAGCGATGGACTTTATCGAAAAGCCGTTCGAGGCGGAGAAGCTGCTGCACCTGGTCGAACGCGCGACAGAGACCGAGCGCCTGCGCCGCGAGAACGAACGGCTGCGCGAAGGGATGACCTCGCCCGACGAGTTCACCGGCAATTCCAGCGCCATCAACGCCGTGCGCGCCACGCTGAAGCGGGTGGCCAATACCGGCAGCCGGGTGCTGATCAGCGGCCCGGCCGGCGCAGGCAAGGAAGTGGCCGCACGGCTGCTGCACGCCTGGAGCCCGCGCGCCAACAAGGCCTTTGTCACCGTCAACTCGGCGCGCATCACGCCCGAGCGGTTCGAGCACGAACTGTTCGGCGAGGAAGCCGATGGCAAGCTGGTACGCGCCGGCCTGCTTGAACTGGCGGACGGCGGCACGCTTTACCTCGATGAAGTGGCCGACATGCCCGAAAGCACGCAGGCCCGAATCCTGCGCGTGCTGACCGACCAGGGCTTCGTGCGTGTGGGCGGCAACCGCCAGGTGGGCGTGGACGTGCGCGTCGTTTCCTCCACCGCGCGCGACCTGCTGAAGGAGATCGAGGAAAAGCGTTTTCGCGAAGACCTGTTCTACCGCCTCAACGTGGTGCCGATCGAGATCCCGCCACTGGCGGATCGGCGCGACGATATCCCCGCGCTGGCCGATCATTTCTTCACCCGCTACGCCCGCGAACAGGGTTTGGAGCCGCCTACCGTGGCGCCCGAGGCGCTGGCCGCCATGCAGGCTTACGACTGGCCCGGCAACGTGCGCCAGCTGCGCAACGTTATCGAACGCACCGTGATCCTGGCCCCGCGCGAGGATTTCAAGACGATCACGCCGGACATGCTGCCGCCGGAGATTACCGGCGGGTCCGACGAGAGCGGCGGCGGCATGTCCTCGCTGATGGGCGTTCCCTTGCGCGAGGCGCGCGAAAGCTTCGAGCGTGAGTACCTGCGGATCCAGATCCGCCGGTTCTCGGGCAACATTTCCAAGACCGCGGGCTTCATCGGCATGGAGCGTTCGGCCCTGCACCGGAAGCTGAAACTGCTGGGCATGAACGAGCGCAATTCCGGTACCGACGACGACTAAGCCTGCGCCCTAGGACTTTTGTCCAGCTAGGAACCATTTGCCGAGCCGGGTCTTGTCTCTATATATCGCTGCACTGCACAAATGCGCAGCCGGTGAGTCTCATGCGTGTCACATCATCTGTGTGACATGGAGATTGCCAGATTGCGGGTTCACGGCCCGCCAAGAACGATGGAGTCAGAACAATGACCAAGGGTACCCTTTCCGCACGTCCGCGCCCCGCGCCGGAACCCGCGCCGAGCGCCACCAAACCTGGCGCCGGGGGCAAGAGCGCCAACCTGCAGGACGTGTTCCTCAATCACCTGCGGCGCGAGAAGATGCCGGTCACCATGTTCCTGGTGAAGGGGGTGAAGCTGCAGGGCATCGTCACCTGGTTCGACAATTTCTCCATCCTTCTGCGTCGGGACGGCCAGTCGCAGCTGGTCTACAAGCACGCGATCTCCACCATCATGCCGGGTAACCCTGTCGATGCCGACCAGTTCGGCCCGGGTCCCGATGGCGGCAAGAAGATGCGCCTGCTGCAGGATATATTCCTCAGCCGCGTGCGCGATGCCGGGGTTTCGGTGACCATGTTCCTTGTCAACGGCGTGATGCTGCAGGGCCGGATCGCCAGTTTCGACCTGTTCTGCATGCTGCTGGAGCGTGACGGATACGTCCAGCTCGCCTACAAGCACGCCGTATCCACCATCCAGCCCGATCGCCCGGTCGACCTGACCGACGACGAACTGGACGGGGACGACGACGAAGGCGACCTCGACTGATTGTAGACGACGACATCGAAGGCGAAGTGACCCGCGGGGCGCGGGCGCTTGTCGTGTGCCCGGATATCCGCGCCCACCGCCGCGATGACGACCCCGATGCACGCCTGGAAGAGGCCAGGGGGCTGGCGCTGGCCATCGGCATCGTGGTGGCCGAAGCCTATATCCTGCCCGTGCGCGACGTGCGGCCGAACACGCTGTTCGGGGAAGGGCAGGTGCAGCGCATCGCCACCGATTGCGAACTGAACGAGGCAGAGCTGGTCATCGTCGACGGCGCGCTGTCGCCGATCCAGCAGCGCAACCTGGAAGAGAAGATCGGCCGCAAGGTCATCGACCGCACCGGCCTGATCCTGGAGATATTCGGGGAACGCGCGGCCACGGCGGAAGGCCGCCTGCAGGTGGAACTGGCGCACCTCGATTACCAGGCCAGTCGCCTGGTGCGCAGCTGGACTCACCTTGAACGCCAGCGCGGCGGCTTCGGCTTCCTCGGCGGCCCCGGCGAAACGCAGATCGAGGCCGACCGCCGGATGATCCGCGATCGCATGGCCAAGCTGCGCCGCGAGCTGGAACAGGTGCGCAAGACGCGCGAACTGCATCGCAAGCGGCGGGGCAGGGCACCGTGGCCCGTTATCGCGCTAGTGGGCTATACCAACGCCGGGAAATCCACGCTTTTCAACCGCATGACCGGCGCGGACGTGATGGCGGAAGACCTGCTCTTCGCCACCCTCGATCCGACCATGCGCGCCATCACTTTGCCGGGGGTGGAAAAGGCCATCCTGTCGGACACGGTCGGCTTCATCTCCGACTTGCCGACGCAGCTCGTGGCTGCCTTCCGCGCCACGCTGGAGGAGGTGACCGCCGCCGATATCGTGCTGCACGTGCGCGATATCGCCAACCCCGACAGCGCGGCGCAGAAACGCCAGGTGCTGCAGGTGCTGGCCGATCTTGGCGTTACCGACGAGGAAGAGGGGGAAGGGGAGCCCACCACCATCCTGGAAGTCTGGAACAAGTGGGACCTGCTGGACGAAGACGCGCGCGAGGAACTGGGCGCGGTGGCAGAGCATGACGACAAGGTCCTGCCGATTTCCGCCGTGACCGGCGAAGGCGTGGAGGCACTGCGGGAAAAGTTGGGTGCCGTGCTGACCGAAGGCGCGCGGTTGCATTCGCTGATGATCCCGGCGGGCGACGGCGCACGCATCGCCTGGCTGCATGCCCACGGCGAAGTTCTGTCAGACAACGACGGCGGACAGGGGCCGGATGGCCCGATGCGGCATATAGAGGTGCGGCTGACCGAGAAGGAATGGGGCCGCTTCGCGACGCTTTGACGCGCTAGCCGACCGTCTTCTTGGCGCGCTGCCAGTATGCCTCCTGCTCGTCGAGCGAAAGCTTCGCAAAATCCTCGCCATCGGCCGCGGCAAGGTCTTCCATGCAGCGAAAACGCTTTTCAAACTTGGTGTTGGAGGCTTTCAGCGCCTGCTCGGCATCCACGCCATAACGGCGGATGATGTTGACCGCGACGAACAGCACGTCGCCTGCTTCGACAAGGCGTTCTTCTTCGCTCGCTTCGTCCAGTTCCTGCAACTCTTCCAGCAACTTGTCGCGCGGACCTTTCACATCGTGCCACTCGAAACCGACCCGCGCCGCGCGTTTCTGCAGCTTTTCCGAGCGCAGCAACGCCGGCAGCGCCCTGGCAACGCCGTCCATCGCGCTTTTGGCGCCTTCTGCGTGCCGCTCTGCCTCTTTCAGGTCTTCCCAGCGCTGGCCGTCCATCACGCCGCCTTCGTCGCCGAAGATGTGCGGATGGCGCGCCTCCATCTTGTCGGAAATGGCGCGCGCAACGTCGTCGAAGCTGAAATGTCCGGCTTCCTCGGCCATGCGGGCGTGGAAGACGACTTGCAGCAGCAGGTCGCCAAGTTCGCCGCGCAGGTCCGCCATATCCTGGCGCTCGATGGCGTCGGCTACTTCGTAGGCTTCCTCCAACGTGTACGGCGCGATGGTCTCGAAGGTTTGCGCGACATCCCATTCGCAACCGCGCTCGGGGTCACGCAGGCGCGCCATGATCGAGAGGAGGCGATTCAATTGTTCGGACATAGGCGGGGCTCTTTGGGTCGGATCAGGCGCTCGAGAATATAGGAATGATAATATATATTATGTAAAATAAACATTAGGCCTGGGAATGTGGTCTCAAGGCGTACCCCTCAAATCACCAAGGTGAAGAAGATCGCCAGCCCGGTGAAAATGACCGCCCATATCAACGCCATGCGGATTGTCTTCGACGCATCGACCTTGTGCGAGCGATATGCACCCAGCACCAGGATCAACCAGCCGACCAGCGCGATTGTCGAAACGAGCGTGTATTCGTTCATGCCACCAGCTCCATGCCGTCAAAGCCGACCAACACATTGGCCGGCACTTCGGCGCTCAGCGTGGCATAATCCATGCTCTTGTCGAGATGCGACAGCACGGTTGTGCGCGCTCCGGCCCGCTCGGCCAGCTCCAGCGCCATGCCAAGGTGCGCGTGCGTGGGATGCGGTTCGCGGCGCAGGCAATCGGTCACGAGAATATCGACGCCGTCGAATAGGTCGACCATGTCATCGGTAATTTCGCTAAAGTCGGTGGCGTAACCAATTGATTTACCGTCAGCTTCGAAGCGGTAGGCCGTCGTGGTGATCGGTCCGTGCGGCATTTCCACGCTTTCGACCGCAAATCCGGCATGAATTCGCAGTGAATCCAGCGTGTTAAGTTCCACGATTGTGTGATAGCCATATTGCCCGGCGAAGACATAGCCGAACCGGTTGCGCAGTCGCCTGCAACATTCGGTAGAGGCAAACCCGGCAATCGGCCCGCCGCGTCCGTATCGCATGGGTCGCAGGTCATCGATGCCGTGACAGTGGTCTGCATGATCGTGAGTCCAGAATACCCCGTCGACGCTGCCGATATCGTTGGCGAGCAGCTGCTGGCGAAGGTCCGTCGAGGTGTCGACCAGCAACCGCTTGCCCTCTTTGCTTTCGACCATGATCGAGACTCGGCTGCGGCGGTTCTTCGGCTCGTTCGGGTCGCAATCGCCCCAGTCGTTGCCGATGCGCGGCACACCGGTGGAAGTGCCGCATCCGAGCACCAGTAGCTTCACGAAGCGTCCTTCGCTTTCGTGAAGAGATTGAAGAAGTTGCGCGACGTGGTTGCCGCCAGTTCCTCGATATCCTCGCCGCGCAGCTCGGCCAGGAATTCGGCGGTATTGCGCACGAAGGCAGGCTCGCAGGTTTTCCCGCGGTGCGGCACCGGCGCCAGGAACGGGCTGTCCGTTTCCACCAGCAGCTTGTCGGCGGGAATTTCCTTCGCGAAGTCCTGCAGGTCGCGCGCGTTCTTGAAGGTAACGATGCCGGAAAGCGAGATCGTCAGCCCCAAGTTCAGCACCGTGCGCCCGAAGGCGGCGCTGGCGGTGAAACAATGGATCAGCGCCGGGAACTCGCCCTTCCCCATTTCGTCTGTCAGGATATTCGCCGTATCGTCATCGGCGTCGCGGGTGTGGATCACCAGTGGCAGGCCGGTTTCCCGCGCCACGTCGATATGCATGCGGAACAGGTCGCGCTGCACCGCACGATCGGACTTGTCGTAATAGTAATCGAGCCCGCTTTCGCCGATGCCGATCGCCCGTGGATGATCGGTGGCCGCGCGCAGCACCTGGCGGCCGAGGTCTGCGTGGCGGTCGGCCTCGTGCGGGTGGATGCCCACCGTCGCCCATACGTCCGGCTCACGCTCGGCGGTGGCCACCACGTCGCGCCACTCGCGTTCGCGTGTGGAGATGTTGAGAAAGCCGGTAACACCGGCCTTGCGGGCATGGCTGAGCACTTCGTCCTGCCGCTCTGCCAGGCCTTCGTAGTTCAGGTGGCAATGGCTGTCGATCAGCGGGGCGCCAAGCGTTGCGGACAGCGTCATTGTGCGCCCTCCCCCTCGGCAGCCTCCGGCAGTTCGAGGCGGGGGAAAATACCTCGCGGTTTCTCCAGCCGGAACTCGCTTTCCGCCAGCGGCGAATACCATTGCGAACGAATGCCATCGACCGTACGCAGGTCCGGCGCCACGCCGATGGCATCGAGCAGCTTGCCCATGCTCGTCGGCATGACCGGTATCACCGCCACGGCCAACTGCGCGATGCAGACGTACAACGTGGCGAGAACGGTCTTCATACGCTCCGGATCGGTTTTCTTCAGCGCCCACGGCGCAGCTGCGTCGATATAGGCGTTACAGGCGAAGACCGCGCCCATCCATGCCTCCAGCGCCTGGGCAAAGGCCAAGTCGGCATAGGCGGCGGGCATTTCTTCGCCGATCACCCGGTCGACATGCGCTAACAGGGCGTTGTCTTCGTCGGTGTGTCCGGCGATCGGCGGCAGGTGGCCCTCGCAGTTCTTGAACAACAGCGAAAGGGTGCGCTGCGCCAGGTTGCCGAAGCTGTTGGCGAGTTCGGAATTTGCACGACTGACAATGGCTTCACGGGAATAGCTACCATCTTGTCCGAAGGAGAATTCGCGGAGCAGGAAGTACCGCAGCACGTCCACGCCATAGACATCCACCAGGTCCGAAGGATCGGTGACATTGCCCAGCGACTTCGATTCCTTCTGCCCCTTGTTGAGCAGGAACCCGTGGCCGAACACCTGTTTGGGCGTTGCCACACCGGCGCTCATCAGGAAGGCTGGCCAATAGACCGCGTGGAAGCGCACGATATCCTTGCCGATCAGGTGCAGGTCAGCCGGCCAGTACTTGGCCATTTCCTCGGTGGCGTCGGGATAGCCAAGGCCGCTTATGTAATTGGTGAGCGCATCGACCCATACGTACATCACATGGCCCGGGCTATCCGGCACCGGTACGCCCCAGTCGAAGCTGGTGCGGCTGACCGAAAGATCGCGCAGGCCACCCTCGACGAACCGCATCACCTCGTTGCGACGACTTTCAGGGCGGATGAAATCCGGGTTTTCCTTGTAGAGTGCTAGCAGCTTGTCGCCATAGGCAGACAGGCGGAAGAACCACGTCTCCTCGGCCGTCCATTCCACCGGGGTGCCTTGCGGAGAAAGCTTCTCTCCCCCCTCACCTTCGACCAGTTCGCTTTCGTCGTAATAGGCCTCGTCGCGTACGGAGTACCAGCCTTCGTAGCGATCGAGGTAAAGGTCGCCATTGGCGTCCATCGCCTTCCAGATCGCCTGGCTGGCGCGGTAATGCTCTTCTTCCGTGGTGCGGATAAAGCGGTCATACGAGATATCAAGCTTGTCGAACAGGTCACGGAAATAACAGGACATTTCGTCTGCCAGCTCGCGCGGGGTCATGCCCAGGTCGCGGGCCTTCTGGGCCATTTTCAGGCCGTGTTCGTCAGTGCCGGTCTGGAAGCGCACGTCGCGCCCCATTTGCCTGTGGAAACGGGCGAGAACGTCGGCCGCGATGGTCTCGTAGGCATGGCCGATGTGCGGCTTGCCGTTGGGATAGTGAATCGCGGTGGTGAGATAGAAGGTGTCAGCCATGGGCGGCTTCCCTAGAAGCGGCGAGGCGGGCGAGCAAGGTGCCGATTTCCATCACCAGCAGGCCGGGATCGAAATTGTATGTCGGTGCCTGGCCCGCCAGCCGGACCAGTTCGCCGTGCGTTTCAACCATGGCGGGGATTTGGGCGTGGCTGACGTCATGCATCCTGTCGGCCACGACGGCGCGGGCCAGTTCGATGGCGGCCAGCTGTTTCTCGCGGCTCGGACGCTGCCCCATCGCGCCAGCCAGCTTGCCGCGCAGGGCGAAATCGGGATCGCCGCGCTCTACCACCTGCTTCATCAGCGCGTGGATCTTGCCCAGGTCCAGCTCGACGAAATCGATCGCCGCGCCGGGCGATCCGCTGGCAGCGGCGATGGCGGCGGCGCGCTCCTCTGCGCTGGCCTGCGGGCTTTCGCGGGCGAGGATCGCGTCCATGTCGATATCGGAAACGCGCGGGAAGTTGAGCACGCGGCAGCGCGAGCGGATCGTCGGCAGCAGCCGCCCCATGCGGTGCGCGATCAGCAGGAAGTAGGTGCCGGCAGGCGGTTCTTCCAGGCTTTTCAGCAGTGCGTTGGCGGCGCTGGTTTCCATGTCGTCTGCCGGATCGATGATGATCGCGCGGCGGCTGCCCAGCGTCGGGCGGGTGGTCAGGCGGCGCTGCAGTTCGCGGATCTGGTCCACCTTGATATTGCGCGCCAGCTCATACGGTTTGCCGTCGTCGCGCTTCCTCGCCTCGGCATCGTTCTTCGGGGGGTGGCTGACGTAACGGATATCGGGATGTTCGCCTTCGGGCTGCGGGATGCCGCCTTCCGCCACCAGTTCGCGCGCGGCGGCCATGGCAAAGGCGCTCTTGCCCACGCCCCGGCGACCGGCAAGGATCCAGCCGTGGTGCATGCGTTCGCCCGCCAGCGCCCGGCGCCAGTCGGCCCAGGCCTCGTCATGACCGATATAGCTCACCCGCCCTCCCCGGTGAATGGTGCCATGGCGCGCATCACGCGCTCGTGCACCTCGTTCGGCGTGCCGTTGGCGTCGATCAGCACAAAGCGTTCGGGATCGATGGCGGCCAGGCGGCGGAAATGCTCGGCCACGCGCGCGTGATAGCTGGCGGGCTTGCCGCCGATACGGTCGGAATTGTCGCCGTCACGCTCGTGCAGCCGCTGGGCGATGGCGTCCGTCGGCGCCTGCAGCAGGAAGGTAACGTCGGGCATCAGCGCGTTCGAGCCCAGCGTGTGGAGCGAGAGGATGGCATCGTCCGACCAGCCCCCTCCCCCGGCCTGGTATGCGCGCGAGGAATCGACGAAGCGATCGCAAACCACCCACGCCCCGCGGTCCAGTGCGGGGTGGATCAGGTTGGCGACATGGTCTGACCGGGCAGCGGCGAACAACAGCGCTTCGGCGCGCGTGCCCCAGTTGAAGCGGTTGTCCAGCAACAGCTCGCGGATCGCTTCGGCCCCCGGCGTGCCGCCCGGCTCGCGCGTTTGCACCACGTCGAGCCCGCGACCCTTCAGCGCGTCCACCAGCATGCGTGCCTGTGTCGACTTGCCGACGCCTTCGCCGCCTTCGAAAGAGATGAAGCGTCCCCGCGTCATGCCAGCCATTTCCTCCATGCATTGATGATCCGCTGGGCGACATTGGCTTCGGGCACCGAATCCGCTGCTTCCAGCGGTACTTCCATGGCCACTTCACCATCCACGCTTAGCCGTAGGCGCGCGATACGATCACCCACGATTACGGGTGCCTGCACCGGGCCGCGATAGACGATCTCCATGGTCCAGCGTGTCTCGTCGGCGCCCACGGGCAAGGCCGCCACCACGGCCTGGGGCGTGCGCAGGGCCACGCTGGCGCTCGCGCCGTTCTGAACTTGCGCACTGCCCAGCGTTGTGCGCGCAGGCACGATCATTTCCTGGCGGAACGCATCGAAACCCCATTCCAGTAAGGCGCGGGCGGCATTGTCGCGCGTGTCGCTGTCAGGCGCGCCTGCCAGCACTTCTACCAGCCGCCGCCCATCGCGCTCTGCCGAACCGAGGAAGGTGAAACCCGCCTCGCGCGTGTAGCCGGTCTTCAGGCCGTCGGCGCCATCCACCCGGCCCGTCACGGGGTCGTGGTTTTCCTGCGCGATATTGCGCCAGCGCAGCGATCGATGGCCGAAATAACGGGCGTAGAGACCGGGATAGTCCTGCGTGATCGCCTCGCCCAGCAGGGCCAGGTCACGTGCGGAGGTGTAGGTCTGCCCGCCATCGGGATAGCCGTTGGGGGAACCGAAATGCGTGTCACGCATGCCCAGTTCGGCAGCATTTGCGTTCATCAGCGCCAGCCAGCTTTCGAGCGATCCGGTGGCGGCGATGGCCAGCGCCACGCTGGCATCGTTGCCCGAAACGGTGGTGATGCCCAGCAGCAACTGCCCCACGGTGGGCTGCTCACCCGCGCGCAGGAACATGTTGGAGCCTTCGGCGTACCACTCGTCCTCCAGTTCCTGCGAGTATTCGAAGCGCATTTCGGGGCGCAGTTCGCCCTCGTCGATCAGCTTGAAGGCGGTGTAGGCGGTCATCACCTTGGTGACCGACGCAGGCACGAACCGCCGGTTTTCCTCCCGCGCATAGAGCGTCTGCCCGGTGGACAGGTCCACTAACAAGGCGACGGGTATGTCCTGCGGGACAGGCGCGGGCGTGGATGCAGGTGCGGCAGGACTGGCGGCAAGGCACAGCGCCGCCGTTGCCAGGGCCAGGAATTTCCTTTGCTGCACGCGTTCTCCACCGCTTGGACGCGGCGGAGCCACAAGGCTCAGCCGCTGGTCAGGATTCGTGCATCGCTATAACCCGCGCGCCGGACATTGGCGAGCGAGGCCTCGGCTTCTCCACGAGTGGCGAAGGGGCCGGTGCGCACGCGGTAATACTCGCCGGACTGGCTGATTTGCCCGCCCAGCGCATTGGCCGCCCGCTGCGCGTTATCGGAATTGGCGAAGGTAGCCGCCTGAACGAGGAATCCGCCTTCGAGCACCTGCGGTGCCTGGGCCACGGCTTCGCCTTCCGCAGCTTCGCCTTCCGGGGCTTCGACCACCTCGGCGGGTTCGACCGCTTCGGGAGGTTGGACTGCTTCGGCTACCGCAACCGCCTGCGCGGGCTGTTCGGTTTCGAACACCGCGGCGAAGGTCTCTTCTTCGGCGGCCGGGTCGGCAGGTGCTGGCACGGGCGCCACCGGTGCGACCGGCTCCGCGGCAGCGACCTCGGGAGGAGTCTCGCCAGCAGGCGCCGCAGGCATTTCCGAAACGGGCTCCGCGGCCGCCAGTTCGCCTGCCGGCGTAGGCGTTGCGGCATCGACGGCAGGTTCCGTGGCAGGAAGCTGCGCGGCTGCAGGCGTTGCCGCCGAAGCCGCCACCTCCACCGTCTCGATCGCCTGCGGAGGCGCGGCATTCGCGGCCAGCGAGGCAGAGCCGCTTTCGGGTAAGCGGCGACGCAGCACGGTCAGCAGCGAGCTGGGCGTATCCATCCGCAAGGGTGCGGCATCGCCCCGGCGCAGCATCATGCGCTGTGCCTCGGGCGGGTTCACGCGGCGAACGCGGACGGGCGTTTCCGTGTTGCCGCCCAGTTGCGCCATGGCGGCAGGCGACAACGCCACCAGGTGGTTGCTGTCCATCGGACCGCGCCGTTCCAGCCGCACCAGCACCGTGCGGCCCGTTTCGAGCGAGGTGACTTCGGCATAGCTCGGCACCGGCAGCGTGTGGTGCGCGCCGGTATAGCCCATGGTGCCGGGATCGAGGGTGAGATAGCCCACTTCGTCATAATTCAGCACGTCGGCAGGCGTGTAATGCGTGCCTGCCACTTCGAAGGGTTCCCCCACGAGGATGGGATAGTCATCCTGCGGTCCGTTTACCGGCAGCGAAGCGACCGAGGCCACACCGCCCCCGCCCGCCGATCCGCAGGCAGCAAGGCCAGAGGCAAGGAAAATGGTTACCAGGGCGCGCGCCTGGAACCGGGTCTTGGAGCTATCTACTGATCTCATCTGCAAGCAATCCCACACTCATCGCGTAGTAATTCGAGCAGTTATATTCGAGGATAACCCTATAATTCTGGGTTAAGAGGTAGCCGGGTTCCGCCGGACCATCGGGTTCGAACAGCGATGCCATCACGTCATCGCCGATGGGCGCGCGCGGTTCCACGCCCCGTTCGCGCCATTCGCGCACTGTCATCCAGCGACTGTGGCGTTCGTGCACGCGGGGGCAGACGGGGGAATCCACGCGATTCTCGATCCCCGTGCGATCTGCCGAATTGGGCACATACGCCCGAACCGCCCACGGCTCTCCCGGACGCCAGCCGGCATCGCGGAAGTAGTTGGCGATGGAATGCATGGTATCGACATCGGAATTCCAGATATCGCGGTCTCCGTCGCCATCGCCGTCCACCGCCAGGCGCAAGTATACGCTGGGCAGGAACTGGCCGTTGCCGAAGGCGCCGGCCCAGCTGCCCACCAGCTGCGACTGCGGCACGCCCTGGTCGACCATCTTGAGCACGTCGATCAGTTCGCTTTCGAACAGCTCGCGGCGGCGCCCTTCCCAGGCCAGCGTGGCCAGCGATCGCGGCAGGTCGAAACTGCCCATGACCGCGCCATAGGCGGTCTCGTGCCCCCAGATGGCAACGATGATTTCAGCCGGAACGCCGTATTCACGCTCGACCTCGGCAGCGATGGGGCGCACTTCGGCCAGCTTGCGTACACCGCCACGGATGCGCGAGGCGGTATTGTGGCGGCGCAAGTAGCTGGACATCCAGGCAAAGCCGGTGGCGGGGTTCACGTTGCCACCGGAAGATACGTTCTGGTTGTCGAGCGCGATTACCCGGTCGTTGGGCACAAGGCCGGTGAACACCGCATCGATGGTCGCCTGGCTCACCCCTTCGGCGCGGGCATGCTGCGCCACGGTGGCCAGATATTCGTCAAACGGCTCCACCTGCGCGGCGGCAGGCGTGGTGCAGAGGATGGTGGCAGCGGCGAGCGCGCCCATGCGGCGCAAGGTCTTGAACATCATGCGGCAATGCTAGAGCACTGCCCCACGCGATGGAATCCCCCAAATGCAGAGGTGCGACGAATTGGCGCCTGTCCGGGCCTATTCGTCCAGCGGGGCGTAGGGCGGCTGCATGTCGGGGTTTTCCGCCAGCATCTCGGCAAAGGGCCGGAAGCCGCAGTTTTCTTCCTCGCAATAGGTCACCGTGTGGACATAGCGGATCTTGCCGTTTTCCACGCGGAAGGTGTGGCTGTCGGGCCGGGCGTTCTCGCCGAATTCGAGGAAAACGTTCACCGCGCCCTTCACCGGGTCGACGATGTAGCGACGGTTGGTCAGTTCCACGCCGGACGGAACGCCCACATTGCAGGTATCGGTAGGCTCCCCGCGCCCGGTGTAGACGCCGCCTTCCAGCCGCGCGCACGGCGTGCCCCAGGGCACTTCCACGGTGGGATCGTTGAACAGGTCGAGATAGGCATCGGCCGCCGCGATCAGTTCGTCACGCGTGTGGCGTTCGCCTTCGGGAATGTCGCTCCAGTCCTCGCGGCGGGCATATTCGTAGGTCGCCTGCGCGTCGAACAGCCAGTCACCTTCGTCGGTCACGATATTGTCGAACGGGCCGACACCGAAAAAGCCGTTGCTGATCTGAGTCGCAGTGACCAGCGGGCGCTCCTCGTCCAGTATCACCGCTTCGACAAAGACCTGGCAGGTGGTGGTATCGAGCAGCGCCAGGTGCCAGTTCACCTCGCGCGCGGGGGACAGGAAGCCGCCCAGCGATCCGCGCATGAAGTTCTCGTTGTACTCCACCCATTCGCCCAGTTGCATGGTCATCATCGTGCCCTGCTCGATGGCTTCCACCCAGTCGCCGGCGATGCCTTCCAGTTGGTCGCGTGTGCAGGCTCCTTGTGCATGGGCAGGCGCGGCAACGGCAAGAGCCGTGGTGGCAGCAAGAACGGCGCAAAGCTTGCGAGTCATGTGTAGCGATCCTCTCGAACGGTTTCGCCGGTAGCTCCGGCAAATTGACTTCATCCGATTCCTAGCGTGACCTTTACGGCCTGTCACGTGGTTGGTGCTGGGAAATGCCTCTCGCGGCCAGGGCGCAATCAGGTCGGCCTTTTAGTTGATAGAGCCTTGATCCGCCTTACAGCCATTCGAATGCGTTTGAATTTACCGGGCTTGGTTGAGGCCGGCGGTAAAAGTGCAGTGACAGGAGGATTGTTGTCAGTAGCTATCCGCAGCCAAGGACGGCCAAGGCTGGCGCCGCCGGTGGGCCGCACCGTCAAGCCCATCGCACGACAGCGAATTCGATCTTGCCCTTTTCGAATGGGCCATGAGCCGGCCGTTCAGTAGCCCACCATCCATTGGCTTATCAGGCAGCCTGACCGGGCCAAGCAAGAGGCCCGGAGCGTTCGGTTTCCACCGTGCGGTGTGGCACCCGGCGGCTAGACACGGCGAAGAAGCCACATCGCCGTGCGCTTTCCAATGGAGCTGAGGTGCGGGAGCGGCCTCTCGCCACAAATTGGCGAATCCCGAACCAGCTCCAGCCGCCTTGCCGTCAATTCCATTTTCGATGGGGAATCTTCACGATTGAGCGCGCGGGCGAATGCCTGGAGGTGCAACTGGGTGCGTTCATCGTCCACGCGCAGCGCCGCTGCGGCAAGCCATTCGCCAACAAGGCCTTCCCCCCAGATCGCGCCGCAGGCGCGGAAACTGGCTGAAACTGCAGGAAGGCAATCAAGGGCGCGCGCTAGGTCCACGACCTGGAGCATGACATCGCTTTCAACACGTTGGGCGATCATGGCAAGATCGGCCAACCACTTCAGCCGGTTCCAGTTCGATCCGGCTCCATGAAGGATCAGGTACAGGACGTATTCGGGATTGGAGAGGTCCAGCGGGTCTGCCAGCATTGTCGTGTCGCTCCAGCCCGCCGGTGGATTTTCCAGAGACCGCGAATGGAGTTCGATCGTAACCCGCGAACGCGGGTCGCGCACCTCCACCTCTCGATGGAACCGCAGCATGGCCCGCGCAACTGACGGCTTGAGCGGTTCGCCTCGCATATTCTTGAAGCCGGCCTCCACAACCGCTTCGACCGCCTCGAAAATCTGCTCCGGCCGCAAGAGGACATCGACATCGCGCGATTGCCGGAGGGTATTCTCGCCATAGAGCAGGTGCCCCAGGCGCCACCCCTTGATTTCAATGCTGTCGATGCCGCGCTCGTCCAGAAGCCGTTCCAGTCTCGCTCCCGCTGCTTTCTGAAGCAATGTCCCGCGCGCGTTCAGCTGTGCGAGCCTGGCGATTTGGGACAGCAGTTCTTCGTCTTCGCGATGACCGCGCAGGCCCAAGGCATGGTGAAGCAGAAGCGTTACGCGGTGGCGCTCCGCGATAAACCGCAAGTCCGGTGGCGGGGGCGTTCCGCTGGCGCCAAGGCCGAGTGCTGGCCTGATGGCTTCTGCAAGGGCCTGTACGTTTGCGGAGGGGCGGAAAGACATCGGGTGCAGCCTAGGATCATGGAGGGCCAAGACAAGTCTCGAAACCCGAAGCGGGAGTCTTCCGGGCGCTCTCCGTTACAGCGCAGCTTTCGCGTCCGAACCCGGTGGGCCCTGTGGCTCACCGCGCCAGCCCATCGCCTTGCGGGCGAACTCGCTGGCGGACAGGGTGGGATTCGAACCCACGAAGGGCTTGCACCCTTGCCGGTTTTCAAGACCGGTGCATTCAACCGCTCTGCCACCTGTCCGCGCGAGCGACGTGCCCGCTAGCGGGAAATTCTGGGTCTGTCACCTCATGCTAGATATGCAGCGCGCGGCCGTACGCGGCCAGCACGCTTTCGTGCATGCTTTCTGAAATGGTCGGGTGCGGGAAGACGGTCTGCATCAGTTCGGCTTCGGTCGTCTCCAGCGTCTTGCCCACGACATAGCCCTGGATCATCTCGGTGACTTCCGCGCCTACCATGTGTGCGCCCAGCAATTCGCCGGTCTTGGCGTCGAACACGGTCTTGGTGAAGCCCTCGGCCTCGCCCAGCGCGATGGCTTTGCCGTTGCCGATGAAGGGGAACATGCCGACCTTCACCTCGTAGCCCGCTTCCTTGGCCTTGGCCTCGGTCAGGCCGACGCTGGCGATTTGCGGGTGGCAATAGGTGCAGCCGGGAATGGCATCGCGGTTGAGCGGGTGCGGATGCAGGTCCTTCTTGCCCAGTTCCTGCGCGATCGCTTCCGCGGCGGTAACACCCTCGTGGCTCGCCTTGTGCGCCAGCCACGGGCCAGGCGTGCAGTCGCCGATGGCCCACAGGCCCTTGGACTTCGTGCGGCCATAGGGATCGATCTGGATGAACCCGCGATCCATCTCCACCAGCTTTTCCAGACCGATGTTTTCGGTGTTGGGCTGGATGCCGATGGCGACGATGCAATGGGTGAATTCGTGACTTGCTGCCTTGCCGTCCTTCGCCTTGATCTTGGCCGAGACGCCCTTGCCCGTCGCCTTCAGCTCCTCGACGCCGGCGCCGGTCATGATCGTCATGCCCTGCTTGGTCAGCGCCTTTTCGAGAAAGGCGGACACGTCCTTGTCTTCCACCGGAACGATACAGTCGAGCATTTCGACCACGGTCACGTCGGCGCCCATGTCGTTGTAGAAGCTGGCGAATTCGATACCGATGGCGCCGGAGCCGATCACCAGCAGCTTCTTCGGCATTTCGGGCGGAGTCATGGCGGCGCGGTAAGTCCAGATGTGCTTGCCGTCAGCCGGGGCAAACGGCAGGTCGCGCGCACGTGCACCCGTGGCGACGATCACATGCTTGGCGGTAAGCTTTTCTTCGCCCTTGTCGCCCTTCACCGTCAGGCTGGTGGGTCCCGTTAGTGTGCCCTCGCCCATGTGAACGGCGATCTTGTTCTTCTTCATCAGGTGCGTCACGCCCTGGTTCAGCTGCTTGGCAACGCCGCGGCTGCGCTTCACCACGGCTTCCAGGTCGGCCTCGATTTCGCCCGCGATCTTCAGGCCATAGTCCTTGGCATGCTGGGCGTAATGCAGGATCTCTGCCGAGCGCAGCAGCGCTTTCGTCGGGATGCAGCCCCAGTTGAGGCAGATGCCGCCCAGGTTCTCCCGCTCCACAATGGCGGTTTTCAGCCCCAGCTGTGCGCAGCGAATGGCGGCGACATAGCCGCCGGGGCCGGAACCAAGAACGATGACGTCGTAGGAATTGCTCATGATCTATCCTGCTAGGAGAATGACATAACGGGCGGAGACCCAGCCGGAACGGCATGGGCCGAGATAGGGAACGGGACGAGGCAGGTTGGCGCCGACTTCGCAATCCACGCCGGGTTCGCGACTGGCGCCGTAGACGATGCCGACCCATTGCTGGTCTTCGCTATTGTCGCAGAACCACACTTCCTCGCCTTCGTGCAGTTCGTCCATCTTGCTGGCCTGCGTGGTGGGCGCAGCCCGCACGGCAAGGAAATTGTCGCCATCGGGGTTGAGGCCTTGCACCATGCCCCAGCCGCCGCAAGCGTCCATGTCCGGGCCATCGTTGCCGATCATCACCGGCTGTGCATCGGCCGGACCGTGTGCTGCGACGGGCGCGGCCATCAGGGCGGCGAGCAGCATGGCGAAGCCGGCACGCATCATTCGCCTCCCGCGGGGTTGGCGCAGGTATGCGCCTCTAGGATGGAAGCGACGAAGGCATCGGCCTCGCGCCCGGCGGCCTCTGCGGCCTCTTGCTGATAGAGGAACACGCCGCCGTTGTATTCCACCGGCTCGGCCAGCGAGGGAATGTCGAAGCCGTGTTCTGCATCTGGGTAACGGTGGACGGTAAAGTTCTCTTGCGGGCCTGCCGAAGCAAGGAAAGCGTCAAGCGCTTCCGGCGTGGTCAGGTCGTCGCTTTCCCCTTGTAGAACCAGGACAGGCACCTGCGCCTCGAACGGGTCGGGCTGGCCAAGGACAAGAGGGTAATACCCGATCGCACCAACCAGGTTCGGCACCGGGTCTGCCGCCAGCGACATGACGCCCGAACCACCGGCGGAAAAGCCGATCACGAAGCCGGGGCAGTCGAGGTCCAGCCAGCCGTTCATCTCCGCAGAGGCCAGCGCGTTACGCACAACCTCGGCTTCCATCGGACCGGGAATGCCTTCGCTTTCGATGCCCAGCACCGGCGCAGCGGCCTGATAATGTACCACCAGCGCATCCAGTCCGCGCGCGTTCCAGTGGCGCGCCACGTCGAAATAGAACTCGGTATCGCCGAACACCTCGATCCCGCCGCCGCCCGGAAGGATCACAATCCACGGGTTGGGCCCGTCAGCTGCTTCGGCGCGGGACGGGTAGTAATGCTCTTCGGCGCCGGTTTCGGCCATGTCCACTTCCTCCTCCACCGCCGGCGAACAGGCAGTCGCAAGGCCCAGTGCGGCAATCTCCGTAAAACCGCGGATCACGCTGCACCCCCGTCAACCGCGCGCGGCTTGCCGCTTTCGTCCACCGCCACGAAGGTGAAGGTGGCCTTGGTCACCATCTCCTCCTCCTCCGAATGGCGATGCCGTCGCCAGGCCTCGGTCTCTATCGCCATGCTGGTGCGACCTACACGGGTGATCTCGGCATAGATCGACACTTCGTCGCCCACCTTCACCGGGCGCAGGAATTCCACCGCGTCGATGGCGATGGTAACCGCCCTGCCCTTGGCCCGCCGCGCTGCGACAAGGCCGGCGCCCGAGTCCATCAGGCTCATCAGCCAGCCGCCGAAGATATCGCCATAGGCATTGGCATCGGCGGGCATCGCGCTAACGCGGATGGCGGGGATGCGAGCCATAGGCGGCCCCTTAAGCCACCAGCCCCAGCGGCGCCTCGCACAGTTCCTTGAACGCCTTCATCAGCTGTGCGCCGTCCGCACCGTCGATGGCGCGGTGGTCGAAGCTGCCAGTGGCGCTCATCACTGTGGCGATCTGCAAGGCATCGTCGACCACATAGGGGCGCTTCTCGCCCGCGCCGATGGCCATGATCATGCCCTGCGGCGGGTTGATGACGGCTTCGAACTGCTTGATGCCGAACATGCCCATGTTGGACAGGCTCGCCGTGCCGCCCTGGTATTCTTCCGGAGCCAGCTTGCCGTCCTTCGCGCGGGTGGCGAGGTCCTTCATCTCCGTGCTGATCTTGCTCATCGCCTTGCTTCCCGCATCGGTGACGATGGGGGTAATCAGGCCATTGGGGATCGACACGGCGACCGAGATATCGGCGCGCTTGAACTTCAGCATCGAATCGCCGGCAAACTGCACGTTGCACTCGGGCACCTGCTCCAGCGACTTGGCCAGCGCCTTGATCAGCATGTCGTTGACCGAAAGCTTCACGCCCTGCGGCTCAAGTGCGGCGTTCAGCTCGCTACGCAGCTTCAGCAGAGCATCGAGGCGGATATCCACCGTCAGGTAGATATGCGGCACCTGCTGCTTCGATTCGGTCAGGCGGCGCGCGATGGTCTTGCGCATGCCGGAAAGCTTCTCGACCTCGTGCGGGATGCCGAAATCCTGTGCTTCTGCCGGGGCAGCAGCGGGCGCGGGCGTCGCCGCGGGAGCGCTGGCGGCGGGCGCCGGGGCGGCTGCACCGGGCTGCGCGCCTTCCACGTCCGCCTTCACGATGCGCCCGTTGGGGCCGGAGCCCTTGATCTGCGACAGGTCCAAACCCTTCTGCTCCGCAATGCGGCGCGCCAGCGGCGAAGCGATGATGCGGTCGCCCGAAGCGGCGGGCGCTGCGGCAGGGGCTGGAGCCGGACTGGGCGAAGGCGCCGGAGTCGGGGCCGGTGCCGGAGCAGGTTCTTCGGCCTTTTCCTCGCTGGCGGCAGGCGCAGGCGCGGAATCGCCGCCTCCTGCGGGTTCAACGTCGCCAATATCCTCGCCTTCTTCGGCCAGGGTGGCGATCACCGTGCCGACTTTCACACCCTCGGTGCCCTCTTCCACCTGGATGTGGGCAATCGTGCCCTCGTCCACGGCTTCGAATTCCATGGTGGCCTTGTCGGTCTCGATCTCGGCCATGATGTCACCGGAGGAAACCGTGTCCCCCACTTTCACCAGCCATTTGGCTAGCGTGCCTTCCTCCATGGTCGGCGAAAGGGCGGGCATCTTGATGGCAATCGGCATAAAGGCGCTTGGCTCCCTGAAAGCATGTGGTCGCGTGCCCGTGCTCTCTGGCCAATTTGGCCGCGCGGGGCAAGGCATCTTGCGGAATTCAAGGTTTCGAACGATACCACGTGCGACGGAGGACGAAACATGCGGGTCTATCTCTCGATCGTCGACGAAACGGAAGAAGCACGAGTCGCCTTGCGTTTTGCGGCGCGCCGCGCGGCGAAGACCAGCGGCGTCGTACACCTGCTGGCGCTGGTGCCGCGGCAGTCGTTCAACGCCTTTGGCGGCATCCAGGCAACGATCGAGGAAGAGGCCCGCGACCGGGCCGAAGTGCTGGCCAATTCGGCTGCGGGCGAACTGATGTACGAATCCGGCAAGATGCCGCAGATCGCCGTGCGGGTGGGCGACGCCAAGACGGTGGTATCGGAATACCTGGCCGAACATCCCGAAGTGGCGGCGCTGGTGCTGGGCACGGCTGCAGAAGGTCCGCCGGGGCCACTGGTGTCGCACTTCACCGGCCAGGTGGGCAGCCTGCATTGTCCGCTTATCATCGTGCCGGGGCACCTGAGCCCTGAGGAAATCGACAAACTCAGCTGAGGGTTGGTCAGCGCTTCTTCCGTCCCTGGTGGCGGATATTGCCGGGCCTGCCGCGCTTGCCGACCGTGTGCTTGCCCTGCCGGTCCTTCTTCGGGCGCGGCTTGCGTTGCGGTCTTTGCCCGCGCGGTTCCACCCGCTGGCGCCCCCCGCCTTCGGGCAGTTCGAACTTCAGCGCGCCGGTAAGCGGATTGGCCTCGCCGAGTCGCAGGTCCAGCACATCGCCTACGGTGTAGCTGGTGCCGCTATCCTCTCCGATCAGCGCATGTGCGCCTTCGTCGTGGCGGAAATACTCGCGGCCCAACGTGGAGATCGGCACCAGCCCGTCTCCGCCCAGCCCCACGATGGTGGCGAAGAAGCCGAACTTCTGCACCCCGGTGATGCGGGTGGAAAATACCTCGCCAACGCGCGCAGAAAGCCATGCGGCCACATAGCGGTCGATGGTATCGCGCTCCGCCTCCATCGCGCGGCGTTCGGTCACGCTGATGGCATCGGTGATCTTGGAAAGGTTCTCGCGGTCACGCTGTGACAGGCCCGAATGCGCAGGGATTGTGTTCCCCGGCGGCTTGGGCTGTTCGAGGTGATAGGAATCCACCAGTGCACGGTGCACCAGCAAGTCCGCATAACGGCGAATGGGCGAGGTGAAGTGCGCATAAGAACCCAGTGCCAGCCCGAAATGGCCAGCGTTCTGCGGGCCGTAATAGGCCTGCGTCTGGCTGCGCAGCACGGCCTCCATCACCAGCGCCTTTTCACCGTCGTCGGCCACGTCCTTGATCATGCGGTTGAACAGGCCGGGCGTGATGACCTGGCCCAGCGCCAGGTTCTTGCCCAGCGAATCGAAGTATTCGCGCAGCGCGATCAGCTTTTCGCGCGTGGGCGGTTCGTGGATGCGGTAGACGACGGGTGAGGCTTTGCTTTCCAGCGCCTTGGCCGCCGCCACGTTGGCCGCGATCATGAAATCCTCGACCACGCGGTGGGCATCCAGCCGCTCGCGCACGGCGATTTCCGCGATCTTTCCTTGCTCGTCCAGCACCACCCGCCGTTCCGGCAGGTCGAGATCCAGCGGGTCGCGTGCATCGCGGGCGGAGGACAGCAGCTGCCACGCACCCCAAAGGTTTTGCAGGTTGTCGTCGGCTGAACCATCGTCGATCCGCGCCTGCGCATCTTCGTAGGCGATCACCTCCGCAATGCGGACGAGAGCGCGGGTGAAACGCCAGCTTTTGATGCGCCCTTCGGCATCGATGTGCAGGTGGCAGGCCATCGCCGCGCGGTCCTCGCCTTCGCGCAGGGAACAGACATCGGCGGAGAGGACTTCGGGCAGCATCGGCACCACCCGGTCGGGGAAATAGACCGAATTGCCGCGCTTCCTCGCTTCCTTGTCCAGCTTGCTGTCGGGCCGTACGTAGAACGACACGTCGGCAATCGCGACCACGGCCTTGTAACCGCCTTCTCCGTCGGGTTCGGCCCAGATGGCATCGTCATGGTCGCGGGCGTCGGAAGGGTCGATGGGGACGATCGGCAAGCCGCGCAGGTCTTCGCGCTTTTCCTCGCTCAAGGGCAGCTTTGCGGCCTTCTCTGCCTCGCTCAGCACCTCTTGCGGGAAAGTGTGCGGGATGCCGAACTTGTGGATGGCGATCAGGCTGTAGCTCTTCGGGGCCAGCGGGTCGCCAAGCACTTCGGTGACTTTCACGCTGGAATTGCGCCCGCGCCCGGCGGGTTCGGCCAGCACGAGCTGACCCTCCTCCGCCTGCCCCACATCGGAAACCGGCGAAGACGAACGGATGCGCTTGTCCACCGGCGCCAGCCATGCCTTGCCACCGCCGTCGATCTCGATCACGCCCAGCATCTGCTCTTCGCGCGTGGCCAGCTTCTTCATCGGGTGGGCAAGCCAGCCCTTCCCGGCTTCCTCTGTGCGGGCGAGGATGCGGTCACCGGTGCGCAGGGCGGCCTGTTTCTTCTTCTCGATCACACGCAGGAGCGGCGGGGCGCTGCCGTCGTCAGGGTCCCAGCTTTCGGGGATCGCGACGGGTTCGCCATCGTCGATATCGACAATACGCAGCACCGTCACCTTGGGCACGCCGCCCATGCGGTGATAGGCGCTTTTGCGGCCGTCGATCAGGCCTTCCTCGGCCATGTCCTTCAGCAGCGCTTTCAGGGCGATCTTTTCCTGCCCTTTCAGGCGGAAATGCTTGGCGATCTCGCGCTTGCCGACGGTGGTGTCGGCAGTGCGGATGAAGTCCATCACCTGCTCCTTGCTGGGCAGGCCGACGAACTTGCGGGTATTGGGGCGTTTGGTCATCTGCCCCGCCATATGGGGGGCTTACCCCGCGCTGTCGACCGGTAGCGGATAGAATTGCCCACCCGGCACCGCGCTGGAGACCGGGCTTTCCGCCCCGTCCGCCGCCACCGCGCTGACGCCGAAGATCCAGTCGTCGCCGCGATCGGGGGCCAGGACGATGGAATTAAGGTCAGCCGCCGGGTCCGCGCGCAGGGTCTGGCGCAGGTGCCAGTCGCGCTCATCCGTCCGCCTGCGCCAGACGTTAAAGCGCACCGCGCCGGCTACCGGCTCCCATTCCAGCAGCACGTCGGGCCGCACGATGCCGTCGCTCTGCACGACGGGCGGCATCGGCGCGCGGGCCAGCAGGTCTGCGGCACGCACGTTCAGGCGGGTAACGTCGGCCAGATAGTCGAAGTCCATCTCGTCCGGCGTGTCGCCATAGGTCACGCCGTCTTCCACGCGCACGTCCTGGTGCTGGTGCTCGTAATCTTCGATGGCGACGGAGAAACGGATCGCGGGATAGCCACGGTCGAGGAACGGCAGGTGATCGCCGCCCCGTCCCATGCGGTCGCTGCGCCATGTCTGCCGCACGTCCAGCCCGTCGGGATTGGCCTCGGCCAGCTGGACGAGCCAGCGCGACAGGTTGCGACTGGGGCTATCGTTGCCGCCGCCCATGCTGCGCATGCGGGCGCGGGTCTGTTCGTCGGCATCGGCGCGGATCCCTTCGGAGAACACGCGCACGTGCTCTGCATCGCACACGCCATCCGACCCGCACGAGCCGCCGACAACGTCGTTGTTGAGCACGGCCTTGACCGTCCAGCCCTGTTCGGTGGCGAAATCCGCCAGCAGGTTGCCGCCGTAAAGGCCCTGCTCCTCGCCATCGAGCAAGGCATAGACGATGGTGGTGGGGTATTCTCGCTGTGACAGGGCTCGCGCGGCTTCCAGCACCAGCGCGCTGCCGCTGGCATTGTCATTGGCGCCGGGGGCGTCGCTGTGCGCGTCCATCACGTCGCTGGCGCGGCTGTCGATGTGGCCCTGGATGATGACCACTTCGTTTGGCCGCTCGGTGCCGCGCTGGATGGCGATGGCATTGCGGATCAGCACGGGTTCGGGAATGCGCCGTCCGCTCATTTCACGTTCGATGAAGCTGACTTCCAGGCAGTCGCCACACTGCCGACGCGCCTCGTCGAACTGGTTAAAGCCCCAGTTCAGCGCCGCGCCGATGCCGCGTTCGGGATCGTCCATGCTGGACAGCGTGTGGCGCGTGCCGAAGGCGACCATGGTCTCTACATCGGCCTGCAGCGTTTCGGCGGAAACGCTGGCGGCAGGATCGCCCTGCTGGTCGTGAGCAATGGCAGGGGCGGCGAAGACGGCGAGCAGGGCCGCCGGCAGGATAAGGTTACGCATGGGGCCCGAGATTGCGCATCGCGCCGCGCTTGGCAAGGTGCCTAAAGTTCCCGTGGTGGCTCGCCGTAACGGTTTGGCCCTTGCTGCGACTTGAGCACGCCAAAGCCGACGACCACCAGGTAGCCGAGCCAGCTGAGGTAATTGCCCGGATTACCGGACAATTCGGCCTGCATCGCCTGCAATTCAGCCGGGTTGGAGACGCTGGCCATCACGCGCTGCACCTCGTCCATCTGCGCGAACGAGTAATAGACGGCCACGGCTTGGGTCACGATCGGGATCGCCGCCCAATAGCCCGCGAATCCGGCATCGTGCAGTCGCCGCACGAAAGCCGCCACGAACAGGGCGGCGGTGATCAGGTAAGCCCCGGCGGAAAACCACACGGTCGTGCCCACCCAGTCTGCCGTGCTGGCCATGACAAGGGCTTCCATGTTTTCGGGGTCGGCCCCCTTCTCCACGGCATCGAAAATGGTGTCGAACACCGACACGACGAGCGGGATCGAGGTGAGTATGCCGATCGCGAACTGGAAGAGCACCAGCGCGAGGATGTAGTACCAGAAGGTCTGCCGGGCATCGCGGCCTTCGAAGTCCGTCACATGCGAGAGGCAGTACCTGGTTTCCTTGATCATCGTGCCTCTCCCCCGGTTCAAGCCCTCATCAATAGGCGCGCGCGACGTAGACCCTTTCCACCGCAGGCTGGCCGGTAAAGATGCAGGGGCCGTCCACCGGCGCTGCATCGATCGGTACGTTGCGCAGGGTCAGGCGCAGTTCTTTCAACCTTTCCACCACTTTTTCAAGTGCTTCGCCCGTGGGCTTGGCCCACTGTACTTCCACCCAGCCGGGATACTTCTGCTCGCGCGCGAAATGGGCCGCCAGCGTATCCATGTCGGTCACGTCGCGGCGGATGTTGGCTTCGCGGCGCTCACGGGCTTCCACCAGCATGGCTGCCTGCATATCTGCAAGCATGGCAGGCATGCCTTCGGCCACTTCGCCACTTCCCGGATTTTCGAAGGCAGGCTTGCCGGTTTCCATGTTCCACAGGGCATTGCGCTTCAACAGGCTGACGACGCCTTTTTCCATGTCGCGCGGGCCGACTTCGATGATGATCGGGGCGCCCTTGCGCACCCAGTCCCAACGCTTTGCAGCCGCCTTGCCGGGGCGCTTGTCGTGCAGCACGCGAACCGGCTCGCCCAGCGCAGATTGTGCGGCGATGGCGGCGCGCAGCTCTTCGCAATAGGTCAGCAGGGCCTCGTCTTCCGGTTTGTCGCGCAGCATCGGCAGGATCACCACCTGGAACGGCGCGAGCGCGGGCGGCACGCGCAACCCGTCGTCGTCGCCGTGGGTCATGATAAGGCCGCCCACCATGCGCGTGGACATGCCCCAGCTGACCGTGTGGCACAGCGTCTCACGGCCTTTCTGGTTCTGGTAACGGATGTTGGCGGCATGGGCGAAATTGTCGCCAAGATAGTGGCTCGTGCCCGCCTGCAGCGCCTTGCCATCCTGCATCATGGCTTCGATCGACCATGTTTCCACGGCGCCGGGGAAGCGTTCGTTCTCCGGCTTTTCGCCTGCGATCACGGGGATGGCCGCGTCTTCCTCGGCAAAGGCGCGGTACATCTCCAGCGCCATCATGGTCTCATCCTTCGCTTCCTGCGCGGTGGCGTGGGCGGAATGGCCTTCCTGCCAAAGGAACTCGCTGGTGCGCAGGAACATGCGCGTGCGCATTTCCCAGCGCACCACGTTGGCCCACTGGTTCAGTCGCAAAGGCAAGTCGCGCCACGACTGGATCCAGCGACTCATGGCATCGCCGATGATGGTCTCAGACGTGGGGCGCACCACCAGCGGTTCTTCCAGCTTGGCTTCGGGATCGGGGATCAGGCCCCCTTCCCCGTCGGCAATCAGCCGGTGGTGGGTGACGACGGCCATTTCCTTGGCAAACCCGTCGACATGCTCTGCCTCGCGCTCGAAATTCTTGAGCGGGATGAACAGCGGGAAATAGGCGTTCTGCACGCCGGCGGCCTTGATCCGGTCGTCCAGCAGGCGTTGCATGCGCTCCCAGATGCCATAGCCCCACGGCTTGATGACCATGCAACCGCGCACGCCCGATTCCTCGGCCATGTCGGCAGCGGCTATGACTTCCTGGTACCAGGCGGCGAAATCGTCTTCGCGCTTGGTGGTAAGGGCGTGGCGAATGGCAGGCATGGGCGAATCCAGGAAATGCAGATCGATACAGATGCCCACATGACGCCGCGCTGGCGCCATGTCGAGACTTGCGTGGTTGGTTGGCGTGTGGCGGCTTACTTGCCGAGTTCGTCCAGCTTGCGCTGCATCTCGGCCATCTGCGATTTCAACGCGTCGATATCGTCAGATTTGGCGGCCGGCTTTTCCGCCGTCGACGACGCAGCACTCGGCATGAAGGCGCCGGCAGCCGCCTGGAACATGGCCATGTTCTGTTCGGCCATCTTGGCCAGTGCATCCGTGCCCATGCTGGACTTGAAGGCTTCCTGCAGCTTGGCCTGGTTCGACTGGAAGTTTTCCATCGTCGCTTCAAGATAGGGCGGCATCATCGCCTGCATCGAATTGCCGTACATGGAAATCAGCTGGCGCAGGAAGCTGACTGGCAGCATGTGCTCGCCATTGGCTTCTTCTTCCATGATGATCTGCGTCAGGATGGCGTGGGTGATGTCGTTGCCGCTCTTGGCATCCAGCACCTGGAACTCCACGCCCGTGCGCACCATCCGAGCCAGGTCGTCTAGCGTGATATAGCTGGACGACTGGGTGTTGTAGAGACGCCGGTTGGCATACTTCTTGATGATGATGGCTTCACCATCGGCAGTGGGTTTTGCGGCCATGATGCGGTTTCCTGCGCTTTTGTTTTTTGTATCCTTAGCACTCGCAGCATGAAATTGGCAATCAGTCCTGTTCCACGACCCTTTGGAAACGCTGCCCCAGCACGGTCAGCAATTCATATTGCGACAGTCCGGAGATTCGAGAAGCCTGCGGCAAAGCATAGGAAAGATTGCAGAAATCGCCTTCCGCCAAGACCGTCCCGGTGCAATCGACAATAACCATGTCCATCGACACGCGGCCTATGATCGGCAGCGTCGCCCCGTCATGCTGCAATGCACCCCCTGAGCCCCAGCTGCGCAGGATTCCGTCGGCATAACCGATTGATATCGTGGCTGCCCGCGTCGGCTTGTCGGCGTGCCAGATGGCGTTATAGCCCACCGGATCGCCGGGCGAGAGATCGCGCACCTGCAGTACCGCTGCTTCGATCTGCACCACCGGTCGGATATGCCCGGCCAGTTCCCCACGCGGGATGCCGCCATAGAGCGCAAGGCCGGGGCGGGTCAGGTCGAAACGATAGTCCGGCCCCAACGCGATCCCCGCGCTGTTGGCAAGGCTGAGACGGCTTGCGTCCAGTTGCGCCGCAGCCTCGCGAAACACCGCCAGTTGCCGGGCATTCTGGGCCGTGTCCTCGTCTGCCGAGGCGAGGTGCGACATCAGCGTATCGACCTGCAGCTGCCTGATAGCCGGATCGCCCATGCATTGCTGTTCCACGCCCAGCCGGTTGATCCCGCTGTCCACCATCAGGTGGCAGGCCCCTCCCCCGCTTTCGTGCCAGACCCGGGCCTGCAGCATGGAATTGATTACGGGAAGGACGCCTGTTGCGCGGGCAAAGGCGGCTTCGCGTTCGTTGGCCACGCCGTGCAGCACGGCGATACTTTCGCCCGGTACGTGCGCCAGCACATCGGGCACCTCGCTCCAGTGCGCGACGAAGAACTGCCTTGCCCCTGCGCGGACCAAGGTCGGCATGACGTTGTCGATACCAAGGCCATAGCCATCGGCCTTGACCGCGGCGCCGGCTTCTGCGGTGCCTGACAGCCGATCGAGGGTGCGCCAGTTTTCGGCCAGCGCTTGCGCGTCGATCCGCAGGCGCAGGCTGGCAGGTGGCGGATCAGGCGTGGTCATCTTCGAAATCGCGCGGCGGCCCGCCCTTGATGCCCCACCAGGCGACCAGTGCGCCAAAGGCAACAACCGCCCAAGTGTACCAGAGGCCCGCATAGACATCGCCGGTACGCGCCACGATGTAGCTGGCGATCAGCGGCAGGAACCCGCCCAGGTATCCTGCGCCGATGTGATAGGGAATGGACAGCGAGGAATAGCGGATCTGTGGCGGGAACATTTCCGCCAGAAGCGCCGCGACCGAGCCATATGTCAGCGCCGAAAGCACGCCGAACCCTAGCAGCAGGACGATGATGCCCAGTATGTTCGGCAGCGGCGGGGTCTGCACCGAGAAGTCGTAGCCTTGCTCTTCGAGGGCGCTCTGGATCGTGCCCCGGCGATCGGCATCGTCCAGAGCGGAATAATCGAGGCTGGAACTGCCGATTGCGATTGTCGCATCCGCACTGTCGCCTTGCAGGTCGTAAGGAACGCCCAGGGCGGTCAGGTCCTGCAGCACGCGCCCGCACGGGGTCGCCTGGACTTCGGCAAAGGGATCGAAGCTGCAATCCGCGCCGCTCACCACGACGGGGGCTTCCTCGGCGCTGCGCTGCAGGCCCGGATTGGCGAGCGAGCCCATGCCCCAGAACAGCGGGAAGATCAGCACCAGCGTCAGCAGGGCGCCGATGATGATCGGCTTCTTGCGCCCCACCCTGTCGGACCATTTGCCCACCACCAGGTAGAAGCTCATGGCGATGGCGCCGGCCACCAGCATGATGATCTCCACCAGGCCTTCCTCCACCCGCATCGGTCCGCGCAGGAACGAAAGGCTGGAGAAGAACGCGGTGTACCAGATGGTGGTGAGGATGCCCGTCACGCCGAACAGCGCCACGAAGATGCGCTTCTTGTTGCCAGGGTAGGTGAAGCTTTCGACAAAGGGATTGCCGGCCGTTTCGCCTGCCTTCTTCATCGCTTCGAATACCGGGCTTTCGGAAAGTTTGAAGCGCATCCACAGCGAAATGCCCAGCAGGATCAACGACAGCAGGAACGGCACGCGCCAGCCCCATTCGATGAAATCCTCTGCCGGGATAAGCGCACGGCAGGCCAGCACCACGATGATCGACAGCACGAAGCCGCCGACCACGCTGGCCTGGATATAGCTGGTGTAATAACCGCGCTTTTCGGGCGGGGCGTGTTCGGCCACATAGATTGCCGCGCCGCCATACTCGCCGCCCAGCGCCAAGCCCTGCAGGATGCGGAAACAGATGACGATGATGGGCGCGGCAATGCCGATGGTGGCTGCCGTGGGTATCAGGCCCACGCCTGCCGTGGCCACTCCCATCAGCGTGACGGTGACGAGGAATGTGTACTTGCGCCCCAGCCGGTCTCCCAGGAAACCGAACAGGATGGCGCCAAGCGGACGGAAGCCGAAGCCCACGGCAAAACCGGCCCAGACCAGCAGCGTCTGCAAGGTCTCGTTATCGCTGGGGAAGAAGGCTGCGCCGATCAGGCCGGCCAGCGTGCCGTAGATGAAGAAATCGTACCATTCGAACACCGTGCCCGCCGAACTGGCGGCGATGACGAGGCGGATTTCCTTTGCGCTGGGCTCGCGATCCGGTTGTGTTGGCGCTGACTCCATGTGCTCCCCCGAAGTGTTGAAGCGAAGGCGTTAGCTTGCCGCAGCCGCGCTGGAAAGAGCCGCCATGGCTGCCTTCCACGGCAGCAGCATGGCGCCGTGCCGACCGCGAAAGTCTCGCGCCGGGGCGATCAGGTCGATATCGGGCCAGTCTGGCGCGTCTCCGCCATTCTCCAGCCAGGCGGTGAAGCTGTCCAAGGTGCGGCGCATGTCGTCCGCCCCGCGACCGGCGGCATGGCGCGCGAAAACGGCGGCAGCGGCTTGGCCTACGGCGCAGGCGCGTACCTTCATGCCGACCCCTGCGATGGCACCGCCCTCGTCCAGCACCAGGTCGATGTCCAGCGTCGATCCGCAGGTAGGCGAGCGCGCGGAGCCGTGGTGGCCTGCGCTTTCGATGGGGGGAACACTGGCAAGCTCTACCGCAGCGGCGAGCATTTCGGGCGTGTACAGCTTCTCGGCGCTCATCCGCCCTCTTCATCTTGCAGGCGCGCGCGGCGTTCGGCGATGATCTGCACCATGGCGCGCGATCCGGCATCCACGAACTGGTAGGTGCGCGCCTCGGCAATCCACAGCGGCCGGCCCTTGCTGCCCCACACGGTATCGTAGCCCAGTACCAGCAGCGAAAAGGCGACCACCACGATGATAACGCCTTTCAGCGCGCCGAACCCGAAGCCCAGCACGCGATCGATCGGGCCCAGAATCGAATTGCGCGAGGTGCGGCCGGCCATCCGGGCAATCAGCTTCATCGCCGCATAGGGGATTAGCAGCAGCAGCGCGAAGGCCAGGATGGATGCACTGATGGGAGAGCCCATGTAGGCGAAGATCGCCGCGGTCAGGTCCGTGTGCAGATAATGGATCGCGAAAATCGCCAGCACCCAGGCGGCGATGGAAAGCACTTCCTGCACGAAACCGCGCAGGAAGCCGCCGATGGCGCCAACCCCCACGATCAGCAGCACGATTAGATCAAATCCCGTCATCGGGAAAAGGGCTTATGCCGATGCCATGACCCGGTCAACGAGAGAGGAGACTGCGGGAACATCCGTATACCGCAAGCCAGAAACGTCCTGTCCCCCGTCCGCCGGTCCATAAGCGGTCGCAAAGCCCAGTTTGGCCGCTTCCTTCTGCCGCACTGTGCCGTGGGCAACCGGCCGAACCTCGCCCGAAAGCGCCAGTTCGCCGAACCAAACGGCGCTGGCCGGCAGCGGCTTGTCGGCCAGGGCGCTGATCAGCGCAGCGGCCACGGCAAGGTCTGCCGCCGGGTCCGCCAGCCGATAGCCACCGGCGACGTTGAGGTAGACCTCGGCCGTCGAGAAACTCAGGCCGCAGCGCGATTCCAGCACGGCCAGCAGCATGGCCAGACGCCCGCTGTCCCAGCCCACCACCGCGCGGCGAGGGGTAGCGCCCGATTGCAGCCGCACGATCAGTGCCTGGATTTCGACCAGCACCGGGCGCGTGCCTTCCAGCGCGGGGAATACGGCCGCACCGGCAATCGGTTCGTCCCGTCCGGACAGGAAAAGCGAGGATGGGTTGCCCACCTCGTCCAGCCCGTGGCCTTCCATGGCGAACACGCCGATCTCGTCCACAGCGCCAAAGCGGTTTTTCAGGCAGCGCAGGATGCGATACTGGTGACTGCGCTCCCCCTCGAAGCTCATTACCGTATCCACCATGTGTTCCAGCACGCGCGGCCCGGCGATGTTGCCGTCCTTGGTTACGTGGCCCACCAGCACCAAGGCGGTGCCGCGTTCCTTGGCGAACCGGATCAGCTCGAAGGCGCTGGCGCGCACCTGGCTGACGGTTCCCGGCGCGCCTTCAATCATGTCGGAATGCATCGTCTGGATCGAATCCACCACCAACAGCTGCGGCGGATCGTCCTGCCCCAGTGTGGTGAGGATATCGCGCACGGACGTTGCCGCCGCCAGCTTCAGTGGTGCCTTCGACAGGCCGAGCCGCGCGGCGCGCATGCGCACCTGTCCGGTCGCCTCTTCCCCGCTGACATAGACGGCGCTGCCGCCTTGCTGCGCGATCTTCGCCGCTGCCTGCAGCAACAGCGTGGACTTGCCGATCCCCGGTTCGCCGCCCATCAGGATGGCGGCACCCGGCACCAGCCCGCCGCCCAGCGCGCGGTCGAATTCGCCGATCCCGGTGCTGCGCCGGTCAAGCGGCCTGGTTGGCGCATCCAGCGATTCGAAGGCGATTGCCCTACCCCCGCTCGACAAGTCGTGCTTGGCAGCAAACTTTGTGTCGGGCGTATCCTCCACCAACGTGTTCCACTCTGCGCAGTCCGGGCATTGCCCCTGCCAGCGATGCGACACGCTGCCGCATTCGGAACAGATGAAGCGTTTCTTGGGCTTGGCCATGGCCCACAGCTAGCTGGAACGAAAGCAGAACGCAAGCGCGCATCACTCGCATCTGGCCACAGGCCGATCCATCTGCCATCAACGCCCGCGATGCGGCAGAAAGAACTCAGGATTGCGCTCGTTTGCTATGGAGGCGTCAGCCTGGCTGTATACATGCATGGCGTCACCAAGGAGATCTGGAAGCTGGCCCGCGCCAGCCGCGCCTTCCACGCGGCCCAGCGGGAAGAGGTCACGGGCGTGGAAGCGGTCTACCTCTCCATGCTTCAACGCATCGAGAGAGAACGCGACCTGCGCCTGCGCGTGCTGCCCGATATCATCACCGGCGCCAGCGCGGGTGGCATCAACGCCGTGTTCCTGGCGCAGGCGGTGCATTCCGGGCGCAGCTTGGAACCGCTGACGAAGCTGTGGCTGGAAACCGCAGACGTGGAGAAACTGGTTCATCCTGAGGCGCGCCCCTGGTCACCGGCCGCGCGCGTCTACATGCGGCCGATCGTCTGGTACCTGACGCGCGCGCCCGGCAATACCGTGTCCGAGACCGTTGCCGCCGAAACCCGCAAGGAAGTGCGACGCAAGATATCCAGCCTCGTGCGCGGGCGCTGGTTCGAGCCGCCGTTCTCGGGGGCCGGGTTCTCGCGCCTGATCCACAATGCCCTGATGGCAATGGAGGAAGGCCCGGCGGAAGCGCCGCTGCTGCCTGCGCGCCACCCGATCGACCTGCTGGTCACCGCCACAGATTTTCGTGGGCGACTGGAAACGCTGCGCCTCAACAGCCCGCCGCAGGTGGAGGAGCCGGAACATCGTATGATGATCGATTTCCGCGCACATACTCCGGCCGATGGCGGGCAGGACCTGGCGCAGTTGTGCGAGCTGACACTGGCGGCGCGCGCCACGGCCAGCTTTCCCGGCGCTTTCCCGCCGCTGCACCTCTCCGAGATCGACGAAGTCTGCGGCGAGAACTGGCACCAGCGCGACCGCTTCCTGCGCCGGGTAATGCCCGTGCACGTGAAACAGGGCACGACAGAGCATGTCGCCATGGTCGATGGCTCAGTGCTCAACAATGCGCCGTTCAAGGGCGCCATAGAAGCCCTTGGCGTACGACCGGCGCAGCGCGAGGTTGATCGCCGCTTTGTCTACATCGACCCCTCGCCGCGCCGCCCGCGCCCCGGACAGGACGATACGGTAAAGCCGGTGGGGTTCTTCGCCGCCATTGCCGGTTCGCTATCCGCCATCCCGCGCGAACAGCCCATCCGCGACAACCTGGAATTGCTGGAAGAGCAGACCCGCGATGCGGAACGTCTGCGCAAGATGGTTGCCGCGCTGCGCCCGGAAGTGGAGGCTGCGGTCGAGAAGCTGTTCGGCCACACGCTGTTCTTCGACCGGCCCACGCGCAAGCGCCTGGCCAACTGGCGCAGCCGGGCGCAGCAGGCAGCAGCGGAGAAGGCCGGCTATGCCTTCCACTCCTATGCCCAGGCCAAGCTGAGCGGCATTGTCGACCGTCTGGCGGACCTGGCCCGCAAGGCGTCACACAAGGCCGACATGCCCAACGCATCGGAGATTGCCATGCGGCTGCGACAGGAGATCGATGCGCGCAACATGGCCAGCCTCAGCGGGGCGAAGGGCGGTGCCAGCGAAGTGGCGATCGATTTCTTCCGCGATCACGACCTGGCCTTCCGCATCCGCCGCTTGCGACTGCTGGCCCGGCGACTGTCGCGCGACTGGGAGATCGACCCGACAATACCGGACGAAGGGCTGGAGAGCGCGCGGGACAATGTCTACCGCGCCCTGACCCTCTATTTCGCCAAGGAAGACCCGCGCAACCTTGGCCCCGACTTCGATCTGATCGCAGCGGATGTCATGGCCAATCCGGGCGTTTTCCTTGACGAACTGTCGCGCAGGCGAGCGCTGCGAGAGGCCGACGAAGCAGCCGAAGTTGTCCTGTGCGAAGCCCTGGATGCCATGACCAAGGACCTTCGCCGACGTGTGCTGCTGACCTATCTCGGCTTCCCGTTCTACGATGTTTCCACCCTGCCCCTGCTGCGCAACGAAGGCCTGACCGAATACGATCCGGTCAAGGTGGATCGCATCAGTCCGGAAGATGCCAGAGCCATTCGCGAAGGCGGCACGGAGGCGACCTTGCGCGGGACCGAGTTCTTCAACTTCGGCGCCTTTTTCAGCCGCGCCTATCGCGAGAACGACTACCTGTGGGGGCGCCTGCACGGGGCCGAGCGGATGATCGACCTTGTCTGCTCCACCATTCCTGGTGGCTATGGCGGATCGGCCTGCATGGCGATGAAGCGCGAGGCTTTCCTGGCGATCTGCGACGAGGAAGAAGCGCGCGAGAACTGTGCGCCAGGCCTCGTGGCGGCACTACGCGCTGAGATTATCGAGAAGCTCGGGGCGGGTTAGGCCTCCCCATCGCTGCGCGACAGGGAGGTCCGCCTTCGCATCAACCCCCGAACGCGTCTTTCAGCTTGTCGAAGAAACCGCGGCTCTCGGGGCATTCCTCGCCCGTTTCGGTCTCGCGGAATTCGCGCAATAGCTCTTTCTGGCGAGCGGTAAGCTTGGTGGGCGTTTCCACCATCACTTCCACCACCAGGTCGCCGCGCCCGCGCCCTTGCAGCACGGGCATGCCCGCACCGCGCTTGCGCAGTTGCTTGCCCGACTGGATGCCGGCGGGAATGTCGATCGAATGGGTTTCGCCGTCGAGTCCGGGAATCTCGATCGTGTCGCCCAGTGCCGCCGCGGTGAAGCTGACAGGTACCCGGGTGAACAGGGATGTGCCTTCGCGCGCGAAGACGGGATGCTCCTTGACGTGCACGAAGATGTACAGGTCGCCCGCAGGCGCGCCCATGGGACCTGCCTCGCCTTTGCCCGACAGGCGGATACGCGTGCCGTTGTCGACCCCGGGCGGGATTTCGACTTCGAGCACCTGCTCCTGATCCACGCGGCCCTCGCCCCGGCAACTGGAACAGGCCTGTTCCAGTACTTCGCCGCGACCGCTGCAGGTGGGGCACGGACGTTCGATCACGAACAGGCCCTGCTGCGCGCGCACCTTTCCATGCCCGTGGCACAGTTCGCAGCGGCGCTTGCCGGTCCCCGGTTCCGCACCTGAACCTTCGCAAGTATCGCACGTGGCAGCCACTTCCACGGTGATCTCGGTCGACTTGCCGTGAAAAGCGTCTTCCAGGCTTACCTGCATGTCGAAACGCAGGTCTGCCCCGCGCCGCGGGCGGGCACGGCCTGCGCCGCCTCCGCCACCGAATGCGCTGCCGAAAATGGTTTCGAAGATATCGCCGATATCGGCGAAGTCGGCACCGCCCATGCCGCCGGGGCCACCACCGCCGCCCTGCTGGAAGGCGGCATGGCCATAGCGATCGTAGGCCGCGCGCTTTTGCGGGTCTTTCAGCACTTCGTAGGCCGCGCTGCAGGCCTTGAACTGGGCTTCCGCATCGGCATCGCCCGGATTGCGGTCCGGGTGATACTTCATCGCCATCTTGCGATAGGCGCTCTTTATCGTCGCGCCGTCGGCATCGCGGGAGATACCCAGCAATTCGTAGAAATCGACTTCAGTCGCAGACATTCGTGAACCCCCAAACCGCACCGCCACCGGAGCGCCCCGATCTGCAAGAGGGGGCGTCGGTGGCGGCTGGTTTGTCCATCGTTACGATCAGGACTTGCCGTTGTCTTCGTCCACCTCGGTGAACTCGGCGTCGACCACTTCCTCTTCCTCGGCGGGCTTGGAGGCGTCTTCGCTGGCAGCCGCATCGGCAGCGGCTTCGGCGCCGGCTGCCTGTTCCTGTTCGTAAATGGCCTGGCCCATTTTCATGGCGACCTGTGTCAGGGCTTCGCTCTTGGCCTTCAGGGCGTCGATGTCGTCGCCTTCCAGGGTTTCCTTCGCTTCCTTGACGGCGGTTTCGATCTCGCCCTTCAGGCCAGCGTCCACCTTGTCGCCGTTCTCTTCCAGCTGCTTTTCGGTGGCGTGCACCAGGCTGTCGAGGTTGTTGCGGACTTCGGCGGCCTCGCGGCGCTTCTTGTCTTCTTCGGCGAACTTCTCGGCATCCTGCACCATCTGCTCGATGTCGGACTCGTTGAGACCGCCCGAGGCCTGGATGCGGATCTGCTGTTCCTTGCCCGTGCCCTTGTCCTTGGCGGACACGTTGACGATGCCGTTGGCGTCGATGTCGAAGGTGACTTCGATCTGCGGCACGCCGCGAGGGGCCGGCGGGATACCGACGAGGTCGAACTGGCCAAGCAGCTTGTTGTCTGCGGCCATCTCGCGCTCGCCCTGGAACACGCGGATGGTCACCGCGTTCTGGTTGTCCTCGGCGGTGGAGTAGACCTGCGTCTTCTTGGTCGGGATCGTGGTGTTGCGGTCGATCATGCGGGTCATGATGCCGCCCAGCGTCTCGATACCAAGCGACAGCGGGGTCACGTCGAGCAGCAGCACGTCCTTGACGTCGCCCTGCAGCACGCCGGCCTGGATGGCAGCGCCCATGGCGACGACTTCATCGGGGTTCACGCCGGTGTGCGGCTTGGAGCCGAAGAACTCTTCCACCACTTCGCGAACCTTGGGCATGCGGGTCATGCCGCCGACCAGGATCACTTCGTCGATACCGTCCTTGGACACGCCGGCATCTTCCAGTGCCTTCTTGCACGGATCCAGCGTGCGCTTGATCAGGTCGCCCACCAGCTGCTCCAGCTTGGAACGGCTGATCGTTTCCACCAGGTGCAGCGGGGTGGACGAACCACCTTCCATGCGCGCGGTGATGAACGGCAGGTTGACTTCGGTCGACTGCGAACTGGACAGCTCGATCTTGGCCTTTTCGGCAGCTTCCTTCAGGCGCTGCAGGGCCAGCTTGTCGGTGCGGAGATCCATGTTCTCCTTGGACTTGAACTGGTCGGCCAGGTATTCGACGATGGCATTGTCGAAGTCTTCACCGCCCAGGAAAGTGTCGCCGTTGGTCGACTTCACTTCGAACACGCCGTCGCCGATCTCCAGGATCGAGACGTCGAAGGTACCGCCGCCAAGGTCGTAGACAGCGATGGTCTTGCCGTCTTCCTTGTCCATGCCATAGGCCAGCGCGGCAGCCGTGGGTTCGTTGATGATGCGTTCGACTTCGAGACCGGCGATCTGGCCGGCGTCCTTGGTCGCCTGGCGCTGCGCGTCGTTGAAGTAGGCGGGAACGGTAATCACCGCCTTGGTCACGGTTTCGCCAAGATAGCTCTCGGCGGTTTCCTTCATCTTCTGCAGGATGAAGGCGGAAATCTGGCTGGGCGAATACTCTTCGCCGCCCGCTTCGACCCAGGCATCGCCGTTCTTGCCCTTGACGATGTCGTAAGGGACGATCTCCATGTCCTTCTTGGTGGTCGGATCGTCGAACCGGCGACCGATCAGGCGCTTGATCGCGAACAGGGTGTTGTCCGGGTTGGTAACGGCCTGGCGCTTGGCAGGCTGGCCGATCAGGCGCTCGCCGTCCTTGGTGAAGGCCACGATCGAGGGCGTGGTCCGCGCGCCTTCGGAATTCTCGATAACCTTGGGCTTGCCGCCTTCCATCACGGCGACGCAGCTGTTGGTGGTGCCAAGGTCGATACCGATAATCTTACTCATAATTCCCCATCTCTTTCATGTTGGACGCTGCACATTTGACCGCCCGATTGCTCAGCGTGGTCGCTCGGCAGCTCGATAAAAGCTGTGTTACGATGGCGGATATAGGAGCGGTTTTGCTTGGCACAAGGGACCCGGCTGACTAGAAATCGCGCGATTGTTGACGAGAGGATCACGATGAACACGAAGAGCATTTTGGCGTCCGTCGCGGCGTTTGGGCTGGTGCTGGGCACCGCGGCATGCGGTGAAGAAGCGGCCGAGCCCACAGCGGATGCCGCCCCCGACGCGCCCGAGGGCATCAGCGTTACCGATGGCTGGATGGCCCTGCCCGCCGTCGCCGGCAATCCGGGCGCGGTCTATTTCACCATTGCGAATTCCAGCGATCGCAATCGCATGATCCGCGCCGCCGATGTGCAGGGCGCAGGCAGCGCCGCGATGCACCAGATGGGCACCTGGAACCTGGAACCCTCCATGGAAGAAGTGATGCAGCTGGACATTCCTGCGGGGGAAAGCGTGGAGTTCAAGCCGGGTGACTATCATGTGATGGCGATGGACCTGTCCGACAGCCTGCAAGTGGGCGGCGAGACCGAAGTTACCCTCACCTTTGTCGGTGGGGACAAGATCAGCTTCCCGGTCGAAATCCGCGCACCGGGCGACGTACCGAAAGGCGAAGCGGAGTAACCTCGAACCCCATGAGCCCACAATGAGCGAGGCGAGCGCAGCCCCCTGCCCTTTCGGTGGCGAACGGCCACTACGCGCAGGGGAAGTGGCGCTCGCCCGCAGCATTTTCGGTGACGCGATCGACTATGCGAAGGTCCGCATAAGGCGGCGGAAATGGGCCTTTTTCCAGCCCAGGCGCATCACCATGGCCCCGCGCGGCCACATCCATTTCCACCCCCTGGGCGAGGCCTATTGCGACGATTTCGCCACGGCTCCCGTCAGCCGGCAGGCGCTGTTCATCCACGAGATGACGCATGTCTGGCAGACGCAGACGCGTGGTGACTGGTACCTGATCCTGAACCGCATGCCCTGGGCGACTTACGACTACACATTGAAGCCGGGCTGGCCGCTGACGAAGTACGGTATCGAGCAGCAGGCGCGCATCGTCGAGCACGCGTTCCTGCTGCGCAAGGGGTTCAAGCTGGCGGGGGTTGCCGATCCGGCAGCCTACGATGTGCTGGTGAATTTTCCGGGCGCCGGGCAATAGCTGGCCCGGCAAAATCTCGGAGCAAGAAGGAGAGGAAATACGAGATGCCACACCAGGTCGACCACAACACAATCCTTGAACGTCATGCACAGGCGCGCGGCGGCGTGCGCAACATCTGGGAAACCATTGATCCACGACGCACGGCGCATGTCATCGTCGACATGCAGAACGGCTTTGTCGAGGAAGGAGCCCCGGTAGAGGTGCCCGCCGCAGGCCAGGCCGTCGCGGCAATAAACCGGCTGAGCCGCGCGATGCGCGATGCCGGTGGCACCAACGTGTTCCTTCGCTTCACCACGCCCGATCCGGATGGTCCGGCTGCGTGGCCTGTTTTTGCAGAGCGCATGGGCGATGGCATTCTTGCCCACCGCGAAGCCTTCACGCCCGGCGCGCACTACTGGCAGCTGTGGCCCGAAATGGACGTTGCCGAGACGGACCTGTGCGTCGAGAAGCACCGCTTCAGCGGCTTTACGCCAGGCACCAGCACGCTGGATGCAGAGCTGAAAGCGCGCGGGATCGATACGCTGGTTATCAGCGGAACGCTGACCAACTGCTGCTGTGAAAGCACGGCGCGCGATGCCATGCAGCTGAACTACAAGGTGATCGTGGCCGCCGATGGCTGTGCGGCCCTGAGCGACGAGGCCCATGCCGGCACGCTCGATTCCATGGCGCTGATCTTTGCCGACTTGCGCTCTGTCGAGGAGCTCGAAGCGATGCTTCGTCCGCAGGCGGCGGACGAAGCAGCCTGAACGATCAATCCGGCTTCTTCGCCACGCCGACCATGGCCGCGCGCAGCAGGCGATCCTTGATCATGTAGCCGGCCTGCATTTCCTGCACCACCGTGCCGGGTTCGGCATCGTTGGTGGGCACTTCCATCATGGCCTGGTGCTGGTTCGGGTCCAGCGGCAGGCCCATGGCGGCAATGCGGGTGATGCCATGCTGGGTGAACACCTTGTCCAGTTCGCGCTGGGTTGCCTGGATGCCGGTTACCAGGCCCTTGAACTTGCTGTCTTCGCGCAGGTCTTCGGGCACGGCGTCGATGGCGCGGGCAAGGTTGTCGGCCACGCTCAGGATATCGCGGGCAAAGCCGGTGGCGGCATAGTTGCGTGCGTCCTGGATGTCCTTTTCCATGCGGCGGCGAACGTTCTGCGTTTCCGCCTTGGCATAGAGCACTTCCTGCTTGGCGACTTCGAGATCCTCGCGCAGGCGATCCAGCGCCTCGTCCAGCGAGTGGGTGTCTTCCTCCACCGTTTCGGCGTCGCTCTTGTCGAGGAATTCCTCGGGCACGCCTTCCAGTTCCTTTTCAACCGCTTCGTCGCGGTTCTTGTCGTTCTCGTTCATTGTCTCGCTAACCAAATCTCTTGCCCAGGGAATGGGCTGTGAAGTCCACCATGGGTACGACGCGCGCGTAATTCAACCGCGTCGGACCGATGACGCCCAGCACGCCCACCACCTTGCCCTCGCGGTCGCGATAGGGAGCGGCGATGACGGACGAGCCGGACAATGCGAACAGACGGTTTTCCGCCCCGATGAAGATACGGGTCGATTCCGCCTGCCGCGCGCTGTCGAGCAATTGCGCCACCGATTGCTTGTTTTCAAGGTCGTCGAGCAATTGTCGCACGCGCTCAAGGTCGCTCGCCGCGCTTTCGTCGAGCAGGTTCGATGCGCCTCGCACGATCAGCACGGGCCGCTTGGCAGCATCTTCCGTCCATGTGGCGATGCCGGTCTCGACAAGCCGTTGGCTGGCCTCGTCCAGCGCACTCTTGCCCGAGGCAATCTCGGCCTGCATCGCCTTGGCGGCCTCTGCCAACGTGCGCCCGCGCAGGCGCGCGGAAATGTAGTTGCCCGCCTCTTGCAAGGCGCTGGGCGAAACCGGGCCATCAAGGTGGAGCACGCGATTTTCGACGTGCCCGTCCTCGCCCACCAGCACGGCCAGCGCGCGGGTATCGTCCAGCGGCACGAGGTTGATTTGCGCCAGCCTGGCCTCGCGCTGCGGGACCATCACCATGCCGGCCGCGCCCGAAAGGCTGGAAAGCAGCGCGCTGGTCGTCTCCAGTGCTTCCTCGATCGGGCCCGGTTCTGCCAGCTGCTTCTCGATCGCGGCGCGTTCTGCCTGCGTGGGCTCGGCCACCTGCATGATACCGTCGACGAACAGCCGCAGGCCAAGGTCGGTGGGCATGCGTCCGGCGCTGGTATGCGGCGCGGCAAGCAGGCCGAAACCCTCCAGCTCGCTCAACACCGAACGGATCGAGGCTGGCGACAGGTTCACCTCGCCGCGTTGGGCGATCGTCTTGGAGCCGACGGGCTGCCCGCTAGCGAGGTAATCCTCCACCACCAGGCGGAAAATCTCCCTCGCGCGCGCAGTCAGTTCTGTAATCGGTGGAGAAGCCATGACAGCGTCTTATCTAGTCGCTAGGGCTGCCCACGCAAATGCCTCAATCGGAGAATTCAATGCGACCTTCCGGCCGCGCGCCTGATGAAATGCGCGCTATCACTATCGAAACCGGCTTTACCAAGCACGCCGAGGGCTCTTGCCTGATCAGCTTCGGCGACACTCGCGTGCTCTGCACCGCCAGCGTAGAAGAGCGCATCCCGCCTTGGCTGCGCGGCAAGGGACAGGGCTGGGTTACCGGCGAATACTCAATGCTCCCACGTGCCACGCACACTCGCGGCTCTCGCGAAGCGGCCAAGGGCAAGCAGAGCGGACGCACGCAGGAAATCCAGCGCCTGATCGGACGCAGCTTGCGCGCCGTGTGCGACATGGAGAAGCTGGGCGAACGCCAGATCACCCTCGATTGCGACGTGATCCAGGCCGATGGCGGCACCCGCACAGCCTCGATCTCCGGCGCCTGGGTGGCACTGCGCCTGGCGGTCAACAAGCTGATGGAAGCCGGCGCGATCAAGGACGACCCGCTCACCGCCAAGGTGGCCGCCATTTCCTGCGGTATCCACCAGGGCACGCCGGTGCTCGACCTCGACTACGATGAGGATTCGAACGCCGATGCCGATGCCAATTTCGTGCTGATCGAAAGCGGGCAGATCGCCGAGGTTCAGGCCACCGCCGAAGGCGCGACTTACGACGAGGAAGGCCTTCTGCGCCTGCTGCGCCTGGCCCAGATGGGCTGCGCGGAAATCTTCAAGGCACAGGACGAGGCCACCAAGTGAGCCGTAAGCTGGGATCGGGCAAGCTGGTGATTGCCACGCACAATGCGGGCAAGCTGAAAGAAATCGCCAAACTGCTGGAGCCGTACGGGCTCGACTGCGTGTCGGCGGGGGCGCTTGGCCTGCCCGAACCGCCCGAGACCGGTACCACCTTCGTGGAAAACGCGCTGATAAAGGCACGCGCGGCGGCGGAGGCTGCGGGCCTTCCCGCGCTTGCCGACGACAGCGGCTTGTCGGTGGCGGCGCTGGATGGCCGGCCCGGCGTCTACACCGCCGACTGGGCGGAACGGCAATGGTTCGAAGGCGAGCCGGGGCGCGACTGGTACATGGCCATGGGCAAGGTCGAAGGGATGTTGCAGGCCAAGGGGCCGGATACACCGCGCGACTGCTGGTTTTCCTGCACCCTGGCCATCGCCTGGCCCGACGGCGAGCACGTGGTCTACGAAGGCCGCGCCGATGGCACGCTGACCTGGCCGCCGCGCGGCACCATGGGTTTCGGCTATGACCCGGTGTTCGTGCCGGTGGGGCGCGAGCAGACCTTTGCCGAGCTCGACCCGGAAGAAAAGCACGCCATCAGCCACCGCGCCGATGCCTTCGCCAAGCTGGTCGCGGACCAGTTCGGCGTTTAGATTACGGCCCTAATAGGCCTTGCGGTTGTAGACGTTGCCCGCCGGGAAATAGCGGCAGACCAGGAAATCGTAAGTCGCGCCGCGAGCCACCGCGCAGCCTACTTCGCGCGTGTCGCCCCAGATCACCTGGGTGTAGTGGCCCACATCGCGCCAGTTGCCGGTGGTGGATACCTGCGGAAAGGTGCCGTTGGTGAAGTGGCGCTGTTCGGCAACGAAGCCATCGACCATGGTTTGCGCGGAATAGCGCCCGGCGCTGCCCATCCACAGGTTCTCGCCCGCGCCATTGCGCGTGCTGCGATCCGCGTGGAGCATGTGCCCCCGCCGCGCCAGTTCCTCGGCCCAGGCTTGTGCTTCACGGGCAAGGCGGTTGCTCCAGGCAAGGCGCGGTACGCCGACTGCGGCGCGGGCGCGGTTGTGTTCTTCCAGCAATTCCATTGCGAAAGGATTGACCCTTTGCGCGGCCAGCGGCGCGGCAATCGCGCAAATCGCGGCAAAAGCAGCCAAGGCGGCTGTAACGACCCGTCCAGTTCCCATATGCTCACCTTGACTTGCCGCGGTTAACAGCGGCTGAAAAGGAAACCATGGCGCGCGCGCTTTACATCCATTGGCCCTTCTGCCTCGCCAAGTGCCCGTACTGCGACTTCAACTCGCACGTGCGCGATAATGTGGACGTGGTGACGTGGCAGGCCGCCTTGCTGGCGGACATGCGACACGAGGCCGAACTGGCCGGAAGTGAGCCGCTGCACTCGATCTTCTTCGGCGGTGGCACTCCCTCGCTGATGCCGCCCGCGCTGGTGGAAGCGCTATTGGCAGAGGCGGAGAAGCTGTGGGGGTTCGCCCCGGGGATCGAGATTACACTGGAAGGCAACCCCTCTTCGGTGGAGGCAGCGAACTTCGCTTCGCTGGCATCGGCGGGCGTCAATCGCGTGTCCTTGGGACTGCAATCGCTGGACGACACAGCGCTGCAATTCCTTGGCCGGTTGCACGATGTTTCAGAGGGACTGAAAGCGCTTGAGACGGCAGAGAGGGTGTTCGAACGGGTCTCTTTCGACCTGATCTATGCCCTGCCCGGCCAAACCGAGCAGCATTGGCGGCAGCAGCTGTCGCGCGCGCTGGGTTTCGGGACCGGGCACCTGTCGCTGTACCAGCTGACCATCGAACCTGGCACCCGCTTCGCCACCGATGTGCGACGCGGCGGTTTCACCCCGCTCGATGATGACCTGGCGGCAAATCTGTTCACCGTGACGGCCGAGCTGACAGGGAGCGCCGGCCTGCCTGCCTACGAGGTCAGCAACCATGCGCATCGTGGCGAGGAAAGCCGCCACAACCTCACCTATTGGCGTTACCAGGACTATGCCGGCATCGGCCCCGGTGCCCATGGGCGGCGCGGCGGCATGGCGACCTATCGTCACCGCAAGCCGGAGAACTGGCTCGCCGCGGTCGAGCGCAATGGCCACGGCCTGCAGGAAGAAAGCACTCTCTCGCCCAAGACACAGGCGAGCGAGGCGCTGCTGATGGGCCTGCGGCTTGCCGAGGGCGTGGACCTTGCGTCCCTTGCCGCGCGCACCGGCATGACGCCCGACGAACTCCTGCGGCCCGCATCGGTCGATCACTTTCGCCGCCTGGGCTTTGTCTGGCGCGAAGGCGATCGTGTGGGTGTGACGCCGAAGGGCATGATCCTGCTCGATACACTGCTGGCCGGGCTTGTTGCCGACGAGCTGCTGGTGGCATGAGCGCATCGGCCCTCCTTGACCAATGGCGCGAGCACCTTGCCATCGGTCGGCGGCGCAGCCCGCACACGGTGCGCGCCTATGTTGCGACGGCAGAGCGTCTGCTGCTGGCCCTGGGTCTGTCCGACTGGCAGGACGTGGCCAAAGTCACCACCCGCGACCTGCGCACGCACCTGGCGTTCCGCCGCGCCGAAGGCATCGGCAATGTCTCCGCCGCGCGCGAGCTCTCCGCGCTCAAGGGCTTCATCGCCTTTGCCCGCGAACAGGTTGGCGCGCAGCCCGGCACCGGCCCTCGCCTGCGCGGCCCGCGCATCAAGAAGGGCCTGCCCCGCCCCGTTACGCCGGACGAGGCCATAGGTCTGGCCGAGATGGTTGAGGACACTTCCGCTACCGACTGGACCGGCAAGCGCGATGCTGCCGTGCTGCTGCTGATGTATGGCGCCGGCCTGCGCATTGCAGAGGCGCTGTCGCTGACTGCCGACGACTTGCCATTGGGCGAGACGCTGGTTGTAACCGGCAAGGGTAACAAGCAGCGCGTCGTGCCGCTGATCCCTGTCGTGCGCGAAGCCGTGGCCGCCTATGCAAAGGCGTGCCCGCACCCCCTGGAGAAGGGCGAGGCGCTGTTCCGGGGTGCACGCGGCGGTCAGTTGTCGCAAGGCATGGTGCAAAAGGCGATGGCGCGGGCGAGGAAAGCGCTGGGCCTGCCCGCCACGGCCACGCCGCACGCGCTGCGGCACAGCTTTGCCACACACCTGCTCGGCTCTGGCGCGGACCTGCGCAGTTTGCAGGAACTGCTCGGCCACGCCAGCCTCGGCTCGACGCAGATCTATACGAAGGTGGACGCGGCAAAGATGCTGGAAGCCTATCGCTCCGCCCACCCACGAGAGAACGACTAGTCCTCTTCGCGCCCGGTGAAGCGGCCGGCGCGCGGCACCCAGGTGAACAGGCGCCAGACATAGCCAATCAGCGTGGCGAGCACCATGCCGATGATGATCCAGGCGAGCACGTGCTGCGAATCCGCCAGCCAGTGCCCCAGCCATTCACCGCCCTTGATCAGCAGCGCGTTCCACACCAGCGACCCGGCAAAGGTGAAGGTCAGGAACTTCCACCGGGGCATGTGGGCCAGGCCCGCAGGCAGCGAGATGATCGTGCGCAGGAAAGGCGAAAAGCGCAGGAAGAACACCACCCAGTGCCCACGCTGGTGGAAGAATACCTGCGCCTTGGCGATGTGCTCCCAGTCCACCGTCAGCCAGCGCCCCCAGCGATCAACGAAGGGCTCCATCCGCTGGTAACCGAAACTGTCTCCCACCCAGTACCAGAAGTAGTTGCCCACCACCGTGCCCAGCGTGCCGATCAGCAGCAGCGGCCAGAAGTGCATCGACCCGCGCTGCACCAGCAGCCCACCCACGCCCATGATGACCTCGCTGGGCACCGGCGGGATCACGTTCTCCAGCACCATCAGCAGGAAGATGCCGAAGTATCCGCCTTGCTCGATCAGGTCGATGATGAGTGTGTGCATGACTGGCTAACGGATCGAACGCCCAATCGGTCCGCAATTACATCGCCGCGTGGCGACGTTCCAGCGCGTCCCAGATCATACCGGGGGTGTTGGTGCCGTTGTACTTGTCGATGGCGACGATGCCGGTGGGTGATGTCACGTTGATTTCGGTAAGCCACTCGCCGCCGATCACGTCGATACCCACGAAGGTAAGTCCGCGCCTTTCCAGTTCCGGCCCCATGGCGGCGCAGATTTCCTGCTCGCGCTCGGTCAGCCCGCTGGCTTCGGCAGAGCCGCCTTGCGCCAGGTTGCTGCGGAACTCCCCTGCGCCCGGCTTGCGGTTGATCGCGCCGGCCACCACGCCGTCCACCAGCACGATTCGCTTGTCGCCTTCCGATACGCTGGGCAGGAAGGGCTGCACCATGTGCGGTTCTGGCCAGGTCTGGTTGAACACTTCGAACAGGGCGGATGTGTTGGTGCCGCTTTCGTCGATCTTGAAGATCGCCTTGCCGCCGTTGCCGTGCAGCGGCTTCACCACCACGGCACCGTGCTGCTTCTGGAATTCCAGCACGTCCTCCAGCCTGCGCGCAATCAGTGTGGGCGGCATGAAGCGCGCGTAATCCAGCACGAACATCTTTTCCGGCGCGTTGATGACTTCGCGCGGATCGTTGCTGACCAGCGTGGTGCCCTTCAGCCGGTCCAGCAACAGCGCGGCGCTGATGTAGCCGAGGTGGAAGGGCGGGTCCTGCCGCATCAGCACCACGTCGATATCCTCGGCCAGGTCGATCTTGCGCAATTCGCCAGCGGTGAAGTGATTACCCTGCACGCGCTGCACGGTCACCGGCTTGGCCCAGGCGGTGATCCTGCCGTCGCACCAGGCCAGCGTTTCGACGTCATAGTGCCACACCGAATGGCCGCGCGCCTGCGCTTCCAGCATCAGCGCAAAGCTGGAATCGCCGGCGATGTTGATCGATTCCATCGGGTCCATCTGGACAGCGACGCGAAGGCTCATGGTGTTTTCCTCATTCTCCGGGCCGTCAAGGCATCCAGGCGTTTTCGATGTGGCGAGGCTGGGCGCCGGGTGCAAGCAGGATCACGTCGATCCGCATGTCCTCTCCCCCGGTCGCATATTCGTGCGCCACGCTTTCAGCCGCGGCGGCAACGCGCGACAGGCGGTATTCGTCGATGGCAAGGTCGAGGTCTGCCGCGCGTTGGCGCCACTTCACCTCGACGAAAGCCACCAGCCCTTCGCGCTTCGCCACCAGGTCGATCTCGCCCACCTTGGTCTTGCGTCGTTGCGCCAGGATCTCCCAGCCCTGTCCTTCCAGCCAGCGCGCGGCTTCGTTCTCGGCCTTGCGACCGCGCTGTTCGGCAAGCTGGCGTTTCACTGGCCCTTCAGCTCCATCGCGCGGGCATAGAGCATCTTGCGGTCGAGCCCGGTGGCCTTGGCCACTTGCGCCACGGCGCTGGAGGCCTTTTCGGTCTCCAGCAGTTCGCGCAGCATGGCATCCGCATCCTCGGCATCGTGCTCCACTTCCGGTCGCGGGCCGACCAGCAGCACGATCTCGCCCTTGGGTGGATGCGCCTCGTAGTGGGCAAGCAGTTCCGCTGCCGATCCAGTGCGACATTCCTCGAACATCTTGGTCAGCTCGCGCGCCACGGCCACTTCGCGTCCCGGCAGGACTTCGGCGATGGCTTTCAGGCTTTTCGCCAGGCGCGGCGCTGTTTCGAAGAAGATCAGCGTCGACCGCACCCGGCCCAGCTCTTCCAGCACATCCGCCCTCGCCTTCTCTTTCGGCGGCAGGAAGCCGGCAAACAGGAAACGGTCGTTGGGCAGGCCTGAAAGCGCCAGGGCGGTAAGCGGGGCATTGGCGCCCGGCAGCGCGGTGATGGGAACGCCCGCCTCGCGAGCCTCTTTCACCAGCCGGAAACCGGGGTCGGAAACCAGCGGCATCCCGGCGTCGCTCACCAGCGCCACGGCGCGCTGCCGCATCGACTCGATCAGCCTTGCGCGATCGTTCGGTGCAGAATGGTCGTCATAGCGCCACAGCGGCTTCGAGATACCCAAGTGCCTGATAAGTTTCTGGGTTACGCGGGTGTCCTCGCACGCTATGCCGTCGCACCGGGCCAGTACGTCGCTTGCGCGCAACGTTATGTCGCCAAGATTGCCAATCGGCGTCGCGACTATATAGAGGCCCGGAGAAAGAGATGGTTCGCTCACCATTAGGGCCATGGACCAATTTCAGCGGAGCAAGCAAGCATGTTGGGTAATCTGAAGCGCATTCTGGCAGTTGTCACGGGCAGTCTCCTGCTCGCCGCCTGCCAGGTCATTCCGGGCGGAGATGCGCCGATGCCGGATCGCGGCGGGCCGATCATCGACCAGCCGACCACGCCTGACCAGGCCGTGCTGCCCGACGATGAAGGCCGCCACCGCGTTGCCCTGCTTGTGCCGCTGAGCGGGACCAATGCCGAAGTCGGCCAGTCCATCGCCAATGCCACCACCATGGCCCTGCTGGATACCGGCGCGGAAAACCTGCGCATTACCACCTACGATACCAATTCGGGCGCGGGCGCGGCTGCCAGCCGGGCGATTGCCGATGGCAACCGCCTGATCCTGGGGCCGCTGCAGCGCGACAGCGTGGGCGCGGTGCTGGCGCAGGCGCGCCCGGCCGATGTTCCGCTGATCACCTTCTCCAACGATACTACCGTCGCCCGTGCAGACGTGTTCGTGATGGGTCACATTCCTGAACAGTCCGTGGCGCGCACGGTGAACTTTGCCTTCGACCAGGGGGCGCAACGCTTTGCCATCCTTGCCCCGCGCGGCGACTATGGCAATCGCACCACCGCTGCTGCCGAACAGGCGGTGATGGCGCGTGGCGGCACGGTTGTGGATGTACAACGCTACGACCGGGGCAATACCTCCATCATCAGCGCGGCAGACCGCCTGGCGACCACCGGCGGATACGACACCGTGCTGATCGCCGATAGCGCGCGCCTTGCAGCCATGGCGGCACCGCGCCTGAAGGATGCGGGGGACGACTTGCCCTCCATCATCGGCACCGAGCTTTGGAGTCGGCAGGACGGCCTGCTGACGGTTGGCGCCATGCGCGGTGCATGGTTCTCTGCCGTGCCCGATGATCGCTATCGCCAGTTCGCCACCAGTTACGAAGCGCGCTTCGGCGAACAGCCGTTCCGCATCGCCACGCTGGGCTACGATGCCGTGCTGCTGACCTTGCGCCTGACGCGCGACTGGACGCCGGGCACCGATCTTCCCGCCGGCCTGCTGCTCAACGAAGGCGGTTTCCTGGGCCTCGATGGCCCGATCCGCTTTCGCAGCAATGGCTTGGGCGAGCGTGCCATGGAAGTGCGGCAGGTGGGCAACGGTGCCTTTACCGTCGTCGATCCGGCGCCCACGGGGTTCTGATTACCGGATAACTTGCTCCATGCCGCTTGTGGCCGGGGAATCCCCGTGCCTATATCGATGGCATGAGTGACGACCTGTTCGAAAACGCACCGCAAGGCGGTGGTGACTACGATTCCTCCTCTATCGAGGTGCTGGAAGGGCTGGAGCCTGTTCGCCGCCGCCCCGGCATGTACATCGGCGGCACCGATGATCGCGCGCTGCACCACCTCGCTGCCGAAGTGCTCGACAACTCGATGGACGAAGCCGTGGCAGGCCATGCCAGCCGCATCGAGATGGTGCTGGAGGAAGGCAACCGCCTGACCATCACGGACAACGGTCGCGGCATCCCGGTGGACGAGCATCCGAAATTCCCCGGCAAGTCCACGCTGGAAGTGATCCTCACCACGCTGCACTCTGGCGGCAAGTTCTCGGGCAAGGCCTACGCCACCAGCGGCGGCCTGCACGGTGTGGGCGTCTCGGTGGTGAACGCCCTGTCCAGCCTCACCCGCGTGGAAGTGGCGCGCAACAAGGAAGTGTTCGCGCAGGAGTTTTCCAAGGGCATCCCTCAGGGCAAGATCGCCAAGGTGGGCGACACCCCCAACCGGCGCGGCACCAGCGTGACCTTCGTGCCCGACACCGAGATTTTCGGGGATCGCAAGTTCAATCCCAAGAGGCTGTTCAAGCTCGCCCGGTCCAAGGCCTACCTGTTCGCGGGCGTCGAAATCCGCTGGAAGTGCGCGCCCGCCCTCGCCAGTGACGACGTGCCGGCAGAGGCAACCTTCCAGTTCCCTGGCGGCCTTGCCGATCACCTCAAGGAAGAAGTGGGCAACCGCGAATGCGTGACCGCCGATTTCTTCACGGGGAAGCAGGATTTCCCGGAAAACGATGACGGCGTGCAGCAGGGTAGCGTCGAATGGGCGGTGGCCTGGCCGCTGTGGTCCGACGGCTCCACCAGCTGGTATTGCAACACCGTGCCCACGCCCGATGGCGGCACGCACGAGGCAGGCCTGCGTGCCGCGCTGACCAAGGGCCTGCGCGCCTTTGGCGAGCTGACCGGCACCAAGAAGGCCAAGGATATCACCGCCGACGACGTTATGACCGGTGCCGAGATCATGCTGTCGGTCTTCATCCGCGATCCGCAGTTCCAGAGCCAGACCAAGGACCGCCTGACTTCGCCGGAGGCTGCGCGCCTGGTGGAGAACGCGGTGCGCGACCACTTCGACCATTTCCTGTCCGACAACATGGAGCGCGGGCGCGCGCTGCTCGGCTCAGTGATGGAGCGCATGGAGGAACGCCTCAAGCGCAAGCAGGAACGCGAGATCAAGCGCAAGACCGCCACCAATGCCAAGAAGCTGCGCCTGCCCGGCAAGCTGACCGATTGCAGCGGCGAGACCGACGGCGAGACCGAACTGTTCATCGTCGAAGGCGATTCCGCTGGCGGCAGCGCCAAGCAGGCACGCAACCGCAAGACGCAGGCGATCCTGCCCATTCGTGGCAAGATCCTGAACGTGGCCAGCGCCACGGCAGACAAGATCCGCGCCAACAGCGAAATCGCCGACCTCGCGCTGGCGCTGGGCTGCGGCACGCGCCAGGAATGCGACGCGGAGAACCTGCGCTACGACCGCATCGTCATCATGACCGATGCCGACGTCGACGGCGCGCACATTGCAACGCTGCTGATGACCTTCTTTTTCCAGGAAATGCCGGACCTCGTGCGCAAGGGGCATCTCTATCTCGCCCAGCCGCCGCTCTATCGCCTGACCGCCGGGAAAGAGAGCCGCTATGCCCGTGACGACGAGCACCGCGCCGAGCTGGAAGAGACGGTTTTCAAGGGCAAGAAGGTCGATGTCAGCCGGTTCAAGGGCCTTGGCGAAATGAACCCGCAGCAATTGCGCGAAACCACGATGGACCCGGCCACCCGCAGCCTGGTGCGCATCACCCTGCCCGAACAGCACGAACAGCGTTTCGCGGTGAAGGAACTGGTCGACCAGTTGATGGGCCGCAACCCGGAACACCGTTTCAACTTCATCCAGAACCGCGCCGGCGAGATCGACCGCGATTTGATCGACGCGTGATCCTGCGGCAGGGTGGGCCCATGTTGCGCTGCCTGCTCACCCTGTTCGCCGTGCTGGGAGCCCTGCTCTCGACGCCCGCCCTCGCCCAGGACGCCGAACAGACCGCCCGCCTCGAGCAGCGCGGGGCGGATATCGTCGCGGCCATGCGGGGTGAGGCCGACTACGACGCAGTCTTTGACGAGGCTTTCATCGCTGCCGTTCCGCAAGGCCGCTTCACCGCGATCACCGAGCAGATCGAAAGCCAGTTCGGCGCCTTGATCGGGGTCGAGAGCGTCGAGCCGGTCTCCTCCAACGGCGCGCGCATCGCCGTTCGGTTCGAGCGTGGCCTGGCGAGTGGGTCGTTCACGCTGGATACCGACCTGACCTACCGCGTGAACGGCTTCGTGCTCAACGACGTGCGCCCCATCGGCGATGCGCCCGAACAATTGCTGGCAGACCTTGCTGCCCTGCCTGGCGACACCGCGATCCTTGTGACGCGCATCGGCGCCAGCGAGCCGCTGATCGCCAGCAATGCCGATCGGCCAATGGCTATCGGCTCCACCTTCAAGCTTTACGTGCTGTCTGCCCTCGCCCGCTCCATCGCCAACGGTGAGCACAGCTGGGACGAGATCGTGCCGCTGTCCGTGCGCAGCTATCCCAGCGGGCAGCTGCAGGGCTGGCCTACTGGCTCTCCGCTGACGCTGCACACACTGGCTACCCTGATGATTTCCATCAGCGACAACACCGCCACTGACCAGCTGATTGCCGTGCTGGGGCGCGATGCGGTGGAGGCCGAGGTGATCGCTTCGGGCCACGCAGACCCGCAGGCGACATTCCCTTTCATGACCACGCGCGAGCTGTTCGTGCTCAAGTCGGGCACCAACGTGGACCCCGGCGAATACCTGGGCATGGATGTGGAACGACGGCGCGAGGTGCTGGATTTCCTCGCCGAGGTCGAGCGGGACGAGGAGGACGTGCGCCTCGCCTTCACCGGCGGGCCGAACATGATCGATATCGAATGGTTCGCTTCGGCCGAGGATATCGCCCGCGTCCTGCAACGTCTTGCCGCGCTGGAAGACACGACCGCGCTGGATATCCTGTCAGTTAACCCGTCCGTGTCCGATGGCATGCGTGGGCAATGGAACTATGTCGGCTACAAGGGTGGCTCCGAACCCGGCGTGCTCAACCTCAGCTGGCTGCTGCGCGACGAGGCAGGTGAATGGTGGGTCGTCTGCATGAGCTGGAACAACCCGCAGGCTGCCGTCGATCACTCGGCCTTCGAATTGCTGGGCATGCGCGCCATTGCCATGGCTGCGACCGAGTAGCGCCGCTGTTCTTGCCATGCTGCGCTGCAACACCTAGCACCCGCGCGACACAGACGAGGCAGGCAGATTAGATGACCCAGCGCTTTAACGGCACCGAAAACTACGTCGCCACCGATGACCTGAAAGTGGCGGTGAACGCCGCCGTCACCCTGCGCCGCCCGCTGCTGGTGAAAGGCGAGCCCGGAACCGGCAAGACTGTGCTGGCCCATGAAATCGCCAAGGCGATCGATGCGCCGCTGATCGAATGGGGCGTGAAAAGCACCACCAAGGCGCAGCAGGGCCTGTACGAATACGATGCGGTGGCGCGCCTTCGCGATGGCCAGCTGGGTGACGAGCGCGTCCACGACATTTCCAACTACATCCGCAAGGGCAAGCTGTGGGAAGCCTTCACCAGTCCCCAGCTCCCGGTGCTGCTGATCGACGAGATCGACAAGGCCGATATCGAGTTTCCCAACGACCTGCTGCAGGAACTCGACCGCATGCAGTTCGACGTTTACGAGACGGGAGAGCGGATCGTGGCGAAGGAGCGCCCGATCGTGGTCATCACCTCGAACAACGAAAAGGAACTGCCCGACGCATTCCTGCGCCGCTGTTTCTTCCATTACATCAAGTTCCCTGATGACGAGACGATGCGCGAGATCATCGACGTGCACTTCCCCGGCATCCAGAAACGCCTCGTCACCCATGCGCTGGAGGTGTTCTACAAGGTGCGCGAGGTGCCGGGTCTGAAGAAGAAACCTTCAACCTCCGAACTGCTCGATTGGCTCAAGCTGCTGCTGGTGGAGGACATGCCGCTGGACGTGCTGCAGTCGCAGGACCCGACCAGCGCCATCCCGCCGCTGCACGGCGCGCTGCTGAAGAACGAGGCTGACGTGATGCTGCTGGAACGGCTTGCCTTCATGGCCCGGCGCGAGAACCGCTGAGCGGGGCTGGCGCGTGCTCCTCAATTTCCTCGACGAACTGCGTAAAGCAGGCATACGCGCCAGCCTGAAGGAGCACCTGACACTGCTGGAGGCGCTCGACAGCGACGTGATCGAGCGTCGACCGGAGGAATTCTACTACCTCGCCCGCGCAACCTACGTAAAGGACGAGGGCTTGCTCGACCGCTTCGACCAGGTGTTCGACAAGGTGTTTCGCGGCGTCTTTTCCGAACTGGGCGAGAAGCAGGCGAGCATCCCCGAGGAATGGCTGCGCGCCGTCACCGAGAAGTTCCTGACCGACGAAGAGCGCGCCGCCATCGAGGAACTCGGCGACCGGGACGAAATCATGGAGACGCTGAGAAAGCGCCTCGAAGAGCAGGACGAGGAACACCACGGCGGCAACAAGTGGATCGGCACCGGCGGCACCAGCCCGTTTGGCCATTCCGGCTATAACCCCGCGGGCGTTCGCATCGGCGGCGAAAGCCGACACCGCCGCGCGATCAAGGTGTGGGAGAAGCGCGAGTTCGCCAATCTCGATTCCAGCCGCGAACTGGGCACGCGCAACATCAAGGTGGCGCTGCGCCGCCTGCGCCGCTTCGCCCGCGAGGGCGCGGCGGAAGAGCTGGACCTCGACGCCACGATTCGCGGCACGGCCAAGCAGGGCTGGCTTGATATCCGCATGCGGCCCGAACGCCACAATGCGGTGAAGCTGCTGCTGTTCCTGGATGTGGGCGGGTCGATGGACGACCACGTGAAAGTGACCGAGGAGCTGTTCAGCGCGGCCACCAGCGAGTTCAAGAACATGGAGTTCTTCTACTTCCACAATTGCCTGTACGAGAGCGTGTGGAAGGACAATTCACGCCGCTGGGGCGAGCGCGTGCCGACCTGGGACCTGCTCCACAAGTTCGGGCATGACTACAAGATCGTGTTCGTCGGCGATGCCGCGATGAGCCCCTACGAGATCGCCTGGCCCGGCGGCTCGGTAGAGCATATGAACGAGGAAGCGGGCGAAGTCTGGCTGCAACGCGTGGTCGACACCTACCCTGCCGTCGCCTGGCTGAATCCCAAGCCGCAGCGGACCTGGGAATACAGCCAGTCGACGCAGATGATCCGCCAGATCATGGGCGGTCGCATGTTTCCCATGACGCTGGACGGGCTGGACGATGCCATGCGCGAACTCAGCCGCAAGCAGGGTTAGCAGGAGCTAGAACTCTCGCGGCACGTTGGCGAACATCGCCTGCACCGCCGGGCGTTCGTTGATCTGTTCGATCCAGCGCACCAGCCCCGGTGTATCGTCCTTGTTCACCAGTTCGGGAAAGCTATTCTGCATGCCGTTGGCGATGGCGAAGTTGCAGATGTCGGCCAGCGAATAGACGCCGCCTGCCAGCCACTCGTTGTCGCGCAGGTGATCGTCCAGCTTCCTTACGCTGACGCCGATCTTGCGCATTTCCTCGTCCAGCAGGTCCTGCGGGAAGCCTTCGCGCGCGCGCCGCCATTTCACCTGCTGTTCGGGGACCGGGATGCGGGCCACGACTTCCTCGAACTCGGCGTCCGACAGATCCTTCACCATCTGGCTTACGTGGCGGTGCCAGCCGATGGTGGACACGCACCAGCAGAAGTATTCGTCCACCCACTTGGTCCAGATGCGCATCATCGCCGTGTCGTAATGGCTTCCCGGGCGTAGGCGCAGGTCGGTGGGATGCGCGTCTTCCAGGTATTCGCAGATCACCGTGCTTTCGGTGATGATCTTGCCGTCATCGTCCAGCGCCGGCACCTGCCCGCGCGGGTTGATGGCCTTGAACCAGTCCTCGTGGTGCTCGAACTTGGCGGGGTTCAGCAGCCTGTGCTCGAACTCCAGCCCTTTTTCGTAAAGCGCCAGCGTGGGCTTCAGCGAATTGGCGCCCGGTCCGAAACTGTAGAGTGTAAGCAATGGCCTCTCCTGTGTAAGCTTTCCCGTATTTGGCGCTGCTATCGCGCAATGGTATGATCCTCGTCAAAGGAGAAACGGCGATGAAGGTATTTCTCCCGGTTATCGCTCTGGCGACAATCGGTGCGGCACCGCCAGCCGATGGGAACGGCGAGGCCGACACCCCATCCGTGCCCGCGTTGAACGACGAATCGGTCCACAGGCCGGTTGTCGATCCCGATGCCGGTCACTCTTGCGAGAGCGATCCCTTGCTGGCCGACGGCGCGGACGGCGAAGCGCACCTGTTCCGCGATCCCGCGCAGCCTGACACGCTGCAACCCATTCGCGCTGTCGATTACCAGGTCGATGGGTGCGGGCTTCTGGTCATGGCCGACGGCAGCGTGATTCATCCACCCCGGCAAGACGATGGCCAGCCTGTTGTCTTTCAGCCTGCTCAGTAAAGCAGCAGCTCAGCCACTTCCTCGCGCCAGCTTGCCTCGTCGGGCGCGGCCAAGGCTTCCAGGTCGCCTGGCTCTGCCCCGGCATCGTCCACCCATTCGCGCAAGGCAGGCCCGCCGTTGATCACATCGATGGCGAGCACGTCGTTGGTGTATTCGTACTTGAAATCCTTGCCGCGCCAGATCGGGTAGTCCGGGTAGAGCCGCCGGATTGCCTTGAAGGCCAGCGCCTGCAGGCGCCACGGGCGAAAGGCCGCGTGGTCGTAGAACGGTCCCTCGGCATGGACCATCAGCGCGTTGCACAGCTGGCCCACGTGCTTGTGGAAGGTCGGCTCGAACCAGCAATCGCGCAAGGCGCAGCCTGCCAGCCATTCGGGCGCCATGCGCTGCATTTCGCCCAGAACCGCCTTGGCATCGACATCGGGCGCGCCGAACAACACTTCCAGCGGGCGCGTGGTGCCCCTGCCCTCGCTCAGCGTTGCGCCTTCGATCATCACCGTCCCGGCATAGGCGCGTGCCATGTTGACATTCGCGGCATTGGGGCTGGGATTGATCCACACGCGGCTTTCGGGCCAGCCGAAACCAGGCCCCTCGGGCAGCCAGTAATGCATGGTGACGACGCGGTAATCGACATCCAGCCCGAAGTGGCGGATGAACCAATGGCCCATCTCGCCCAGCGTCAGGCCATGGCGCATGGGCATGGGAGCGGCACCGACGAAACTTTCGTGACCTGCCAGCAGCCGGGTGCCTTCCACCGGACGACCTGCCGGGTTGGGCCTGTCGAGCACCCACACCGCCTTGCCGTGCTTCTCCGCCTCCTCCAGCAGGTACAGCAGCGTGGTGACGAAGGTGTAGATACGGCAGCCAAGGTCCTGCAGGTCGAACAGGAACACGTCCGCGCTGTCCATCATCGCGGGCGTCGGGCGACGCACCTCGCCATAAAGGCTGAACACGGGGATGCCGTAGACGGGGTCCACCTCGTCCGCAGTTTCCACCATGTTGTCCTGCTTGTCGCCCTTCAGTCCGTGCTGCGGGCCGAACGCGCTGGTCACCTTCACGCCCGCCGCGATAAGAGCGTCGAGGCTGTGCGTCAGGTCGGCCGTTACCGAGGCCGGGTGCGCCACAAGCGCCACCCGCTTGCCTTCAAGCGCGTTCAACAGGTCAGGTTCGGCAAGCAGCCGGTCGATTCCGAATTTCATGCAGCGCGGGTTCGCGCAAGACCGCCTTCGAAGCAAGCCGGATCGTGAAAATCGGGCTTTTCCTTGTGGTGCGACAGCGCCCAGTAGCTCTTCACGCCGCCTTCTTCCTCGATCACTGCGGCAAGATTGTAGGCGGCGGGTGGTTCCGGCATCTGCGCGCGGGGCAAGGAGGCGTCGAAGATCGCCATCGCCTGGCCGATGCGCATGGTGCAATCGGGTTCGCGGGCAAAGGGGCGCTCGGTCATACCCTCGCGGTAATCGCTGAAGTCATAGGCCGCCCAGCGTTCCGAGGGCGAGAGATTGAACTCGCTGTAGGACGGCGTGCCGTCCTTCTCCATAATGAACAGTTCGAAGCAGGTGGTCTGCCACAGGTCGTCTGCCCGGCCCTTGCCCGCGAACGGCGGCAGGACGAGCTTTTGCGGCCCGTCGATACGCCAGCGCACGCGCACCCAGTTATCTGTCAGTGAAAGTATCCGCGCTTCCACGCGGCGAACGGCGAGTGGTGGAGTGGTCGCATGCGCAACCAGATCATGCGTTTGCAAGCAAGTGTCCCCGTGCTACGCGCCCCCGTCCCTAAACAACAAGACGCCAAATCCCCCGAGATGACGACTTACGAATCTGATCTGCTGAACGTGCTGACCCAGCGCGGCTATGTCCATCAAGTAACCGACCCTGCGGGACTGGATGCCCTTGCGGTGCGACAGACCGTGCCCGGCTATATCGGTTTCGATGCCACGGCGCCTTCGCTGCATGTCGGATCGCTGGTGCAGATCATGATGCTGCGGCGACTGCAGCAAACCGGGCACAAGCCGATCGTCGTCATGGGTGGCGGCACGACGAAAATCGGCGATCCCAGCGGCAAGGACGAAAGCCGCAGGATGCTGACTCCCGAAGTGATCGACGACAACATCGCCGGGATCCGCACCGTGTTCGAACGGCTGCTGACCTTCGGTGATGGCCCCACCGATGCGGTAATGGTCAACAACGACGAATGGCTGGCCAATCTCGGCTACATCGAGCTGCTGCGCGATGTCGGCCCTCACTTCACCATCAACCGCATGCTCACCTTCGATTCGGTCAAGCTGCGGCTGGAGCGCGAGCAGCCGCTGACCTTCCTCGAATTCAACTACATGATCCTGCAGGCCTACGATTTCATGGAGCTGGCGCGGCGGTACGGGTGTCGGTTGCAGATGGGCGGCAGCGACCAGTGGGGCAATATCGTCAACGGCATGGAACTGGCGCGGCGCAAGGACGGCAGCGAGCTGTTCGGCCTCACGACGCCGCTTCTGACCACGGCTGACGGTGCCAAGATGGGCAAGACCGCCGCTGGCGCCGTTTGGCTGAACGAGGCGCAGCTGCCCAGCTACGATTTCTGGCAGTACTGGCGCAACACCGACGATCGCGACGTGGGTCGCTTCCTGCGCTTGTTCACCGACCTGCCGCTGGACGAGATCGCCCGTCTCGAAGCGCTGGAAGGCAGCGAGATCAACGCGGCCAAGGTGGTGCTGGCCGACGAAGTGACCAAACTGGTACGTGGCGAAGATGCCGCGGCATCAGCCCGCGCGACGGCAGAGCAGACCTTTGCCGGTGGCGGCAAGGGCGAGGACCTGCCCACTCTTGTCGTGCCTGCAGAAGGTATCCGCGTTGGTGCAGCGTTGACCGAGCTGGGCTTCACCAAGTCCAACGGCGAAGCAAAGCGCAAGGTGGCCGAAGGTGCGGTGAAGCTGGAGGACACGCCGGTATCCGATCCTGGTTACCTGATCGAACTGGCAAGCGGGTCGGAAGCCCGCCTCAGCCTTGGCAAGAAGCGGCACGCCATCCTTAAGGGTGCCTAAGGTCCACCCCGGCGCTTTACGAAAAGTCCACCATTTCCTGACAGAACCGCTTTCGGGTCCACTCGCTCGAAAGGAAACTGAAGGACATGGCAGGCGGCGCACAGCTTTCCGTAACCGATTTGCGGCGTTCCACGCGGCACCCGGTGGATTATTCGGTAATTGCCGAGCACTTGCAGCACGGCGATCTGACGCTGCACATCTCCAACATTTCCGCGCACGGTTTCATGATCGACAAGGTCGATGGCATCGGGCGCGGCGATCGCATGATCATCCGCTTGCCCGCCGTTGGCCGAATCGAGGCCTATTGCATCTGGACCACGGACGACCGTGCGGGCTTCCAGTTCGAGCGAATCATCCGTTTCGATGCTTTCGAGGCGATGATCTCTGAAATGCAGCCGAACCCGGCATTGCGTCGCCGCAGCTAAACAAGCTTTAGGCATCCCAAATTCGATTGACTTGGCAAGCGCTCTTTGCGCTGCCATGGCGCGCGGGTGAGTTCAGAGCCCTCGCCTTTCCGCATCGCCAATTTCCGCGCCTTCTGGGTCAGCCGCCTGACCATGACGCTGGCGCAATACGCGATGATGCTGATCATCGGCTGGCAGACCTACAACCTAGCGCGCGATGGCGGAATGAGCGTGGGCGAAGCATCGGGCCAGCTGGCGCTGATCGGCCTGCTGCAATTCTTCCCGCTGTTCGTGCTGACGCCCTTTACCGGGCTGGCCGCCGACAGGTTCGACCGCCGCAACCTTGGCCGGCTGACCATGATGGCCCAACTTGGCTGCGCGCTGGTGCTGGCAGGCTTCACCTGGAACGAGGCGATGAGCCTGTGGGTGTTGTACTGCGTGGCCGTGGTACTGGGCGTGGTGCGCGGTTTTGCCGGGCCCGCGCTGGGGGCGCTGGCGCCCAACTTGGTGCCCAAGACCGTGCTGCCCAGCGCCATCGCGCTGTCCTCCATCGCCTGGCAGACGGGCATGATCGTGGGCCCTGCCGTGGGCGGTGTGCTTTACGAAGTGACGCCTGCCCTGCCCTATGCCGTGGCGGCCTTGCTGTTCGTTGTCGCCGCCGTCTCGCTGTCGCTGATCAAGGACTTGCCCCGGCAGAAACCGCGCGCCCCGGCGCATCCGATCCAGCAGGTACGCGAAGGCATGGTTTATGTCTGGCGTAACAAGATGGTGCTGGGCTCCATCACTCTGGACCTGTTCGCCGTGTTCCTGGCCGGTGCCACAGCGCTGTTCCCGGTCTATGCCCGCGATATCCTGCAGGTTGGCGCAACGGGCCTCAGCCAGCTGGCCATGGCCCCTGCCATCGGTGCGGCGCTGACGGCGCTGTGGTTCTCCTTCCGCCCGCTCAAGAACAATGTCGGCCCCAAGATGCTGCTGGCCGTGGGCGCCTTTGGCGCGGCGACAATCGGCTTTGCCTTCTCCACCTCGATGGCGCTGAGCCTCGCCATGCTGTTCGTGGTCGGCTGCGCGGACATGTTCAGCGTCTATATCCGCCAGTCGCTGATCCAGCTGCACACGCCGGATGACAAGCGCGGGCGCGTTTCCGCCGTGTCGCAGCTGACCATCAGCGCCTCCAACGAATTCGGCGATTTCTTCTCCGGCAGCCTGGCCTTCCTGATCGGCCCGGTGGCCGCCGTGGCGCTGGGCGGCGCCGGGGCCATCGCCACCGTGGCGTTGTGGGCCGTGCTGTTCCCGGTGCTGCGCACCACCAAGACCTTCGATCCGCCCGAAGATGTGTTAGAAGCAGAGCAAGATTCCGGCGACAAGCCATCGCGCGCGCCGGCAGAAGACAAGGGAGCCTGAAACCGATGAAGTACGACAACGTCCTCCAATCGATCGGCAATACGCCGCATATCCGTCTGTCCCGGATGTTCCCCGACCACGAGGTGTGGGTGAAGAGCGAGCGCGGCAATCCCGGCGGATCGATCAAGGATCGCATTGCCCTGGCCATGGTAGAGGATGCCGAAGCGTCCGGCGCGCTGAAGCCTGGCGGCACGATCGTGGAGCCGACCAGCGGGAACACCGGCATCGGGCTGGCCATGGTTGCCGCCGTCAAGGGCTACAAGCTGGTGCTGGTCATGCCCGAAAGCATGAGCATCGAGCGGCGCCGCCTCATGCTGGCCTATGGCGCCACCTTCGACCTGACGCCCAAGGAAAAGGGCATGAAGGGCGCCATCCAGCGCGCAGAAGAACTGGTTGCACAGACGGACAATGCGTGGATGCCGCAGCAGTTCGAGAACCCGGCCAACGTTGCCGTTCACGCGCGCACGACCGCGCAGGAAATCCTTGCCGATTTCAAGGACAGCCCGCCCGCCTATCTTATCACCGGCGTTGGCACCGGGGGCCACCTCACCGGCTGTGCAGAGGCGCTGAAGGCCGAGTGGCCCGAGATGAAGGCCTATGCGGTAGAGCCGGAGCTTTCGCCGGTCATCTCCGGTGGCCAGCCCGGTCCGCACCCGATCCAGGGGATCGGCGCGGGCTTCATTCCCGGCAACCTGCATACCAACGCCATCGACGGTGCGATCAAGGTGGATGCCGAGGCAGCCAAGGACATGGCCCGCCGCTGCGCTCGCGAGGAAGGCCTGCTGGTAGGCATCAGCTCGGGCGCCACGCTGGCGGCCATCGCCTCCAAGCTCGAAGAGCTGGAGCCCGGCACCCGCGTGCTCGGCTTCAACTACGATACCGGTGAGCGCTATTTCTCCGTCCCCGATTTCTGGCCCGGCGAATGAGCAAGTTCGAACCGCTTCGGTACGAAGATGCGGGCATCCGGCTGACCGGCCATATCGCCCGCCCCGATGGCGCCCCGCGCGCCGCCGTGCTGGTGTTCCCGACGATCATGAATCCCACGCCTTCGGTGGAAGCCAAGGCGTGGGAACTGTCCGAAGCCGGCTACCTCTCGATGCTGGGCGATTTCTACGGCAAGCAGCCGGCCAGCTTCGACGAAGCGCGCCTTTTCGCCGGAGAGATCCGAGAAACGCCCGAGCAGTACCGACAGCGCCTGCGGGCTTCGCTGCGGGCGCTGGCCGGGGTCGAGGGCGTCGAAGGCCTGCCGCTGTTCATCATCGGCTTCTGCATGGGCGGCCAGGCTGCGCTGGAACTGGCGCGCGAAGGCGCCCCGGTAGAAGCGGTGGTGAGTTTCCACGGCTTGCTCAACACCGACATGCCCGCGCAGCTAGGCAAGGTTTCGGCCCGCGTGCTGGTGTGCCACGGCGATGCCGACCCGATGGTCCCGCGCGAGCAGGTGTTGAAGTTCTGGCAGGAAATGGATCATGCCGGGGCGAACTGGCATTTTCATTCCTATTCGGGCGTGAAGCACGGTTTCACCAACCCCGCGCCCAACGACAATCCGGCCACCGATTACGATGCCAGTGCCGACCGGCAGAGCTGGGCGGCGATGCTTTCCCTGTTCGAGGAACTACTCGAAAACTAGCAGATTTGCCTGCCCCGGTTGCAAAGCGCGCCCACTCACGCAAGTATCGGATGTGGGACCGATCATCCTGAAACGGGGAATTCAGGACATGGCGCAGGGCAATGCTTTACCGAAACGCGGGTTTGTTTACCGGCAACTGAAGAAATACCGCTTTGCGCTCAACGATCTGGGCGCACGTTATTCGCTTATCCCCAACGATCCGGTGCTCGATGCGCAGCAATTCGACTGGACTTCGCGCGTGGCCCGGCACTGGCAAGCCATTCGTGACGAAGCGCTGGCGATCTACGCCCACCGCGATGCCATCCCGCCGCTGCGGCGCATATCGCCCGATCACCGCCGCATTGCCGGGGATGACCGGTGGCGCAGCTTCTTCCTCATCGGCTACGGCAACGAGGTGCCCGAAAACATGGCGCGAGCCCCACGCACGGCCGAGCTGGTGCGGCAGATCCCCAGGCTCAACAGCGCCTTCTTCTCCATCCTCGCGCCTGGTGCGCATATCGTGCGCCATCGCGGCGTCTCGAAGAGCTTCTTCACCGCGCACCTTGGTCTCGGCGTGCCCGCAGACAGGCAGGCCTGCCGGATGCAGGTGGATGACCGGACGGTGCACTGGGCGAACGGCGAGTGGACCATATTCGATGACACCTATGAACACGAGGTCTGGAACGACAGTGATGAGCCGCGGATCATCCTGCTTTGCCAGGTCGGGCGACCGTTGCGGGCGCCCGGCAGCTGGATGGCGGCTGCCTTCGACTGGTACATCAAGCGCAGCCCCTTCGTGGCGGAGGCCAAGCGAGAGATGCGCCAGTGGGAAGATGCCATGCAGGACGCGGAAAACCGCGCCTAGCTGCGTACGAAGGCCTCCTCAGGCAGCGCCATCAGGTTGTCCGCCCCGGCCTGCACGCGGCTGCGTAGGCTTGCCGTCAGCGGCAATGCATTTTCGGCATAGTGGCGTGCGGTCACGCGCTTGGCCGCTGCGAAATCGTCGTCTCGGCCTTCGACGGCCTTCACCATGCGCACCCACATCCAGCCCACGGCCAGCAGGCCGATCAGCTGCATGAAGGCATAGGAGCCCGCGCCCAGCGCATTGGGATCCTCCGCTGCCTGCCCCAGCATCGCCTGCGCAGAGGCCGAGGCGTCGGCCAGCGCGGCGCGCATCGGATCGGCGATACATGCAGGCGCACCCGCCAGGTCAGCCTCCACCAGGGCGGCAAAGCGCATGGCAACCTGCCCGCCATCCTTCGCCAGCTTGCGCCCGGCAAGGTCCAGCGCCTGCACGCCGTTGGCGCCTTCGTAGATCATGGCAATGCGGGCATCGCGCACGATCTGCTCCATGCCCCATTCCTTCACATAGCCATGGCCGCCCAGCACCTGCTGCATGGCAACGGCACTTTCGAAGCCGCAGTCACTGCCATAGGCCTTGATGACGGGCGTAAGGAACGAGACCAGTGCGTCGGCTTCCTGGCGTTCCTCGGGCGTTGCCGCGCCGTGAGCGCGGTCGATCTCCATCGCCGTCCACAGCACCAGCGCGCGAAAGCCCTCGGCAAAACCGCGCACGTCCAGCAGCATGCGGCGCACATCGGGATGCACCAGCAGCGAATCGGCAGGGGCAGACGGATCGCTCCGCTTGCCCATCGCCCGGCCCTGCTTGCGTTCCAGCGCATAGGCGGAAGCACGTTGGTAGGCGTGTTCGGCATGGGCCAGCCCCTGCACGCCCACGGCCAGGCGCGCGGCATTCATCATGATGAACATGGCGGCAAGGCCGCCGTGTTCCTGCCCCAGCAGCCAGCCCTTGGCGCCGTCGAAATTCATCACGCATGTGGCGCTGCCGTTGAGGCCCATCTTGTGCTCGATGGAGGCGCACGAAACGCTGTTGCGCGTGCCATCGGGCATGATCTTGGGCACCAGGAACAGCGATATCCCGCGCGATCCGGCAGGCGCATCGGGCAGGCGCGCCAGCACCAGATGGACGATGTTCTCGGTCAGGTCATGCTCGCCGCCGGAGATGAAGATCTTCTCCCCGCTGATGGCATACATGCCATCGCCTTGCGGCTCTGCCTTGGTGCGCATCAGGCCCAGGTCCGTACCGGCGTGGCCTTCGGTCAGCGCCATGGTGGCCAGCCACTCGCCGCTGATGATCCTGGGGACGTACATGTCCTTCAACTCGTCGGTGCCAGCCGAAATGATGGTGGAGGTCGCCCCGCCGACGATGCCGGGATACATCATGAAGCTGGCGCAGGCGGAATTCATGTATTCCTCCAGCACCGTGCCCAGCACGTGCGGCATGCCCTGCCCGCCGTATTCGGCAGAGGCCGCCAGCGTGTTCCAGCCCGATTCCACCAGCTGTGCATAGGCATCCGTGAAACCTTCGGGCGTGGTGACGCTGCCGTCTGCATGCCGCGTGCAGCCTTGCGCATCCGAAACCGGGTTGAGCGGGGCCAGCACCTCGCCGCAGAACCTGCCCATGCCTTCCACCACGGCCTGCACGGTTTCTGCGTCCAGCATGTCGTAACCGGGCAGGTCGCATTCGCTAACGTTCAGCACATCGTTGAGGACAAACAGCGTATCGCGCGTGGGGGCGGACCATCCGCTCATGCAGCGTCTCCAGATCGTTCAAGCACATCGCCCGACAGCCGCCGGTAAAAGCAGCTGCGCGCGCCGGTATGGCAGGCCGGGCCTGCGGGGCGTGCTTTCAGCACAAGCGCGTCCTGGTCGCAATCGACAAGGATCTCCTCGACCTTGAGCACGTTGCCCGAAGTCTCTCCCTTCATCCACAGCTTGCCACGGCTGCGCGAATGGAAATGGGCAATGCCGGTCTCGCGGGTGGCGGCCAGCGCCTCTGCATCCATGAAGGCAACCATCAGCACTTCGCCGCTTTCGGCATCCTGCACCACAGCCGTCAGCAAGCCCGCCGCATCGAACCTGGGCATGAACGCGGTGCCGCTTTCGCGCTCTTTATCGTGAGTGGAAATCGCTCGGGTCCTTTCGCATTTGCACAACAGATGCGGCCCTGTGTAGCCATTTGTTGCAAGATGAACACATATCTGCGCCAAAAACTGACAATTAGCGACAAGGCTGTTTGTCTTTGAACCTTTCAATGAGATGAATGCACCGCGGCTTGACGGGCCGCCTGCCATTCCGGCCAGGGAATGGGGGGTCTTGGTGTCACATCGAAAGAACGAGGGCACCGGGTTCATGAGGGTTTGGAGCGGACGCGCCGGCTGGGGGGCTCGCGCGAAAGTTCCAGCAAATATCGTCACGCGAACGCCCGGGACCTTGTGCCCGGGCGTTTTACGTTTCAGGCCTCCTTGTCCTCCAGCACCCGCGAGAAGCACGCCACGTGCACCTGCCCTGCCCCAGCGGCCCTGAGCGCGGCCTTGCAGGCATTGGTCGTGGCGCCGCTGGTCAGCACGTCGTCCACAAGCAGGACCTGGGCGCCTTTCAGCCGCTCGCAGCGTGCCGGATTTGCAGCAATCGCACCGGCAAGCACCTTAGCGCGTTCCGCCCTTCCAAGGCCACCCAGGCTGGGTGTACGCCTGGTGCGGACCAGAGCATCGACCAGCAGGACCTTGCCGCGCAGCCCCGCCAGCTCGCGTGCGATCAGGGCAGACTGGTTATAACCACGCTGCCACAACCGCGTGCGGTGCAGCGGTACGGGCACCACCAGCCAGTCGCCATCGAGGTCGGGCAGCCGCGCGGCGATCTGCCGTGCCATCATCTCTGCCAGGGCGATCTTGCGCCCATGCTTGAAGCGCAGCACCAGCTGGCGCGCGGTATCGTTGTACAGCGTGGCTGCGGTGATTCCGTCCTCCGCTGCCGTGCCCGGTATCTCCAGTGTCGACCAGCAAGTGCTGCATAGCCCCTTTTGCGCGGCAATTGCCTCTCCGCACAGCGGACAGCGCGGGGGATAGATCAGGTCCACCAGCGGGGCAAAGGCCTGTTTCAGCACCATTCGCCTCTATGCTGCCCGCGCCTTGGCCTGTAGGCAAGCGGGCATGGCATCTGCACCGCCCACCATCTTCTCGCGCCGGCAAGCATCGGCCAAGTGGGACCGCGCGCGGTCTCGCCGGCAGGCAGGCAAGGCGGCAACCTTCCTGTCCGACGCGCTGGTCGACGAGGTGATCGACCGCGTCGACTTCATCCGGCTCGAACCGAAGACCGCGCTGGTCGTCGGCGACATGACCAATCGCCTCGCCGCGACATTCCACGATCGCGGGGCCGAGGTGAAGCTGGGCCTGCTGGGCCAATTCGACGAGGAGCAGCCCGCCGACAATCCCGGCTTCGACCTGATCGTGCACCTGATGGGCCTTGGACACGTGAACGACCTGCCCGGCGCGCTGATCCATGCCCGCCATGCGCTGGCCGATGACGGGCTGTTCATGGCTGCCTTTCCCGGCGCTGGCAGCTTGCCCGCCTTGCGCCGCATCGCGCTGGCCGCCGATGGCGATCGCGCGGCGCCGCGCATGCATCCGTTGGTAGACAACCTTGCCGCATCCAACCTGTTGCAGCGCGCTGGTTTCCGCAGGCAAGTGGTCGATAGCTTCCGCCTCAACCTGCGTTACGGCGCGTTCGAGACCATGGTGAACGACCTGCGCGACCACGGGCTTACCCGTGCGCTGAACACCCCTTCGCCGCCATGGACACGCGCGCACCTGGCCCGGGCGAAGGCCGAGTTCGACGCGATGCGCGACGATGAAGGCAAGGTTCCCGAGACGATCGAGATCCTTGTCATGTCAGGCTGGCGCTAGGACTTCTTCAGCGCCGCCTGAGCCGCCGCAAGCCGCGCGATCGGCACGCGGTACGGAGAAGCGCTGACGTAATCGAGGCCCACCTTCTCGCAGAAGGCGATGCTCTCCGGGTCGCCGCCATGTTCGCCGCAGATGCCCAGCTTGATATCCGGGCGCATCGCGCGGCCACGTTCGGCAGCCAGTTCCACCAGCTGGCCCACGCCATCGACATCCAGCGACACGAACGGGTCGCGGGCGTAGATGCCCTTCTCGACATAGGGCGAGAGGAACCGACCGGCATCGTCGCGGCTGACGCCCAAGGTCGTCTGCGTCAGGTCGTTGGTGCCGAAGCTGAAGAAGCGCGCCTCTTCGGCGATCTCGCCCGCCATCAGCGCAGCGCGCGGCAGTTCGATCATGGTGCCGACGAGGTATTCGACGCGAGCGCCCTGCTCGGCGAACACCTGTTCTGCCGTGTCGTTCACCAGCTTGCGCAGGATTTCCAGTTCCTTCTTCGTGGCAACCAGCGGGATCATCACTTCGGGTACGACCGGGTCCCCACCCTCGGCGGTTACGGCGCAGGCGGCCTCGAAGATGGCGCGCGCCTGCATTTCGTATATCTCGGGGAAGGTGATCCCCAGGCGGCAGCCGCGGTGGCCCAGCATCGGGTTGAATTCGTGCAGTTCGCCTGCGCGGCGCTTGAGGTGCTCGATATCCACGTCAAGGTCGGCGGCCAGTTCTGCAAATTCCTCGTCCCGCTGGGGCAGGAACTCGTGCAGCGGCGGATCGAGCAGGCGGATCGTGCACGGCAGGCCGTACATGGTGCGAAATATCTCGGCAAAGTCGCTGCGCTGGGCGGGCAGAAGCTTTTCCAGCGCCGCACGCCGACCGGCCTCGTCGTCGGCCAGGATCATCTCGCGCACGGCCATGATCCGCTCTGCATCGAAGAACATGTGCTCGGTGCGGCACAGGCCGATGCCTTCGGCGCCAAAGCCGCGCGCGGTCTTGCAGTCTTCGGGCGTCTCGGCATTGGTGCGGACACCCATGCGGCGATGCTTGTCAGCCCACTCCATCAGCGTGCCGAAATCGCCCGCCAGCTCGGGCTCGATCGTGGGCACGCGGCCCGCCATGATCTGGCCGGTGGCGCCGTCCAGCGTGATGACGTCGCCTTCCTTCAGCTCGCGATCCCCGATCCGCAGGGTGCGCTTTTCAAGGTTGATAGACACCGCAGAGGCGCCCGAGACGCAGGGCCGCCCCATGCCGCGCGCCACCACGGCAGCGTGGCTGGTCATGCCGCCGCGCGCAGTCAGGATGCCGCGCGCTGCATGCATGCCGTGAATATCCTCCGGGCTGGTTTCCACGCGCACGAGGATCACGTCCTCCTCGCGCCCCGCCCACAGTTCGGCGGTATCGGCGTCCAGCACGATCTTGCCAGAGGCTGCGCCGGGCGAGGCCGGCAGGCCGGTGGCCAGTTCGTCGCGTTCAGCATCGGGATCGAGCGTGGGATGCAAAAGCTGGTCCAGCGCCATGGGATCGACGCGCAGGATGGCCTCTTCCTCGTCGATCAGGCCCTCGCCGACCATGTCCACCGCCATTTTCAACGCGGCCCTGGCGGTGCGCTTGCCGTTACGGGTCTGCAGCATCCACAGCTTGCCCTGCTGCACGGTGAACTCGATATCCTGCATGTCCTTGTAATGCTCTTCGAGCAGGTCGAACACGCGCGCCAGTTCGGCATAGGCTTCGGGCATGGCTTCTTCCATGCTCGGTAGTTCGGCGCCTGCCGCCTCGCGTCGGGCCTTCGTCAGGTACTGCGGCGTGCGGATGCCCGCCACCACGTCCTCGCCCTGCGCGTTCACCAGCCATTCGCCGTAATAAGCGCGTTCGCCGGTGGAAGGGTCGCGGGTGAAGGCCACGCCGGTGGCGCTGGTTTCGCCCATGTTGCCGAACACCATGGCCTGCACGTTCACCGCCGTACCCCAGTCGCCGGGGATGTTGTTGAGGCGGCGATAGACCTTCGCCCGGTCTGCCTCCCAGCTTTCGAACACGGCGGCGATGGCGCCCCACAGCTGCTCGTGCACGTCCTGCGGGAACGGCTTGCCCTGCTCTGCCTCGACGATCTGCTTGTATTCGCCCACCAGCTCGCGCCAGTCGTCGGCGCTCATCTCGGTATCGGTGAAATAGCCGCGGTCTTCCTTGGCGATCTCCAGCGCTTCCTCGAACGCGCCGTGATCCAGGCCCAGCACCACGTCGGAATACATCTGGATGAAGCGGCGATAGCTGTCCCAGGCGAAGCGATCGTCGCTCGACGTGGTGGCAAGGCCTTCCACGGTATCATCGTTCAGGCCAAGGTTGAGGACAGTGTCCATCATGCCCGGCATCGAAACGCGCGCGCCCGAGCGGACGGAGACCAGCAGCGGGTCAGCCGCATCGCCGAATTTCTTGCCCACGCTGCGCTCGATATGGGCCAGCGCGTCGGCCACGGCTGCGCGCAGCTCCTCGGAGAAATCCTCGCCCTGGTTGATGTAGCGCACCGATTCCTCGGTGGTGATGGTGAAGCCGGGGGGGACCGGCAGGCCGATGGAGGCCATTTCGGCAAGGTTCGCGCCCTTGCCGCCGGTCACGGTCTTGTCGCGCTGGCGGGGATCGTCGTGGGGCGCGTCACCGCCGAAAGTGTAGACCGTCTTCGTCATTCAATCTTCCCCAAGGTGGAGCACGGACCGGATGCCTTCGAAAAAGTCCCGATATGTTCCAAACTACTCTTTTTCCCGCGTTTCAGGCCCAATTCCCACACTGGACCTGTAACCTTTGCTTCAACCATCGATCTTCGAGAAATCCGCGACATTGTGCACTGCAGCACGAAAACGCGCAAGCAGGTCGAGACGCGCGGCACGCTTGTCGGGATTTTCGTCGTTCACGGTTACGTCCTCGAAAAAGGCATCAATAGGTGCGCGCAGGCTGGCAAGCGCGGCCATCGCAGTTGCGAAGTCTTCCGCCTCGATGGCGGCGGCGGCCTGCGGCTCGGCAGCGTCGAGCGCCTCGATCAGCGCCTTTTCGGCGGGTTCGGGGGTGTAGGACAGTTCGGCGGCATGGGCTTGCGCCATCCGCGCTTCGACCACGGCTTTCATGTCGGGATCGTCGACCTGGCTCAGCGGGTCTTCCTCACCCGTGCGGGCAATTTCGCCTTCGACGCCGTGCCAGTCTTCCTTCTTGAGGATGTTGGCGGCGCGCTTGTAGCCTGCCAGCAGGTTCGCGCCGTTGTCGGTATCGATGAAGGCCTGCAACGCATGTACGCGGGCGAGCAGGCGGACGAGGTCGTCTTCTCCGCCCAGTGCAAACACGGCGTCGATCAGGTCGTGGCGCACGCCTGCTTCGCGTTGCTGGACCTTGAGGCGGTCGAATATGAATGCGACCACTTCAATAGTTTTTTCAACAAGTTCGTTTGGCGATTGGTACTTAAGAGTCTTAAGCAGCTCCATCGCTTGGACAGCCGCACCTGTGGTCTCTCGTAGGCTCGTCTGCGCTTCGGAGAGCAGCTTCGAGCGATTGGCGAAATCCTGTAAATCCAGCGTCTGTCTAGCTCGCGATGCGGAGGCAGCAGCATCAGATTGAGCCCGTTCAGCCCAATCCAAAGCGGTGGTGACCAGACCAGCGTAAGCGTTGGCAAGCGCATTTATGAGAGGGATACGAAGCGTCCCGATGGTTGCCAATGAGCAAACAGCGAGTGCTGCTCGACGCAGTGCGAACGGGTCTTTTGATCCGGTTGGCGGCTGATTGATAACGAAGAAGCTGAATAGCGTATCCAGCTTGTCCGCCAGCGACACCGCCACCGTCACCGGCGCGGTGGGCACGTCGTCGCCCTGCCCCACCGGCTTGTAGTGATCGCGGATCGCGTCGGAGACTTCGCGCGGCAGGCGTTCCTTCTCGGCGTGGTAGCCGCCCATCAGGCCCTGCAGTTCGGGGAATTCGCCCACCATCTCGGTGACGAGATCGGCCTTGCACAACTCGGCAGCCTGCTGTGCCAGCGCCGGGTCGCAATCGGGAACGATACCTTCCTCGGCCAGCCAGCGAGCCAGCTTGGCGACGCGCTCGACCTTGTCGGCGACCGTGCCCAGCTTCTCGTGGAAGGTGATCCGCTCCAGCTTTGTCGCGTGATCCTCCAGCGAAGTCTTCTGGTCCAGTTCCCAGAAAAAGCGTGCATCGCTCAAACGAGCGGCCAGCACCTTGCGATTGCCGTCGACAATCGCCGCGCCGCCGTCCGCAGCCTCGATATTGGCGGTGCAGACGAAGGCATTGGCGAGCTTTCCGTCCGCGCTTTCGCACACGAAATACTTCTGGTTCACCCGCGCGGTCAGCTGGATGACTTCAGGCGGCACGTCGAGGAAGGCCTCGTCGAAGCGGCCAAGCAGCGGCACGGGCCATTCGGTCAGGCCCGCATTCTCGATCACCAGGCCTTCGTCTTCCACCAGCTTCAGGCCCGCCTCGGCAGCCGCCTTCGCCGCGCCTTCGCGTACCATGTCCTGCCGTTCCTCGTGGTCCACGATCACGTGGCAGGCGCGCAGTTTCTCGGCATAGTCGGCGGCATTGCCGATGGTGATTTCGCCCGTGTGGTGGAAGCGGTGGCCCATGGTGGCATAGCCAGAGGCAATGCCGTCCACTTCGCACGCCACCAGCTCTTCACCGAAGATCGCGACGATGCCTGACAGCGGCCGCACCCAGCGCAAGCTTTCGGTGGAAAGCGAGGCCGCGCCCCAGCGCATGGACTTGGGCCAGCTGAAGTCGCGAATGATCGCGGGGATGGCTTCGGCCAGCAGTTCGCTCATCGCGCGGCCGGGCACGTTCTTGACGGCGAAGTATGTCTCGCGGCCCTTCACCTCGCGCACTTCCAGGTCGCCGCGCGAAACGCCGTTCTTGCGGCAGAAGCCGTCCACGGCCTGGTCGGGCGCGCCGACGGGTGGGCCCTTGGCTTCCTCGCTCACCGCTTCGGTGGCTTCGGGCAGGCCCTTTGCGACCAGCGCAAGGCGGCGCGGCGTGGACCACACGGTGACATCGCCCACCGCGACACCGGCAGCGTCCATCTCGCGGCGGAACAGTTTCTCCAGCTCGGCACGGGCGCCGGCCTGCATGCGCGCGGGAATTTCTTCGCTGCGCAGTTCGAGGAGGAAGTCGCTCACAGGCTCCACTCCGGATACTTGGCTTGCCACGCGGGCGTCATCGTCTCGGCGTATTTCTCGCAGGAGCCGCGCGCCATGTCACGCACGCGGGCCATGTAGCTGGCGCGTTCCTGCACGCTGATGACGCCGCGCGCCTGCAGCAGGTTGAACAGGTGGCTGGCTTCCACCGCCTGTTCATAGGCGGCAATCGGCACGTCGTTGTCGAGCGCGTTGCGGCACTCTGCCTCGGCCTTGGCGAACAGGTCGAACAGGGCATCGGTATCGGCGACTTCGAAGTTCCACTTCGACATCTGCTTCTCGTTTTCGAGGAATACGTCGCCGTACGAAACGCCCTGCCCGTTGAAATCGAGGTCGTAGACGTTGTCGACGCCCTGGATGTACATGGCCAGGCGTTCGAGGCCGTAAGTCAGTTCGCCCGCCACCGGCTTGCAGTCGAAGCCGCCCATCTGCTGGAAATAGGTGTACTGGGTGACCTCCATCCCGTCGCACCACACTTCCCAGCCAAGGCCCCAGGCGCCCAGCGTGGGGCTTTCCCAGTCGTCCTCCACGAAGCGAATATCGTGCTTCAGCGGATCGATGCCGATCACTTCCAGGCTCTTCAGGTACAGCTCCTGGATGTCCGGCGGGCTGGGCTTCAGGATCACCTGGTACTGGTAATAGTGCTGCAGGCGATTGGGGTTCTCGCCATAGCGCCCGTCGGTCGGGCGGCGGCACGGCTGCACGAATGCGGCGTTCCACGGCTCCGGTCCCAGCGCGCGCAGCGTGGTGGCGGTGTGGAAGGTGCCAGCGCCCATGCGCATGTCATAGGGTTGCAGGATCACGCACCCCTGCGCGCTCCAGAAATCGTGGAGGGCAAGGATCATGTCCTGGAAAGACTTTTGCGGGTTGCGGTCCATGGGGCCAGAGACTGGTTTGGTCATTTCGCAGCGCGCTTTGGCTCATGCCCTGCGGGGCGTCAATGCTGCGCAGGCGAACAGCGCTTGACACGCGGCGTTTTGCCAGTGTGTGGTGGCGCGAATGACACGGCATGTTCTCAAGGCCTTGCTGGCCCCGTTCACGGCGCTGGCTGCCACCTGCGCCCTGCCCGCTGCGGCGCAGGAAGACGATCCCTACGCCTTCACCCAGGATTACGACCCCGCGCCCGCGATCTGGGAACTGTCGGACGAGGACACCACGATCTACATGCTGGGCACCATCCACCTGCTGCCCGAGGGGTTTCGCTGGCGCAATCCGCAGCTCGACGCGATCATCGACGAGTCAGAGGTGCTGGTGGTGGAAACCAGCGACGAGGACAGCGAAGGCGCGCTGGAGGCGATGAACCCCAAGATCCTCAAGCTGCTGGTGAACCGCACGCCGACATCGCAGCAATTGTCTCCGCAGGCACGCCCGCGCTGGCGCGAACTGGTGGCGATGACGGGCATGCCGTTCGACTATGTCGATTCCATCCCTGTCATGGTGGCGCTGCTGGGCTTTGGCCAGGCCAGCCTGGAGGGCGATCCGTCAAGCTACGACTACGGCGTGGAAACGGTGCTGGAACGCGAATTTTCCGAGAGCGGCCGCCCGATCGAGTCGATCGAGGATTTCGGTCGGGTGATGTACGGCCTGTTCCGCGTAGACGACAGCGAAGTGGTGGAAGAGCTCGATGCGCAGCTCCGCGCATGGGACGGCAAGTCGCTGGACGAGCTCTACACTGGTAGCGAAGAGGTGCTGACAGGCGATGCCTACTGGGCGATGGAGCACGCCTGGGCGCAAGGCCAGGTGGCCGAGGACTTCGACCTCGGTTTCGGTGAAGGCAAGATCGGCGAGGCGTTCCACGACGTGCTGCTGGACCGTCGCAACACCCAGTGGGCGGCCTGGCTGGAGGAACGGCTGGAGCAACCCGGCACCGTGCTGCTGGCCGTGGGCGCGGGCCATTTCGAAGGGCCGGATTCGGTCCTGGTGAAGCTGGAAGAACTCGGATTGTCGGCTGAGCGGGTCAACTAAGTATTCGAAACGTATAAGTAATGTGTGCGAATTGTCGCACATGGCTTACCTTGTGTAAGGTTATCTTGACATAGTCAGTGAATCGCGACATATAGTCTTGCATACCTGACATATAGTCAGGCTCGCATGACGGAGGCCGACATGATCATCACTGGCGGTTCGGATAGTCCAGAACCCACTATCGAAGACTTGCAGCGCGAAAACCAGCTGCTCTGGTTTGCGACGGTCATCTTCTTCCTCTTGTGGATCGCCTGATCTGCATCCTGCCGGGAGAACGGATATGTTTCGCATGTTGCTGCAGTCCTGCCAGTCGCGGCCGATGAGCCGGGAGGAAGCACTCACGTTCTGGATATCGATCAGAGCCGTGGTGCTTGCTTCCCTTCCTGCCGTGGCAAGCCAATGAACAACCGCCTGAAAGTGCTGCGTGCAGAACGCAACTGGAGCCAGGCGGAACTGGCCGGCAGGCTGGATGTCTCGCGCCAGGCCGTCAACGCGATCGAAACCGGCAAGCACGACCCTTCGCTGCCGCTGGCCTTCAGGATCGCCCGCCTTTTTGACATGCCGATCGAGGAGATCTTCGATGACGGACACGAATGATACAGTGCAGTCGGGTGAAGCCCGGCTGAAATCGCGCCGCTACCGCTTCCTGCGCTACTGTGCGATCGGATATGTCCTCGCCGTGGCGCTGGGCTTCATCACCGGCTTCGCGCAGGACCTGTTCGCGCAAGGCACGTTGCCCGCCTGGATGCTGTTTGCCCTCTGGGGCCTGGCCCTTGCCGGTTTCAGCTGGTTCACCGTGGGTTATTTCCGCCGCGTCGACGAGGTCGACATGCAGGACAACCTGTGGGCTTGCCTCGTCGCCTTCTACTTCTACGCCGTCGCTTTCCCCTCTTGGTACCTCTTCGAGCAACTGGGCCTGGCGCCGCCTGCGAACCAGATCGCCATCTACATGGCCAGCGGTGCGGTGCTGGTCGTCACCTACCTTGCCCGCAAGGCAGGCTTGCGTTGAACGAAAATTCCTCCCAATTCTCGACCTCAAGGATCCCCCCATGCTGCGCAGATTTACCCTCGCCACCTCCACCCTCGCCCTCGCCTTTGCTGCCCAGCCCGCGATGGCCGAGCATCACGCGGAGCCCGCACCCACCGGCCCCGCGCTGTGGGAACTGTCTGACGAGGACACCACGATCTATCTGTTCGGCACCGTCCACTTCCTGCCCGAAGGGCTGGACTGGTACACGCCGCAGATCGAAGCCGCGCTGACCGCATCCGACCAGTTCGTGACCGAGATCGACACCAGCGCCATTCCCCAGGTCGCGCCCGGTGAAACCCCGCCGCCCGAAGCCATGGCGCTTGCCCAGATGCAGGTCCAGCTGGCGCAGCTGACCACCGGCGGCACCCTGCGCGAGCTGATGGCCGATGAAGACCGCTCCCAGTACGAGGCAGCGATGACCGATGCCGGTATCCCGCCCGAAGCCTTCGACGGGTTCGAGCCGTGGTTCGCCTTCGTCACCCTGTCGCAGCTGGCGCTGGTGCAGCAGGGACTCGACCCCGCCGCCGGGGTGGAGCGTTCGCTCGACCGGCTTGTCGAGGGCAAGGACCGGGCAGCCTTCGAGACGGTCGAACAGCAGTTCACGATGCTCGACAGCCTGCCGCTGGAATCGCAGCTGACCCTGCTCGATGGCACGGTAGAAAACCTGCCCGAGATGGGCAGTGCCCTGGGCGCCATGATCGATGAATGGATCGCCGGTGATGCCGATGGCCTGGCGCAATTGCTGAACGAGGATATGACCGACCCGGTCGTCTACGATGCCCTGCTGACTGCGCGCAACGCCAACTGGGCGCAGTGGATCGACGATAGGATGGACGAGCCCGGCACGGTGTTCATCGCCGTGGGCGCGGGGCACCTGGCCGGCGCGGGCAGCGTGCAGGACCAGCTTGCCGAACGCGGCTTTACGGTCGAGCGGGTCGAGCCTTGATCGCCCGCCTCCTCAAGCCCTTCGCCCTGCTGGGCGCATGCTTGCTCGCGGCTTGCGAGCCATACGTGCCGGCGAGCGAATGGCCAGAGGCCTCGCCTCCGATCTGGGAAGTCACCTCGCCATCGGGGCAGCAAGGCTGGGTGTTCGGCACCGTCCACGCACTGCCGGATGACCTGTTCTGGGGCACCCCCCTGCTGGACGAGACTTTCGATCGAGCGGGCTTGCTGGTGGTGGAAGTCGCCAACCTCGACGATCCCGAAGGCATGGGGCTGTTTGCCGACCTTTCCGAAACGCCGGGTCAGCCGCCGCTGATCGACCGTGTCGAGCCGGAGGAGCGCCCCGCGCTGCGCCAGCTGCTGCAGGATGCGGACATGGCCGATACCGATTTCGGTCGCGTCGAAAGCTGGGCGGCAGCCATGATGCTGTCCACCGCCGTGCGCACGGGCGACCCGGCCAATGGCGTCGACCGGATCATGATCCACAACGCCGATCGGGTTATCGGGCTGGAAAGCTTTTCCTTCCAGATGACCATGTTCGACACGCTCTCTCCCGAAGCGCAGAGCGACCTGCTTTATGGCGTAGCCCGCTCTCACCAGACCAATTCGGATAACGCCATGCTGCTGGCCTGGCTGACCGGGAACGAGCGCGAACTGGCAGCACGCGTGAACGAGGCACTGGAATTCTCGCCCGAATTGAAGCGCGTGCTGCTGACCGAACGCAACAACCGCTGGGTCGATCGCATTACCGCGCTGATCGACGAGGGGCGCGAACCGTTCGTCGCGGTAGGAGCCGGCCATATGATAGGTGAAGATGGTGTGGTCGCGCTGCTGGCCGCGCGCGGGTACGAGACACGCCGTATCCAGTAGTTGCAATTGCACCGTTTCCTGCTAGAGGCGCCCCTTCCGCCGATGTCATCCCTGGAGGCGTGGCGGTGTATATATCTGCAATCGAAAGGCACATGTGATGAGCGACGCTCTGAATCTGCCGGCCGAGATGCGTGAACGGGCTGGCAAGGGAGCCTCCCGTGCGCTGCGTCGCGAAGGCCGCGTACCCGCCGTTATCTATGGCGGCAAGGAAGAACCCACTCCCATCCACGTGGAGGAAAAGGAACTGGTCCGTCAGCTGATGACCGGCCACTTCATGAACTCCATCGTCGAGATTACCGTTGACGGCAAGAAGACCAACACCCTGCCCAAGGATGTGGCCCTTCACCCTGTCACCGATCGCCCGATCCATGTCGATTTCCTGCGCCTAGCCAAGGGTGCGAAGATCGACGTGAACGTGCCGGTTGTCTTCGTGAACGAAGAAGCCAGCCCGGGCCTGAAGAAGGGCGGCGTTCTCAACGTGGTCCGTCACGAACTGGAACTGGTCTGCGAAGCGGACAAGATCCCCGGCGAGATCGAGATCGACGTTGCCGGCCTCGAAGTCGGCGACTCCGTGCACATTTCCGCACTGACGCTGCCCGAAGGTTCGGAAAGCGCGATTACCGATCGCGACTTCACCATCGCCACCGTCGTCGCCCCGTCCGCGCTCAAGCGTTCGGAAGGCGAAGAGGAAGGTGAAGGCGAAGAAGGTGCAGCCGAGGAAGGTGCCGAGGAAGGCGCATCCGAGGAGCAGGAAGAAGGCGGCGAATAATGTTTCGCCGTGCTCTCGCTTCGCTGGCGGTAGCAAGCCTGGGGCTGGCCGGGGTTTCCACCCTTGCGCCGGCCCCGGCCCTCGCCCAGCAGCAGGGCGTGCTGCCTTCCAACCCGCAGGACTTCCAGTGCTTCGTGCTGATGCAACAGCGTCGCTCGCAGCTGGCCACCACCGCCACACTGCCGCCCGAACAGCGGGTGGACATCATGAACAACCTGACCATCATCTCGGCGTTCTATGCCGGGCGGCTGAGCCATTACTCCTCGGCAGAGGCGGTGGCGCAGTTCCGCATGGCGGCAGGCCTGATCGCCAATTCCAACCGCCAGCAGCTGGATAACTTCGCCAACACCTGCGCGAACTTCTACCTGTCGGTGATGGAAGTGCTGGGCAACACCAACCTGCAGGCCAATGCGCCGCAGCAGACCCCGCCGCAAACCGGCGTGCCGCAAGAAGGCCAGCGCTAAGGGGGATTCCCCATGCAACTCTGGGTAGGCCTGGGCAATCCCGGACCCCGTTATGCCATGCAGCGACACAATGTCGGCTTTATGGTGTGCGACCTGCTGGCCGGCATGTACGATTTCGGACCCGTCCAGAAGAAGTTCCAGGGCTGGGTGCAGGAAGGCCGCATCGGCAACCAAAAGATCCTGCTGCTCAAGCCCGCCACCTTCATGAACGAAAGCGGCCGCAGCGTGGGCGAAGCCATGCGTTTCTACAAGCTGGAGCCGCAGGCCCTCACCGTGTTCCACGACGAGCTGGATCTTGCCCCCTTCAAGGTGAAGGTAAAGCAAGGCGGTGGCCATGCCGGACACAACGGGCTGCGCTCCATAGACGCCCATGTCGGCCCAGATTTCCGCCGCGTGCGGATCGGGATCGGCCACCCCGGCCACAAGGATCGCGTGCACGGCCACGTGCTCGGCAACTATGCCAAATCCGAAATGGACGATCTGGCGCACATGCTGGGCGCCATCGGCTTGAGCTGTCTGATGCTTGGATTCCTCGGGCTGGGCTACCTGGGAGTGGTCTGGTTGTTGACCAATCTGTTTGGTCTGGGACTGGGGCCGATCGGAAACCGTCCGCTGCTGGCCTATTCTGTCGCTGCAACCATTCTGGGAGCGCAAGCGATCAGCCTGGGTCTCTTGGCAGAACTGATTGTCGCCTATACCGGTCGTCATCAGGACACCTACAGCATTTCCGAACGAACGGAAACCGCCTCTCAAAACGAGCAGGAGATCATTATCTGATTGGCATAAGTTCAACTGTCTCTACCCTGTAATCCTGTCCGGGCTGGAACGGCTTCCAGCCCACTGTCTGGGAATGAAATCATAGATGAAAATTACGTTCC
>CAJXJR010000002.1:2500-317529 GCA_913055155.1 uncultured Erythrobacter sp. | reverse complement strand
ACCCGTGCCATCCAGAACGAGGAAATCGAACGACTCAAGAAGGATAGCGAGGACGAGCGCAACATCCTCAACCGTGCCACCTACAACCGCCTGCGCGACATGCTGGTGGGCCAGACCGCTTCGGCCGCGCCCAAGGGCGTGAAGAAGGGCACGGAAATCACCGACGAGGTGCTCGACAGCGTCGACCGCGTGGACTGGTTCAAGTTTGCCGTCGCCGACGACAACATGCAGGCCCAGCTGGAAGCGGTGAAGGGCCAGTATGACGAGGCGGTGAAGGCCATCAAGGACAAGTTCGAGGACCGCAAGGAGAAGCTCGAGCGCGGTGACGAACTGGCACCGGGCGTGCTCAAGATGGTCAAGGTCTTCGTGGCGGTGAAGCGCAAGCTGCAGCCGGGCGACAAGATGGCCGGCCGTCACGGCAACAAGGGTGTGATCTCGCGCATCCTGCCGGAAGAAGACATGCCGTTCCTCGAGGACGGTACTCCGGTCGATATCGTGCTGAACCCGCTGGGCGTGCCTTCGCGCATGAACGTGGGGCAGATCTTCGAGACGCACCTGGGCTTCGCTGCGCGCGGCCTGGGCCAGCAGATCGGGGAGCAGCTGGACGAGTGGCGCGCCGCCAACCCGGACATCACGGCTGGCAAGCCGCCGGCTGCGCTGGTGGACAAGCTGAAGGACGTCTACGGCGAGAATTACTACGACGACATCGAAAGCCGCAGCAACGAGGAACTGGCTGAACTGGCGCAGAACCTGCGTCGCGGCGTTCCGATGGGCACTCCGGTGTTCGACGGCGCACGCGAAGGCGATGTCACCGACATGCTGCTGAAGGCGGGCTACGATTCATCGGGCCAGTCCACGCTGTATGACGGCCGCACCGGCGAGGCGTTCGACCGCAAGGTGACCGTGGGCATCATCTACATGCTCAAGCTGCACCACCTGGTGGACGACAAGATCCACGCCCGTTCGATCGGCCCGTACTCGCTCGTCACCCAGCAGCCGCTGGGCGGCAAGGCGCAGTTCGGCGGCCAGCGCTTCGGCGAAATGGAGGTCTGGGCACTGCAGGCCTACGGCGCCGCCTACACCTTGCAGGAAATGCTGACGGTGAAGTCCGACGACGTTGTCGGCCGCACCAAGGTCTACGAAGCCATCGTCAAGGGCGACGACACCTTCGAGGCCGGCATTCCGGAGAGCTTCAACGTGCTCGTCAAGGAAATGCGCTCGCTGGGCCTGAACGTCGAACTGTCCTCGCTCACCGATGGCGAAGAGGACGAGGACGGCGACGGCTTCACCCAGATCGCAGCTGAATGACAGGGGTCGGCGGCTCGCTAGCGGGCCGCCTCCCCGCCAACCCCTGTTAATCCCCCCAAGGGAACGTGAAAAATGAACGAACTGACCAAATTCACCAACCAGCTGGCCAAGCCGGAAACCTTCGACCAGATCCAGATCGGCATTGCCTCTCCGGAGCGCATCCGTTCGTGGTCGTTCGGCGAAATCAAGAAGCCGGAAACGATCAACTACCGCACGTTCAAGCCCGAGCGTGACGGCCTGTTCTGTGCCCGCATCTTCGGCCCGGTGAAGGACTACGAATGCCTGTGCGGCAAGTACAAGCGCATGAAGTACAAGGGCGTCGTCTGCGAGAAGTGCGGCGTCGAAGTCACCGTCACCAAGGTGCGCCGTGAGCGCATGGGCCACATCGAACTGGCCGCGCCGGTCGCGCACATCTGGTTCCTGAAGTCGCTGCCCTCGCGCATCGGCCTGCTGCTCGACATGCAGCTCAAGCAGCTTGAACGCGTGCTGTATTTCGAAAGCTACATCGTCACCGAGCCGGGCCTGACGCCGCTGGAGAAGTTCCAGCTGCTGACCGAAGACGAGCTGCTCGAAGCGCAGGACGAATACGGCGAGGACGCTTTCACTGCCGGCATCGGTGCCGAAGCGGTCAAGGTCATGCTTATGGACCTCGACCTGGAACAGGAACGTGCGGACCTGCTGGAAGAGCTGGAGACCACCAAGTCCAAGCTGAAGCCGGCCAAGATCATCAAGCGCCTGAAGGTCGTCGAAAGCTTCATCGAATCGGGCAACCGCCCCGAATGGATGATCCTCGAAGTCGTGCCGGTCATCCCGCCCGAGCTGCGCCCGCTGGTGCCGCTGGACGGTGGCCGCTTCGCGACCTCGGACCTCAACGACCTGTACCGCCGCGTTATCAACCGCAACAACCGCCTGAAGCGCCTGATGGAACTGCGCGCGCCCGACATCATCGTGCGCAATGAAAAGCGCATGCTGCAGGAATCGGTCGATGCGCTGTTCGACAACGGTCGTCGTGGCCGCGTGATCACGGGCGCCAACAAGCGTCCGCTGAAGTCGCTGTCCGACATGCTGAAGGGCAAGCAGGGCCGCTTCCGCCAGAACCTGCTCGGCAAGCGCGTCGACTATTCGGGCCGTTCGGTCATCGTGACCGGCCCGGAACTGAAGCTGCACCAGTGCGGCCTGCCCAAGAAGATGGCATTGGAGCTGTTCAAGCCGTTCATCTACGCCCGTCTCGACGCCAAGGGTCTTTCGATGACCCTGAAGCAGGCGAAGAAATGGGTGGAGAAGGAGCGCAAGGAAGTCTGGGACATCCTTGACGAGGTGATCCGCGAGCACCCGGTGCTGCTGAACCGTGCACCGACGCTGCACCGCCTTGGCATCCAGGCGTTCGAGCCCGTGCTGATCGAAGGCAAGGCCATCCAGCTGCACCCGCTGGTGTGCTCGGCCTTCAACGCCGACTTCGACGGTGACCAGATGGCCGTCCACGTGCCGCTTTCGCTGGAAGCCCAGCTGGAAGCACGCGTGCTGATGATGTCGACCAACAACATCCTCTCGCCCGCCAACGGCAAGCCGATCATCGTGCCTTCGCAGGACATGGTGCTGGGCCTGTACTACCTGTCGATGGACCGCGAAGGCGAGCCGGGCGAAGGCAAGGTGCTGGCCGATATCGACGAGGTGCACCAGGCGCTGCACGTGGGTGCGGTCACCTATCACTCGAAGATCATCACCCGCGTCCCGCAGACGGACGAGGACGGCAATACCTACATGCAGCGCGTGGAGACTACTCCGGGCCGCATGCTGATCGCCGAGTGCCTGCCGAAGAGCCACAAGGTGCCCTTCGCCGTGGTCAACCGCCTGCTGACGAAGAAGGACATCGGCGACGTGATCGACGAGGTCTATCGTCACACCGGCCAGAAGGACACGGTGCTGTTCGCCGACGCCATCATGTCGCTGGGCTTCCGCCACGCGTTCAAGGCCGGCATCTCCTTCGGCAAGGACGACATGATCATCCCCGACAGCAAGGAAGGCATGATCGAGGAGACGAAGGCGCTGGTTGCCGACTACGAGCAGCAGTACCAGGACGGCTTCATCACCCAGCAGGAAAAGTACAACAAGGTGATCGACGCCTGGAGCCGTTGCGGCGACCAGGTGGCGGCTGCCATGATGGACGAGATCAAGGCGACGCCGAAGGACGAAAACGGTCGCGAGGCGCAGATCAACTCGATCTACATGATGAGCCACTCCGGTGCCCGTGGTAGCCCCGCGCAGATGAAGCAGCTGGCCGGCATGCGCGGCCTGATGGCCAAGCCGTCGGGCGAGATCATCGAAACGCCGATCATCTCGAACTTCAAGGAAGGCCTGACCGTTCTTGAATACTTCAACTCCACCCACGGCGCCCGCAAGGGTCTGGCCGACACCGCGCTGAAGACGGCGAACTCGGGTTACCTGACTCGCCGCCTGGTCGACGTGTCGCAGGACTGCGTGATCGTGGAGGACGACTGCAAGACCGAGAACGCGCTGGAAATGCGTGCGATTGTTCAGGGTGGCAGCGTCATCGCCTCGCTGGGCGAGCGTATCCTGGGCCGCACCGTGGCCGAGGACATCGTGAACGTCTCCACCGGCGAAGTGATCGTGAAGGCCGGCGAGATGGTGGACGAGCCCATGGCCGCCGCCATCGAGGAAGCCGAGGTGCAGCAGGCGAAGATCCGCAGCCCGCTGGTCTGCGAAGCCGAGCAGGGCGTTTGCGCCACCTGCTATGGCCGTGACCTGGCTCGCGGTACGCCCGTCAACATCGGTGAAGCTGTCGGCGTCATCGCCGCGCAATCGATCGGTGAGCCGGGCACGCAGCTGACCATGCGTACCTTCCACATCGGCGGGGCCGCGCAGGTGAACGAAACCTCGCACCTCGAATCGATCAGCGACGGCACGATCGTCTATCGCGACATGCCCACCATCACCGACAAGAAGGGTCGCCGCCTGTCGCTGGCCCGCAACGGCGAGATGGTGGTGGTCGACCCCGAAGGTCGCGAGCGTGCCATCCACCGCGTGCCTTACGGTACGGTGCTGATGTTCGAAGACGGCGCCAAGGTGAAGGAAGGCGATCGCCTGGCAGAGTGGGATCCGTTCACCCTGCCGATCATCACCGAACAGGCCGGCGTCGTGCGCTACCAGGACCTGGTCGAAGGCAAGACGCTGGAAGAGCGCGTGGACGAAGCCACCGGTATCGCCCAGCGCGTGGTCACCGAGTATCGCGCCGCCGGTCGCTCCAAGAAGGAAGACCTGCGTCCGCGCCTCACCTTCCTTGGCGAAGACGATGCCAAGGGCAAGGGCAAGAAGGGCGAGGAAACCGAAGCCCAGCGTTACATGCTGGCTCCGGGCACCACGCTCTCTGTCGAGGACGGCCAGGAAGTGGAAGCGGGTGACATCCTTGCCCGTGCTTCTCGCGAAGCCGCCAAGACGCGCGACATCACCGGCGGTCTGCCGCGTGTTGCCGAACTGTTCGAAGCCCGCGTGCCGAAGGACGCTGCCGTGATCGCCAAGATCAGCGGCCGGATGGAATTCATCCGCGACTACAAGGCCAAGCGCAAGATCGCCATCGTTCCGGAAGAGGGCGAACCGGTGGAATACCTGGTGCCCAAGACCAAGGTGATCGACGTCCAGGAAGGCGACTTCGTCAAGAAGGGCGACACGCTGATTTCGGGCAGCCCGAACCCGCACGACATCCTCGATGTCCTGGGTATCGAAGCGCTGGCCGAGTACCTGGTGAACGAGATCCAGGAAGTCTATCGACTGCAGGGCGTGAAGATCAACGACAAGCACATTGAGGTGATCGTTCGCCAGATGCTGCAAAAGGTCGAGATCACCGACGGCGGCGACACCACGCTGCTGCCGGGCGAACAGGTCGACCTGGAGGAAATGAACGAGGCCAACGCCAAGCTGGGCAAGGGCAAGTCGCCCGCCCAGGGCACGCCGATCCTGTTGGGCATCACCAAGGCCAGCCTGCAGACGCGTTCGTTCATCTCCGCTGCATCTTTCCAGGAAACCACCCGCGTGCTGACGCAGGCGGCGGTCGAAGGGAAGAAGGACACGCTGATCGGCTTGAAGGAAAACGTGATCGTGGGTCGCCTGATCCCGGCCGGGACCGGTGCGGGCATGAACCGCCTGCGCGTGACCGCCTCTTCGCGTGATGCCGCCCTGCGCGCGCAGTACAAGAAGATGCAGGAAGCGCTGGAAGCCGAGAAAGCCAGCGCAGCCGACGTCGACGATGTCGAGCCCGATGCACCCACCAGCGAAGAAGCCATGGCTGCCGCCATGGGCGGCGCTGCGGTGGCGGAGGCTCCGGCAGAGGAAGCGGCCCCCGAAGCCGACAGCGAGGGCAGCGAAGACTGAGCTCTCCCTCTTGACTGCTGACTGAATCATGGCCCCGGCGGAGCGATCCGCCGGGGCCATTTCTTTGGTATGGCCCGCCTGCGCACCGCACCTTAGCCTTCCCGCCTCGCCGACAAGGGAGGATGGAATGAGCTTTCGTGGAACAACCCTGGCGCTGGCCGGCCTGGCATCATTGTTGGTGGCCGTGCCTGCAGCAGCACAGGTGGTGGTTACGGGCGCGCGACAGGATCGCTCCGTGACCAATGCCTATTTCCGCAACGTGGGCGCAGGCGCGAGCGGCCCGTCGGCCATCGGCCTTACCCGCCGGGCGGACTACTTCGTCACCCCGCTGTTCGTCAGTTCGGATTCGCGCGACAGCGAGGAGCGGATCGAGGAACTGTTCGGCATGCTGGGCGACACCATCGACCGGGCGGCAGCCGAAGGGATCACCCTTGTGGCGGGCAGTTATACGCTGGAACCCGTCACGCGCGAGAACATGCGCAGCCTGCAGGTTGTGGGCGGCAACCGGCCCGATACCAACCGCGCGCAGATCTACGCCCGCATCCCGCTGGCGGGCGCCACGCCAAGCGTGCGCGAGACGAGCGAGCGGATCGCCGCCTTCGTCGCGGCGATCCCCGCGCAGGGCCGCAGCTTCATCGATGTCGGCACCACCGGGCTCGCTATCGACAACCCCGAACAGTACCGCGACGAGGTGGTGCGCCACATTGCCGAAGAATCGCGGCGCTACGCGGCCATGTTCGGCAACGGCTATGGCGTCGAGATCCGCGGCCTCGATTCCGACCTCTACTGGCAGCAGTCCGGCGAGACGGAGATATTCCTCTACATCGAGCACAATTTCGTGATCTCACGCTCCTGATGCTATTGCGAATGAGTTGCAATTGAGGTGGCGGGTGCTAGGATGCCCATAACCAAACCGCACGAAGGCCCGCCGATGCATCGCCCCAATTCGTTCAAGCCAGCCGTATTTCCCACCCGCGTGACACGCGCCGGCTTGCTTGAAGCCCTGCGCCGCCCGCCGGTGGCCAGCCAGTTTTCCGCCCCGGCGATGACGCTGGTGCTGTCCATCCGGCTGATGGCCAGCTGCGTGAAGGAACAGCGCGACCCGCTGGCGGACCTGGCGTGCCGGCTGGGGTCCATCGCGGCAGCCAAGGCAGTGCTGGATTTCGCGCAGGGATGCGCGCGGGCCTGGCCGGAAACAGCGGCAGTCAACCGCCCTTGTTGTCACGCGCTGACGCCGGACGAAGCGGTGTTCGCGCAGATGGTGGAGGCCGCCGCAGCGGCAGACCGCGCCGCATTCGCCGCCCTGCTAGACGGATTTGTGCGCTGCGAACGGCACGAACGGTTGTACCTCTTGTCGCAGGAAGCGTTGGCTGCGCTGGCCGCCGCGCCCTGAGCGGCTTGCCGGGCCGATCCTGCGTGCTTGTGGGAACTGTCGGCAAGGGCTAACCGCAGGCGCCATGAACACGATCACCCGCTTTGCCCCGTCGCCAACGGGTCGCCTGCATGTCGGCAATATCCGCACTGCGTTGCACAACTGGCTGCTGGCCCGCAAGGCCAGTGGACGCTTCCTGCTGCGTATCGACGATACGGATGCCGAGCGCAGCCGAGAGGAATACGTCGAGGCGATCCGCGCCGACCTCGACTGGCTGGGCCTTACGCCCGATGGCGAGGAGCGCCAGTCGGCGCGTATGGCGCTGTACGAGGAGGCCTTCGACAGGCTGCGCGCCGAAGGTCGCATCTACCCGGCCTACGAAACGCAGCAGGAACTGGAGCTCAAGCGAAAGATCCAGCTTGGTCGGGGCCTGCCGCCGATCTACGACCGTGCGGCGCTGCAGCTGACCGACGAGGAGCGCGCCGCGAAAGAGGCGGAGGGGATTGCCCCGCATTGGCGCTTCAAGCTGGACCACGACGAACCCATCGCCTGGGACGACGGTGTGCGCGGCGCGCAGAAGTTCGATCCCGCCCAACTGTCCGACCCGGTGATCAGCCGGGCCGACGGTTCGTGGTTGTACATGCTGCCGAGCTGCGTCGACGATATTGCCATGGGCGTGACAGACGTGCTGCGCGGGGAAGACCATGTTTCCAACACCGCCGTGCAAATCCAGATGTTTACCGCACTCGGTGCCGCGCCTCCGCGCTTTGCGCACGAGGCTCTGCTGGTGGGCAAGGAAGGCAAGCTGTCGAAGCGACTGGGCTCTCTAGGCTGCGATGCCTTCCGCGAGCGCGGGGTCGAGCCGGAGGCGCTGGTGGCGCTGCTGGCCCGGCTTGGTACCAGCCAGCCGGTTGAGCCGATTGCTGCGCGGGAAATGATTGTAAACACGTTCGATTTGTCAACATTCGGACGCGCTCCGGCCAAGTTCGACGATGCCGAGCTCGATCGCGTCAACGCCGCCATCGTCCACCAGCTGGACTATGCCCATGTTGCCGGGCGCCTGCCCCGGGGCATGGACGAGGCTGCCTGGCACGCCATCCGCCCCAACCTGGAAAAGGTCGGCGAAGCAAGCGAGTGGTGGCGGATCGTGACGGGCCCGATCGATCAGCTCGAATTCTCCGAGGATGACCGTGCCTACCTGGCGCAAGCTGCCGAGACGCTGGCATGGTCCGACAATCCCTGGGGCGACCTGACTGCCGCGCTGAAGGCCAGCACCGGGCGCAAGGGCAAGGCGCTGTTCCTGCCGCTGCGTCAGGCGCTGACGGGCATGAACCACGGCCCCGACATGGGCGAATTGCTGCCGCTGATCGGCGAACAGGCTGCGCGCGAGCGCCTGCGCGACGCCGCCAAGGCCTGAGGCATCTTTTCGCACCTGCTCACTTGACGTTCACGGCACGGGCTCTAAGTGCGGCATGATATATTGTGACACCAGCCAAGAGAGTCCCCCCCTTCTCATGCGTAAGCCCCTGATCGCCTGCCTGCTGTGCGCTGCCGCATGGCCGCTCCCCGCTGTGGCCCAACAAGCCGAGACCGACGACCCTGCCGAGGGACAGGACACGGAAACGCCGCGTTCCACGGCGGATGACCTGCACAACTACATCTATGTGACGGCTGCGGGGATCGACCGGCTCGATACCGTCGCTGGCACCTCTGTTGTCTCGGGGATCGAGCTGCAGCGCGAAAGCGCAGGCCAGATCGGTGACGTGCTGGCCAGCTTGCCGGGCGTTTCCGCCACCGGCTTTGCGCCGGGTGCTTCGCGCCCGGTGCTGCGCGGCTTCGGCGGCGAACGCGTGCGCGTGCTGACCGACGGTATCGGCTCGCTCGATGCCTCAGGCGCTTCGGCAGACCACGCGGTGGCCGTCGACCCCCTGACCTCCGACCGGGTGGAAGTGCTGCGCGGCCCCGCCGTGCTGCTTTACGGCAGTTCCGCCATCGGCGGCGCGGTGAACGTGATTACCAAACGCATCCCCCCGCGCCTGCCGGACGAGCCGATCCATATCGATGGTATCGCCGCCGTGGATACGGTGGCCAACCTGCGCGAAGGCGGCCTGTCGCTCGATGCCCCGCTGGGCGGTGGCTTCGCCTTTCACATCGATGGTTCCTATCGCAATACCGACGATATCGAGATTCCCGGCTTCGCCGCCACCCCGGCCTTGCGCGCAGACCTGCTGGCCGATGCGGCGGAAGAGGAAGAAGAAGGCCACCTCGATGAGGCAGAGGAACTGCGCGAAGGCGCCAATACCCGCGATATGCTGCCCAACAGCTGGACCGAGGCGACTTCGCTCGGCACCGGCCTCGCCTGGTTCTCGGGCGAGAGCAATATCGGCGTATCGTTCGACTACTACGACACCAGCTACGGTGTACCCGGCCTGCCAGGTGTGGGCCATGTCCACGAAGGCGAAGATGACCACGACGAGGACATGGAACTGGCAGGGGAAGAGGAAGGCCCGGTCTCGATCGGCCTGAAGCGTTACCGCGTTGACCTGCGCGGGCAACTGGACCTGGGCGACGGCTTCTTCGACCACGTACGGACCCGCTGGGGCTGGTCCGACTATACCCACACCGAGTTCGAAGGCGACGAGATCGGCACCGTGTTCGACGTGCAGGGCATCGAGGGTCGCGTGGAACTGGTCCAGTCGCGCCGCGGTAACCTGCGCGGGTCGATGGGCGCACAGCACTCGCACGTCGATTTCGAAGCGCGCGGCGCGGAAGCCTTCGTGCCTCCCAGCATTACCGAGACCTTTGCCCTGTTCACCCTGCAGGAACTGGATTTCGACGCGGTGGAACTGGAAGCCGGCGGCCGTTTCGAGACCACTTCGGTCACCGAGGATATCTTCGGCCGCGAACGCAGTTTCGACACCTTCTCGGGTGCCCTTGGTGCCTCCTACATCCTGTTCGACGATTTCCGCGCAGGCCTGAACGTCAGCCGCGCGGAGCGGGCACCCAGCGCGCAGGAACTGTTCGCCGATGGCCCGCACGTCGCCACCCAGCAGTACGAGATCGGCAACGCCATGCTCGATACCGAAGGAGCCTGGGGCGTGGAAGGCTACCTGCGCGGCGCCATCGGCGCGGTGCAGGTGAACGCCAGCCTCTATCGCAACTGGTTCGACGGCTTCATCTTCCTCAGCCCCGACGGCACCGAGGAAGACGGGCTACCCGTCTATCGCTTCCTGCAGCAGGACGCCGACCAGTGGGGCTTTGAAAGCCAGATCAGCTTCCCGCTGCTGCATACCGGCCAGTTCACCCTGCTGGGCGACCTGCGTGGCGACTATACCGAGGCAACGCTGGACAATGGCGATCCGGTGCCGCGCATCCCGCCGCTGAGCCTGGCGGGCGCGCTGGAACTGCAGACCGGCCATTTCGATGCCCGCGCCGAAGTGGAATGGCACGACAGCCAGACCCGCGTCGCCCCGCTGGAAACGCCGACCGACAGCTACACCCACGTCAACCTGTCGCTGGCCTGGCACCCCTTCGAAGGGGCGGAAAACCTGACCGTGCTGGCGCAGGTGGACAACCTGTTCGACGCCGAAGGGCGCCGCCACGCCAGCTTCACCAAGGAATTCGTCCCCCTGCCGGGCCGCAACTTCAAGCTGAGCGTAAGGGCGAGTTTCTAGGCTCCTCTGCCGCCGGGGAGCGTCGGCTTTCCGGCGGCGCGTTGGTTTGGCCGGACGGCGGGGATTGGGTGGAAAGCGGTCGTTCGCAAGCGAGCTGAATAGTAGTCTTTGGCAGCTAGCTTGCCGATCTAAGCTAGCAAGTTTCTGCAATCAGCGCCTCTACAAGCCGTTACTCCAATCAGCTTTAGCGCGCATCATGTCGGGGCTGAGTCCGAGACATTGCGCTTCCTCAGCCGCTTGTTGAAACTCGGCCACCTCAGCGTCGGTCAGTCGATGATCAAACGTAAGGCCACACTCTTCGTCCTCGCACCATGCCACTGTGCCGAACACTATAGATTTTCCTGTGCTCAACCTAACGAACTCTCCGGCGGCAGGGAGATTGGTCCCGCTTACCTTTGCGCCGGTAACAGAGACATCGACAAGGACAACCGACTGGCTTTTCGCCGGAGTGACGAGATTACCGGGCAGGGAAACCTTTGAGCGCGGTCTCGTCCGCTGCCCAGCATAAATGCTCTGACGGCCATATTTCTTTGCGCCAAATGCGGTCACATCACTACCTTCGTCTCATTGCGAAAACGATAGCCAAGAATATTGAAGACAGCCTTAATCGGCATGCCTGAGCAAAGAGCGCATAGTTTCAGGTAGCGCCATTTATTAGGTTTATGTGAACCCTGATTTGGAACAGGGCGATTGAACCGCTTGTCTCGGGTGCGTCTTTATCGGAACTTCTGGCTGCCAATCGGGGGAGATGCCATAAATGCAAATCATACGGGAATACCGGGAAAAGGCCTCGGCTTTACGTGCCGAGGCCCGGCATGCAACTATGTCGGCTGACTGCTGTTCGAAACTTGCAGCGGCCCGCAAATTTGAAACGATTGCCAGAGAAATCGAAGTCGTAGTTGGTCCGAACGGAGAGTCTCGCATTGAGGAATGGCTGGACTAACTGAACGCGCCCGGGCTCAACATTGGAACAGCAAGAATATGCCAAGAATCCTCCTTGATTTGAGTGAATTATGGAACGCCGAAATTTCAAGCGTCACGACACCCGGTTAGAGATCAGCATCTTGGCGAGAGGCGGTCGAATGACAGGCCAAATGGACAATCTTTCTGTCACTGGTTGCAGAATCGAATGCCGTCAGGGCTGGCTTGATAAAGGTGAGCACGTGAGGCTTGTCTTGCCCGGTGGCTTGAAAGTCGAAGGGGAGATAGCCTGGGTATTGCAGAACCGGTTTGGCATAAAATTCGCTGAAACCCTGCAGCCTGCAATCCTGAGAAAGCTGGGTTTCGAATAGCAGGTCAAGTCTGCAGGCATGTCTTATGTCAACGTCCGCAACTGGGTCGTTGGCTGACAGTCCGCTTAGGGCTTCAACCGTGGCAAAGCTGTCAGTCCGCTCCTAGGCGGGTCGTCCGTGTCACCGAACGTCTGATTATGGGTGGAAAGCGGACGTCATTGCTCTGGCATGATCATTCGTCCTCACCCTTTCCTGATTTTGTGCTGTTCTCCAATACGCAAGAGCGTAAGCTTGGCGCTCAGCCCGACTTCAAAATCGACGAGCCTTGCCAATCATCGCTATTGGCTTTTTAGCTGCCTTCACCGCCTGCAATTCTCCTGAAGGACAAGAAAGCAGGCTTCGAGCGAGAAATTGTCGCCTATCCGAACCTCAGTTAATCGGCCGATGCCGAGACCAGGTTTCGCTAAATCTCATTTTGCCATTCGTGGTTCGAGGTGGATGAAAACTCTCGCGGTCGGTTCATCAACCCATTGAACCTGTTTCGAAACGCATCGTCAGAATCCAAAAATGAGACAGAACTGAAAGGGGGTTGCCAATAGTTAACTACTTCTTACTCTAACCGAATCGGTCGCACATTAATTGGCTTTTTTAAGCAGGGGGCTGCGCGTGGCTGATTTCAACGGAACTGTTGGTGACGATACTCTCACAGGTGGAGATGAGAACGACACCCTCAATGGCGATGCCGGTAATGACACGCTCCTGGGTGGTGCCGGTGATGACCAGCTGAACGGTGGCGATGGTAATGACTCGCTACAGGGCGAGAGGCCGAATCAATCCGGTTTCGACAATGGAGTCGATGAAGCAGATTACGCTGGCAACGACATATTCGATGGCGGCGATGGTTGGGATTCTGTCCAGTTCTCGGATTCCACCATTGGCGTCACTGCCGACCTCACTATTGCCGGCCCACAGGATACCGGGCACGGCCTGGATACCTTCATCAGCGTGGAAGCACTCGCTGGCTCAAGCCACGGTGACACGCTGATCGGCGACGATGGCGCGAACTTCCTGTGGGGCTATTACAGCGAGGGGAGCAGCGACAACAACGATACTATCTCGGGTAATGGCGGCGATGATAATATCGCGGTTGGGATTGGCTCGCACATTGTCGACGGTGGAGCGGACACGGACACGCTCTACTTCAACTTATGGACGTTTGGCCCAGGCGTAGAGTTCTCTCTGGCCGACCAAGGCAGCTCCGTCGTATACTTCACAGATGGCGCGGGGACGGATTACACCATCACGGCGAGTAATTTCGAGAACCTGACTGGCAGCGCCGGCAACGATGTTCTTGGTGGTGATGCTGGCGATAACCTCATCGCGGCCAACTTCGGCTTCGACACGGTCAATGCCGGAGCTGGCAATGACACCATCTACGGCGACAGTTCATTCCAACTCGTCGAAGGTGTGGAGACGCTCTTCTATTTCGGATTTGGGGCCGACGACATCCTCAACGGCGGCGAAGGCAATGACACCATCTACGGCGAAGCGGGCAATGACACCCTCAATGGCGATGCCGGTAATGACACGCTCCTGGGTGGTGCCGGTGATGACCAGCTGAACGGTGGCGATGGTACCGATACGGCGGTCTTCAGCGGACTATTCGGCGATCAACTCATTACAGCCCCGACGGGCGACGGCAGTTTCCAGGTCGGAGGGGACTCCCTCACTTCGGTAGAGCTTATCCAGTTCGACGACGGTACCTTCTACTGGGATGAGGGTGCCGCGAGCTGGCTTTCCGCCGAGAGTGGAGGGAATGTCGCCGATGGCTATGTAGCCGGTGCGACAGTGTTCATCGATGACAATGGCAACAACCAGCTCGACGACTACGAACCATTTGCCATCACGGATGCGAACGGAAACTTCACCCTCGTCAGCCCCTACCAGGGCACGATCATTGCGGTTGGCGGGACCAATATCGATACAGGTCTTCCCAACACCCTGACCCTGTCCGCACCAGACGGCGCGACGGTCGTAAATCCGCTTACGACGATTATCGCGGAATTGGTCGAGGCTGGCGCTGATTTGGCGACCGCCGAAGCCCAGGTGAAGGCGGCATTTGGCATTGATCCGGCGCTCGACCTGACAAACACTGATCTGATTGCCACCTCCAGCACTGATCCGTCTGCTCTGGATGCCCAGAAGGTCGCCGCATCTGTCGCTGAGGTCTTGGGCGTTGTGGTGGAGGCGGGTGGCGAAGAGGATGCTGCTCTTGCGGCCCTGGTAGATCTTGTCGAAACGCAGCCGAATGTCGACTTGACGGACCCTATTGCGCTGGCTTCGGTCGTCTCCAGCGGCCTTCCTGAAGCGGATGGCCAGGCTGTCCAGGCGCTTGTCGATTATACTGACACGGTCACAACTGCCATTGAGCAGGCGCAGAGCCTTGATGAAATCAGTGCAACGCAGGGCGAGCCAACTCAGGTCACTGTAATGCTCAGCAAGGGCGACGAGACCTATGTCGGTACTGCCGCAAACGAGGTCATCGATGGAGGAAAAGGAGATGATAACATCTCTGGCGGTGCCGGCGATGATGTGATTGTCGGTGGACGCGGCGATGACATCATTAATGGTGGCGCTGGCGTCGACACCCTCAGCGGCGGACGTGGAACCGATACTTTCGTGTTTGATGAAGCCTCGATCGCCGATGGGAGCTTCGATACGATTACCGATTACAAGGCACGGGAAGACGAGATAATCGACCTCTCCGACCTGATCGATGTTTCCGACGGAGGTGACCCCAATGACTTCGTCCGCCTGAGCGCTGATGGGTCCGTCGAAATCGACCAGAGCGGATCAGGCGAAAACTGGACCAAGATTGCGGCGATCAGCGCCTACAGGGGCGAGGTCCAGGCCCACTTCCAGCTCACCGGCGCCCTGATCACTGTCTCGGTCATGCATGCACCTCCAGTGGCGATAGACCTTGGAGGCGACGGCTTCGATTTCGTTGGCCTGGATGGCGGCGTTTCCTACGATTACGATGCCGATGGCCACGCGGAAGCTACCGCATGGATTGGCGCGAGCGACGGTATCCTGGCCTTTGACGCCAATGGCGATGGGACAGTCACCGATGCTTCAGAGTTTGTCTTCGGTGGAAGCAGAATGACCGACCTTGAGGCCATCGCGTCCATCTTCGATACCAATTCGGACGGGCTTCTTTCGGGTGCAGACGAAGACTTCTCCGGCTTTGGCGTTTGGCAGGATCTGGATCAGAATGGCGTGTCTGACGAAGGGGAATTTTCCTACCTGACTGACTTGGGCATCGCGCAACTGTCACTGACAACAGATGGTGCCGGCTATGTCGCCGCTGGCGGTGATGTCGAGGTCGTCGGCACGGCATCCTATACGAAAAGCGATGGTTCGACGGCCGATCTGGCTGATGTGATGCTGGCTACGAGCGATGCGGAGATAATGTCTTCGCTGCTTGGCGATTCCGATGCCGGCGCTGCCATGCGGGGAACCGAGGACATGGCCTTGGTGGCTGAAATCCTGCAGGACGTTCAGTCAGAAAGCGCAATCGAATACCTGCTGAATGACCTGGCAGGCGCCGAATTGCCACAGTCTGGTGGTGAGAAGGCCGATGGTTTGATCCAAATGATCGAAAGCGAGATTTTCCAGGACGCTCCCATTCTTGCAGCCATGCCTTTCTCGCTGGAAGGAGGCGATGCATCAGTCACAGCGACAGAGACTGGCTAAGACTCGTCGTTGCACTGTTTGTCCGCAATTGGGTCGTTAGCGGACAGTCCGCACTTGGCGTCCGTTCCTTAAACCTCCTCGTAATGAAACGGCGCGATCACGGCCTTGGGGTGTGCTTCGTATTCGAAGGTTTGCGGGCGATCCGGCTGTAGCCCTTCGGTCGAGCGCAGCAGCGGCACGCCGCCCTTGTGCCAGCCTTCCTCGTACTCGGCGTAGAAGTTGATGATGCCGTGCAAGGACGCGATGCGCCACTTGCCGCTCTCGCGGATATAGGTGTTCTCGTAGGTCGCCTCGCCCCAGCGCCCTTCGCGGCCCACGAAGCCCACCATCATCAGCGTGCGCCAGCGGCCCTTCGCGGTGCCGGCTGCGCTGTCGATATGCAGCACCGGCTGCAACTGCATGTGGTTGTAGATGGTGCCGTCTTCGTAAGGGGGCAGGTGGTGCAGGTACTCGCGCACGCGATCGCGACCCACGTAGACACCGCGCCCAGCGATCTCCAGCGTGCCTTCCTCGGCGAACAGGTCCGCCGCCTTGTCCCACAGGCCCTTGTCTACATAGTAGCCGTAGGCGCCCTGCAGGTTGACGAGGTCGCGATAGTCTTCCGCTGCCTGCGCGCGCGCTTCCAGCGCCTCGATCCGGGCGAGCAATGCTTCGACGTCCGCCATCAGTTTCGCCCTTCCAGGAGAGCCTGGTGAAACTGGATCGCCGCGCCGAAGGCCGATGTGTCATCGGGCGCGAAGGTGTAGGTGGGCACGTCGCTGCCGGCAAAGGCGGCCTGCAGGGCAGAGCCGGTACGTGCGTCTCCCGGAGCGGCGACGGCAATGGCCCCTGCATCGATCCCCAGCGAGGCAAAGGCGCCGTTACCGAAGGCGCCGGCCATGGCGGTAAGGTCTGCCGGGGCCTGCGTGTCCGTCATGCCGACAAGGTATCCGCGCAGCGCGAAGTCGGTCGCCATGGCCTGTGCGCCCGGTGCCTGCCCGCCGCCGACGATCACCAGCGGCCGCGCCATCAGGGTGTCGCCTGCCGGGCCGGTGAAGGCCACCGCGCTATTGCCCGAAGGCGTCACCATGGCCACCGTGCCCAGCGTGGTGGTGCCATCGAAAACCGGATCGATGAAGCGCGTGGCGCCCACCGGGTCGGTCACCGTCACGGTGATATCGATGCTGCTGCTGAATCCCTGCGCATCGGTGGCCGTGGCGGTCAGTTCGTAGACATTGTCGCCGTTGCTGTCCTGCGGGTTCTCGAAATCGGGCGGGGCGTTGAACACCAGGTCGCGGCCATTGGCGATGGCGAACAGGTTGCTGTCGGTACCGCTCAGGGCAATGACCACGTTGGCCACGGCTTCATCGTTGATGGAGAGCGTGATGATCGTGCCGGTGCCGTTTTCGGGATAGTCGATTTCGTAGCTGGCATTGGCGAAGCTGGGCGGCTGGTTGGCGGGCGGGGGGGCGGTATCGTCCCCGCCACATGCGGCCAGCAGGGCCAGCGCGGCCAGGCTTGCGGAAAATCGGCGTAACGTCATGCGGAGCCTCCCAAATCGGCATTGGCCTGCGATGCTAGAGGCTGGTCGCGCCGCTGCCTAGGGTGTTCGCATCACGGGCCGGGATGACTGGCCGGGATCAGAGGCGCGGCAGGGTCACACCGCGCTGGCCCATGTATTTGCCCGCGCGGTCGGCATAGGTGACTTCGGGCCGTTCGTTGCCTTGCAGGAACAGGAACTGGCACGCGCCCTCGTTGGCATAGATCCTGGCAGGCAAGGGCGTGGTGTTGGAAAATTCCAGCGTCACGTGGCCTTCCCAGCCCGGCTCCAGCGGCGTGACGTTCACGATGATGCCGCAGCGGGCATAGGTGCTCTTGCCAAGGCAGATCACCAGCACGTCTTCCGGGATGCGGAAATATTCCACCGTGCGCGCCAGCGCGAAGGAATTGGGCGGGATCACGCAGACATCGGTCTGCCGGTCCACCAGGCTGTCGCCATCGAAATTCTTGGGGTCCACCACGGCGGAATTGACGTTGGTGAAGATCTTGAACTCGTCCGCCACGCGCGCGTCGTAGCCGAAGGAGGACAGGCCGTAGGAGATGTTCCCCTCGCGCCGCTGCGCTTCCACGAACGGCTCGATCATGCCGTTGGTCTGCGCCTGTTCCCGAATCCACTTGTCTGAAAGAATCGCCATCGCCGATGGATTCCCGAACTATGGGGCGGGGGCAAGCTGCGCGCTGCGAATATCCCCTTTCGCATACGAAAACGGCGGGGCACCGGGCCCCGCCGTTTCCTTCATATCGCGGCAATCGACCTTACGGGCGACCGTTGTTCATCACGGAAACCCACGCATCGACGAAGTCGTTGTAGAACTTCTCTTCCGCATCGGCAGAGGCGTAGACCTCGGCCACGGCGCGCAGTTCCGAGTTGGAACCGAAGATCAGGTCCACCGGGGTGGCCGTCCAGCGCAGTTCGCCGCTGGAATAGTCACGCCCTTCGTAGACGCCGGGCGTCTCGCTGCGCTGCCAGCGGGTGCCCATGTCCAGCAGGTTGACGAAGAAGTCGTTCGTCAGCGTGCCGGGGGCATCGGTGAACACGCCGTGCGCCGCGCCGCCGGTGTTGGCATCCAGCGAGCGCATGCCGCCCACCAGCACCGTCATTTCCGGCACTGTCAGGCCCAGCAGCGCCGAACGGTCGACCAGCGCTTCTACCGGCGAGAGATAGGACTCTGCGCTGAAGTAGTTGCGGAAGCCGTCGGCCTTGGGCTCGAGGTAGGCAAAGCTGTTGACGTCGGTCATGTCCTGCGTCGCGTCGACGCGGCCCGGGGTGAAGGGCACTTCAACTGCGTGACCGGCAGCAGCGGCAGCCTGTTCGATGCCAACGGCACCGCCCAGCACCACCATGTCGGCCAGCGAGATCGCCTTGCCGCCAGATGCATTGGCATTGAAGGCCTGGCGGATTTCGTCGAGGCGGCCCAGCACCATTTGCAGTTCGGCAGGGTCGTTCACGGCCCAGTCGGTCTGCGGAGCCAGTGCCACGCGGCCACCGTTGGTGCCGCCGCGCATGTCGCTGTCGCGGTAGCTGGCAGCCGATGCCCAGGCAGCGCGCACCAGCTGCGGCACGGTGAAGCCGGACTGGGCGATCTGTGACTTCAGCGCATCCACGTCGGCGGCTTCCACCAGGGCGTAGTCGCGATCGGGCAACGGGTCCTGCCAGATCAGCTGCTCTGCGGGCACGTCGTCACCCAGGTAACGCCATTCGGGGCCCATGTCGCGGTGGGTCAGCTTGTACCACGCGCGGGCAAAGGCATCGGCGAACAGTTCCGGGTCGTTCAGGAACCGCTCGGACACCACGCGGAATTCCGGGTCCTCGCGCAGGGCAAGGTCGGTGGTGAACATGATCGGCGCGTGCCGCACGGTGGGGTCATGCGCGTCGGGCACCAGGTTGCGTGCCGCCGGATCGGTCGGCACCCACTGCACGGCGCCAGCGGGGCTGCGTTCCTGCTGCCATTCGTAGCCGAACAGGTTCTGGAAGTACTGGTGCGTCCAGGCGATGGGGTTCACCGACCAGGCGCCTTCCAGCCCACTGGTCACGGTATCGGCGCCGTTGCCGGTGCCGCAGCTGTTCTGCCAGCCCAGGCCCTGGTCCTCGATCGCGGCGCCTGCGGGCGCTTCGCCCAGGCAGTCTGCCGGACGGGCACCGTGGGCCTTGCCGAAGGTGTGGCCACCGGCGATCAGGGCGATGGTTTCCTCGTCGGTCATGCCCATGTTGTGGAAGGCCAGGCGGATGCGGTCAGCCGCAGCCAGCGGGTCGTGGTTGGAATTGGGGCCTTCGGGGTTCACGTAGATCAGGCCCATCTGCGTTGCCGCCAGCGGGCCGGCCAGGCGCTCGCCACCGGTATCGCTGGCACCGTCGCCGTGGAAGCGGTCGGAAGCCAGCCACTCGCCTTCGGGGCCCCAGAAGGTCTGGTCGGCTTCCCAGTCGTCTTCGCGGCCACCGGCAAAGCCGAAGGTCTCGAAGCCCATCGATTCCAGCGCCACGTTGCCGGTCAGCACCATCAGGTCGGCCCACGACAGCGCGCGGCCATACTTCTGCTTGATCGGCCACAGCAGGCGACGGGCACGATCGAGGTTCACGTTGTCGGGCCAGCTGTTCAGCGGCTCGAAACGCTGCTGGCCACCCGCGGCACCGCCGCGCCCGTCACCCAGGCGATAGGTGCCCGCGCTGTGCCAGGCCATGCGGATCATGAACGGACCATAGTGGCCATAGTCTGCCGGCCACCAGTCCTGGCTGTCGGTCATCAGCGCTTCGATGTCGGCCTTCACTTCGTCGAGGTCGAGCTGCGAAAATTCGGCAGCGTAGTCGAAGTCCGGGCCGTAGGGGTGCGATTCCGCGCCGTGCTGGCGCAGCGGGGTCAGGTCGAGGCGTTCCGGCCACCAGTCCTGGTTGGTCATCGCCTCTGCATCGGCTGTGCTTTCGGCAGCAGCCATGTCATCTTCTTCGTGGTTGTGCGCCTGCGCGGACACCGAAAGCGCAAGCGGCGATAGCGTCACCGCGAGCGCGGCGAGCATCGAGATCGAGTGTTTTTTCATGTTCTCCCTTTCCGACCTCCAAATGGGTGCGGCCCCTCTTTCACGGACCGGCTAGCCAGAAAAGCTGATCTTTTGGATCGTTTTGATCGAAAGACCCGATGAAGAAAGCTGAGGCGACTATCCTTCCGCCAGGAGGCTGGCATTGCCGCCTGCGGCCGTGGTGTCGATGGTCGTTACCCGTTCGGTGGCAAAGCGCGTGACATAGTGCGGGCCGCCCGCCTTGGGGCCGGTGCCCGACAGGCCTTCGCCGCCGAACGGCTGGCTGCCCACCACCGCGCCGATCTGGTTGCGGTTGACGTAGAAGTTACCCACGCGCGCATTGGCTTCGACGAAACGGCGCGTCTCGTCGATGCGGCTGTGCAGGCCCAGTGTTAGGCCGTAACCGGTGGCGTTGATGTCATCCAGCACCTTGCCGAGGCCGCCGGCGGGATAGCGCGCAACGTGCAGGATCGGGCCGAAGTGTTCCTCGTCGAGGTCGAGGATCGAGCCGATCTCGATGATCGTGGGGGCGACGAAATGGCCGTTCGCGCACTCTTCGGGCAACTTGCGGCGCCAGACAGGGAAGCCGTGCTCCTCCATCTCCCTGACGTGGTCTTCGAGGCTGGCTTTCGCTTCCTTATCGATCACCGGGCCGACGTCGGTTGCAAGGTCAGCCGGATCGCCGATCACCAGGGCTTCGAAGGCGCCCTTGATCATGTGCAGCATCTCGTCCGCCACGTCATCCTGCAGGTAGAGCACGCGCAAGGCGGAGCAGCGCTGGCCGGCGCTCTGGAAAGCGGAGGCGACCACGTCGCGCGTCACCTGTTCGGGCAAGGCGGAGGAATCGACGATCATCGCGTTCTGTCCACCGGTCTCGGCAATCAGCGTGCCGATCGCGCCGGGCCGCGCGGCCAGCGACTTGTTGATGGCATGGGCCGTGGCGGTGGAGCCGGTGAAGGCCACGCCCGCGACGCGCGGATCGCTGGTGAGCGCGGCGCCCACCCGGCCATCGCCCGGCACCAGCTGCAGCACATCCTTGGGGATGCCCGCCTGGTGGCAGAGGTCGATCGCCAGCGCGGCGATCAGCGGGGTCTGCTCGGCCGGTTTCGCCAGCACGGTGTTGCCCGCGGCCAGCGCGGCTGCGGCAGGGCCCATGAAGATCGCCAGCGGGAAATTCCACGGACTGATCGTGGCGAACACGCCGCGCCCGTGCAGGCGCAGCAGGTTCTGCTCGCCCGTGGGGCCGGGCAAGGGCTGCGGCGCGCCGAACAGCATGCGTGCCTCGCAAGCATAATAGCGCAGGAAATCCACCGCCTCGCGCACTTCCAGCACGCCGTCGAGCATCGACTTGCCCGCCTCGCGGCGGCACAAGTCCATCAGCCGCGGGGTGTTTTCCTCCAACAGGTCGGAGGCCTTGATCAGCAGCCTGGCGCGCTCCTCACCGCCCAGTGCATCCCACATCGGCTGCGCGGCCACGGCGCGGGCCAGCGCCAGGTCGATATCGCGTTCGCTCGCCATCACCTGTTCGCCCACGACCTTGCCCGATTGCGGTGCGCGAATCTCGGTCACTTCATGATCGACGTCGGCCAGCAGGGTGGGGCGCGCGACAGGATGGTCCTTGCGCCACACTGCCAGGCACTTGCGCAGCTCCTCCAGCTCGGGCGGGTGCGCCAGGTCGACCCCGGCACTGTTGCGGCGGTTGGGATAGATATCGGCAGGCAGCGGGATCGCCGGGTTGCGATAGGGCTGCATGGCGGCAAGATCCGTCACCGGGTTGGTGACCAGTTCCTCCACCGGCACCTCGGCATCGGCCATGCGGTTGACGAAGGAACTGTTCGCGCCGTTTTCCAGCAGTCGCCGCACCAGGTAGGCCAGCAGTTCCTTGTGCCCGCCCACCGGGGCATAGATGCGCACCGGCGTGCGGTTGTCGCCTTCCAGGCGGGCAAGCGCGCCGTAGATATCCTCTCCCATGCCGTGCAGGCGCTGGAACTCGAACGGGGTCTCGCCCGCCAGCGCCTTGATCGCGCCGATGGTGTAGGCGTTGTGCGTGGCGAAGGCGGCGTAGATCGAATCCTCGGCCTTAAGCAGCTCTGCCGCGCAGGAGAGAAAGGATACGTCGGTGCCGATCTTGCGGGTGAAGACAGGGTAATCGGTGTGGCCACCCACCTGGCTCAGCTTGATCTCGGCATCCCAGTAGGCGCCTTTCACCAGCCGCACGAACAGGCGGCGTTCGTGCTTGCGGGCCAGCTTGGCGACCCACTTGCACAGCGGCAGGCCGCGCTTCTGGTAGGCCTGGATGGCCATGCCGAAGCCGGTCCAGCCTTCCTGCGTGCCATCGTCGAACAGCTCGTCGTCGGCCACCAGTTCCTCGATGATGTCGAGGCTCAGCTCCAGGCGCTCCGCCTCTTCCGCATCGACGGTAAAGTGGATGTTCGCCTCACGCGCCTGCAGCGCCAGCTCGCGCAGCACGGGCACGATCGCGGCGCGCGCGGCTTCGGCGTGGAAGAAATCGTATTTCGGGTATAGCGCGGACAGCTTAACCGAAATGCCGGGGGCGGTATGTACGTCGCCCGGTTCCTTGGCGAGACGCGCGATGGCATCGGCATAGGCCTGGCGGTACTTCTCGGCATCCTCGAAAGTCATCGCCGCTTCGCCCAGCATGTCGAAACTGTGGGTCAGGCCGCGCTTCTTTTCCGGGGCAGCACGCTTCATCGCCTCGCCAATGGTGCGGGCGTAGACGAACTGTCCGCCGATGATGCGCATGGCCTGGCCGGTGGCGTTGCGGATCACCGGTTCGCCCATGCGGCCCGTCGCACGTCGCAGCGCGTTGGCAAGGCCTTTTTCCTGCCGCTTGCCGCCTTTCAGCACTTCGCCGGTCAGCATCAGTGAGAAGGTGGCGGCGTTGACGAACACGCTGCTGCTTTCGCCGATATGCTCGGCCCAGTCCTGCGTGGCCAGCTTGTCGCGGATCAGCGCGTCACGCGTTTCCTCATCGGGCACGCGCAGCAGCGCCTCTGCCAGGCACATCAGCGCAATGCCTTCGTCGGTGTTCAGGCCATAGGTATGGAGGAAGGCGTCGAGCCCGCTGGATTCGCGTTTCCGGGCGTCCTCGATCAGGCGCGCGGCCAGCCCTGCCGCCGTGTCGTGTACACTGGTGATCGCAGAGGCCTGGTCCAGCCGCTGGGCAAGGCAGGTGTCTTCGTCGAGTCGATAAGCGTCTCTCAGCGCAGTTCTGTCTAGTGCCATATGCTGGCACATGGACACGGTTTCCGCCGTAATCAACTCTTGTGAATGGCGCGGGGGAGCGATCAGCCCCCGCCAGGAAGCCATTCGTAACGATAGGCCTCACCGTCCTGGCGCACCTGCCCGGCACTGGTGCCGCGGAAATGTGCCGGGAAACACAGCAGGTCCTCTGCCGCTGCTCGGCGCATCACTCGCTGGCGCGTGGCGCTGGCAGCCGCGGGATCGGCGTCGAAAGCGAAGGGCAGGTCCGGACGAATCAATTGAACCGGGTGGTGGATCACGTCGCCCCAGAACAGCGCCTCTCGCCCGTCCGCTTGCCCATGCACGGTGCAGCACCCCGGCGAGTGGCCGAAGGCGGGCTCCATCCACACGCCGTCGCCGATCTCGCGGTGGGCCACATGATCTTCGTCGACCACGATGCCCTGGCCTGCCTCCATCACCGGCACGATCGAATCGAGGAAGCTCTCGTGATGGGCTTCCTCGCCTTCGGGCGCATGCCGGAAATACTCGTAGTCGCGCTTGCCGAACAGGTAGCGGGCATTGGCGAAGGTGGGCACCCACTTGCCGTCCTCCAGCCGGGTGTTCCAGCCGACATGGTCGAAATGCAGGTGGGTGCACATCACCAGGTCGATATCCTCGGGCGCAAAGCCGGCGCGCTTGAGGTTGCCGAGGTAATCGGTGTTCAGCTGGTTCACCTCGGGCACCGGGCGGTTCTTGTGATTGCCGTCGCAGGTGTCGATCAGGATGGTCTGCCCGTCGACCTCGATAATCCACGAATGGACGGAGAAGGTCATGCGCGAGTGTTCGGCATCCATACCGATCTCGTCGTCGCCGGGATCGTACCACTGGGTGAGCTTCGCCAGGTTCTGTGGGGTGACGCCGGGCAGGTTCATCGTCATCGGTGTAGGCGATTCCATCTCGAACACCTTGTGGATGCGCATCCGGCCGAGCGTGATTGGCTGCATTGTCGTCTCTCCCTTTGCCGCCAAGCCTAGCTAGAGCGGAGCCGCGACGCTAGGCACTGCGGCCATGAAGATCGTGTTCAGCCGCAAGGGGTTCGACAGTTCGTCAGGCGGGGGCCCGTCGCCGATTGTCGATGGCCGCGCGCTGAGCCTGCCGATTCCCGACCGGCTGGGCGCCTCGCGCACCAGCTACAGCAACCTGCACATGGGCGGCCATGTCATGCGGGCGAGCCGGGGCAAGGTGAAAGGCTGGCACCGGGTGCACAACGATCCGATGTTTGCGCGCAATGACGACTGGGCGGTGCTGGGCCAGTATGGCGCCGCGCAAACGCATCTTGAGCGCCAGGGGGTCGGGCCGGGCGACCTGTTCCTGTTCTTCGGCCTGTTCCAGGCCGAAGGCGGCGATCCCCACCATCGGATCTTCGGCTATCTCTATGTCGGCGAGGTAATCCCGCTGGCGACGTGCGAGGCGCAAACGCGAAAATGGTTTGAAACCGTGCATCATCCTCATGCGCTGCGCATGCACGGCGCGAATGACACGCTGTGGTTCGGTCGCGGTCAGACCAATGCGCCTGCCAGCGACGCGCTACGGCTGACCGTTCCCGAAGGCCCGCCAAGCCTCTGGCGCGTTCCCGACTGGCTGCGCGAAACTGGCCTCAGCTATCACGACCGGAAGGATCGCTGGCGCGACGACTGCTGCCTGCAGAGCGTGGCGCGGGGGCAAGAATTCGTGGCCGACATTGGCGAGCGCAAGGATGCGCGCGACTGGCTGGCCGGCGTGATTGCCGCAATCGAAGGCTAGTCCTGCGCGATGGCCGGAGCGCCGTTCAGCGCGTTGATCGCCGCCAGCGTGCGCGCCTCGATCTCTTCGCGCGGCAGGCCGGGCTCGATGGCCTCGCCAAAGTGCAGGGTGATGGTGCCGGGCCGCTTCCAGAAACGCTGGTACACGGGGCCGCTGTCCACCGCCACCGGCACCACCGGCAGGCCCAGCAGCTTGTACAGCGCGGCAAAACCTGCCCCCAGCTGCTTTTGCTGCCCGTGCGGCACGCGCGTGCCTTCGGGAAAGATAACAATCGGACGGCCTGCATCCATGAACCGCCTGGCTTCGCGGATCATCACTCGCAGCGCCTTGGCCCCTTCCTCGCGCGCCACGGGAATGGCGCCGTATCGGCGCGCGGCCAAGCCCCAGCCGGGAATGTCGAACAGTTCCTGCTTGGCGAACAGCGCGGGGTAATCGAAATTGTGCGGCAGCTCGATGGCTTCGAAAAAGCTCTCGTGCTTGATGGCGTAGAACGCGCGGGCGTCAGGCCGCTGGCCGGTTTCGACCACCCGGATGCCCAGCAGGTTCTCGCAAGCCCAGTGATGCAGGTTCGACCATGCATCGCACACTGCGCGCACGCGGCTTGGCGCGAACCATGCTGCCAGCACGGCCACGATCACCAGCCCGATCGAGCCGCCGTAAAACGTAAGGTAGAAGGCAATGTTGCGAAGGTAGATCACCCCAGCACCTGCAACAGCCACACAGCGATCAGCTTGTGATATTCCATGAACAATGTGCCCAGGCTGGCTTCTGATCGCACGGCATCGCGCACCACCGTGACGTGGTCAGGCAGCTGGTCTTCCAGCTCCAGCGCGGCGCGGCGCATGTGCCAGTCTGCGGTGACGAGGCGCAGCGAATTGTACTCGCGCTCGTCCAGCCATTCCGCGGTCTCGCGGGCATTGCCGCGGGTGTCGAGCGCGGAAAAGCCCAGCGTCACGCAGCAATCCATCACCCGTTGCGGCACGTCGAACTGGGCCACGAACTCGCCCGGCTGCACGCTGGCATCGACGCCGGTCACCAGCATCTGCTCGGCCGCGCCCAGTTGCAGCATTTCCAGCCCGCGCTGGATGCGCCCGCCGCTGCCTGTGGGCACGACGATGGCGTCGGTTTCGCTACGTGGCGCAGGCTGCGGCAGTGAGATCGCGAACCACACGAAGCCCAGCGCCCAAAGCACCAGCGGCAGGGCAAGGACACGGCGCAAGGTCACAGCATCCTCCGCAAGGCAGCCATCACGGTATAGCGCGCGGTGAGCACCGCAAGCAGCACGCCTGCCAGCGGAACTGCGGCAATCCTCAGCCAGTCCTTCAGCTGCAGGGCGCCGCCCGCCACCAGGGCAGACCCGAGCCCGGCGAATTGCTCCCCCAGCACGAATATCGCGCCCACGCCCAGTGCCAGCCCCGCTGCACCGCCCAGCGCCGCGTCGATACCGATCGAGCGCTGGAAGATACCGGCGATCTGCCCGTCGGTGCCGCCAAGGTGGTGGATCACCTCGATCGTATCGCGATTGGAACCCAGTGCACTGCGCGCCGCCAGCCATACCGCTGCCACGCTGGTGAGGGCGAGGAGCGCCACCAGCCCGACAGCAAGGAACTGCAGCGAGCGGATGGCTTCGAACACCGGGCCCAGCCAGCCCGCCTGCGCATCCAGCCGCGCGGCGGGCACTTCGGCCACCAGCTCGCGCCGCAGTTCGCGCAGCCGCAAGGCGGTGACGGGGCCGGCTATGCGCACGTCGATCAGCGCCGGCGTGGGGACGGCGTCTTCTTGGTTCACCACTTCGCCCAGCCACGGTTCCAGCAGCGCGGCGAGCTCTTCGTCAGGCACGCGGCGAACCGAGGCGACATCCTCGCGCGCATTCAGGAAGGCCACCGCGCGCTCTGCCTGGCGTTCGCGCTCTGCCGGTGCGCCTTCCACCACTTGCACGGTTACCCCGCCGGCGATTTCCGAGCGGGCATTGCCGGCGACGTTGCTGAGCGCGAGGCCGGCGGCGGCGGCCATCACCGTCAGCGCAATCATGATCGCGATCACCCAGGGCATCGGTCCGGCAATGCGCGCCTGCGGCATCATCCGCGCGCTTTCGCTGCCGAAACGCGGCGTGCCGCGACCGATGAGGGAACCCAGCGCCATCAGGCCGTCACTTCGCGCTTGGGCGGATAGCGCAGCGCACCGGTGGGATCGGACAGCGTGCCCTTGTCCAGCCGCATGATCAGCGAATCCGGCACCTTGCGCAGCAGGTGCACGTCGTGGGTGGCCACCACCACCGTGGTGCCAAGCCGGTTGAGCGCTTCGAACAGGCGCAGCAGCTTTACCGCCATTTCCGGGTCGACGTTGCCGGTCGGCTCGTCTGCCACCAGGATTTCGGGCCGGGCGATCACCGCGCGGGCGATGGCAACACGTTGCTGTTCTCCGCCCGAAAGCGTGGCCGGGCGCGCGTCAACGCGGTGCTCCAGCCCGACCCATGCCAGCATGTCGGCCACGGGCTTCTGGATCTCGGCCTCGCTCAGGCCGGAAATGCGCAGCGGCAGGGCGACATTGTCGAACGCGGTCAGGTGCGGGATCAGGCGGAAGTCTTGGAACACGGTGCCGATGCGCCGACGAAATTCGGGCAGGGCGCTGCGCGGTTGGGTAATGAGGTCGTGCCCGAACATCCGGATCGCCCCGCGCGATGGCCGTTTTGCCAGGTACAGCAATTTAAGCATCGAGGTCTTGCCGGCTCCGCTGGCGCCTGTGAGGAAGTAGAAACTGCCCGGGTAAAGCGTGAAGGAAATGTCGCTCAGCACCTCTCGATCGGTGCCGTAGCGCAGCCCGACATTGTCGAACTGAACAATGGAATTGTCGCTCCCGCTCATAGCCGGTTGCTAGTGCCTCGAAACGGCGCGGGGAAGGGCATTGCAGGCATTCCGGGCTGTTATAGGCGCTGGTGCTTGTGGAAAAAAGGTAGAACCGTGCGGATGTTGCGACAGTGCAAGCTTGCCGGGGCGTGCTGGCTGGGCGTAGGGATTGGCTAGTGCAATGATAATCCAGTGCCCAGCCTGCTCGACGCGCTATGTCGTGCCCGATACCGCCGTTGGCGTTGAAGGCCGCACCGTGCGCTGCGCAAAGTGCCGGTACAGCTGGTTCCAGGAAGGACCGGAACTGGAGCGCCCGCCCGAGCCCGAGCCCGCGTCTCCCCCGCCGCCGCCTGAACCGGAGTCGGTCGCAGAGGAACCGCAGGAAGAGGTTGCGCCTCCCGTCGCGCAGGAGCCTGAACCAGAGCCGGAAACTGCGCCGCTGCCCGAACCGCCGCGCGTGCAGGAGCCAGACGAAGTCGCCCCGCCGCCGGTGGTGGAAGCCCACGCCTATGGCGATGACGAGCATTCGCCCTTCGATGCCGAACCGCCGTTCCGCCCGCGCCGCAACCCGCTAAAGATGTGGACCTGGGCGGCAGCCATCTTCGCTGTGGCAGTGGCGGGCACGATCTTTGCTGTCAGCTACTGGGGCCTGCCGGACTGGGTGCCGGTGGAACGCCCCACCTTTGCTGCCGACCAGCCGGACCTGCAGCTGGACTTCCCACCCGAGGAGCAGGAACGGCGCACCCTGCCCAACGGCACGGAGTTTTTTGGCGCCAGTGGCCGGATCACCAATATTGGTACGCAGACGCGCACCATCCCCACGATCCTGATCGTCCTGCGCGACGGGCGCGATGCCGTTGTCTACAGCTGGGAAGTTCCTCCGCCGCAGCGCGAGCTCGCGCCGGGCGAGACGGTGACGATCAACGAGGCCGTGACCGATATCCCGCGCCGCGCGCGCTTTGCCGAATTCGGCTGGAAACCGGAGTAGGCACGCCCGCTCGCGCCGCCGCGATTTTGCCGCCAAGAGTCTGCTTGCAGCGCCTGTGCCTTCTTGCTAGGGGCGCGCTCCTACCGAGGCGGGCTGCGGCCGGCCTGTCTGTATCGATGTGCGGTCGTGGCGGAACTGGTAGACGCGCAACGTTGAGGTCGTTGTGGCCGAAAGGCCGTGGAAGTTCGAGTCTTCTCGACCGCACCATACAATCCTTCGTAATCGCTCAAATTCGCACGCAAGGCCGAGTCAGGCACTGATGTGCGTGGTGAAGACTTGCAGCAGCCAGAGCCGGGCAGAGCTGGGCGGGGTCTATGGCTGGCGTAGTTCAATACGAGTTCACCAACTGGTGTTATCGCGCATGGGGTGGGGGAGGGGGTGCCATTTTCCCAAGGCCAACGCCTGGGATTGCCAAATATGTCCTCGGGTACATCAGGCCGAGCAGCACAAGAGGGTCCCCGCGCCGCAGAGGTCGCTCCCCTTCAATTTCCCATACCCATGAACAGGAGAAGCAACCGGCCTGAGCGCGGGTGGCGCGGGTCCTCGCGCTGCGAATCACCAGTCGTGCAGCGCTGGCGTGCGTCCTCGACCAGTCTTTTCTGCGGCAGGGATGGTTCGGGCGGCCGGTGACCCCGGGGACACGGGCGATCCCCGCTGATGGGGGGCAAAGCCGAATCCTGTCATTCAACCCCATGCACAGTAGGAAAATGGGAGCCTGGGCTCGGTAGACCTTGTGTACCCGCACAGTGTACCCGCCAAGTCCGCTCTGAAAAATTTGGGTATTGGTCAGCCCCTTCTCACAAGGCATTATGAGTCGGCGCAATGGTGCATGTTTAATAATAGGAGAAACATGATGTCGTATACTTACGATCCTTTGTCAAACGACGAGGATGATGATTTCGTGGAAGACGAGCGAGATAATATAGAGGGTCATTACTGTAAGGCGTCCAATACGAAGAGCCAAATACGAGGCGGGCACCAGTTGCGGCTGATCAAGGAGGCAATGCCCAATACCTCGCTCATGGCCTGCCGCGAGCCGCTCGCAAACGAGTCGACCTTGGCAGCCGTGGAGGCTTTCGGCCCGCAGGATGAACAGGAGCGCATGGTGTTCCCCCTGATGGACGTAGCCTACCAGCACGCGATGGACTGCTTTGCCCAGGCGAGCAAACATGGCCTCGACCCCGAGCGCCGTGACGCGGAATTGAATCATGCCATGAAGCTGATGGACAAAGTGACCGCGGCATCTGAAGCGCTCGACAAGCATCGCGGCAAGCACAACCAGAAGATCACAGTTGAACGCGTGTATGACAACCGCGCGATCTACGGCCCGTTTGCTGCCGATGCGGGGGCGAGCGAAGCGCGTCATCCTGAGGCCGCGCCAGCTGCCCTTTCCGACGAGAGCGCCGCCTCGGCCGATGGCGAAAAGCTTGCCGAGGAGCTGAACGTTCGCCAGCGCCAACGCCGGCCGGTCGAGCGCTAATGTCCAGCAAGCGGAGCAGCAATCACGTCCGGAACACCGGGCCGATGATGGCAGCACCGCGCTGCGGCGCGCGAACGCGCCACGGAACGCTATGCCGCTCGCCGGCGGTGCAGGGGAAGACGCGCTGCCGCATGCACGGCGGCGCACGAGGATCAGGCGCCCCCAAGGAAAACCAGAATGCCCTCAAACATGGACGCTACAGCCGCGAAGCGATTGCCCGGCGCAAGGCGGTAAACCAGGTAATGCGCGATCTACGCGAGTCGCTGCGAGGGCTGGACTAGCGGCGTACAGGCCTCGCCGGTTCATGCGTGCGCCTTGTCCAGGTCGTCCTGACCTGTTGACCCTCTTCCGATTACATTGTGAATGTCGCAGCCGGCTCTTGTAATAGAAGCAGGGACACCCTTCTTCCATGCGCAGCGTGGTGATCGGCCTCGTTACGCCGGCCTTGTCTCCAGCCCCTGAATGGAAAGGTATTGCCTATGCCGGTAATCGACGATGGAAAGGGCGGCGCGCCTATGGTCGGGCCTGGCGGAAGGGTTATCCTTGGCTGGGTCCCGAGGCGGTTCGATTGCGCTGATCAGTCGCTGTCCTTTGATGGCGATCGGGAGATGCTGCGTCGGCAGATGTCCCGTCTCATCGAGGAGGCCGAGGCCCGCGTCAGCGATCCCTTCCTTATCATCGAGAGGTCGCCGCAGTATTTCATGCAATGCCTGTGTGAGGGAAACGGTTGGCTGCTCGAGAAGCGCGAGGGGGAGGAAGAGCGTCACTTTCGCGCGCTTGCACCAGCCAAGGGCGATCAGGGCCCACTTGGAAACGCGCTCATGCAGCGGATCCTTGCCCCGCGAAGGCAGCAGGGCTGGTACCTGACCCAGGATCAGATCGGGGAGGTGATGTCCTCATATCTGCTCGACGAGCCGGAACCCGACTGGCTCGAATGGGAACGCTTCGAGGTCTGAATTTCCCCTCCTGCTGCTACCTCCAACTACGGGAGCCTGCGGGGATGAACAGTCCGGCAACGCCTTCGAGCGATGAAAGCGTGTGCTGCCTTTCTTACGCGAGGTTCGACAATCCGTGACCAGACCTGCAAGCGGCGTGATTGCGCAGGGTGTCCGAAAGTGGACGGGAAGCGGACAGTCTGCTCCTAGCCAAGGGCATTCGGAAAGCTGACTGACTGCTTACGACCCAAAAGCAGACAACGGTGGGAGAGCATGCAACCGCTCTTGGCGGCGCCAGTTGTGAAAAGGGCCAACAAAGCAATCTCCTAGTAATGATATGCGTTCGCATTCGCAGATGGCTTGCCAGCCAATCAAAGTGGAGATAGCTTCAAGTCACAAATCAGGGATCGCACTACACGGGGGAAGTGCAATCAACTATGCGAGCAAAACCGCTCTTGCGGTAGCAACGTTTGCAGCCTTTTGTTTGGGCTGCCCTTCTGGCGCAAGCGCGCAAGATGCTGATGAAGCATCGATCGAGGATACGGAGTACTGGTTTCGGTTCGCTCGTGAGGCAGCTGAGCGCGGCGACCTCCCGGCAGCGATTGCTGCCCTTGAAAGGGTACTGCTGAACAATCCCGATCTTGCCAATATCAGGCTGGAGTTGGGGCTCTTGTACCTACGCGCGGGCAATGCCCCGTTGGCACGCAATTATCTGGAAGACGCTATCAACGCGCCGGATGCGCCCGAAGTGGCTCGGATCCGCGCGCGCGAAGCATTGGCGAATGTGGACGTCAGCATGGAGCGTACCCGCTTCAGCGGCACTGCGCAGGCAGGCATTCGGTACCAGTCCAACCCGAACGGTTCGCCAGGGGAAGTCAGCCTCGTCCTGCCGGGCGGCACGCCTGTAATCATTGATTCGGACGGATTGTCGATTAGCCGCGATGACGACTTCTCGATCTACGCCTCGGTCTCTGGAGAACTGGCGCATAGCCTGGGCGGACAGCGCCGGACTTCGCTTGTCGCATCCGGCACGCTTGCGACCCAGACATTCTTCGACCTCGGCGAAATCGACTCAATCTTTATCGGCGGTGAGTTTGGTCCTCGCTTCATGCTGGGATCGACCAACGCACCGGACGGCTTTATCCGGCCGTTCGTTTCGGTCTCGCATCTTGATCTTGGCAGTGCGGCCTATTTCACCTCCTACGGTGGGGGACTGGATGTCTCTGCAGAACCATCGTTGGGCGTCCTACTGACGGGCCGCGTTGCTTACCTGCGACGTGACTACTCAAATTCCTCCATCCGCCCACGAGCGACTGATCAGACGGGCGACTACATCACTGCCACTGGCACCGCCTTTTTCCAGCTCTCACCCAGGACCAATGCCAACATTGGCGTGCTGGCCGAATTTGCTGACGCGAACGCCGACTACTGGAGCCGCACGAGCTTGGGCGCATCGGCAGGTCTTTCTCATACAGTTGACCTTGGTCCCGGTTCACGCGGCATCCTGCGTATCGGCAGTGCCTATCGCCGCAGCGATTACGATGCCGTCGACCCGCTGGTCAGCCTGACCCAGGTGCGCGAGGAAGACCGCTTCGAGATATACGCTGCCTTCGAAATCCCGATCAGCCGAAATTTCAGCGTAGACACGCGCGTGCAGCAGACGTGGAACAACGCTGCCCTGCCCAACTACGACTACAAGAACGCGCTGGCATCGCTGGGGCTGCGCACACGCTTTTGATCGAAGACCGCCAACTGGGAGACAAGCCCGTGAAAACCTTCGCCCCGAACCACTCCGGCGCATCGTGTCGTAGCCTCGGCTTTGCGGCTGCCCTCTTGGCTGGAGCATCGATTGTTTCGCTGGGGTTGCCGCAAGCATCGCACGCTCAGGCGGGGGAGGAGGCAGCCGCCCGCACTGTCACCCGCATTGCGGTCAACAGCGCGACAAACCGCCTGATAGAAGCCGGCGACGGCGAGGTCGTGGAAGTCCTGCTGGCCGACGGTAGCACCATCACGCTGGCACCCAACTCGGCCGTCCGGATCGTCAGCTTTTCGTGGAACGGCACTACCGGCAACATGCAGCTGTCGCTCGAGCGTGGGGCCATGCGGGTCATCGGCGGTGAACTGAACACGGCACAGCCGATCATGGTGGATGCCGGCGGAGCGCAGCTCAACCTCGCCAACGGCGGGGCCTTTTTCTACCATACCGGATCATCCGTGCGTGCCGCACTGTTGTTCGGAGGAACACTGGCGGTGACGGCGGGTGGTGAGGAAGTGATCCTCGAACGGCCCGGTTTCGAACTGGTGGCCGATGGCTCCGGCATTCTGGAGGGGCCGCGACAACAGTCCGCCGACGAGGCCTTTGCTGACGCCGCAATAATTAACCCCGGACTGATCTTCGGCGGCCAGGCGCAACTGGCGCTTGCGGGCGAAGGTTCTGGCGACCCGGAGGGCGAAGAGAACAAGGAAGAGGAAGATTCGCTCACCCGCAACCAGCTAGCTTTGAACGATGCCGATAACGGCAACGACGATGGTGGCGACACTGGCGGTGACACTGGCGGTGACACTGGCGGTGACACTGGCGGTGACACTGGCGGCGATACCGGAGGTGACACGGGCGGTGATACCGGTGGCGGAACGGGTGGAGATGGCGGCGGTGGCAGCGACCCCGTACAGATCGACTTCGACAACTCGCCGATCGACCTCTCGCAGCTTGATGGACTGGACCTGGGGCTGGGATTCACCGGCCAGCCAGGCAGTACGGGTAACGCGAATACGGGTGATGGCGAAGACGACATCATTGACGTCTTCGATGATGTATCCTTCACTGATCTGGCGGTTTCATCTGCGTCAGGTGGTGGACTTCTCTACGATGGGACTCTGAGCAGTTTCAGCCCACGGCCTGAAGCCTTCACGGTCGTTGACCAATTGGAAACCTTCCCCGTCTTGACGAGCGGACTCGGTACCTTGTCGGGCCTCGACGACTTACAGGGCGAAATTATCTTAGTCGATATCCAACCCGATAGCGAGGTTCCGGGGGTCAGTATCACTTTTGGTGGAGAGGAATTTACCACTGACGGAAGCCAGGGAGAATTCGGCGTTGTCTACCAGAGCGAGCCGGATGGAAGCGGTGAAGTAAACACGATATTTTTTGACGCCTTGGCAAATGATGGAAAGGGCGCTTGGCTTGTTGTCGCCGCAATTCCCACGAAAGCCGAATATGAGTTCGAAGGCGCCCTAGTTTTCACCTCCAGTGTTGCGCTTGAGGAGCCAAGCTCCTTCAACCTAGCCTCTCTTGTCATTCCGGCCTATGCTTTCGAAGAGGAAGGAGAGCTTCGCAATGGTGAGGTCGTGCGCCAACAGATTTTGCAAGGCACGGCGCTCACAGCTTTCAATAATCTTGGGGAAGACCCCGAGTCAGACTTCGGTGATATTCTGACGTTGGACCAGTTTATTGAGGAGGTAAACAAGTTCATCCAAGTCTATGATGAAGAGGCCGACGAGTTTGTTGGACCAAACAGTTTTGAACAAGCGGAAAACGCGGTCATCGATTACCTCAATAATAAGATTCGAGTAGATGTATTTGGCAGGCCAATTGAAAACCCGTTCGATCCCGAAGTCGAATCTCCCTACTTCAATGTGAATGCGCTGCAGGATGAATTCTTCGCTTCTGACAACGGCGGTGATTACTTCGTTTTCGTCGAGGTCGAGAGTTTCTACATACCCTTTGGTTTCGAGCCCGACGATGGCGTGATCGACTTCTTTGACGGGGGTGCCATCGTCAGCTTCGGCGAGGTTTCAGGCTCCGTCACCGAAGGCGCAACGATAGATCGCTTCACGGTCGGACGCGGGCTCAGCGATGCCGATGCAACCTCACCGACAGGATCGCTTTCGCTGCAACGCGAATTCCGAACCTTCCTGCCGGAAGAGGCGAGCGGCGACGTGCCGGTTGGCAATGTCGTGCAGACGGAATTCTATGTCGTCAATCCGGACCGGCAGAGCACCCCGGAGGATGGCATCTCCCGTTTCTTCCATGCCGATCTGGGCCTTGGAACCGACGGCGCAGCCAGCACGGTCTCGCTTTCACTTGGGACGGTGGTCTATTCCGAGGGCAACGAACCCGTGATCAGAGGGCATAATTTCGGTGCCACCCGCAGAGATACCGGCAGCGCCACGCTGTTCACTGCTCCGCTCGTGGCGACGTCCTACGGTGGTGGCCGGGACTGGAATCCTGGAGTAGACGTTCTCGAACGCCCGGGCATGGTCGGCTATATCACTTTCGAAGGCTATGATCGGGACGACGAGACTTCCCTCAATGACATAGCCGGCAGCAGCTTTCCGATGGGGACGGATGCAGTCACAAACTACTCCTTCCTGCGCCTCGCTTCAGGTTACGATACGCAGGCGGATACCGATAGCCCTGAGGATCCGCCGCTGACTTTCACCGGTTTCGTCGCTGGCGCCATGGAAAGCCAGACTGCCGACGGCAACACCCTTACCCCGTGGCTCGGCCAACTGGTGCTGCAGCTCAACCCCTTTGCCAATACCACCGGCGCGACGGTGACCTATGGCGACAACCTGTCGCTGGCTCTGGGTAGCGCGATCGTGGGCGACAACACGATCGATCCCGGCCAGTATGGCACCTATATCCTGCCGGGCCTTTACGGCGCGGCAACAGATCGTAACGGCGCCAATGCCGGCTTGGTCTCCGGTGCAGCGCTGGTCGAGGGCCTTGGCGAGACCAACGCCGCCAAAATCGCCGCGTATGATCACGTGCAATGGGGCTTCTTCTTCGGCGACTTGCTGCCGAGCGGCGATAGCGATGAGAACCGCAACCACACCGCGCTTTCCAGCTGGGCGGCCGGCAAGCCCTACGAAGGCGCCAGCTGCGCTACCGAGGGCGGCAGCACCGAGTGCGGGATTCGCGGATCGGCAAGCTATGCCGGCCATGCCATCGGCACGGTGCTGGCCACCGGCACGCCGCAAGTGCGCACGGTAGTCGGCAGTTTCGAGCAGACCTGGAACCTCGATGCCCGCACTGGCATGATGAGCCTCGACTTCGACAACGTGGTCTACACCATCCCCGAACTGACCGTGCAAGGAGCCGAGGGGCTGGCCTACAACGGCCTGTCGGATGTCACGAGCAACCGGCAGACGCAGGTGCAGGGGCAATTGGTGGATGTGCAGAACGAAGTGCCGCAAGGTACCGTGGGCGCGTTCCAGATTCGCGATGCTGATGGGGGTTACCAGGCCAATGGCACCTTTGCGGGTGATATTTCGGACTAGCCTCTTCGCACTCACGCTGGCTGTTTCGGCGCCGGCTGGGGCCCAGCAGGACCCGGAAGACCTGATCGTCCAAGCGCGCGCCGCAGGGGATGCATGCGCCTATGACGAAGCGGCCGGTCTTGTACGAAACGCACTCGAACGGCTGACGCCGCAGCAGGGCGGACTAGGCTTGGTCGGCCTGCAGGATGCAGCAACCTACGCCAATGCCCGGGGAGAGCACCGGCAAGCTCTGGCGTTTGCGGAACAGGCGCTTGAACTGGCAGAACGGGCACAGCCCGAGCGCGGGCAGGCATGGGCGCGTATCGCGCAGAACAAGGCTGTCGCGCTGTCGGGGCTGGGGCGCTTTGCCGAGGCCGACGTATTGTTCGAGCAGGTGCTGGAACTTGCAGATGCGGCCGGGGGCGAAGACCTCGCCTTGTCCGCCACCATCGCAGCCACGCGCAATGCAGTGCGCGGTAGCCGCCCGCAGTTCGCTGCACGCCTGACCGATCGCCTCTACGAGCTTGCCAATGCCGACGGCTTGGACCCCGGGTTACGGTCACAGGCGCTGCTGGAAGCTGCGGAAGGCTTCCGCAAGATGCTGCGCTTCGACAACGCTGAGCAGGCTCTGGCAGCAGTGCAATCGGGGACAGACCAGAGGCTGTCATCGAGCCTTGTGCTGACTCGCGCAAGGCTTGCGGCAGAGCGCGGCGACCTGCGCGGTGCGCTGGAGCAGGCAAACAGTCTTGCCAATTTCGTCGCCACGCCATGCGAGCCGTTCCTTGAAGTTGACCGGTACAGCGCCCTTGCCACGATCCAGATGCTTCGCCGCGAAGTCCCGGAGGCAATTGCCTCCTTTGGTATTGCCATGCGCCAGCTCGAGCTTGCCGGACGCTACGATGCAGTGCGCGCGGCTGAAATTACCTATGGCCTTGCTGTCGCGACCAGTATGGGACGCGAGTTCGATCGCTCGTCGGACCTGTTCGATCGCGCTGCCCAGCTTTACCGGCAGTTCTATGGACGACCGACCGAGGCCGAAGCGCAGGTGCAGATGGAGCGCGCGCTTATGTTGGTCCAGGCCGATGCGGGGCCACTCGCACAGCTGGTCGCAGAAGAAGCCGTGGCCATGCTCGAGACTGACGATCTGGAAGTCCGCCCGCTGACGCTCGCCTATTCTCAGGCAACCTTGGGTCTGGCGGCGCATGCGGCGGGTGATTGGGAACTTGCCGAGCAGGAATTGTCCCTTGCCCTTGAAGAATTCGCGGCGGCACGCGGCGAAAGTTTTGACTTGGCACCCGGCTTGCTGGCGCTCGGTGAGATCACCGCCGCGCGCGGCGCGCTGTCGGAGGCCGAAACCGATATCGGTCGCGCCCTCGAAATCTATCGCCAGACAGGAGGCGACAGTGCGCTTGGCACGGGTACCGCGTTGTCACAACTTGCGCTGGTGGCAGAACAAGCTGGCGAACACGGACGGTCGCGCGATCTGTCCGGGCAGGCGATGGACGTGTTGCGGCGCAGGCTGGCTGTTGGCGAGCAAAGTGCATGGAACGATGCCGAGAGCGAACGTCTTGCAGGCAACGCCATCATAGCCAACGAATTGCGACTGGTGTCGCTGGACTGCCCGGAACACAGGGTCGAACAATGCGCAGCGAGGCAGTTCGTTGCGATCCAATTGGCCAGCGCAACGCGCGCGGGCGGGGCCATCAGCCAACTGGCTAACCGACTCGAAATTTCCGAACCGGAACTTGCCCGATTGCTGCGCGAGCGCACTGATCTGGCCGAAGAGTGGCGGACAATTCAGGACGTTCTGATCGGTGGTTTTGCCCGCACCGATTCCGATGTGCTGCCAGAAACGCGCAGCGTGCTGATTCGGCGGCTACCAGTCATCGAGGCCCGTATCGCTGACATCGACGGCGAAGTCCGTCGTCGCGACCCACAGCTTGACCTGCTGCTGAAGACACGCGTGGTCGATCGCGACGCAGTGCTCGAGGTTCTGGCCGACGATGAAGCCTTCCTGTCGCTGGCGGTCGAGGATGACCGCACCTACGTTACCGTGCTGCACGGTCGAGGCCGAACGACCTATTGGGTGCCTGTCGGCCGTGCAGAAGTCGATCGGCTGGCAACTGCGATCAGGTTCTCGATCGAGCCCGATAGTACGGGCCTGCTGTATGACTATGACCTGGCTGCAGCGCGCGAGCTGTTTGCCGCTCTCTTCGAACAGGCATTGTCGACGCTCGAGGGTATTGACCGGCTTGCCTACGTGCCTGACGGAAGTCTGGCTTCACTGCCTCTGGCCGTTCTGCTGACAAGCGATGCATCGGACGACCTGCCTTACGCAGAACAGCCCTGGCTCGGACGACGATTTTCCGTCACCACATTCCCCTCTGCGGCCTCGCTCGTAGCCTTGCGGTCGATTGCCGGAGACCAGCCGAACCGGCGCAGTTTCCTTGGGGTTGGCGATCCGGATTTCGAAGGTAGTGCCAACGCGAACGGCAATTTTCGCGGCAACCTGATTGCTTCATTGACCCGGAGTCGCCTTGCCAATGCTGAACTAATCCGGGCCTTTACGCCGCTGCCTGAAACGCGCGAAGAGATCGAAGCGATTGCCAACTATTTCCCCACGGAAGGCCGTCGCATTCTTCTGGGAGAAGACTCGAACGAAGCGGAACTCCGCAGCGCCGAACTGTCCGGATTTGACGTCATCGCCTTCGCTACGCATGCGGTGGTGGCGGGAGAGATACGCGGTTACGCCGAACCGGCAATTATCCTGACGCCACCCGAGAGCCCAGATGCCTCCAATGATGGAATGCTATCTGCAAGCGAGATCGCCGGGTTGAACCTCGACGCCCGGCTCGTGATCCTTTCGGCCTGCAATACTGCTGCCGACAACGGTGAATTGAATGCAGAGCCACTTTCGGGCCTCGCCCAATCGTTTTTTTATGCTGGTGCCCAATCCTTGTTGGTCAGCCATTGGGAGGTCGAAAGCGGCACTACAGCCGATCTTACAGTGCGTCTGATCGAATTGCAGAACCAGGGAATTGATCTTGGTGCGGGCCTGCAGATCGTGATGGAGGAGTTCCTGCAAGCTCCCGACAACAGTCGCGATCACCCGTTCTTCTGGGCCCCGTTCGTAGTCATTGGATAGTATGGAGCGGTCCGTCAGGCCTTGACGCCCAGCAAGATTGAATCGCTACGCACTGCTCCGGCAAATCATACACATTGGCTTACGTGATGATCCCGAATCAGAAGAGGCTGTGTCCGCTTTCCACCCAGAAACGGCCGGGACGCGGTCTGTAGGCCGCCGCCGAAAGCGGACGCAATCTCCGCGCGACCTACGACCGCTTTCGGGCAAAGAGATGCGCGAGCCTGACGTCCGAGATAGGGCGCTAGGCAGTCGGCTTGGCGAAAGTCTGCAATCGGGTCTTGAGCGGACCTTAGAGCAATTCGCTCTCTAGGCTTGCTTGTCGAGCCACCGCAGGCGGTGCCTGAGGACTTCTTATCGCGCTACCGCGCACGCTACTTGAGCGCCTTTTTGTGCCCTACCGCTGCGCTACTTGAGGGCCTTTTTGTGCCCTACCGCTGACGCTACTTGAGGGCGTGTCTGCCAAGCCTTCTTATCGCGCAAGGGTGATGCGAGGGTTTGTGCAAAATGGCCGAGATTATAAAAGGAAAAACGCGAAGTGACCCCTTGTGGAAACGAGGGGTTGTCTTGGCGGCAGGGGGGAGGGTGAAAGCAGAAAACGCAATTCAACCCCATGCACAGTAGTGCCGCCTGGCGATAGCAGTGGAAGAGCGATGACCGCCTCTTGGCGCCCAACCCTTGTCCGCGCCATGATCGGGGCCGGGGTTTTCTATGAGCAAAGACAGCGGCAAAAAGAGCGGTAAGGAAAAGAAGGCATTGACCTTGCGGGGCGATGGCTTCGAACCGGCATGCGGCTCGACTTCTGACGATTTCCAGAACGAACTCTTCTTGCAGGTCGCCAACAGCCTGTGGCTGCCCGAGTGGAAAGACGAGGACGACAAGATCCGCGCAGCACAGGCGGCATACGACGCGATGACGCAGATCGCCCCGCGCAGCGAGCTTGAAGGCATGTTGGCGGCGCAGATGATCGCTACCCACAATGCAGCCATGGAATGCCTGCGGCGCGCGATGATACCCGACCAGGCGCTGCCCAGCCGGGACGCCAACCTCAAGCACGCCGCGAAACTGATGAGCCTTTACGAACGGCAGCTCGCAGCGCTCGACAAGCACCGCGGCAAGGGCAAGCAGACCATCACGGTGAAGCACCTCAACGTGAACGAGGGCGGCCAGGCAATTGTCGGCGATGTCTCGGCCGGAAATGCGCAAGCGCGCTCCCCTGCCCCGACCCCCAAGCCGCCAGCGCTCAACGACGATGGCGCGTCCAAAGCTGATGGCGAGGACCTGCGCGGCGCCTCGAAGCCCAAAGAAGCGGTGCGCAAAACCAAGGCGAAGCGCTGATGGTGAAGGCACGCGCCGGCAACCATCGCCGCGACACAGGGCCGATGATGCAGAGCGCGCGCTGCGGTGCAAAGACGCGTTCGGGGATACCGTGCCGTTCACCCGCGGTCGCGGGCAAAAAGCGGTGCCGCATGCATGGCGGCGCCAAGGGCTCGGGCGCGCCGAAAGGCAATCAGAACGCGTTCAAGCACGGGATGTACACGCGCGAGGCAATGGCCGAGCGCAAGCAGCTGAATGCGCTGCTGCGGCAGGCGCGCGAGACGCTTCGGGAAATCGAGTAGCCGCTCGCATCGGCTTTGTGGGGTGGATCCGCGACGGAGAAACCTGAGCCAGAAATCGAGACACGCCGGCGTAGTGACAACCCAAGCCGGATGGCGGCATTTTCGATGGCATAAAGAAGGGGCGCTCCAAATGGGAAGCGCCCCCAGTTTGTCCTGACAGGGACGGGTTCCGAGCCGTCAGGGTCGTTTGCCAGGAATTCGAATATTCCCGCTTCGCTAAGCCCAGCCGCGGCAGCCGCCTCCAGGCCGTGGGTGAGCGGCGACAATTGCGTGGTCGAGGCCCGGCCCGTCCGGATCTTGCGGTGCGCAGCAGAGCGCTGCTTGCCGGCATCTGAAAAGCGAGACCTGAAACTGACTAGCGCGAAGACCCGTGTCGGATCAAAGCCACCAAAAGCAGCGTGACGGCAATCGCGGCGACGTTGGCGGCAAAGTCGAGCCAGCTGGGTTCGCGCGACAGCCTGGGCATGAATTGCGCAAGCTCGGTGAGCGCGCTCAGACCTATCAGCGGCAGCAACAGGCGCCAGGCTGCTATGCGAGGAAAGACCAGGGAAGCCAGCAGCGCGATCGCGGCAAAGGCTGCGCCGTGGAGCCATTTGTCGTAGTCATGCCAGTCTATGCCGAGGTCGCGATCGAAGAATGCGACGACCAGCACAATGGTGGCGATCAGGACGATCGCGGGAAGACGGATCAGCTTGGCGAAATATCGGCCAGCCATGTGGTCAGATTTTGTGACCTGCGCGCAGGCGTACGCCTGGCGAGGTCTCGGGGTCGCCGAGAAACTCGATACCTTCGGCTTCGAGGGCCGCCTGGACGCGCTCGAGTGTCCCGCCGCGAGATGGGGGAATGCCTTCCACTGCTTCCAACCTTTGGATCGTTGGCCTGCTTACGCCTGAACGTTCGCTTAGCTCGGGCGAGGTTATCCCGAGCAACGCTCTGGCGGCTCTAATTTGCACGCCAGAGATTGTTGACTTCTTAATCACTATGATACACCATGTATCATATGAATCCCTTTGCTCCCACTGGCACAAATCCCATTTCGACGCTGACTTCGATCTTCGAAAGATGCAAGGGCGCCTATTCTGAAAAGACGCTCAGCGGCTATCGCAGCGATCTGGAAAACTTTATCGCCTGGTGTGATGACCACGGCCATGAATGGGTGCCTGCCGAGCCGGCGACGGTTGCACGCTTTATCGATGAACAGATCGAGGCGCTTTCGATTTCAACGGTCAAGCGGCGCGTCGAGGCGATCAAGTTTGCCCATCGCATGTTCGACCTGCCGTCGCCTGCCTCGTCGAGTGAGGTGCGGCTGGCGATCCGGCGCGCAGCCCGCGCACGGCCTTCGCGCCCCAAGCAATCGCTGGGCCTCACTTCCGACCTTCTCCGGCCGATGCTTGCGGCCTGCCCCGATAGCCTTGCCGGAAGGCGCGATGCTGCGCTCATCAGTGTCGGCTACGACACGCTTTGCCGCAGCGTCGAGCTCGCTGCCGTGCGGGTCGAGCACCTTGCGCCGGACCTTGCCACCATCCTCATCCCAAGGGCCAAGTCCGATCCCTTTGGCGAAGGCCGCATCGCCCATCTCTCGCCTTCAACGCGTGAGCACCTGGCGCAGTGGCTTGAGGTGAGTGGCATCGAGGAAGGACCGCTGTTCCAAGGACTGCATACGCGCAAGCTGCGTGGAAAGCATCTCGAGACCGCCTCGATCAGGCGCATCATCAAGCGCGCAGCAGCGCGTGCAGACCTTGGCGAGAAGGCAGCCGGCCTGTCAGGCCATTCCATGCGCATCGGTGCGGCGCAAGACATGATGGTGGCCGGTATCGACCAGGTCGCCATTATGCAGGCAGGCGGCTGGAAGACGATCAGCGTGCTGGGGCGCTATGTTGAGAACGCAAGCACACGTGCGATCCACGAGCACCGCTGGTCGCGATTAGCGCTCAACAACATCCAGTCGAACTTGAGCGTATAAAATCTATAGTCTCTTACGCACTCATTGATACTAGCTCTTCTTGCCATGATGGAAGGCCGTAATTCGTTGATTGGAGACATAAGGTTTATAAAATAAAACCCGGTTAAGTAATGTTGTGCCTCGGCTCTACCTCTTGAGAATAGCTCAAGATATTTCTCATACCTACTTCAACAGCGGGTAGACCAACATTTATGGTCCAAGGATTTAGATCTTTGCTTGTGCTACTCGCCAAGCCCAAAACCGCACCTTCTCCAACAACGACGCCTGGCCCCACGTTCGACCGAGCGGCAATCCAAGCCTTTTCGCAAATGATGATTGGTCTTGTAACGAGGTCGAAGCTGCTGGAACTCCAGTTATGGCTCCCGGTGCAAAGATATGCTTCCTGGGAAATGCACACATGCGAACCAATGCGAACTTCAGCCAAGTTGTCGATCCAGACTCTTTCGCCAATCCAGCTGTGATCGCCAATCCGCAGCCGCCAAGGAAACTTTACGCGCACGCCAGGCTTGATCACAACTCCCTGACCCACCTGAGCTCCGAACGCCCTGAGCAGCAGAACCCGCCAATTCGAGCCAGGCAGCCAAGATGACAATAGAATAGCGTTCGCGGCAAGCCACACGGCATCGACGACGCGGGAGGCGCCGCGGTCGAAACCAGCGGACGAAAACTGGTTAAGTTGCATGAAGAACCTTAGATGCGGCGACTTGGCGAATAAGCGACGCCATCTGCGCTGAAGTCCGGTTGTGATCGTAGTGATTGAGAGCGTCCTTTTTGATTTCCAAACGGCGGTCCTTCCCAATCAAGCTCTGTAGCAGTTTGGCAGAGCCCTTTGGATCATCCGGTTCGAAGATCACGGCACCACCCACTTCCTGGAAGAAGCGTTTTTGAGCTCCGGAACAAACGAAAGCCAAGGTGGCCTTGCCCGAAGCGAGATATTCAAAGGACTTCGTGGCTAGGCAGTAATCCAAACCATGGATCCGTTTCATTGAAGTCCCGAGAAGACCGGTCATATTTTCAAGGAAACCTTGCACATCCTGCTTGGGAATCGCGCCGTGACATACGCACCGATCCGCCAATCCGTACTTCGCCGCCATAGGCATTAGCCAGTCAGGCTCGCGTCCGACGTGATGAAACCTCAGACGCCCGCCGATTTTTGGAGCTTGCTTGTCCAACTCTGCCCATGCTCGGAAGAAGAACAATGGCGACCTGTAGCTCCAATCTTCAAGCCCGGGGTCATATTGCAGATAGCGATGGGGTGCTGAAAACGACGGATTGTTTGAAGGCGTCCAGTAAAAACTGCCGACGTATCCAATATTTATCGTCTTAGCCGTTCCTGCCCAAATCGCTTCATGGGGGAGATCAGCAATCCCGCCGATACCATTAGTGATTGTGTGGAAACGGTGGCGTGGAATTTCCGGATGACTGGTAGCGAACAGGTCTGTTAGCTCGGGGGTGACGGCGACTACCGCATCGGCGGCGGAGAAGGCGCGCGCCTCGTCACGCTGCTTCCGCATGTAGTGAAGCCAACTGATTTGCCGGCCAGGAGACCATTGTGCCCAAGCATCTCGCATGTCGATCAGATAAGGCAACTGCAGTTCATCTGATGCCCGTTTCCCGAGCATTGTGGCTCCGAACGGCGGTGCACTGACATAAACAGCAGCGAAACGCCGTGGACCCCGTTTTAACTCTGCTAGACGGGCCATTAGCGACGGAGTAAATCGAGATTCAAACGTGTCATCTAACTTGGTGAGCATGCGCCAGAGTTGTGCAAGTGGCGTCTCTGGGGTCACTGGTCTTGCTTGCTGCAAATACTGGACCTGTACGGATTCGGGCAAGCAATCAGAAAGGCTTGGATTGATCTCGGCGCCGAAAATGGCCTTTGCCTGTTCAGGGTCAATCGTAAGCACAGTTAGACGAATTCCGTGATTGACCAGCCGCTTGGCAAACTCAATGCTGCGAAACGCACCCGTAGTCTGCACTGGGGCGAATTGCAGTGCGATCATCAGCACGTCGATCATGAATATCGATCTAAACAGTCGCGAAGTATGCCTGCGATCCGCGTACAGGCCTGACCGTCTCCATATAGTGGTGTCCAATTAGTCTCAGGTGTGCGGGCCAGTAGTGCCGGCAACTCGTCGTTGAGATTGGCCAACACATTCCACTGGCCATGCAGTGTCTCGACCCATTCAGTTTCCTCGCGAAGTGTTATGCAGGGCCGGTGTGCCCAATAGGCTTCCTTCTGCAGCCCGCCGGAGTCGGTGATCACGTGACCGCAGCCATCCAACAAATCAAGCATCTCGAAATAGCCGACCGGTTCGATCAGGTGCACATGATTGGGTAGGTCTGCCGCCTCGACCGCAGCTTGGAAACGAGGATGCACCGGCCAGATTACAGGCACGTTGATCTGCTTGAGGACGGCCCGAAGCCGAGGCAGGAAGGAGGGGTCGTCGGTATTGGATGGCCGATGTAGCGTCATTAATATGAAGCCAGTCTGCATTTCTCCCAGCACCCGGGCTGCTGTGACGCCTGGCGTAATTCGGCTGGAGAAATGTCGAAAGGCATCGAACATCACGTCACCGGTGACATACACGCCTTCGGTGATGCCCTCCCGTACCAAGTTAGTCTTACCTTCCTCGGAGGAACAGAACAGTAGCTCCGACAGCCGGTCAGTAACCACTCGATTCAGCTCCTCGGGCATACTGCGGTTATAGCTCCGCAGGCCCGCCTCCACGTGCACCAGCGGGATATGTAACTTGGCTGCCACAAGCGCAGCTGCCAGAGTGGAGTTTGTGTCACCATAGACTAGAACAGCGTCTGCGGGAGTCTCGAGCGCGGCGAGATAGTTCTCGAAGCGCGACATGATCTTGGCTGTTTGCTGCGCGTGGCTGCCTGAGCCGACCTCGAGATTTGCGTCGATGATAATGCCCAGATCCTCGAGGAAGCGCCCGCTCATCGCATGGTCGTAGTGCTGTCCGGAATGCACTATGCGCTCGACGACTCTGGCCTTGTGTAGCGCACGGCTTACGATGGCCGCCTTTACGAATTGCGGTCGCGCACCGATAACAGACACGACATGAAGATTTTTCATCGTAACGGGTTCTTCAGGCAAGAGGCTCGGGACGCTTGGTCAAGCCCGCCATCCGGCGCAGCCGGCTATAGGCACGGGCTATGGCGAAATAGAGTTCGCGGTCGCGCACATCTGTGCGGAATTCGCGATGCTCGCGCGATGGGGCGTCTAGGATCGCCTCGAACTCCTCATCAGAGAAGCCCAGCTTCTTGGCCACATATGCCTTATCCTCTTGCTGCTGGTCCTCATCATAGGGCGGTTGCTGCAGTTCGCGCAGCGCGTCCTCACGGGTGATCTGGCCGGAAAGAATCAGATTCGACAAATGCGCCTTGCGCTTATCAATGCCGAACTTCCGCGGCAGCACATAACCTTGGTAGAAGCGGGTGAAGATCGACTCATGGTGCTTCCCGCCATAGTCGCGCCACCCCATCTCCTCGATTAGGAAGCGTTTCGCCTCGGCTTTGTGGAAGTCTATATATTGCAGTGGCTGGACCAACCGGATCTTTTTAAAATGATAGTAATAGAATTGCTGCCATATTCCCAGTTTTGGCAGCCTGGATATGCTGTTCGTGCCATATCGACGATTTATATCCGTCAAATTGCGTAGATCGAATTTATTGTAATACCATGCCTTTGGAAGCAGCCATTCGGTGTCGCTATTGTGTCCCGAGACCAGCACTCTGATATTGTAGCGCACAGCGATTTGGTGCAGCGCGGCGAAAATCATATGATCCGTTGGAATTTCGATGTCGACCACTGAAGCGCGGAAATACGCTGCTTGCAGATCGCGAAACTCTTCCCAATCGACCACGAATGTTTCCAGATCGAGGTTCAGACGGGTGACCAGTTCCTCAATATTCTTGACCGCGAGCTCTGAATTCCAGCCATTGTCGAAATGGACGATCAACGGCCGTAGCCCCCAATCTTTAAGCTTAGCGCACAGATAGGAACTGTCTACACCGCCGGAGACGCCCAGAAGGCAGTCGTAGGGCTTGCCCCGGCCTTGGGCCTTGATGCCTTCGATCAACTGTTCAAGTTGTCGGGCTCGGGTCTCGGCGTCCGGACGGGCCTTCCGGGACTCGGTAAATTCCCGCACATAGTTGCATACCCCGTTTTCGTCGAAGGTGATGTTGGGGTCAGTTGTGTCCATCACGGTTATGGTGCAGATCTGATGGCGCAGGGGTGTGGGCTGTGTCATCTCGGTTCCTTTACGGAAGATGCGCGAAGAATTCGGAGTGCAGGCGATCTTGCGCGGGATAGCTAATCAGCACACCTTTGCCCCTCGCCTGATAGACGAACAGGCTGCCCGCAGCCACGGCCGCACAGCCTGCCTCTTCTACAGCCTCACGAAAATGTGCCAACTGCCCCGCGCCCCCACAAGCCACTACGGGCAATGTCGTGGCCGTTGCTACTCGGGCGCACAAATCGATGTCATAACCGTCCCAAGTGCCATCCCGGTCGATGGCGTAGACGATGATCTCTCCCGCGCCCGCCTCTGTTACGCGAGTCACTACGGTGTTCAGATCGTCTTTCAGCGCCTTCCGTCCTCGCTTGAGACGCACCTGTTGGCGCCCGCGCCAGTTGCGTCCCACTGGCAGGCAGACGGTGACTGCCTGACTGCCCCATCGCTGCGCGGCTGTGCCGATCAATTCGCTGCCTTGGGCCAGCGCGCCAGACAGGATCACCTTTTCAACGCCGCAATCGATGGTGCGGGCAATTTGGTCTTCGAAAATCAGCCCACCACCATAGGCTACCGGCATGAAGGCTTCGGAGGCGATCTCGGCTATACGCGAATAGGGCGGTTCGCGGCCGTCAGCGCTGGCGTCGATATCTATCAAGATAAGTTCGTCTACCTGCTTGGTGTTGAATATCCGAACCGCGTTGATAGGATCTCCAATATAGGCCCGTTTCCCGAATTTCACCGTCTTCACCAGCCGACCTTGGCGGTCAATCAGCAGCGTCGGGATTACCCGCACGCGCCGGCCCTGTGCCGGGCGGCCTGGGGTCGGGACAAGGTGTTGCTGCGTCATGCGGGCTCCCAGTCGAGGAAAGCCTTAAGAATGGTCTTACCGTGCACGTGGCTTTTCTCAGGGTGAAACTGAAAGCCCATTATGTTGTCCAAGGCCACGGCAGCGGCGAATTCATAACCGTGATGGGCGCGCATGACCGCCGTGTCGGGATCATCGCAAAGCAGGTGGAAGCTATGCACGTAATAGAAACGCGCTTCTAGCCCAAGCGTGTCGGCCAGCACATCTGGCAGCTTGCCTTGCGTCACTGCCGGAGCATGTGCCCATGTCTCCGCCCACCCCATATGCGGTACCCGCAGTTCAGGCCCAAGTCGGCTGGAATCGAATGCGACCACGTCGGCGGCCACCCAACCTAGGCCCGGCCGCTCACCTTCTTCGCTTCTGCGTGCTATCAGCTGAGCTCCCAAACAAATCCCCAAGATGGGCAACCGGTCATTCAGCACGCGGGTATGCAGCGGTTCTAGGAAGCCGCGAGCCTCAAGCTGCGACATGCCATGGTCGAAATGGCCCACGCCAGGCAGGATCAGCCTCGTGGCGTCTCCTAGCTCCGTTCCATCTTTCGCGATGCGCGCCTTTGCTCCCAGAGCTTTAAGCATGTTCATGACGGATCGGATGTTCCCGGCACCGTAGTCGACAACGACGATCATTGGATCACACCAGAAGTTCCCTTGCCCTGAATGTTTCGAAGTGCGCCTTGGGAACGAAGCCATGGTATTCGTGGCGGCTGCGATGCTTAGGACAGCGGGTCGGGTCAAGGTGCTTCACTACGCGCGCCGGCATACCCGCCAGCACGCAATACCCATCGGGGAAAGGTTTGGTAACGACTGCATTAGCCGCTACAATTGTAAATGAGCCCAGCGTCACGTTGGGTAGGATGACAGACCCCACGCCCAACCAGCAATATTCCCCGATCTCAACGCGACCGATTTCGTGTTCACGAAGATCTTCCAGCTTATGGTTGGCACTAATAATTGAGACGTTAGGCGCTACCTGAGTGTAGTCACCCAAGATAACCGGCCCCAGCGCCTGGATGTAGCATCCGGGCATGGCGCCAGGACTGGTCTCAATACCCGCCAGCACATTGCGCCACCCGACGACGAGGCTTGAAGGATGCACCGGCCAGTATGGTCCGCGATTGATCCCCCGCACCTCCTGCCGAAACCATTCGCGGAACGTGATCGGCGTCTGCGTCCCCCGCGTTTCGGAGAGGAAGCGCATCGAGGGGTGCTGGGACAATATCGCCTCGGCTACGATTTCAGGCGCGCGGTATAGGCGGCGAAAGATCTGGGAACGGAAGCTCATGGACCAGCTTTGGCGAAGGTTGAAATAAGATAAGTCAGATAGATAACAGAATAGCCAAAGGCAAACGCCCAGACCACGGCTATGGCCGTGCCACCCATCATCCAGCCTATGCCAATCGCCAGCGCCATTAGCGCTGCAGAGCCCAGCATCAGCTTGAAGTCGAGTGCCTGGTGCCCTGTGAAATAGAAGACCGTCGTCAGCGGCGATACGACCATCCGCAATAGCAACATCGGCGCTAAGATGCGCGCGACCTCTCCGGCCTCGCGCCAGTCGGGCCCGAGGTAGACTTCGAACAGCCACGGCGCAAAGGCCATGAACAGCAAGCACGGCCCAATTCCCGCAGCGAACAGCCAAGTCGCGGTACGCCGCATCAGCCCCCGGCAGCTGCCGGTTTCGCGGTAGAGTTCGGCTGCCTCTTGCCGGAACACTTGCGCCACCGATTGGCCTACCACTGTGACCGGCATAGACACCAGCTGGCGGGCTCTTGTGAAGGCTCCAAGCGTGCCGTCCGCCCCAAGCGCGGCCAACGCGAAGACTGGTGCCTGCATGTTTACTTGGCCTGAGAATTCACTGGGCAGGGTAAAGACCGGGAATTTCCAGTGACGTCGGAGCAGAACCCGCAGTCGTCCCACACCCGGCCAGCCCAGCGTTCCGCGCAGCCGCCAAAGCACGCGGGCATAGAGACCGATCATAATCGCCTGGCCTAGGAAATAGGCTGACAGCAGCCCGTCCGCGCCCCAGCCAGCAAAACCCAATGTAATCGACAATACCGCTGTGGACAGTACGTTTGACGCCGTTATCACTGCAATCTGGCGATACATTCGGTGTCGATTAGCAAGGAACTGTCCTGTAATTACCAACGCTGCGCCTGCAACGCTAAGCGGTAGCAGCGCGAACCAAGCGCCTGGGGCAGATCCTGCAAGCACTGGCCTCCACAACGCCGCTACACCCAGCGCGGTGACAACGGTCAGCACGAGCCCCGCCATTGAGCCAAGCCACGCCGTTGCTCCAGCAGCGCGGTCAGTGCGCTCCGCAATAATCGCGTGCTGGAGCTGAAGGCAGGCCAGCACGCTAAGTACCGCAGCTGGTGCCATGTATTGCGCCAGCGCTCCGTAGTCTGTTGGCGTATAAAGACGCCCGAGAAGGGGCGCTGCCAGGATCGGCACTGCAGTGGCGACGGCATTGCCGCTGATCAGAGAAGTGATCCCACTCAGGAAGGGGGACTGCCCTATCTGGCCAAAGCACCTCACGAGACCAGTAATCCTCAGACTTTGCCACCGTATATTTGGAGAATCTTTCTAGCAATACCGGTCCAGCGGAGCTCACGCGCAGCCATGGCGCGAGCGGCTCGACCAATTGAGGCGCGGCGGCAATCTTCGGACAGAAGCGCACTCAGCGCAAAGTCGAGTGCGCCCTGTTCGCGCGGCACCACCAGCCTCGAGTCCAGCTGACGTAACAGCATCGCCGCACCCACGCCTTCAGTGGCAATAACCGGGGTGCCCATGGCCAAGGCCTCCACTACTGACATACCAAAGCTTTCCCGCACCGAAGGCACCAAAAGTACGTCGGCGCCAGCCAGAAAGGCCCATTTATCCATGCCGTTGAGTGGCCCCAAGAATGAGCCTGCTGCACGCCCATCGTTGCGGATCAAGCGCGGTGCCAACTCTGCCTGCAGTCCGATCTGATCATGCCCAGCAAGCTTAATCACCGCCTGCGGATGAGCGCGTACGGCCTCAATTGCCATGTCTACACCCTTGGTCCAATCCAACCGTGCTAGAAAGGCCACCCGGCGCCCTGGAGGCACGTCACCCCAGACCGCGGCAATTTCGGTCGCGGAGGGCAAGCGATCAGGTAGGTCCACTCCATTGCCAACCACCGCGATCGGGGCCAGATCAAGTCCCATGGTGCGAAGACCCTCCGCTTCACTTTCGGAGGTAACGTGAATGGCCGTTGCAGCTGCTAAATTCGCGCGCTCCAGTACCGCGATCCAAGTCCTTTTGGCTAGCCGCGACTTACCGTCCACCATTTCAGGCATCAGCATACCTCGAGGTGAGATCACCAAGGGCTTACCCAGTCTGCGCGCGGCCCGCGCCAAGTAAGGGCCCGGCCATAGAAACATGCCGTTGACGTGCACGGCATCGGAGAGAGGCAACAACCCGGCCGCGCGTTGCGCCAATGCGGGGCTATAATAAATTCTTCGTGGTGCAGCGATCGGGCAGTAGTGCACCTGCACGCCTTCGATTTTAGTGGGCTTGTCCAGAGGTACATCCAGGCGCCCTGGTCCGTCTACATCGGTGGTCAACACGTCCACGTGGCATCCGCGGGCCACCAGCCCGCGTGCCAGCCCATGTGCCGAGCGGACCGGCCCTCCATATCGCGTGGCTGGCAGGTAGTTGGGCGCAAAGATCACGATGCGTTTCATGGCAATACGCTTACCTCACGCAGCCGCTGGTTCACGCGACCGCAATGATCTGCAGAGCGCAGGCGGAAAACCGTTGATGCAGGTGACATCAGTTCGGTCGTGTTCTCGAAGCTAGTGCAGCTGGAGTACCGATGGCGGCATAGAATTCCCTGTGCTTTTCGCGGAAGGCTGCAAAGCCGAAACGCTCCTCAGCGACGGCGCGGGCCTCGGACACGCGAGTGTCGCGTGACTGTCCGGTTTCCAATAGAAGCATCACCAACGCCTCGGTCATCGCGTCGAGGTTGCGGGGCGAAACCACGAGGCCATTGCGGCTGCCGTCTATAGCCTCCCGAGAGCCGTCCTCGTCTCCAACTAGAACCGGTACGCCCGATGCCATTGCCTCCAACGGCGTCAGAGGAATTCCTTCGCCGCGGCCCGGTCCCTTATCGCTAACCAAGGCAAAGACGTGGGCAGCGCGATAAATCGCAGCCAAGTCTTCCTCGACAATGGGGCCAGTGAAGGTGACCTTGTCCATCAGGCATAGGTCGCGGGTCTTGTCCTTCAACCTTTCAACATCGTTGCCGCGTCCGCAAATCACTAGATGCGCGTTGGGCACGCGGACAGATACAGCATCCCATATTTCCAGCAGGCGATCATACCCTTTGTGGCGCGCCTCTTTGGATAATCTGCCTAATGTCATCGTCACGCGTTTTTGATCCAGGTTGGGCAACCCGTAACGCTCCGCCAAATGCGGCTCGACTGGTCCGGGGCAAAACCTGTCCAAGTCGACGCAGTCCCAGATCACATCAGGCGGGTCGGGGTGCATAGCCTCTGCAATGACGTGATCGGCGGTGGCGTGGCAGTCTGCAATAATGTGGTCCATCCGCGCCATATTGGCGCGGCGAGCATTGTTTAGGCCGCTCCAGAGCTCTAGCCCGTAGACGTTCAGTACCGTCGTCGCGCCACTCAGTACCTTGAGCTTTGAAGCTAGAGGCGTGAAATTTACATGCGCGCAATGGATCACATCCGGCTGCCACAACAAGGTTTGTCGTAGCGCCTGCAACACAAAACCTGCACGGGCAGCCTTGGTGGAATTGGGGGCAGGTCCGTGCCAGGTGACCAAATACGGTGTTTCGAACCCTTCGGGATCCGGTCCCAGAAGCGAAAGTACGCGCACGTTTTCTGTGCCCATAATCTCGCGCAAGGCATCTATTTGATAGCGGCAATATCGGCTGATGCCGCCTTTGTCGAAACAGCCGGGCGCGAGAAAAAGTACCTTGGTAGGCTTGGGCATGGAGTTAGAGCGCCGTGAGGTCCTAAATTCCAATTGACTTACCGTTGGTTGCCCCTTCGGTCTTCAGGATTACTTCGAGCGGCGGAGGCAGATCGTAAGGTGTAGCCTGCAGGTCCACTGGGCGGAAGCCCCCGAGCTCGATGTCGATATTGTCAACTCTCCCGGGGGAGGTGGTGGTCAGGAGGTAACGCGAACCTGATCGTTTTACGTTTTCGATGGCCTTTTTGACCACGGCATGCGGCAGGTGAATGAAGCAGTCGCGCACCATGACTAGGTCTGCCTTGGGCAGATCATCGCTTACTAAGTACATCACATCAAATGTGCCGAATTCGCCCTGGTCGGCGCGCTTTTTCTCAATAAGCGCGGGCACGATGTCGCAGCCGGTAAAACATCCCTAACCGAGAGTGTGTTAGTCATGACGCCCCGCGCCCAGCGACAGGATGTCGACCAAGAAAGAAGGTAGGGCTGCCAGCACGTGACTTGCTGATTACGCGCAGTCGGTCGTCTGTCGAGTCATGGTTGGCACTCCGTTAGGGACAATCAGAAGAGAATACCCGAGAGAGCACGCTTATAGTTTTCCAACCCAAGGTTCTGAGCCATCCAGGCGCGTCCAGCGGAGACCATGGCGTGATGCGCTTCGTCCGTCATTTGCTGTGCAGTGACAAGGGCCCCTGCCAGAGCCTCTCCGGTCCAGTTGTCAAAGTTGAGCCCCGCGCCTGACTTGCGCACCATTTCGGCAGCGCCGCCACTGCCAGCGTAGACAATTGGCACAAGGCCCGCTTCCCAGCCCTCCATCACTACGCGGCCCAAGGGCTCGTAGTGCGAGGTCGATACAAGGAACCGGTATGCTGGCAGGCGCTGCATCACGTCCTGGCAAAAGCCCATCATCCGCACGCGTCCTTCAAGGGGTTCTGCCTTTCTGGCAAGCTTGTCCGCATAGGAGTCGCCCTCGATACCCGTGCCATAAAGATCTGCTCGGGCGTCGGCCAACACAGGCTGTCCTAGCGCCTCGATCAGCAAGTGCGGCCCCTTGCCGTGCGAGAGGCGACCCACGAAAACAAAGGGCGCCTTTTGCGGTAATGGTTTAGGCTGCTCCGCCAACGCGTAGGGGTCGTAGGCCTTGTGCCAGGTTGTACCTGCAGGCAGCGTCGCCGGACCCGCTGCCGTCGCCATAGCATCGGAAATATGGATCAGGTCTAATGGTGCGCTTGGGGTGCCCCGCAGGGTCGTGACGCGAGGGACGTCTTCGAGAAGCCGCACATGAATTGCTAGCGCTGTGGAAAGTACTCGGCTCACCGGTGCCAAAAGTCGCGCTAGACCAGCCTGGTTTAGGTAGATCCGGGCGGGTCTCAGCCAAAGTGCCAAGAGCCCCAACACTGCCGCTGCCTTTAGCTGTGCGACGCGGCCGCGCTTGTGTAACAAGCCGATGGGCGCATGCATGACCCGAACTGGGCCATAACGATCCGGGTGTGCACACACTTCATCAGCAAGTTCCGCACCGGGCGGTGTAACTAAGACTACGCGGTCCCAAGCCTCGGTCAGGGTTTGCAGCGTTGCCGACAGTGCCCGCTCTGACCCCCAAAGCCGCAAACCTGGGTCGACGATCATCAGTGTTTGTGTCTTCATGAGAATCTACCAGACTGCGATCCTATCCTGCAGTCGCCCGAATACTTGTTCGTAGTTGTAGGTCTCCTGGTGTCGGGCGAAGGCGCGCGCGCCCTCGTCTGCGCAGCGGGCAGGGTCGGTAGCGTAGGCGTTGACCAACGCGGCGATCTCTGACGGGTCGTGGGTGGCGGCGTCGACACAGGCACCAATACCCTCAAGCAGTTCAGGAACGCCCGGGTTGGTGTCACCGATCTGAGGGAGCCTCGCCTTCATGAACTGATAACGCTTATTTGAGGCTCCCAGTGCCGTACGCCATTGTTCCAATTCCGAAGCAAGTAGTGCAATGCCGAGATCCGCATGTGCCAGACGCAATTCGGCCGTCGGTCTATCCATCCAGCCGAGGAAGTGCACTCGCTTTGTAAGCTCCATGTCCGTAGTCAGCACTTTAAGTTGCTGGCAAATCGGCGTGGTGTCGTTCCCGATAAGCACGAGGTCGGCATGCACGGGCCATTGAGGGATGCTCCGGATGATCGCGTCGAGCCTTTGATGCAAGCCAAGCGAACCGCAGTAGATGACTTCAAAGCGCTGCTTTCTGCCACTCGGTGCGACTAGAGCTGCAGTAGCCCTTAGCGGATAGTTTTCCACCACCAGCGGGACTTCGGCCATGCCAAGTGCTCGTTGTGTCAGAACTGCGCGCCCGGCGTCTGGAACAACCACGGCATCGAAGTGGTGTATTCTGCGTTTCAGCCGGGCTTCGCGGAACTGGTCCATATCCTGCAGCAGTTCATGCAGATGCGCCACCCTTCGGCGAGGCTGCCGAGGGGTCAGATCACTGTAGAGAATCCCGATCGGATCGTAGGCGATTTCAATGGCATCGCGCGGTAGGCTTCGGCGTGCGCGCCATAAGGCTAGTGCAAAGCGCAACATCCGAATTGGCCGGGGCCCTCTTGTCGAAATGCAGCACACCGTTACACCGGGATGCGCAAACGCTGTCTCTGTCTGTCCGGGTTTCAGCGGCGTTGTAACCAGCGTAACTCTATGACCCGCATCTGCGAGGATTTGTGCCTGATACTGAACTGGTGGATAGCCGTCGACGGGTCCCGGCGACACCAAAAGGATAGGTCTTGCAGGCATCAGGATTTACCGCGTCGAAGCTTGGAGCCAAGCCTTGAAGCAGTCTGCCTGGACCCAGCTTTTCGACTACTCACCAACAGTGTGGCCCGATGGAAACGGATGGGTAAGGGGCCAATGATATATTGGATTGAAGAAAAAATCAGATAGGTCATGATCGCGGTATTCACCATGAAAAAGAGGCTGGTGAGTGGAGCGATAAGAGCTATTCCAACGGCAAACCATTTGACGAAATCTAATAGGCGCCCTGATCGCAGGGAAAGTGATGCTCGTCGGTCGATCCGCGCAAGGACGAAGCCCAAAATCAGGAAACCAATAACAATTCCTGCCCAGCCGAAATTTACATAATATTCCATGACGGGGCCGTTACCGAACGCGGCTCGATCGGTGAACTCAATGCCAGTATGATCCCGCATGAACTGGTTCGTGTTCATTTCTGGTTTCCCGGGCCATAGGAACCGCGGAATCCAAGCGAATGCGGAAACCCAAATTGTCTCCCCCCCGAGCCTCAATGACGGATTGGCTGTGTGCATTTCGATGGCCTTGCCAACGAAGATGTATTGATTGAGCCTTATCATAAGAAGATCGAGCGACTGCAGGTCAGACCAGTTCAAAAGGCGAATGGAAAGGGCCGCTTGCCAAAGTGCCTCGATGCGCTGCTCAAAGGTTGAGCCGGTGGCGATCATCTCTCGGAGTGTGTCGCGAAAGCTCATCCAAGCGATAAAGGCGCTAAGGAATAGATAAGTCGTTCCCAGCCCAGCCACCAGAAACTGCCATATCTTAAGGCGCTTTTTGCGGAGAAACGCTAGATAGAACGCCAAGACGCAGCAAAAGACGATAAACCCATATGATACAAAGCCCAAGAGCACGATGTAGGCCGCTGGGATAGCCATGCCCGCAGCAAACCAACGACCGTAAGAGGTCTTGCCATCCGACAGGAGTATCAGAGCGGGACCAAGACAAATTAACACAACCGCCGAATTTCGACCTACCAACTGTATAGCGTCGATCAGCGGAATAGGAATTTGCACTCTAGAAAGAGTGAAACCGGCAATCCCAAATAAGAACAGACCAGTAAGGAAGCGCGTGCGGAATGACGGGTCTAAAATTAATTCTCCTGGCCGAAGAAGAAGCTTCGGGCGTTTCGCTCCATAACGCGACAAGAACGCGCCAATATTGAAGAATGTCAGAGCCAGGAGAGATGCTAGGGTGCCGAGCATCACGGTGTCACTAGTGAAATCGTAAAACGCGAGATAAGCCGAACCGTCGCGCCGGATATGCGTATAGTTTGGGTTTAGATAGGCAATAAAACCTATATAAAGAAATGTAGTCGACAGGATGAAGGCAAAAGGAAGACCAGAAGTCAGACCTTTCCGCCCAACTGTCATCTGAAAGGACCAAACAATATTGAGAAGCCAACCCGCTGTGAGCCATATCACGGCACTGGCTTCCTTTCAGAGAACCGCCGCCGCTCCTCGCTACCACTGGAAGTTGATTCCACGACAACGTTGGACGGAATATCCCTTACGACAACAGAATTGGGCTTGATGAACACATCGTCGCCCACTGAGCCGCCCAGTATCTTTACTCCCAGACCGCACCAAACATTCCGCCCTAGGCAGATGGGGGCCTCCACCTTGGGCGGAACATATTCGTCATGTGAAACCGTACCCTGATATGTATCGTGAATACTGTTTGACTGCGAATACATCAGGGAGCCGGCTCCAATCGTGCAATGGACGTCGATCTTCACGCCTCCATGCCCCTGTATGATAACGCCCGGGCAAATATGAGATGCGGCACCAATCTGAATTTCGCCGTGAGGGATGTTCGCTGGATGATTGGCCGGAGTTGGACCGTTCGGCCCAGCAATCAGGATCACCTGCTTGTCGATCCATACGTCGTCCCCGACGGAGATGTACTCTGCCCCTTCAATAATGACGCCAAGATCAATGGTGACCCGCTCCCCGCAGGATTTGAAGCGACTACGATACCAGGCTCTCCTGAGCCTGACGCCAACTGGACCGCCTACCCAGCGAAGCCACCCTTCGATCAGAGGAAAGATTAGGCGTTTAAGCATAACCGCCGGCTGTCAGGGCGTCGGTGAAACGCTTGCAAATCTCTGCAACATCGTCCTGGGTGAGATCGACATAGGTCGGCAGGTTCAGGCCTTTCTGGGCCACAGCATGAGCGACAGGCGTGTCTGCAGCCTCCAGGTAAGGCATTCTCGACATGGGGTAGAAATAGGGCCGAGTGTCGACACCCCGTACTTTGAGGTCCGCCATCAACGCTTCGCGCTTCTCTTCGGTCATGCCATCGATTTCGACACAGATGACCCAATAGGTGTTATGTGCCCAGTTTGCGGTCCGGTTGAGCCGAACACCTTGGAGATTTCCAAGGCCCTCCTGGTACAAATCGAAGAGCATGCGCCGTGACGACAGAAGCTCGTCAGCCCGCTCAAGCTGCGCACAACCAAGAGCTGCTTGCAGATTTGTCATGCGGTAATTGAAGCCAAGCTTCTCGTGCCAGTAACGCTTATCGGAAGACATAGCGTGATCTCGTAGGGTCCGCATTTCATGAGCAAGATCATCGTTATTGGTGGTAACCATCCCACCTTCGCCGGTTGATAAATTCTTGTTGGCGTAGAAGCTGAAAGTGCCGGCATCTCCCAGGCTTCCAACGCGAGCGCCTCCAATGGCCGATCCATGAGCCTCGGCGGCGTCCTCCAGCACCCATAAACCGTGACGTTTGGCAATCGAGTTGATCGCGGTCATGTCGGCAGGGTGGCCATAAAGATGTACTGGAATAATCGCGCGTGTCTTGGGTGAGATCAGCGCTTCGAGTTTGGTCGGATCAAGGCACAGCGTGTTTTCATCGATATCGCAAAACACAGGCTTCGCGCCGGTAAGCATCGTAGCGTTACATGTCGCAATGAAGCTGAGGTCAGGCATGATGACTTCATCACCATGGCCTATTCCCATCGCATGCAGTGCCAAGTGCAATGCAACTGTGCCATTGGAGACAGAAATCGCATGCTTGACGCCACAAAATGACGCGAAGTCCTGCTCGAAGCGCGTCACGTAAGCGCCAAGAGATGATACCCAGCCCGATGTTACAGCATCCGTGACGTATTCCACTTCGTGCCCAGTGAGGCTGGGCATTGAAAGGGGGTAGAACTTTGGCTCGGTCACTTAGAGTTCCTAACTCGATGGCAATCTTATTTGATGAGCCCGCTCGCACCTAGAATCTGGTTCAGGCGGTGTTGGTAGGTGTGTTCAGCCAAAGTGCGGCGCAGACCCGCTATGCGGATCTTCTGTGCCCAATCTGGTTCGGCGCGAGCCTTTGCCAGATAATCCAGGATTTCATCTACCGAGCCGTAGGTGAGAACTTCTCGCCCCGGTTCATAGCATAACTCGACAGCAGGCTTGTTTTCGATAAGCTGCAGGCCTGCCGCGCCGCAAATTTCGAATGCTCTGCAATTCAAGGAATTGCCTTCGGACATCGCTGTGGAATTCAAGCAAGCCAGACCGGAATGAAAGGCCTGACTCTTATCGTCTTTGACAATGTAGCGCATACGATGCTGTGCCCGCACCGCTTGTGTGCTCCAGCGGGGCGGCTTCGAGCCATAGAGCGCCAACTTTACGCCCGCTTCTGCTAAGCGGGCGACGAGAAACTGCCTGTAGCCATAGTAACTGCCTGCGACGACGAGAGCATCTTCGTCTTCGTGCTCACTAACATAGATCGGCCTATGCCAATCGGGGTTTGCTGCTTCATGAAGAAGCTCGGCCGGAAGCCCGACTGCTTGCATCTTCTTTGCCCCATCGGCGTCCTTTATATAAATCCGGTCCCATCCGTCGGCTAAGAGCCCCATTCCTCGCATGTTGGCAGGCGTATCACCCCACCAGGCCACGCAAGCTGCAACGCCAAGCTTTTTCAGATCAGCCAACACTTCTTCGCGCAAAGCGATAGTCAGGCACAGCAGTAGGTCCGGCTTCCATTCCCTTGCTTGCGACAACGCCCAACGCTCTTGTCCACTCAGCGTGTCGGGATAGAGCCCGAGATACACGTCATGCACTGCGCGCTGTATTGGGCCCTGGTCACGGAAAGTAGGGCGATCCATACAGCGAACCTCGTGCCCCAGTGCGCGAAGTGTATAGACAACGTTGTCAGTAAAACTGTCAGGCGCCGGAAAATTTGGGACAAGAACCTTCAGGCTGGGCGTCATTCTGGCTTGGCCTTTTCAAGCGCGGCAGCCAAAGCCGCAATGACTCGTTCTTGTGTTTCCGAATTAATGTACGGATGCATGGGCAGGCTCAGCACCTCATCGGCCGCCCTGTCTCCCTCCGGCAATACAGCTTGCTCATCGGCCACTGCCGGCTGGCGATTAAGCGGCAGCGGGTAGTGGATCGCAGTGGGGACGCCTGCCATTTTCATCGCATCCCGGACCGAGCTGCGATTTGGGACACGAAGTGTGTATTGGGCCCACACACTTGTATTGCCTGGTTTGACAATGGGCGCTTTGATGCCTGTTCCACCGAGAAGATCAGCGTAACGTGCCGCTGCAGTATTTCGGGCTTCGATTTCGTCTTCGAAGACCTCGAGCTTCGCAAGCAATATCGCCGCCTGTAGCGTATCCAGTCGAGAGTTCATGCCCACTCGAATATGGTGATAGCGACGGTCTTGGCCGTGCCGGGCAATCTGGCGCGCACGATTGGCAAGCTCGGCATCAGAAGTGAAAATGGCCCCTCCGTCACCGTAGCATCCGAGCGGCTTTGAAGGAAAAAAGCTGGTACAACCGATTGTAGACAAATTGCCCGAGTGACGGCCCGCTTGCGTAGCACCAAAACTCTGCGCACCATCTTCTATCACAGGCAGGTCGTGCGCGGCTGCGATCTTTCCAATCGCTTCGAAATCTGCCGGCTGTCCATAAAGCGACACGGGTACGATTGCCTTCGTCGCCGGCGTGATCGCCGGCTCCAGACGCCGCGGATCGAGATTATAGGTCACGTGATCGATATCCACGTAGACCGGCTTCGCCCCAAGCACTGCCACGGTTTCTGCAGTGGCAATGTAGGAGAAGCCGGGCGTAATCACCTCGTCCCCGGGGCCAATCTCCAGAGCCATCAATGCAATCTGCAGCGCGTCGGTGCCATTCGCGCAGGTAATGCAATGGTTGGCGCCGGAAAATGCGGCAAGCTTCTCCTCAAGTTCCTCAACCTCGGGGCCAAGGATGTACTTACCGTGCGCGAGCACCCGCGAGATACCAGCATCAACTGATGTCCGGATCCTCGCCTGCTGCGCGGCGAGGTCGATGAAGGGAAGCATTGGAATTCCTCGCATTGGCCGGCGCCTCCCTATCTAGTGCCGCTTGCGCAAAAGATGATGAAATGCCTGCTTCACCTCTTTCGGCAGGGCACGTTTGATCGTCTGAGGCACAATACTCGAGAGGATCCTGGAAATCCGCGAGCGAGTAAAGTTATGTGGCACTGGGGATAGCGGCTTTACTAGCCGGCGGTCTAGGAAGCGGTCGATTTCTGCAAGATCATCGGTTTCGATATTGAGTACCAGAAGTCGATCTGTAGGGATAGTTGCCTGAACCGCTGCGATATGGTGCTCCCAGTCGTGCCGCCAGCGATCTGCTAGTGACTCGAGCGAGGGTAAGCCTGATAACTTCAACAGCACCTGTGCATATGAACCATCAATGTGATCGAGGCGACTGCCGATCCAGCGTTCGCGGTCCCGGACGTTGAGAATGAACCAGGCATCAGGCACCTGCTCGAGGATCTGAGGATAGAATTTGTACCCTTCCACGAAACGATCCTCACGTTGTGCTTCGATGTCGGTAAATGCGTCATAGGCTTCCAAGCCGGTTAGGATAGGCTTCTCATCAGCTAGGTTCGCTTGCATCGTTAAAGCGATGTTTTGACCATCGTTCGTATTGAGGTGGATTGCCGAGAATCCAAGTGCCTCTAGACGCCGCCAGATCGACGTCGTGCCGCACCTATTAAAGCCAATCTGAAAGACCTTCATTCGGCGCTTTTTCTAAGCACAGAACCATTCTGCAGAACATAGATATCCCCCGTATGAGGGCACCGGTCTTCTCCTTCACCAGACAAAGGCAGGTCCAACCGTTCTCCAAAAGCACTCATCCAGCCCACTTGCTTGGCGGGCACGCCAGCCACCAAAGCGAAGTCCGGGACATCGCGCGTGACTACAGCGCCAGCAGAGACAAACGCATACGAACCGATCGTCACCCCGCAAACTATAGTACAGTTTGCCCCAAGCGAAGCACCGCGGCGCACCAAAGTATCCCGATATTCAGATTTGCGTTCTATCAGGGCTCTCGGATTGTGGACATTGGTAAACACCATGCTGGGTCCGCAGAAGACACCATCTTCCAAAGTCACATTGTCATAAACCGATACGTTGTTCTGGATCTTGCATTTATCGCCGATCACTACCCGGTTTCCGACAAATACGCCTTGTCCCAGGGAAACCTCCTGTCCGATGCAGGCGCCACTGCACACGTGGACAAAATGCCATATGCGGCTGCCGGCGCCGATCTTGGCACCCTCATCCACCACTGCGGTCGGATGAACTTGTATATCCTCGGGCTTCATTTCGCGCTGGATACTAGTGGATGCCGCTCGCCGCTCGTGACTACAGGCGCGCTGCGGATCGCGCTCACCGCTTCTATTGCGCAGCGGTTCGCCTCAACGCCATAACCGCGGCCTGCAAGGATTTCCTCGTAGGAACGCGTATGCAAATCGGTGAAGCCGCCAGAGAATTCGATCTCCTGACCATCCATTGTAATTGAACGATAGGTGCGTTGCTGATTTGCCTTCACCGAAGCTGGGAGGTCAGACGCTTCAAGCGACATGAACCATCTACATCTCGCCTTTTCGTATTCGAGGTAGCCTGCGGCTTTCGTTGGCTCCTTGAGATGGACGAAATTTTCCTGCAAATCTCCGAAAAGAAAGTACAGCATATCAAAGAAATGTACGCCGATATTCGTGGCGATCCCACCTGACTTGCGCTCATCCCCCTTCCAACTCTGTAAGTACCAGCGCCCGCGCGAGGTAATATAGGTCAAGTCAACCTCATACTTCTCGTCGCGCGCTTCGCTGCGGATCTTGTCGCGTAGCGCTGTAATCGATGGGTGAACGCGAAGCTGCAGGATCGTGTTGATCTTGCGCCCAGTGTCGCTCTCCATTTCGACGAGGCCGTCGAGATTCCATGGATTTAGCACGAGCGGCTTTTCGCAAATTGCGTCCGCGCCGCTACGAAGGGCGAAGCGCATATGGCTGTCATGGAGGTAGTTTGGGGAGCAAATTGACACGTAATCGACCTGGCCTTCGCCATCGCGACGCAGCTTGTCGATATGTCGGTCAAATCTTTCGAACTCAGTGAAGAAGTGAGCGTCTGGGAAATGACTGTCGATGATGCCGACAGAGTCATTCGGGTCCAGGGCAGCAATCAGGTTGCCACCCGTCTCACTGATGGCTTTCATGTGCCGCGGCGCGATGTAGCCCGCTGCACCGATGAGCGCGAAATTCTTCACGAAACAGCCTCCTCAGGCTCGAACAACATTTTCGCCGCGGGCCCGATAGACGCCGCGGGCATCGATAATGAGAGGAGCATGACTTTCAATCATATTATAGTCGAAGGCTGCATGGTCGGTCGCCAGGATGACGGCGTCCTGGGCGGCAAGGGTCTGGGGCGTCAATTCAACGGCTGACAGGTCGAAGCGATGCTCGCGCATCTTTGGAAACACCGGCACGTGGGGGTCGGCATAATCCAGTTGGGCGCCCATGCTGCGCAACACCTCCATCAGCTCGACCGCCGGTGATTCCCGCATGTCGTCGACGTTCTTCTTGTAGGCGATACCCAACATCAGGATCTTCGAGTTTTTGACGGCTTTCCCTCTGTCATTGAGCGCTGACACAAGCTTGCTGATGACGTATTCGGGCATGGCGCGGTTGACCTCGCCGGCCAGTTCGATGAAGCGCGTGTGCAACCCGTATTCCCGCGCCTTCCAGGTCAGGTAGAATGGGTCGATCGGTATGCAGTGCCCCCCCAAGCCAGGTCCAGGGTAATAGGGAGTAAAGCCGAATGGCTTGGTTGCCGCGGCATCGACAACTTCGAAGATATCTATCCCCATCCGGTCCGCCACGATCTTCATCTCATTTACAAGACCGATGTTCACGGCACGATGAATGTTCTCGAGCAGCTTCGTCATCTCCGCTGTCTCTGTCGAACTGACGGGTACAAGCGTTTCGATGGCTTTCCCGTAGAGCGCCAATCCAGCCTCCAGACATGGGGGTGTATGCCCGCCGACGACCTTTGGGATGGTTGAAGTCGTGAAATCGAGATTGGCTGGATCTTCGCGTTCCGGTGAATAGACGGCGAAGATGTCACGTCCGACCTTCAATCCTGTACTCTCTAGCCTCGGCACAACCTCTTCCCTGGTAGTGCCTGGGTATGTGGTGCTTTCAAGTGCGATCACCTGTCCCTCGCGCAGATGAGGCGCGATCTGTTCGCATGTGTTTACGACAAAACTCAGATCCGGTTCGCGGTATCGATTGAGCGGAGTAGGGACGCACAGCATGATGCCGTCGGCCTCGCTGATCCGTGAAAAATCGACGGTGGCTTCAAATCCTGCTTTGCATGCTGCCTCTATGCGCTTGTCCTCGATATGCTGGATAGGGCTGCGTCCCGAATTCAGGGAATTGACCAGCGTCTCGGATATATCGAACCCGAGCACGCGGTAGCCAATCTCGGCATATCGCAGGGCAAGGGGTTGGCCCACGTAGCCCAGCCCGACAACCCCAATGATTGCGGACTGATCCGCGAACTTTTGGATCACGCCTTCTAGGAGGTCGCTACGGTCTTGCATCTTTGTATCCAGATATCTTGGTGCATTCAGAAGGAAGCGGTCAGGTCACCGTGATTGCATCTAATCAAAGGCGCTCAGTTCCCTGCCGTGCGGCGTTTTTGAGGCGCACTGACACTCACCCACGCGCGATAACGTCGATTTGCGCTCAAGCAGCGAAGCGGTAGCGCGATAAACACGATTTGCGCTCAAGTAGCGGAAGCGAAGCTGGCCGTAGGCCAACCGATAGCGCAGAAAAGAATGTTTGTTGACCGCACGCGATGTCCCGCCTCCGGCGCTTCAGCTTCGCTTCCCGGCGTGCGAAATCCTCGGCCCGGACGGGCCTGCGGGCGGGAGCTTCCTGGCAGCAATCCATCGGAAAAATTTGATGTCCCTCGATAGCTACCGCACTGCGAGGGAATCGCTTCCCCGCAGCGCGAAAAGGCATCAGGCGCCAAGGCCTTGTTGCCACAATCAATGACCAGATTGTTGCACACGGCGCAAGCGTTGTGCGACCAAATTTCGAAGCTCGCCAAAGGCCTGCGTCACGAGCCTCCACCGCGCTTCCGCTCGGACGGAATTGGCGGGTGGTTCGATCCAGGCGAGCGGCGCAGCGATGCAGCCGCAAGACATTGTCGTTACGGCTCGGCCATGGCGCATGGCAGGCCTCCATCGGCATCGCGACAAGATTGATTTGAAGACGCCGCCGCGGGCAGATCATGTCGCCCTCAGGCGCCAACAACCTGCCCTGCGACCCGCGGCTGGCAAGGCTCCTACTCCTTGCATCGGCGCCATTCAAGCAGTCCGCATGCAGGCATGCCTGCCCGGGAGACAGGATGCATGACCGACGCAAGGCCGTGCCGGCGCGACCATCTGCGCCAGGGATGGAATTGCCACCGAAGTGGAATTACCGGGCTCGAAGCTCAGATGACCTTGAAAAGAAAGCTAAAATGTGCAATCAATTGATCAGAGCAAAGTTTGCGACCCGATTTGCTCAAACCCCTGAGGGCAGCTGCGACCTATAGGCAGTAGCTGCCCTCAATTTGTCGTCACCTGCCTGCATGCCATCCCTTGAGGGAAGCCGCGCTTTCGCGCGGCGCGGCAGATCATGATCGCTGCAAAGGGATTGGCGGGGCAAGGCCTGCTCCATTGAAGGACACCCCCTAAAGGCCGCCTAGAAAAATCGCGGAACATCATATTGACGACAGGTGTTGATCTACGCCACATTGCTTCGCCAGGGATATTCTTATGAAAATGATAGCAAAGGGGCTTTTTGCCTTCGCCCTCCTTGCCCCAGCCAGCGCGCATGCGGGTGAAGCCTATGTCTCTGTCAGCGCAGGCCTCGCCTTTGCCGAAGATTCGCAAAACAGCGGCGAGATCACCTCGACAATTCCCGCGACCGAAGACTTCGATGCCATACCCGCAGGCACGCCGCTCGAATGGCGCACCGAGTTCGACGATGGCGTCAACATCGCCAGCCAGGTGGGCTATGCCCTCGACAACGGGCTGCGCCTCGAGCTCGACGTGTTTTACAGCCAGGTGGACGTCGACACGCATTCCGGCCTCGCCGTCGGCGGCGCTGTCATCGACAGCGTCGACGTCGCGGTCCTGACCCGCACGGCCCCAAGCACGAACAATCCGAGCGTCGGCGCCGTCATCGCCGATGGACGCGGAAGCATCGATACCTACGGCGGCTTTGCCAACGTGCTCTACGATCTCAACAAGGGAGGCGGTGTCGAGCCCTACATCGGTGTCGGGCTCGGCTACCAGTGGAGCAATATCAACTACAGCCCCTCTGACGTGCCGATTGTCGATGCCGACGATGGTGGCTTCGCATGGCAGGCGATTGCCGGTGTGAGTGTAGCCCTGTCGCAGAACGTCGATCTGTTTGGCCAGTACCAGTATCGCTCTGCATTTGACGATGCAGGGGTGCTGGTCTCTCTCGTCCCGGCCGGGCTCGAAATCGAGAACAATCAGTCTGTCGCGACCGCGGGTTTGCGGCTGCGGTTTGGCGGTGAGTAAACGCCGGTGAGTGTCGGCGGGCAATCTTTATAACAGAGGGAAATGATGGATAACACAAAACAGAACACGCAGGCTGCAGGCGATCCTGTCGCCCTTTTCGCAAAGGCCAGGCATGGCGGGGCAAGGCTTTTGCTGTCGTGTTCGCTCGCCGCGCTCTGCGTCACCCCCGTCCCGGCGCTTGCGCAGGATGGCCCCGAAAGCGGCACGACCTTCAATGGCAGCGGCTCGGACTACACCGATTATTCGGCGACGCAGGTGACCACGGCTGCAGGCGCAGAATGTATCCAGCAGACCGACACCGAGTATTTTGCGCTCCAGATCTCAGCGAACACTCTTTACTCCAACCCAATTACCCAGGCTGCCGGCTCGGCAACTGCCGTCTCGGCGTACGTCATTCGCGATATCGTCAACCGTGACCTGCCAGAATGTAACCTCGACGTTCTTGGCGGCATCAGGGTTGAGGATGGCGGCATCCGCGTCAACGGAGGCGACTCCGAGTTCAACGGCGCATTGAGCGTCAACGGCCAGCTCTACGCCAACAATCTTGCCGCCAACACGATCACGAGCGCCAACGGGATTTCCGCTTTCAACGGCGGCATCACGCTCGGCGACAGCGGCGGCACGACCTTCTATCGCGGCATCACCATCGGCGGCGGCGAAATCGCCGGTGCCGGCTTCGGTGGCCTCGACGCAGTGACAGGTTCGGCCAGTGCCATCGCCATTGGCAATGGCTCGCAGGCGCTTGCCGATTTCAGTCTTGCCATCGGTGACGGCGCTCTTGCGAGCGGCGTGTCGTCGACAGCGCTCGGACAAAATGCCCAGGCCACCAATGTCGATGCGACGGCCGTCGGCGCTGGAAGCCTCGCCTCGGGCGAACAGGCATCTGCCTTTGGGGCTGGAAGCAGCGCCCTGGGCGATGCTTCGCTTGCCATGGGCAATGCAAGCACGGCGATGGCGGCATCGTCGACAGCCATCGGTGACCAGGCGCTGGCGATGGAAGCCAATTCGATTGCCATGGGCACGCTTTCGACCGCGGTCGGTGAAGAAAGTGTCGCGATCGGCAACGCGAGCACGGCGATGGCGGCGTCATCGACAGCCATCGGTGACCAGGCGCTGGCGATGGAAGCCAATTCGATTGCCATGGGCACGCTCTCGACGGCGGTCGGTGAAGACAGTGTCGCGATCGGCAATACGAGCACGGCCATGGCTACGTCGACGACGGCCATCGGCGACCAGGCCCTGGCGATGGAAACCAATTCGATTGCCATGGGCACGCTTTCGATGGCGACCAGCCAGGACAGTGTCGCCATCGGCACCATGGCCCTGGCCCAGAACGGTGCTGCGGTATCCATCGGCCTGGCGAACATTGCCAGCGGCAACGGCGCTGTCGCGATCGGCGATCCCAATGTTGCCACAGGAACGGGCGCGGTCGCGATTGGCGAAAACAATACCGCGACCGGTGACGGCACGCTGGCAATTGGCCAGAACAACAATGCGGCAGGCCTGGCTGCGATTGCCCTTGGCGTCTCGGCCTCTGCCAAGGGCGGCACCTCGGTTGCTATCGGCAATCGCAGCCGTGCACTTGCCACAAGGTCTGTAGCCATCGGCGACCGGGCCTCTTCGACAGGCGCCCAGTCTTCGGCTCTTGGCTATGCCAGCAGCGCAGAGGGCGTCGAATCCCTGGCCATCGGCAGTGCCAGCACGGCTCTTGGAGCTTCGTCGAATGCAATCGGCGATGGCGCCCTTGCCTCGAGTGAAAGTGCCAGCGCCTTTGGCACGTCTGCCTGGGCCGAGGGTATCAACTCGCTGGCTGTCGGAACCGGCGCATATGCGTCTGGCGTTACATCGATGGCGCTTGGCACCGAAAGTACGGCCCTTGGCGTGTCCTCCAATGCCATGGGCACCGGCGCTGTCGCTGCAGGCCTGAACGCCAATTCGATCGGCACGCTCGCCCTGGCAGCTGCCTCTGATTCCATCGCGATCGGGACAGGTGCCACGGCGACAAGCGCCGACAGTGTTGCCATCGGCTCGCAGGCCCTGGCGCAGAACGGTGCAGCGGTATCGATTGGCCTGGCGAACGTCGCCAGCGGCGACGGGGCTGTCGCCATCGGCGATCCCAACCTTGCCACGGGCACGGGCGCAGTTGCCATCGGCGCCGACAATACCGCCACCGGAGACGGCACCGTTGCTGTCGGCCTCAACAATCTTGCCGAGGGTGAAGCTGCAACGGCACTCAGCGCCAATGCAGAGGCAGTCGGCAACAGCGCCGTTGCGGTCGGTAACGCCGCAATCGCGAGGGCCGACAATGCCCTGGCGATCGGGCCGTCGGCTTCTGCGACCTTCGCGGGATCCACGGCAATCGGAAGCGGCGCGACGACCCTTCGCCCGGACCAGATCATGGTCGGCACGGCGACCAACACTGTCACCATGCCGGGCATCACTTCGCCGACGAGCAGGGCCTTGCAGGCAGGGCCGCTGTCGCTGGTCACAACCGATGCGCAAGGCAATATCGCCACAGATGGTGGAACGGTGCTCACCTCGACGCTCGAAAACCGGCAGGGTGTCGCCCTGGCAATTGCCATGGAAAGCCCGGACCTGGTGGCTGGCGAAAGCGGCGGCATTTCCTTCAACTGGGGCAATTTTGAAGGTGCCAACGCCTTTTCGCTCTCAGCTGCCGGCGTCGTTGCCGAAGACGTCTTCGGCAACAACGGCCGGATCAGCCTCAATGCAAGTATCGGCGTCTCGACGCGCTACCGCGATCCCATCATCGATCGCTCGGTGTCTGCCAACGTCGCCACGCGGGCGGGAGCGCAATTGACCTGGTAGAGCGCTGGCTGGAGCACGATCAGGGCAACAAGGCTGAGCGGTCGGACAGGAAGTCCGGCCGCTCAGCTCTCTTTTGGGCCCGGTCCTTGAACACGGGCGCTTCTGCTTGTCCGACAGCGGGTTGCTTCAATCACTCGCCGATGGGGGACGTGTGGCCGCTGGCTAGGCGCCGATCAACTGGTTGCGGCGCATCTGGACCCGCCTCGGTCCGGAGAGCAGGTCGAGAAGCACGACCACCCGCTCTTGCGGCCTTGAAGAGAGAAGCGTCCCTGTAAGGTCGTCGAAAATCCCGCCGACCACCCGCACAGGCGCTCCATCCGGGAGTTCGGCTTCGAGAGGATAGTGGTCTTCGCTGCCGACCCTTGCCATCAAGCCTTCGACGAAGCCTTCCGGAACGGGCGATGGATGATCGCCGAAACTGACAAGGCGCATGATGCCGATCGTTCCGTTGATCGAGCGCCACCTGTCATGCCGAACGTCAAAGCCTGTGAAGATGTAGCCCGGGAAGAGCGGCCTGTTGGCAAACGTCACCTTGCGCGCCGATTTGAGAGGACGCTTGATGAGAGGAAGAAAGCTGGCGAAGCCCTGGCGTTCGAGATGCTCGCGGGCGAGGCGCTCCTTGCCGGGCTGGGTCTGCGCGACATACCATCGCTGACCCGTGATCTCGCTGGCCGTTGTCTGGGTTCGTATCGTCATTGCCTTGCTCTTCTACGCGCTCGAAAGAACGCCGTCGAGGAGCGCCCAAATTTCTGATCAGAGCGTGGGCATCACTTGGCGCCAAAGCCCGTAAGTATAACGCGCAAGGTTCGCAGAGCGATCACGATATCGAGCCATAGCGATATGTTCTTCACGTAGTAGAAGTCGTAGCGAAGCTTGTCGTGGACATCGTCGACCGTCGTGACGTGACCCTGATGGACCTGCGCCCACCCGCTTATTCCGGGCCGGACGAGATGGCGGTAGCGGTAGTTGGGAATTTCATTTTCATACTGGGCCGAAAGGCTCACGGCCTCTGGCCGAGGACCGATCCAGCTCATCTCGCCTGCAAGGATGTTGAACACCTGTGGCAACTCGTCGATGCGCATGGGGCGCAGCAACCTGCCAATCCTCGTTATACGCTGGTCGTTGGCATCGGTCATACTGGCTGAACCGTCGCTTCCGTCTTCCGTCACCGTCATGGTGCGGAACTTGATCATCCTGAATATCTTCCCGCGATAACCCATCCGCCTCTGCGTGAAGAATGCCGGTCCCGGAGAGTCCAGCTTGATGGCGAAAGCGATGACCAGCATGACCGGCAGAAGGATCGGCAGCAGGCAAAGCGCGCTGACAATGTCGATGACAGTCTTGACCTTCTTGTAGGTCAGCGCCGGGATCATGGCGCCGAAACTGTTCTCGGAAAGGTGATCAAACTGGACCTTTCCAGTCATGGCCTCGCGCAGCTGCGTCACATGAAAGATGGGATAGCCCTGAAGCGATGCCTCGGTGAGGAAGCGTTCCCACTCTTCTCCGAGGTCAGCATGCAGGTCTGCAACGATGACCGCCTTCGCCTCTGCCGGGAAGCGGGGCCGCTCGAGGATGCGTATCTGCAGGCGAGACGCGAAATCGGTATCTGTCGCCCGGCCGATCGGGATGACGTAGCAGATCGCCCGCCTGTGGCGCACCATCAACGCCGTCAGGACATAGAAAGAAATAATCGTGATCGGCAAGCTTATCAGTAAAAAGGTTGCGCTGTACGGGAGGCGAAAAGACAAGAGGGTGGCAGAAAGCGTTCCCCAGGCCGTGAGCAGGACCGGAAGCACCCATTTCGATTGCTCCAGTCGGAAGATGCCGCCAACTTGCCGGAGGACAAGCAATGTCACGCAAGAGGCGATAAGCGCCACCGCTATCGAAAAATGGGTCCCGGTCGCATTGAGTACCGACTCCCCCCTTAGGAGCACATAAATCGCCAGCGGAATGACCACCGAAGCCGTGAGGCTCCATGCCAGCTGAGTGCGAAGCCTGTGAAAGATGCTCCTGTGAACTTTATATTCGTCTAGGCGAAATTGGTACATCATCACACAGCTGCCTCGTCCCTGACGCCGGCGAGGTAGTGGCTGTAGGCATCGCGGATGCCTTCAGCGAGCGAGATCCTGGGTGACCAGCCGAGCGAGCTTAGAGCCGAGCAATCGAGCAGCTTGCGCGGGGTTCCGTCTGGCTTCGAAGCGTCGAATTCGAGAGCATCCGGGCAGCCGACAATGTGCGCGATCGTCTCGGCGAGCTCGCGAATGCTGACTTCCTGGCCCGATCCGACATTGATGGGGGCTTCGTCGCTGTAATTCTGAAGCAGGAAAACGCATGCGTCGGCCAGGTCATCGACATGCAGGAACTCGCGCAGAGGCTTGCCGCTACCCCACACACTAAGAGGCGCCTGCTCCTCGCGAGCCTCGTGGGCCTTGCGTATCAGCGCTGGAAGTACATGGCTCGTCGCGAGATCGAAATTGTCGCCGGGACCATAGAGATTGGTCGGCATGGCGCTGATGAAGTCGCAGCCATATTGCCGGCGATAGGACTGGCAAAGCTTGATGCCGGCAATCTTGGCGATGGCATACCATTCGTTGGTTGGCTCAAGCGGTCCGGTGAGCAACGCATCTTCCGACAAAGGTTGCTCTGCATCGCGCGGATAGATGCACGACGATCCGAGGAACAGGAGCTTGCGAACCTGCGCCTGGCGCGATGCCTCAATGACGTTCATTTCGATGGCGAGATTGTCGTACAGAAATTCGGCGGGCGCGTTGTCGTTGGCCCAGATTCCGCCGACTTTTGCCGCGGCAAGGATCACTGCATCAGGCCTATTGTCGGCAAACCACTGGCGAACAGCATCCTGCTCGCGCAGGTCAACTTCTCTTGGCGCCGTGACGACCTCGCAGGGCTCTTGCTGCAGGCGCCGGACGAGTGCTCCACCGACCATGCCGTTATGGCCAGCGACGTAAACCTTCATGCCTGCAAGATCGAAACTCATTTGCCGCCCGTCAGCCTGTTTTCGCTGCGATGAAATACGCCAATCCCGTTGTTCGGGTTTCGCCTACCACCATCTTCATCCTCAAGCGAATGCGGCGCGAATGGCGTTTCCTTCATGAGGCGTAGATCTGCGCTTACCATCTCCTGGGCGAGTTCCCTCGCCGAAAAGTCGTGGCGCCACCCCAGCTTCTCGCGGGCCTTGGTCGGATCGCCAAGCAGAAGGTCTACCTCCGTTGGACGGAAATAGGCAGGATCAACCTCTACCAGGGTCTTGCCCGTAGCCGTATCGACGGCGACCTCCTCTTCGCCGCTGCCCCTGAATTCCAGATCGATGCCGACTTCCTGGAACGACCACCTGACAAAATCGCGAACGCTTGTCGTCTCGCCGGTCGCAAGGACATAGTCGTCCGGTTCGTCCTGCTGCACCATCAGCCACATGCCGCGCACATATTCGCGGGCGTGCCCCCAGTCGCGCTTGGCATCGAGATTGCCGAGAAAAAGCTTGTCCTGCATGCCCAGCGAGATGGCAGCGGCAGCGCGCGTGATCTTGCGGGTCACAAAGGTTTCGCCGCGCAGCGGGCTTTCATGGTTGAAGAGAATGCCGTTGGAGGCATGCATGCCGTAAGCCTCGCGGTAATTCACCGTGATCCAGTAGGCATAGAGCTTGGCTGCTGCATAGGGAGACCGCGGATAGAAGGGCGTCGTCTCGGTTTGTGGCACCTCTTGCACGAGGCCATAGAGTTCACTTGTCGATGCCTGGTAGAAACGGGTCTCTTTCTCGAGACCGAGAATACGGATTGCCTCGAGCAGTCGCAGCGTCCCGATGGCGTCGGCATTGGCGGTATATTCCGGCGTCTCGAAGCTGACAGCGACATGGCTTTGCGCTGCTAGGTTGTAGACTTCGTCTGGCCGGATTTCGCTCAGCAGGCGGACAAGATTGGTCGAATCCGTCAGGTCGCCGTAGTGCAGGAACATTTGCTGGTCCTGCGTGTGCGGGTCTTCGTATATGCTGTCTATGCGCCCCGTGTTGAACGACGATGAGCGGCGCTTGACGCCGTGAACCTCGTAACCCTTGGCAAGAAGAAGTTCAGCAAGGTAAGCTCCATCCTGTCCGGTAACGCCGGTGATGAGAGCCTTCTTCCTCATGAAATTCCTCGCAATCTCGTGCCGACAAATGTTGAGCATAGATCTGATGGGATCTGCCGTCTTATGCGCCGCAAGGCTTCGCACTGCATGTGCGAAAGGCTTTCATGAGCCGGCGGATAAAGGGAAGCTATCCTTTTGGATTAAAGGACTAGTTCGAATGGGGCACGATCGCAAGGCATGGACATGTCCCGGTCTGAAAAATCCTCAGGCTCTCGCGCCAGGCCTGGCCAGCGGCTTGGCTTGACGCTCTCCTCATTGTCTGGATCCCTTGGTGCTAGGAGCGCGTCGACCTTGCCACAGCCGCACGCGCGAGAATGACGCAGGATAGGGCAAAGACCGAGCTGAGAGCCGCGGTACGCAGGGGGTAATCCCAAAGCGAGTGGACGAGGATAATGCCGCTGCCAATGGCGGCGGCCTGAGTAAACGGCTGCCTCGCCATCACAGGCCAGAGGGTGCGCAACCTCCACAGCCACCATGCAACAAAGGCGATAATGCCAATCAGGCCGGCAAGTCCGAACTCGAGACCGATCTCGAGGTAATCGCTATGCGCGTGATTGACATAAACCCGGTCGACAGCATCCTGCTCCTCGTAATTGTCGTAGATGTCGCGGAAGGTTCCAAGACCTGTGCCGACAGGCCAGAAATCTTGAGCCGCAGCGATCGTCGTTGAAAATATCTGTTGGCGATCCCGCTGAGAAAGCGTGTCCTCTTCGGCAAAGACGTTACCGCCTTCGTCGGTGAGGGCTATAATCGCGGCGCCCAGTGCCACGGCCGGTATGATCGCCATCTTGAGCAGGCGGCCGGCTCGGGGGAACATGATTACTGCTGACAGGGCGATGACAGGGGCGGCCAAGGCGTAGCCCGTCAGTGAGCCGACCAAGGCAAGACCGATGACAATAAAGCCGGCAAGCAGGATCCAGATGATCAGAAGCTCGCGCCTCTGGTGTCCACGTTCATCCATGAGCGAGCGCGTCAGCGCCGCGAGGAATGGAAGAGTGACGAGCAGCAGGGTCGCCATGTGGTTGGCATTGGCAAAGAAGCCAACCATCAAGCCGCGGTTGGTAATGCGGTACAGGTAGGCGGCAGATTGTGGATCGCCCAGAAACTGAATGAGCCCGAGTGCGATGGCCAGGAAAGCGCAGGTGATAAGTGCCAAGGCGAGGGACCTCTCGTGAAGGTCTTTTTGGGCCGCCAGGGCCACTGCAAATCCAAGGGCTGGCAAAGCCCAGGCAAGCGATGAGAAGCTGTCATGGTAACTCAAAGTGACCATGGCCGGCGCAGGTTCGACCCCGAGCAAGGCGAGCTCTTCGGTTAGCTCGAGACGACCCGGTAGTGCCGCCCATAGCGACACCGGAAGCGGGATGAATTGCACGGCTACGATGCAGGCCCAGAAGAGAAGGATCCACGGCAAGAAGCGGTCGAGCGTCGCTTCGGCGCCGTCTGGCCGCGACGTGATAGCCAGGACGGCGAGGATGATACCGCCAATCTGGAGCAGGAAGTTTTCAAGAAAGCCGCCGTTGCTGGCACCGCCCATCAAAAGGCAAAGTCCCAGAAAGAGAGGCAGGCCCCTTTTTTTGATCGCATCAGTCATTTGACGCGCGCTCAAGCTCAATTTCCGAAATTGCAAAGGCGCTCGCACGTGGCGGATCGGATGCCCGCCCAAGGATACGCAAGGCAGGCGCCGGGCAATCACCCGTCAGGGAGAATTGCATGGTCTTGGACCGATCATCGAGCGGCTCTTCGAGGATGGTCCCTTCCTGAGGGCAAGCTACCAGGAGGCGGATGCCTTCGCCGAGCGTTTCGCTCCGAATGGTGAGGCTATAGTCTCCAGGATCGAGGAACAGGACCTGCCTGGCAAGCTCGGTATTGCTGCGGCCGTAAAACTCGCCTTCAAGACCGCGATCGCCAAGGCGGGCATAACCATTGCTGTTGGATCTCACTTCCCAGCCGAAGGGTGGGCCGAATTCTCCTGCAAATTGAGGGTCGAGAACGAGGTCGTCGCCGGCAGAGGCGGTCGGGTTGAAGTAAGTCCACACGCGCAGAGCGCCTTGCCAGTCGCCGGCCCTTAAAAGCGGATTGACGAGCGACGCGACGAAATCGTCCCGCCTTTCGCCAAGATCCAACTGGCCGAGGGTTTCGATACTTTCAAGCAGGACAGAAGCATTGGCCCCGTTGCGGGAGAGAGCCCGCAACATCTCAAGCTTGGTCGTATTGCCTTCGATGGCTGCAAGCGTCTCTCGGCGAAGCGAAGGCTCATTCACCAGGGCGACGAGAGCGTCGCTCATCATGGCCCTTCCTTCGCTTGGCAGCAGCCGGGTGAGAACCTCGACCTGCGCCACAGCCCCGGTGACGTCACCCCGCCTCGCAAGGCGGTCAAGCAGGAGCAGCCGCGCCTCGCGCGAGCGTGGATTGCGCCTCACGGCTATGCGCAGAAGACTTTCGGACCGCTCGATTTCCTGATCAGGATCGAGATTTGCGCCCGCAATGACAAACGGCTCTTCTTCAAGCGGCGCCTTCGCAAGGAATGACTGCGAACGGCGCGTATCAACGCTGCCAGCCTGAACCAGGCTTTCGCCAAATTCGCGGGCTTCTGCAGTCATCACGCGATCGGGATGCTCTTGCAGCGCGGTCCCGACAAATTGGGGAGCTTGCCAACCCTTGTTCCAGAACAAGGTCAGGGCGCTTAGCACCATGAAGCCCAGTGCCGCGAGGAACAGTATCAGAGATCGGCCTTTGGCCATTTCCCGTCCGCATCCTCTGGGCCCGACAAGAGATTGATCACCCGGCTATCGGTAACCGGCTGGCTGTAATACTTGTAACTGTAGCTATAGTCCTCGGCAGTCAGCGGCGCCTTGGTCAGCACCGCCCCCAGAAGGCGAACGCCGGATATCTGCAGCTGATTGATTGCGGTAAGAGCGGCGCGTGTCCGCGTCTTGCCACTCTCAATGGTGAAGAGCGTCCCCTGGCAGGCGGAACCCAGCAGCTGCGAATCTGCAAAACCCAGCGTCGGCGGCGCATCGACGACGATGACATCGAAGTTTGGCGACAGCTCTTCAAAAATCTCGGACAACCTGCCCGGACGGATAATGTTGGCGGGGTTGGGTGGTAACGGGCCGCTTGGCATCAGGAACAGGGTCTCGTGCGACGTGCGAAGCACATGATCGGAAGCTGGGCTATCCGATGTCAGCAGGCTGGCAAGGCCCTGGTCCTCACGCTGGTCTACCGCAAAGGTTGGCTTGCGCATGTCGGCATCTATCAGAAGGACGCGCTTGCCTACCGCCGCCAGCTGCATGGCAATGGAGTAGCTCGTCGTCGACTTGCCTTCTTCTGGGTTGGAGCTGGTCACCAGCAGGGTCTTCGGAAAACCACCCGTCGTCGACAGCTGCAAGGTCGTGCGCAGATTGGCATAGGCTTCGTAAATTTCCGAATGTGGGTCGGTAAGGTCGTCGCTGAGTTCCTTGTGCTTTTCCTTCTTCGGGATTGCGCCCAGCGCTGCCAGGTTCAGCTTCTGCTTGATGTCATCCTTGGTCTTGATGGTGTTGGTGAGGCGATCATAGAGGATCGCAAGACCCGCACCGAGGGCAAGGCCTAGCAGCAAGCCGAGCACGGAGTTGCGGATGGTGTTGGGAGAGAAGGGGACTTGTGGCACCTGTCCGCTATCGACAATGGCTGCCTGTGCCGAGCCGATACCCGATGCAACGCTAACCTCATTATAGCGCGCCAAAAGAGCGTCGTAGAGGGCGCGATTTGTGTCGAGCTCTCGCTGAAGGATGTTGTACTGGACCGAGTCCGCGCGTTCACCCAGAGCTTCCGAACTCAATTGCGCGACGCGCTGCGACAGCGAATTTTCCTCTGCAAGGGCAGCCTGGTATTCGGCCCGGAGTGCCGCGATAGAACGCGAGGTCTCTGCCTCGATCTGGCGATTGAGTTCGTCGATCCGGCTGCGAAGCCGAACCATGTCAGGAAAGCTGTCCTGCAGATAAGTCGACTTTTCTTCGTATTCGGCCTGGAGGCTTGCCAGCTCCTGGCGCAGCGCAGCCGTGCTTGAATTGACTTCGCCGATCGAGTCCGCCTGGCGAAAGCGCTGCTCTGCGGCGATCCGCCTCTGCTGTGCAGCTGCGAGCGCAGAATTGAGCGTGGCAAGCGAGTTTCCGGTAAGGCTGCCGGCACTGCCCTGTTCGCCGTCTTCACCGCCCAACAGGACAATTCCATTGGCCTGTGCATATTCAATAAGCTCGCGCTCTGCCTCGTTCACGTCATTGCGTACGGTGGCAATACGCTCTTCGAGAAAGTCGCGCGCCGCAATCGTGGCTTCGTATTTTCGGTCAAGCGTCAGCTGAACGTAGGAAGCTGCAAAGCCATTCACCAGGCGCGCAGCCTCCGCTGGATTGGGCGAGACATACGAGAGCTCGACCAGCCGCGAATTGGCTGTTGGCTGGACAGAAAGCCCGGTTCCTATGGCGGATGCGGCAACCTCTACGCTCGGCTGCGTACTGGAAGCATCCGGTTCGGTCGCAGAAACGAGATCCAGATCCTGGACCACGCGCTCGGCCAGAGCGCGACTGCGCAGAATACCGATCTGGGTTTCCTGGAATTCATAATCGGTTGCCGGTACGACCATTTCCTCGGCCGACCCTGAACCGCCGGAAAGGATGGGGACGGTCGGCGGGTTGAGTTCGATCGTGGCCGTCGAACGGTAAAGCGGCGTCTGGCTGAGCGAATAGCCAAGCGCAAGCAGGAGACCGGCAAGACCTGCCGCCACGAGCCACAAGCGGCGCGCCCACAGGATGCTGAGGATCTCGGCGAGCGAAATCGCCGGCAAGTCATCCTCAAAGGCTTCGTCGTAACTGCCCTCGCTGTAGAAATCACGGCGCCGCTCGGTCGGCAGGCGTTCGTAATAGACCTCTTCGGGTAAATTCTGATCGGTCAATGTGTTGTGCCTTGGAAGAGCCGGAAGTTCAGAAGGGCCGGAATATGCTGAAGATCGGAACCGTCTGGATTACGTCACGCCAGGCGCGGCGCGTGTTCGAGCCATCGACCACGATAATATCGCCACGATAGATCTCAGGATCCGGATCCTCGCCGCGTCTGATCGTCGTGAGGTCAAAACCGGCTGCCATGCGTTGCCCATCGATCTGGCGGAAGACGACGACAGTTTTCGGGTTTGCGAACTCATCAAGGCCACCACCCATGGCCATGGCCTGCAGCAGCGTAAGGTTCCCGAATGTCGGATAGACGCCAGGTCGGTTGACCGAACCTTCGATTGTGATCGCGCTTCCGGTCGCTTCGGTAATGCCCACCGTGACGTCGGGATCCCTGAGGTAGTCTTCGGAAAGGACGGCAGCGAGGTGTTCCTCCAGCTCTGCTGTCGTCCTGTCTACCGCGCTGACATTACCAACAAGCGGCATCGAGATATTGCCTGTCAGGTCGACCTGGTATTCGCCAGACAGTTGATCGACCTGGAAGACATTGATCGTCAGCTTGTCGAGCGGGGCAATGCGATAATCCTGGGTCAAGCGCGTCACAGATGGAGCGTCGGGCGTTCCAAAGCCGGTTGTGTCGTAGGAAACATAGTCGCTTCGCGAGCCTGAACAGGCTGCCAGAGCGAGGGAGATGGCGGCAAACACGAGAACGCGCAGAGAATTGCCGCCCAAGGGGAATTTAGGCTGGATCATGATCGCCATCTTCTAGTGATGGGTTGCGCCTCGGGCAATATGGAAGCTGCCGAAAGGCCGGATTGCCGGATCAAGTGCGGACGTGTCGCTCGATCTGCTGCCTGCAACGCTCGGAGTTGAAAGCGATCAATCTGCAGTTCGGGTGGGATCCGGCCACGTTTCGGTAGCCAAGGATGCCAAGAGGGGCGTGTGTTGTATCACCGAATACTCCGAGCCCTTTTCGGAGCCATGATCAACTGCATTGTCGGCAATCATTCCAGCAATCTGCGGAGCTAGTGTCCGCAACCGGTTGCTGCCTTGCGCAATCAAAGGTTTAGCTAGAAGGGGTGTCGCACTTCTTGGACTTGCCTCCGCCAGGCTTGTCGTCGTCGCACCCCGGCGTTTGCTCCTCGCCGCCCGTACCTTCTTCTCCGGATCCGTCGCCGCTTGGAATGCTGCCGCCACCGGACCCACCGCCAGACGAGCCGTTGCCGCCACCGGATCCACCGCCAGGCGAGCCGTTGCCGTTGCCTCCACCGGTCCCGCCGCCAGACGAGCCGTTGCCGCCACCGGCCCCGCCGCCAGACGAGCCCTTTCCGCCGCCGGAACTTCCACCGGGCGTACTTCCGTCTCCCGAGGTATCTTCGCCCGATCCCCCACTGGGCGAACTTCCGCCACCGGAGGTGTCGTCACCGGACCCACCGCCTGGCGAGCCACTGCCGCCGGACCCGCCGCTAGGCAAACCTCCCCCGCCACTGGGCAAGCCGCCCCCGCCGGAAGAGCCGGTGCCCGTCCCACTGCCTTGATCCTCATTTTCACCAGCGATCAAATCGGCAGTATTGCTCATGGCGTTCCCGACGCTATCTCCGAACGCCGTAGCCGCGGTCACGATGCCCAGACCGATCACCACCAGGATCAGGGTATGCTCAGCCGCACTCGCGCCCGCAGTCTCGTTCAGAAAACGCTTCATAATTCTTTGATCTTCGTCGCCTCGGGAAATTATTACCGGGCAGTTATAGATATTTAGTATTGCAAGCGAGTGAATTCACGATAGGGCAAAACAAAGTCTAGGTTTCAATAAGATGTGATGCCTATGATGGCGAAGAATTTGTAAGGGTGGACGAGGATCGTGATTAACGCTCTGCTCGCAGGGCCGAGCACCTGAAGCGTCTAGCGGTGATTCGCCACGAAACTGACCTTGGCCTGAGGCAACTGCGCATAGAAAGATAATCGAGCCGAGTTCAGGGCCTAGACCGCAAGGCGCAATCCATCTGCATTCGGCTGAAGAGGTTTCTCTTTCCCAGCGTGCCCATTCTCGAGGCTCATCAATTCAACTCTGCCGATGTCTTGTGCAGCACCGAACAAATAGCCTTGGCCGAACCGGCACCCCATCTGACCAAGGAGATTGCGCTGAGCTTCGGTCTCGATGCCTTCAGCCACGACATCGATATTCATTGTGGTGGCCATTCCGATGAGTGCCTGGACGATGGCCCGGGATTGATGATCATCGACTAGAGTACGAACGAAGCTCCCGTCGATCTTCACCTTGTCGATCGGGAAATCTCTCAGGTGGCTGAGCGAGGAATATCCAGTCCCGAAATCATCCAGCGCAATTTTCACACCCCTCTCCCGCAGGTTCCACAACACCCTGCTCAGGGGTCCTGAGTTCTCAACGAGTAAAACAGTTTCTGTGACTTCCAGGATGAGATCGGACAAGCCCAAGCCGGCACGCGATGTTGCATCAGTTAGTCTATCCGCGAACCCTTCCGAAAGAAGGTCTGCTTCACTCGCATTGATGCTAACGAAACCGAAGTTTGGAGAAACCTGTTTCAATCTCGTGGCCTCACTTGAGACCCTATCCAGCATGCAGTTGCTGATCTCACGTGACATGGTGCAGTCAAGCAATGCCGGGTAAACCTCTGTCGCAGTCAGCCTCTTCCCTTCGCGTGTGTTGAGGCGCATCAGGGCTTCGTAACCAACGACCTGTCTGGAGGAGAGCTCGACGATCGGCTGATAGCCGGGATAGAGGCGTTGCTCACGGATGGCGCTCTTCACTTCGCCGATCGCCTTGCGCCTGACGAGATTTTCCTGCTCAACGGAAGCGGAATAGACATGAACCTTTCCCGGTTCGTGCTTTTTTCCGTAAAAGAGCGCCGTATCGGCTCTGCGGATCAGTTCCTTGCAGTTCAATTCTGCCGCACCGCAAACCAGGCCAGCTGTGGCACCAACATCGATAACGTGGCCGGATACTTCGCTTCGCTGGCATATCGATTGCAGGATCAGGTTGCCGAGTGCCTGCGCTTCGGAGGCGTCTACGCCGAGGGGAAGTATCACTGCGAATTCGTCACCTCCCCATCTGGATGCGATGCTGCCCTTGGGAGCAGCTTTCGCAATTCGAAGAGCAGTATCTTCAAGGACGATGTCACCGACCATGTGTCCCAGGGTGTCATTGACATCTTTGAAGCCATCAAGATCGATGAGCAGTAGACAGATGTCTTGCCCCTGGGCTTTTGCGCGCGTGAGAGAAGTCCTCAAAAGTCTGTCAAAGGCATAACGATTGTAGAGCTCGGTCAAGCTATCATGCTCTGCTGCATGGCGAAGCGCGATTTCAGCTTGGTAGCTATCGCTTACGTCCTTGATCACTCCAACGAGACGGGCTGGGAAATCTTCAGATCGGGGCAGAAATTCGCCTTTGGAATGAACCCTCTTAACAGCACCGTCTCTGGCGGTGAGGGTCGCATCAAGAGCATAACCATCTTGATGCGATATGGCTCTCTCGATGCACTCCTTCACGCGGACCTGGTCTTCCTCGTCGTAAAAGCTGATCGCCTCTTCGACTGAAACCTCTTCGGTATTGTCGAGGCCGTGGATCGCATAAACTCCATCGGTCCACGACAGCTTTCCAGTCTCCAGGTCGAGTTCCCAAGACCCGACATGAGCTGCTTTCTCAGCTTGCCGGAAGATGCGGTTCTTTTCTTCCAGCAGCCGGTTTTGCTTCTCTATCTCGCGTGACAATTGCTGCGACTTAATATTGAGCTCATGGAGCCTAAGCATATCCTCCACGCCGCTTGCATAACGCCTCAAGGTCTCGACATTCTCTGCCGTGAATTGCTCGGGCTTATCGTCAAGCAGACAAATGGTGCCCAGAAAACGGCCTTCGGGAGCTCGAATTGGGATACCGAGATACGAGCGCACGTACGGAGGATACATGACCAACGGGTTTGCCCTGAAACGCCCGTCCTTAAGGGTATCCCGAATAAGGAGGGGGCCCTCCTCCAACAGGGCGTGATGGCAGAACGATACTTCCCTTGGCGAGCCTCGTTCATCCACACCAACTCTTGCCAGAAAGTGCTGTGCGTTGTCGTCAAGCGCCGTAACGAGAACGACCTTACTCGAGAACTCGTTCGCGCAGTGCCTGACCATCCTGTCTAAAGACTTTGCGACACCATCCTCACTTGCCTCGAGTGATTTTACCAGGCGAGAAGCATCACTGTCTTCCACAGGAACGTCCCTCATATCGAACCCACTTTGCTGCGATCAGTGAGGGCATGCGTATCGCTTGGTGCGTTAAGATTGATTTACCTGAAAAATGGAGAAGGTCGCGTTAGGCCTCTTGCCATCCGCTGTGGTGCGCCCGCGCATCGACGTTAACTCGGGAGCACGGCGTCCATTCCCTCTTTGAGCTCACACATGCAGGCGTTCATCCAAGGCTCTTGACCGTATGCCTTTGCCCGCAGCGTGCTCGCGCTGTTTCTACGATATGGGCTGAGGCGCTGTTTCAGGCTGCATGTGCGATGGCCTTGCCTTGCCAGCCAAGGCTTGCCTCCTGTGACTTTCAGCTGCCCCAACCGCCGGCGCATGAAGGCCGGCAGAAGCGAACACTCCGACCGCACACCATATCCTTTCAGTTAGCCTGATGCGGCCAAGCCCTGCCGGGAGGCACCTGTGGTTAACGGCCAGCAAACATCCCAGCCCAACCGCCTCCGTCCAAACCCTGAGGGCGACAAAAGCAGAAGGGTAAATTCAGGCTCTTAAGCCTAGGACAGGGGAATGAGCCGCGCTCATCGGTCTTTCCTCACCTTCGGGGATACAAGAACGAGTTGGGGAACAACCGAGATGGCAACCAAACCGACGAATTTGAAACCAGAAGAGAAGCGTGCAGATGGCCGGACTGCGACATTGTTTCGCCCGGTCTTGATAGAAGCTTCTGGTTTCACGGGATTTTGTTTGGTCAAGAACCTCTCTCCCAAAGGCATGATGGGGCAGGTCTACACTGCCTTCGCCGCTGGAACGCAGGTCACTGTTCAGTGCGGCCCGTCGGCCACCATTGATGGCGTCGTCGCCTGGTCGAGGGATGGGCAGGTGGGCATCGAATTCGCGCAGACCATCGACGTAGACCACTTCCTCAAGCAGATGGGGAAGGCGTTTTTCGATGGTAAGCGATCCCGGGCCCCCAGGTTGGAAATGCAAGGCGAGGGGTATCTCGCCATCGACGGTCGAGATATCAAATTCGAGCTGAAGGACATTTCACAGCGAGGATTGAAGGTCCAAGCCTCTTACGTCATGCTCGGTGACGTGGTCGATGTGAAAATACCCGGGCTTAGTCCCCGCCGGGCTACGGTATGTTGGACTCAAGGCGGCACCGCACGCCTGAACTTTCATCGAGCCCTCTCGTTCGTCGAACTCGCGCGCTGGGTGATCGATCAGAATTGCGCCGCCATGGCCCAAGGTTCTGTGCAGCCAGGTGAAGGCCAATCCGCCCAGCGCCCCTGATTTCGTCAGGGGGAAAGAAGCTATCACTCGCCAGGGCCTTGAGCTCCTACCGCGGAAATTGTCGATCTTCGCTGGCCCGTTCCCGAGGGGACAAACTACATAGCAGATCAATTACCCGATCGATCAGCTGGTCGAGGGTTGGCGCCAAGGTAAGCCAAGGCATGGCCTCCAATGTTGCGCTGCAAACTCCCGGTCGCCTAAGCCAAGGACGCAATCGGGGGCTGGAATTGGGGGGCGTGCATCTTTCCCTAGAGCGCACATGGCTCTACAGCGCTGGTCGCCAACATCGTGAGAAGGTCCGAACCAACAGATGAAGCAAGAGGAGTTCATCGGGGACGCAGCCGAAAAGAAAGCGGTTGTGGCAGTTGTTGATGACGAAGCGGGCGTCCGCAAGATGCTATCTCGAAATCTTCAACTCGAAGGCTTTTCGTGCCGACCGTTTGTCGACGGACAGGACTTCCTCGATGCCCTGGAGTTCGAGACTCCCGATTGCGTTGTCCTGGATCTGAGGATGCCTGGCCTGAGTGGAATCGAAGTACTTGAGAGGTTGCCGGACAGGGCGCGCGGCATCGCCATTTTCATGTTCAGCTCGCATGGAACCATCCCTGATGCCGTTCAGGCAATCCATAAGGGAGCGATAGATTTTGTCGAAAAGCCGGTTTTGGTCAGCGACCTGGCCGCGAAAATACGCGCTGCGCTTGCTCGCTCTTCGCAAGATTTCGCGGCGAACAAGAAGACCGTTGCAAACAGGGAATTCCTGAACAGGCTTACGCCAAGGGAAAAGGGGATCGCCGTCGAACTTTACAACGGACTCACTGGTCCTGAAATCGCAGAAAAACTCGATGTAAGCTCCAGGACGGTAGAGGCCCACCGGAAGAGCATCATAACCAAAATGGAAGCGCGAAACTTGCCCGACCTGGTTCGTGTGTTGGGAGAATTGGGGATTGAAAATATCGATTCCTGACCAGCTCCAGCAATCCACTATTCAAGGATCAGGTCATTGATGGCTTGAGTCAGGGTCTCGTACGAAATGGGTTTTTGCAGAACCGTTAAATCGTCTTCATGGCCTTCAATGGCCAAACGTTCGCTCGGACTATACCCCGTCATAACGATAACCTTCGTGTGGGGGGACAATTCCCTCATCCTCGACGCGAGGTCTAATCCTTGAACCGAGCCAGGCATGACGAGATCGGTCAGCAGGAGATCTATCTCGTCTGTGTTTCGAGAGATGTGTTCTGAGAATGAACTCCCGTCCAGGAAGCAGAGCACCTCATGTCCATCGAGTTTCAGGTTCGCCTCGAGTGCTCGCAGGATCGCCAATTCGTCCTCTACGACAGCAATACGCAGCGAGGCTTTTGCTGGCCTGGTGATTTCCTGCTGGGAGTGAGGTGCCTCGTCTTTCGATTGGCTAGCGTCGCTGACCGGCAACAAGAGTTCAATTAATGTGCCAGCATTGAGCTTGGAATGGATCTCCATCGCTCCGTTTGATTGCTGGACTAAACTGTGCACCATCGCCAATCCGAGGCCCGATCCCCTGCCTGGCTCCTTGGTTGTATAGAAAGGCTCCAGGACCGCCTCCAGATCACCTTCGGGAATTCCTATGCCGGTATCCTTGATCGTGATTTTTACATACTCACCCGCTGGCAATCCAAGAGGACCTTCCCAGAGCTGATCCTCCGCCACCCTTGTATTGCTTGCAGAGAGGACAAGTTCACCGCCATTCGGCATCGCGTCTCGAGCATTCAGGCACAGATTCAAAATCGCGGATTCAAGTAGAGACTCGTCGATTGCGACAGGGGAAATATCATCGGCAATCGAATAACGAAGATCGATAGTTTTTGGGATAACTCGCTGAAGCAGGAAGGTTACACTTTTGAATAGTCCGCGGGTGTCAACGCGGGCCGGTTCGGAAGGCATATTGCGAGAGAAAGCGAGGATATGCTCGGTTAATTTCGCGCCTCTCTGGCAGGCACTTATCACCTCTTCCGAAATTGTTTTGTGCTGCTCAGAATTTTTCACGCGCGGCAAGAGTTCGGCATTACCCATGATTATCGCCAACAGATTGTTGAAATCGTGCGCGATCCCCTCTGACAATCGATTAAGGGCCTCGGTCTTCTTAAGCCGCGCGAGTTCTCGTTCCTGTATTGCCAGTTGTTTCCTGGTCTCGACAGAATTCGTGACGTCAAGAATCAGGCTGTTCCAGATGATCGATCCGTCTTCCTGTTGCTCTGGCATCCCGCGACCTTCGAGATGTTTTGTCCTGCCCGAGGGCGTTTCAATCCGCCATTCGCAAAACCAGGGAGCGAGACTTTTTGCCGACCGCTCGATTGTTGCCTGCATCTGCCTCAGGTCCTCGGGCAGCACCATGGACCAGAGCGTTGTCGGGTCGCCGCGGATGTCCGCAGCGCTCACTTCCCAAATTTCATCACATCCGGAGCTTATGAATTCGACCGCATCGCTACCGTCAGGCCAGCTGCGGTAGCGAAATATCGCTCCGGGGACGGCTTCAGCCATTGATTTCAAGAAAGCAGCTTGTCTTGCTGCAGTTTCATGTGCCTCGATTTCAGCGGTTACGTCGACCACTGTTCCGACCATCACATTGCGGCCGTCACCTCGGGACTCTTCGAAGGCTCCTTGCGTCAAGAGATGCAGGTAGTGCCCCTGCTTGTGCCGCATCCTGATTTCCAGCCGATATGGGGAGCCGTTTCGAATAAAATCGTCCAAGGCATCGGTGATGTCTTGCCGATCATCTGGATGGACCATGCCTTCAAAGGATTCGAAGGAACCATCGAAGTCCGTGGGCTTATATCCCAGCATTTTATAGAGATGAGAGCTCCATTGACTCTGGTTTCCCCTCATATCCCAGCGCCAGACTCCAACTTGCCTGCCAATAGCCTCTAAAGCGGCGAAGGGGTCATCGAACTGGATGTTCTTAGGCATGCTTATACCTCAAACTTGGCTTGGTCCGGCAAGGAGTTCGCAGCGGCCAAGGTGCATCGCGACGGAACATTGGGCATCGAGTCGAGTATCTTCAGCTTCAATGTGGCGGCGCTCCCAAACCATCCATGTTCCGAGGAGTTTCTGATCCATTTCGGATTTCGAGGTTGGCGCAAAGCTCCCCCTCAAGCGCCGCACTCTGGATGCTTCACATTTCCAATGGATTGCACACCATAGTTGTCGTCTTTCTGATAGGTTGGGTCGCGGGTTTTGGCCAGCGCTGTGCGAAACGTTACCCGACAATCTGTCTGTTGCTTCGCAGAAACTCGCGCACATTCGTTCATGCGGGACGCAAGCTGATCGTCTGTGAGGCAGGGCGCGAGGATCCGCCAGTATCCGGCGGCGCGGGCCTTCTCCCTTGTCGCCTGCATTTCGGCAGCATCCGCGCCTCAGCGCTGGCATCACGCCGTTTCTTTGCCGATCCCTATTGGTCGCTCGGCCGCAGCCAGACACACTCCTCTGATGCTGGGGGTATCAAACCTGCAGCGCAGAAGGCGTCCTATTACCCAAGGATTTTCGGCTCGGGCTTTAGAGCAACAGGCGATACCACGGCGCCAATCTTGCCCAAGCCGCTCTTCGGGGCTGGACGACGAGCCGCGGAGCAAGCGGCTGCCGGAAAAGGCACGACCTGTGGCCCGTTATCATCCCGCGAAACCGCCATTACTGCGCCGGACCGCTGGCGCTTTGCCTGGTACATGAGGGCGTCGGCTTTTCCGAATTCAGCATCAATGTTTTTTGAACCGTGCGGCAAGACCAGAATGCCCAGGCTGCAAGCGAGATCCGTGTCGCTCCTGCGAGCGTCGAGGTTCAGTGCCTTGTTTAACCGCTCGGCCACAAGATTTGCCTCTGAAAGGGCGTTCACCTTGAAAAAGATGACAAACTCATCGCCTCCAATTCGCGCGAACAGATCATCTGACCGGATGGATCCGCGCACGCGTTCAGCGAATGTGCGCAAGGCATCGTCGCCTCTTTCGTGACCCAGGTTGTCATTGAGTTGTTTGAGCCCATCAAGGTCAGCGAAGATCAGCACTGCCATGCCTGTTTGCGTGGCTCTTTTCTCGATGGCTTCGAAGAATGCTGCTCTGTTCAGCGCGCCTGTCAGGGGATCAATTCGGGCAAATCGCCATTCGATTTCGAGTGCGACACGAGCCACGCCAAGCATCAAGATCACTGCCGCGGCACTGCCGAGTTGAAAAAGCAGATCGATGATGTCTGAGGGCATTGCAGTGTGCAAATTGATCAACTGGCCGCTCGAGCTTTGCACCGCGACAATAAATAGTCCGAGGATCACGGCAAACCGGTTGCCGACGAACCAGGCAGCAAAAGCGCAGATCAGCAAGTAGGTCGGTCCATAGCTGGCCGACATGGGGGCTACCCTGCTGGCAAGGATGACCAGCAAGGTGGCGGCGCAAATGAACGCCGAAGCCGCTGGCCTCGACACATTGATGAACAGCGGATGCTCGAGGCGCAATGCCTCTGGCGTTGCCTTTCGCCGGTCAGTTCTCGTCGAATTCCGCATCGCGACCAGATAGGGCCATCAAGGTAAAAATCTCGGTAACGCCGCCTGGTTGGAACCCTGTCTTTTTTGTCGAGGGCAGGGGAGATGCCTTTGCGGCACATTCCTGTATGTCCCGCTCCAACAGGCTGCATCTCTTGAAACATGCGCTGCCGATATCCCACCTCGATGCCGATATCCGGACCGCAGCTCACCTTCCTTGCAGCTGTCATGATCGCGGCCTGGTGCTTCGAGCACGGTGTTTCGTGCTCGAGCATCTGCTGGCATGGGTTCGATGAGCGCTGCAAGAAAAGAGCGACTGCCGGCAAGTCGCCAACAGCCGCCCCCTGTTGAAACACGACGGGTCGCGAATCGTGCTTCTTACATGAGAGTATCGACTTGGCCACAAAGCACAATGAGAAGCAGCGCGAGCGTCTGATATTTGGACAGTTCGTGAGGTTGTTGGTGAGCGCCCGAGTGGCAGACGCTTTCGCGGCTGATCGCCCAATGCCCGATAAGGCTTACTAGCAGGCTTGCGCGGAAGGGTAACGCGCCTCGGTCCGGAGAAAAGGCCGAGAAGCACAACAACCCGCTCCTGCGGCCTGGATGAAAGGAGCGAACCGGTCAGGTCGTCAAAGATACCCCCAATGACCCGGACAGGTGCACCGTCTGGCAACTGCGCCTCGAGCGGGCAATCGTCGCTATCGCCAACCTTGCTCATGAACGTTTCGACAAAACCGCCCGGGCGCGGTTCCGGGTGCTCGCCGAAGCTCACGAGCCGGATCACGCCGATTGTTCCATTAATCGAACGCCACCGATCGCGCTCACGGTCGAAGGAGAAAAATGTAGCCGGGAAAAAGAGGCGTGCTGGCGAAGGCCACCTTCCCTGCTGTCTTGCGGGGCCGTTTCACCAGCGGGAGGAAGCTGGTGAAACCCTGCCGGCCAAGGTGTTCAAGCGCGAGTCTTTCCTTGCGGGGCTGGGTTTGCGCGACGTACCATTGCCGGTCCTTGGTTGCCGCAGCAGGTCGCGTCGGTGTTTCTGGCATCGTATGGCGCCTCTACCCGCCTGGACCCGACCAGCCGAGATCAAGGTTTGCAGCGATCGAGATTGCGTCTTGTAGAAGCCAGCCAAATGCATTGGTGCTCCGCATATGTTCTTGCCAAGCGTTGGCTTAAGCGTCCAGTAGCAGGGTACATGTGCAGGCTGAGGCAACCTTGAAGCTGATTTTCATCAATCGGTTCTTCCACCCGGATCAATCGGCAACCTCAATGATGCTGAGTGATCTGCTGAGTGGTCTCGATACTTCGTCACGCGAGTGCCTGGTAATTACCAGTGCAAGCATACACACAGCTGGCGAAGACCCTGAAGAACGCGACCTTCAGAATGTCGATGTGATCCGCGTTCCTGGTCTCAGCGCGGGTAATCCGAAGCTTTGGGGACGGCTGCTAAATTTCCTGATTTTCTATCTTGGCGTACTCGTTGTCGCCGCCCGTGTGTTCAAGCGCGGCGACGTGATCGTTTGCCTGACCGACCCGCCCTTGCTCAGCGTGCTTGTCAGTCTCATTGCAAGGCTCAAAGGAGCTCGTGTCGTCAATTGGCTGCAGGATATCTATCCCGAGGTCGCAACGAGCCTGGGCATCGGTTCGCCAGGAAATGTTGCCATCCGCGCGATGCGCTTCCTGCGCGATCGGTCGTGGAAGGTGGCTTACAAGAATGTCTGTATCGGCGCGGTCATGAAGCGCCGTGTTGAGGAGAGAGGCATCGCTCCCGACAAAGTCACTGTCATACAAAATTGGGCCGACGAGAAGGCGCTCGCACCTCTCCCTGTCGCGAACAATTCGTTGCGCAAGGAATGGGGTCTTCCGGAAGATAGCGTGGTTGTCGGATACTCAGGCAACCTCGGCCGAGCCCACGATCTGGATACAATGCTCAATGCCGGCCTTCGTCTCATCGCCGATGGTCAAAGGAACCTGCAATTCCTCTTTATTGGAGGGGGCGTAAAACAGTCCTTGCTGCCCGACGTCGCCGCAGAACCTGATATTGGTGCGCGTTTCCACGTGAGAGGCTACCGCCCACGCCGAGAACTCCAACTCAGTCTTGCTGTGGCCGATATTCATTGGCTGTCTCTCGAACCAGAGCTCGAGGGCTTGATCGTACCCAGCAAGTTCTACGGCGCTGTTGCTGCCGGAAGACCGATCATATTCATCGGTGATATCAATGGTGAAATCGCCAGACTGGTTGCGGAAGCGGAATGCGGCAAGAGTTTCGCGAAAGGCGATACAACTGGTGTTTCGCACTATCTAAGTGATCTTGCCAATGACACAGCGCTGCGACTACGCCTGGGTGCAAACGGTCGGCGGTACTGTGAGGAGTACCTTTCCAGGGCGGCACGCATTGCTGATTGGGATCGCTTGCTGAACGAGGCCGCAGATAACGCAGCAGCGGCCTCGTCTGCCTTGTTGGCTACTTCGCGCCAAAGCCCGTAATCATGACGCGGATGGTGCGGAGTGCGATCACGACATCGAGCCCATTGCCTTGTCCGCTAGTCGTCAAGCCATGCAGCCTGCAAAGGAATGGGCGTTCACGCCGAACCGAATGCTTTTAATGCCGCTCAGCAGAGCTCCAAGTTGCCAGTTTCCAGCGCATGAAAAACCCCGCCGAAGCGGGGTTTGAAATTGCTCGAGACGATTTACTCGAGGCTACTAGGGGCTGACCGGCAGATCCGCGTTTTCGCCATCATTGTTTTCCATCAGAGCAATGATCCCCACTGCGCCGGCGCCGAAGAGCAAAACAAGAAGAGCCGCACTAATGTTGCCCTCTGCTCCAAGCGCTTCCGCTTCTTCGAAGCTAGCAGCTGCCCGATCAAACGGGACAGTCTGCGCCGCGGCCAGAGTGGAGCCGGCCATAAGACTCGCCGCGGTCAGCCCAAGCACGATTTTCTTCATGACAGCGTCTCTTTCACGTTCCGAGATGACGTTTCAAAATCTGCAGGGTTTATAACGCACATGCAGCATCTTCTCGAATAGCGCCTTCATGAATGCTTGTGCTTGCCCAAGACGTGCGGTTCTTCCCGTAAACTCGTTGCAATCTCAAAGGCCGCTCTCTGCGCAAATTCCGGCTTGGAGGGACACAGTCCACCAATACAGCGGCTTAAGAGGCCTGCTTCCAAAAAGTTCAGCTCGTGATTGCTAGCCGCATTGCCGCTCTGGAGTATGGTGCGTGCGCCCAGGCATCAACAAAGGTCCGAATTTTTTGGGGGGTGGAGCAGGACGACTTTCTCGTTGATGTTTCAACGCTTTTGACGCTCTGCTAGTGGGCGCCACCATTCCTCGTTGTCGAGGTACCAGCGCAAGGTCTCGCTGAGACCGCCCTCGAAATCGTGTTGCGCAAGGTAGCCCAGTTCGTCGCGCGCCTTGGTCTCGTCGATGGCATAGCGACGATCGTGGCCCTTGCGATCTGTGACAAAGGTCTTGAGGTCGAAAGTACTGCTGCCCTTGGCAGCCGGGGCATCGGGATAGCGCTCGGCCAGCCCGTCGACTTCGGCGAAGGCCCGATCAACCTCCATGCAGATCCGGTCGATCACCTCCATGTTGGGCAGTTCCTCGCCCCCGCCGATATTGTAGGTCTCGCCCGGCTTGCCCTTGTCGAGGCAGGCCTCGATACCGCGGCAGTGGTCTTCCACGTGCAACCAGTCGCGCACGTTCATGCCATCGCCGTAGATCGGCAGGTCGCGTCCGTGGAGCGCGTTCAGCAGGAACAGCGGGATCAGCTTCTCGGGATACTGATACGGTCCGTAGTTGTTCGAGCAGTTGGTCGTGGTGACGTCCAGCCCGAAGGTATGGTGGTACGCGCGCACCAGGTGGTCCGAGCTCGCCTTCGAGGCCGAATAGGGCGAATTCGGCTGGTACTGCGTGGTTTCGCTGAAAGCGGGATCTTCGGGGCCCAGCGAGCCGTAGACCTCATCTGTCGAGATATGGTGAAAGCGATGCGGTTGTCCGGAGCCTTCGTCCAGCCATACCTTGCGTGCAGCCTTCAGGAGACTGTTGGTGCCAAGGATATTCGTGTCGATGAAGATATCCGGGCCGCTGATCGAGCGGTCAACATGGCTTTCGGCAGCGAAGTGCACCAGCGTGTCGATCGCATGGTCGCGCAGCAAATTCTCGACCAGCGCTGTGTCGCGGATGTCGCCCACCACCAGCTCGGCCTGGTCCACGCCTGCGATGGTCGATTCATTACCGGCGTAAGTCAGGCAGTCGAGAACGATAATCGCATCGTCAGGGTGCTGCTGCCCCCAGTAATGCACGAAGTTGCCGCCGATGAAGCCGGCACCGCCGGTTACAAGCAGGTTAGCCAAGGGCCTTTTCCTCTTTCAGCATGGTGCGCAGGTTTGTGCGCCAGTGCGTGTATCCGTCTCCCAGCAGATCGCGCGTCTTGCTGCAATCGAGCAGCGAGAAGGCCGGGCGTTTTGCCGGTGTGGGATAGGCGCTTGTCTGGATTGGCCTTACAGGGATGGCCTTGTGCAGCAGGCCTAGCGCCAGCGCCTCTTCCTGAATGGCGACGGCGAAATCGTACCAGCTGGCAACGCCCGCATCGCTGTGGTGGAAAGTGCCGTAGGCATCTTTTTTGACGAGCGCCCAAATGGTCTGCGCAAGGCCCGGCGCCCAAGTTGGTGCGCCGATCTGGTCCGTCACCACGTTCAGCGCGGGCTTTTCCACCATCAGTCGCAGCATGGTGCGCACGAAATTCGCGCCGCCGGCGGTATAGACCCATGCCGTGCGCACCAGGATGTCAGTATCGCGCAAGTGGTCCTCACCCTCAGCCTTGGTGCGGCCATAGGCGGACAGCGGATTGCGCGGATCGTCCGGGCGATAGGCGCGGCTGGACGTGCCGTCGAACACGAAATCGGTCGAGACGTGCACCAGCTTGCCCGGATGCGCGGCCACCAGCGCGGCCACCGCGCCGGCATTGATAGCACGTGCGGTGTCCTCGTCCTCTTCAGCCTTGTCGACTGCGGTGTAGGCGGCGGCGTTGATGACGAGATCGGGTGCCAATTCACGCACCAGCGCAGTGATCGCCTCCGCATCGGTCAGGTCGCAATCGTCGATATCGACCGGATGCAGCTCTGCAGTGGCAGGGGCAGAGGCGATGAGGCCGCGGCCCAGCTGGCCTTTCGCACCGGTGATCAGGACTTTCATGCAAAGGCCTCCACTTCGCCCAGCGCCTTGCCTGCGCGGTCCTTGGCAGACAGCTGCACATCGATGCTGTCCAACGGCCATTCTATGCCGACAGCGGGATCGTCCCAGGCCAGCGAATGCTCATTCTGCGGCGCATAGGGCGCATCGCACTTGTAGAGGAAATCGGTGCCGTCCTCGAGCGTCAGGAAGCCGTGGGCAAAGCCCTGCGGTACCCAGAACATGCGCTTGTTCTGCGCCGAAAGTTCCACGCCCATCCATTTGCCGAAGGTGGGGGAGGAACGGCGCAAGTCTACCGCCACGTCATATACCGCGCCGCTGACTACGCGCACCAGCTTGCCCTGCGGTCCGGGGTTCTGGAAATGCATCCCGCGCAGCACGCCTTTCTGCGAGCGCGAGTGGTTGTCCTGCACGAAGGCGATATCCAGCCCTGCCTCCGCAAACTTGGCTGCGTTCCAGCTCTCCATGAAAAAGCCGCGTTCGTCTCCGAAAACCTGCGGTTCGATTATCAGCGGCCCGTCGATGTCGCAGCGAACGATCTTCATCAGCGACCTTCTGCCAGCAGTGCGAGCAGGTATTCGCCATAGCCCGACTTCTTGAGCGGTGCTGCGATCTCCTCCAGCCTGGTATCGTCGATGAAGCCCTGCCGCCAGGCGATTTCCTCGGGGCAGCATATCTTCAGGCCCTGTCGTTCCTCGGTGATGCGTACATAGCTGGCGGCATCGAGCAGCGAGCCGTGGGTGCCGGTGTCGAGCCAGGCAAAGCCGCGCCCCATGATCTCAACCGACAGCAGCCCGTCGTCGAGATAGAGGCGGTTGAGGTCGGTGATCTCCAGCTCTCCGCGCCGCGACGGCTTCAGGTCCCGCGCCCGATCGACCACGGTATCGTCGTAAAAATAGAGGCCGGTGACGGCATAGTGCGACTTCGGTCGGGCAGGCTTTTCCTCCAGCGAGCGAGCCTTGCCGTGCTCATCGAAATCGACAACGCCGTAAGCCTCAGGGTTGTTCACGCGGTAGGCGAACACACTAGCGCCCTGATCGCGCGCGGTGGCGTTGGACAGCAGTTCAGGCAGGCCGTGGCCGTAGAAGATGTTGTCACCCAGCACCAGCGCGCTGGAATGTCCGCGCACGAAATCCGCGCCGATGTGAAAGGCCTGCGCTAGCCCGTCCGGGCTAGGCTGCACCGCATAACTAAGCGCCACGCCGAAATCCGACCCGTCGCCCAGTAGGCGCTGGAACTGTGCTTGGTCTTCGGGGGTGGTGATGACTAGGATATCACGAATTCCCGCCATCATCAGGGTCGACAGCGGATAATAGATCATTGGCTTGTCGAAAACAGGCATCAGCTGTTTCGAAACGCCCCGCGTAAGGGGGTAAAGGCGGGTGCCTGAACCGCCGGCCAGAATTATGCCTCTTCGTGATTGGCGTTCCATACCCTCAGCCATTTCTCTCCAACCGGACTTCATGCCGCTTGGCAGTGACCCGAATCTTGGTCAAGCCAGATGGCCTTTTTACCCAAGACCTTATGCCTGCCGCGAAATTAGCGGCAGCTCAGTGGCGTTGCCCTTAATCTTACGATTAGAGAGTTTTATGTCTCAGCAATCTTGTGACGCAAGCCCGGCAACGGTCTTGCGGTTCATTGCACGCGCTGACTTTCGCCGTGTTGATACCCACGAAGATACTCGTCGATCAACGGCTTATCCATGGTCATCAAAATGTAGCCAGATTTCCCTCGACCTCGACGCCTATGCCGAACGCCCCGGTAATACAGGTGAAATTTCCCAAGATCTCAGTGCGCAAAGCCGACATTCCAGTCGACTTACTGAGCAAAGCAAGCATTCGTACACACACCGAATCGCCGCGTCTGAAGGCGGTCGCAACCCCAGCGTCTGGCGCGTGATGGGGCCTTGGATGTTACAATCGATCGCATGGGTCTTGCATCCAGACTTAGGCTTGATCGAGTGGGCCCTGCGCCGACGCCACTCAAGATTTCAATACCCGTGTCCAGAATTCGCGACGGGCGCCAACTGCGACTGTTGGCATCAACACAAGTGTTGCGCGATTTGCGACGCTGAAGCAGAAAAGAATACTGCACACGAGAAAGTGCCCCTCTGGAACTGCGAACCGGCCGTATCGACGGAGGCGCGCCATTTTCCGTTCAAAGGTGCTGCTTGTGATGCCCTGCATCTTTACGCTGCATGGGCAGCGTGCCGCTGCACCTGCCGCAATGGCAACCGCTCCGCACCCCGCCCGTCGCCAGCGGCCCGATGCTGCCGTTCTTTTCTGGACACGCAGGCCATTTGACCTAGTCTCCCGCGCCTGAGGGGAGAGGAAGATCATGAAGATTGCACGTCGTTCACTGCTGGTCGGAGGTGCGGCTACCGCCGCCGGTGCCATCACCGCACCGCTGGCCGCGCAGGACACTGCCAATGCGTCGGCCGAGCCGTGGGTGGAAGAGACGCCGATCGTTGCCACGCGCGAGGAGCTGGAGGCGATCACCGACCTCTACTGTGCCGCGCTGGTTGCCGGTGACCCGTCGCGCGCGCCGTTTCATCCTGATTGCGTGTTTGCCGAGAACGACCAGGTGCTGCCGCTGGGCGAGGCCGCGTGGAAGACCACCGTGCGCTTCGGCAGCTACAAGCATTACTACGCCGATCCGCAGCATGGCGAAGTGGGACTTGTCGCCAACTCCTACGAACAGGGCGGCGGCTGCGTGTTCGTGCTGCGCCTGAAGGTGGACGCGGACCATCGCATCACCGAGGCCGAGCAGTTCATCGCCCGCGATCCCAACGGCGCCGCTGCCTACGAGGCGCTGGGCGCGCCCGACCCCGTCTGGCTGGAGCCCATCCCGCCCGCCCAGCGCCAGAGCCGCGAGGCGCTGCAGGCGGTCAGCTACATGTATTTCCAGGCGCTCGAGCGCAACGATGGCGCCGGCATCTACCCCTTCCGCCCCGATTGCGAGCGGATCGAGCACGCGCGCAAGACCGTGGCCCAGCCGGCGGTGGAGAACTACGGCCATTCCGATGCCACCACCCGCTTCATCACCTTGCAGGCCAAGGAACAGTACGAATTGGGGCTGATGGCCTTCGTCACCAAGATCCGCGACCGCAAGACGCTGGTGGTGGACGTGGAGCGCGGCGCGGTGCTGGGAAGCGGCTTTTACGATTTCGACGGCGCGCTGGAGACGATCAACTTCGACGACGGCACCGTGTGGAACCTGCCGCCCTATTTCCGCACCCCGCGCAGCCACCATGCCAACGAGGGCTTCAAGATCATCAACGGGTCTTTCCGCTATGTCGAAATGACCTTCATCGAAGTGCCCTTCGGCACGCGCCACGTGTTTCCCGGCAGCACGATGACAGTCAGCCTCGACTACACCCCGCCAAAGCCTGCGCCGCAGCCGGTCACGCTCGCCACGCCTGCCGAATACGATGCGATGACCGACCGCATCCTCGATGCCATGGCGCGCAATTGCCCGTGTGACCTGCCCTTGGCGCAGGACGTGCGCTACACCGAGAACGGCGTTCCGGTGAAACCCGGCACCGGCAACTGGTGGACCTTCGACGGAACCCGCGATTGGCAGGTCCACCTGGCCGATCCCGAACACAATCAGGGCGGCTGGTTCGGCGCCATCGACGAGCGCGGCCTGTTCGCGCAGATGGCCCTGCGCTGGAAGCTGGAGAACGGCCTCATCACCGAGATCGAAGCCGTCACCGGTCGCCCGCAGGCCCCCGCACAAGGCCGCGACTTGGCAGAGGCGACTTACACCATGTTCTGGCCCCCGCTGGTGCGCGACGTGCTGGCAGCAGGCTTCACCGGCAGCGCCGACATGCTGCGCACACCCACACCCGCCGAACGCCTTGCCGTGATGAGCGCGGTGATGGATGCTGAAGCCACCGGGCACGACCGGGTGAACGGTCACGAAGTGTCCGATATCGCCGCCCTGCACACAGGCCTCAGCTATGGCGGCGTGCGTCCCTGGCTGGTCGACGAGGCACGCGGGCTGGGCCTTGGCCTCTCGACCTGGTCGAACGACGGCCGCGGCAGCTTCGCCGAGGAACACCGCGCCCCCCGCTCCTCCCCCTGGACCGACCTCCACGCCCGGCTGGTAAAACTGGCCCACGGCGCCCCCGTGGCGAGCGAGGAACTGGTGGTGCGGGTGCCATACGGGCAGGGCAGGGGCTGGGACGGTTGAGAACCCCTCGCGCCCTGCTTGCACCGAATCGGGCGGCTTCCTAGGTCGAAGGCTCACACCAAGGACTCGACTCGACCATGACCACCCACACCACCCGCATGCTCATCATCGGTTCCGGCCCGGCCGGCTATTCCGCCGCCATCTATGGCGCACGCGCGGGGATGGAGCCGATTGTCGTGCAGGGCCTGCAGCCCGGCGGGCAACTGACCATCACCACCGACGTGGAGAACTATCCCGGCTTTGCCGACGTGATCCAGGGCCCGTGGCTGATGCAGCAGATGCAGGCGCAGGCGGAAAATGTCGGCACGCGCATGATGTGGGACACGATCGTGGAGGTGGACCTGGAGGGCGGCTCTCCGTTCCGCGCCGTGGGCGATTCCGGTGACGAATACGTGGGTGACGTGCTGGTGATCGCTACCGGCGCGCAGGCCAAGTGGCTGGGCGTGCCGGGCGAGCAGGAACTGGGCGGCAAGGGCGTGTCGGCCTGCGCCACCTGCGACGGGTTCTTCTATCGCGGCAAGAAGGTGGCGGTGATCGGCGGCGGCAACACGGCAGTCGAGGAAGCGCTCTACCTCACCAACCATTCCGACGATGTCACCCTGATCCACCGTCGCGACGAACTGCGCAGCGAGAAGATCCTGCAGGACCGCCTGCTGTCGCATGACAAGATCACGCCTTTGTGGAACAAGACGGTCGAACGCTTCGTGGCGGGCGAGAACGGTGCGCTGGCCAAACTGGAACTGGTCGACACGGTAACGGGCGAGAAGAGCGAGCTGGAAGTCGACGGCGCCTTTGTCGCCATCGGCCACGCGCCTGCGACAGAGCTGTTCAAGGGCAAGCTGCCGATGGATGCTGCCGGCTACCTGGAAGTGGAGCCGGGCACGCCCAAGACCGCCATTCCCGGCGTGTTCGCGTGCGGCGACGTGATGGACCATGTCTATCGCCAGGCGGTGACGGCGGCGGGCACGGGCTGCATGGCGGCGCTGGATGCCGAACGGTTCCTGGCCACGCTGGAACACGCTACGAAGGAAGCGGCGGAGTAGCGGTAGCTGTGCGCGCCTAGTCGATCCGGCGCATGTCCCACCACTTGCGCGGCTCTTGGGGATCGCGCGGACCGATCACGAAACGGCCCACGACATAGGAAATCGCCGCGGCGACGATCAGCGCCTGCACCAGCGGATCGCTCAGCGTCGATTGGCCTTCCGCCGTCAATCCGGCTTCAATGGTGATGCCGGTCGTCTCGCTTTGCTGCGTCACTTCTCGTCATCCCGGCGATAAAAGGGAATCCAGGCGTCGTGGTCTACCCAGCTCTTGTTCTTCCGCGTGAGGATTACGAAGGCGATCAGCCCCCAGAATACGAAGGAACCGGGCTCGCTGGAGAATATGTATTCCAGCAGCTTGCCCATACCGCGATCATCGGTTTGCATCGATCGGCACTCGCCTTGCTTGAGACATAGCGAGGCATAATGGTCGTGCGTTTCCCGAAGGTTACCCGATCCTGACGTTGCCAAGGCCGACCTTGGGCAGATCAGGGAATTAGTCTCACGAAATACCGTTTCACAGGTAATCTTAAAAACCGTTGTCTGGGTCGGTGGGGGGCGATAGGCGAGGGGTAATAACGCGGCGCGAAAGCCGCAATTTCTCCCTCCAGTCGACCGGAGACACAATTCATGCAGCACGATCACGTGTTGATCGCAGGCGGCGGCATCGCAGGCCTTACCCTAGCGCTAACGCTTCACCAGATCGGCGTGCCCTGCACGGTTTACGAAAGCGTGCGCGAGCTGAAGCCGCTGGGCGTCGGCATCAATATCCAGCCCAACGCCATTCGCGAACTGGAAGACCTCGGCATCGGCGAAGGCGAGCTGGACGAGGTCGGCATCCCGGCGCGCGAATGGGCACTGGTGGGACTGAACGGCAAGGATATCTATTCGGAACCGCGCGGCAAGCTGGCCGGGTACAACTGGCACCAGTATGCCGTGCATCGCGGCAAGTTCCACCTGATGCTCTACGCGAGGGTGCTTGAACGGCTTGGCCGGGATGCAGTGCAATTGGGGCACAAGATCACGGGTTATCGCAAGGAGGCGGATGGATCGGTGACCGCACAACTGGTTCGCGCGGACGGCACCAGTGGCGAGGTTTCCGGTGCGCTGCTGTTCGGGGCGGAAGGTATCCATTCCGAAGTGCGCGCGCAGATGCACCCGGACCAGCCCGACATCCACTGGGGCGGCACGATCATGTGGCGCGGCACCGCGCGCAGCGTCCCGATCCGCTCGGGCTCGTCCTTCGTCGGGCTTGGCACCAGCCGGCACCGCGTGGTGTTCTATCCCATCTCGCACCCCGACAAGAACGGCTTGGCAGACATCAACTGGATTGCCGAGAAGACCTTCGACGATACCCATGACTGGACCAAGTCCGGCTGGTTCCGCGAGGCTCACCTTGCTGATTTCGCGCACGACTTCAGCGATTTCGTATACGACTGGTTCAACCTGCCGGAGCTGCTGCAGAAGTCCGAGAAGGTCTACGAGAATCCGATGATCGACCGCGATCCGCTGCCGACTTGGGTCGATGGCCCGGTCGCGCTGCTGGGCGATGCGGCGCACCCGATGTATCCCACCGGCTCCAACGGCGCTTCGCAGGCGATCATCGATGCCCGGGTGATCGGTCGCATCATGCTGGATCACGGCGTCTCGCAAGCCAGCCTTGCGGCTTATGACCAAGAGATGTGCGGCCCGGTCGGCGGCCTGGCCCTGCGCAACCGCGGCGCCGGCCCTTTTGGCCTGCTGAATATGGTGGAAGAGCGTTGCGGCGGTGTTTTCGAGAACATCGACGAGGTGATCCCGCCTGCCGAGCGCAGCGAATTCATGCTTGCCTACCAAAAGGCGGCGGGTTTCGCGCGTGACACGCTGAACGCGGCCCCGCGCACCATTCCCGAAGGCGCCAAGGTTGTCGAGCTGGCTGCCTGATGGCTGCCCCTGCACCCGGCCTTACCCATGCCTGCGATTTCGTGGTGGACCTGTTGCCGCCGCATGAAATGGGCAGCTGTTCTACCGGCACGCGCCGGATCATTCCCATCGTTGGCGGCAGCGTGAGCGGCCCGCTGATCGAGGGCCGGATCCTCGACGTCGGTGCAGACTGGCAGACTGTCACCGCCAATGGGGTGGCCGAGCTGGACGCCCGCTACGGGATCGAGACTCATGACGGCGCCGTGATCGAAGTCGTCAGCCGTGGCATCCGCCATGCTTCTGCCGAAGTGGCGGCGCGCATCGCTGCGGGTGAACAGGTGCCGGCCTCCGAATACTACATGCGCACGGCCATCCGGCTCGACAGCGGCCATCCCGACTATGCCTGGGTCAACCGGTCGCTGTTCCTGGCCCATGGCGGCAAGGTCGGCGCCACCGTGAAGCTGTCCGTCTACCGCGTCGATTGAGCTAGCCGTGATCGTGGCGGCCGAAGTCCGGTCGCGCGTCGTCCTGGCCCTGTTCGACGATCGAACGGCGAATAGCGCGGGTCTTGCTGAACAGTTCGAGCATGGCCTCGCCATTGCCCTTGCGAATGGCGCGGCGCATGGCTTCCAGATCGTCGAGGAAGCTGTCGAGCATGTCGAGCACCGCCTCGCGATTGTTGAGGAAGACGTCGCGCCACATTACCGCATCCGACGCGGCGATGCGGGTGAAATCGCGGAAACCCCCGGCGGAATACTTGATGACCTCGCCGCGCGTCACCTTCTCCAGGTCGCTGGCCGTGCCGACGATGGTGTAGGCGATGAGGTGGGGGATGTGGCTGGTGACGGCCAGCACCATGTCATGATGTTCGGGGGTCATGACCTCGACGGTGGAGCCGAGCTGCTGCCAGAAGCGGGCGAGGGCCGCCACGCTGTCTTCCTGCGCGCCCTTGGGCGGAGTGACGATGCACCAACGCTGCTGGAACAGGCTGGCAAAGCCCGCGTCCGGCCCGCTCTGCTCCGTGCCGGCGACAGGGTGGGCGGGGATGATGGTATGTCCGGGAAGGGCCTTGGCCAGGCTCTTCGCCACGCTCTCCTTTGACGAGCCGACGTCGCTGATGACCGCCTGTCGATCGAGCCCCGGGGCAATCGCCTTTGCCGCCTCCTCCATCGCGCCCACCGGCACGCACAGGATCACCAAGTCTGCCCCGCGCACGGCCTCTGCCGGATCGTCGGCAATGGTTCCGGCCAGCCCGCGCTGGCGGGCGCGTTCGCGCACCTTGGGATCGGCGTCATAACCGGTGGTCTTGACGTCGGGCAGGTGCTCCTCGACCGCGAGGCCGATCGAGCCGCCCAGCAGGCCGAGGCCGATGATGGCAACGTGGCTGAAGCTCATTGCGCGCCCTCGCACAACCGCCGCAGGGTCTCGGCGATTTCGTCCATCTGCGCCTCCGAACCGATAGTGATGCGCAGCGCCTGGGGCAGGCCCTGTCCCGGCAGGTGCCGCACGGCGTAACCCGCTTCGGCAATGCCGCCCATTGCGGCCTCGGCCGAAAGGGCGCCTTCGAACAGCACCAGCAGGAAGTTCGCCTCGCTCGGCACCACGCGCAGGCCGTGGTTGCCCAGCGCTTCCAGCTGCGCGGCAAAGCGCTCGCGCACCCGTGCGTTATGCTCGCGACTACGTTTGACAAAGTCCTGGTCACCCACGGCGGCGAGGGCAGCACGCTGTCCGCTTGTGGTGACGTTGAAGGGCCCTCTGATGCGGTTCAGCGCGTCGACCAGGTGCGGCGCCCCGGTGCCCCAGCCGATGCGTTCGCCGGCAAGGCCATAGATCTTCGAGAAGGTGCGCGTGACCAGCACGTTTTCATGTGCTGCGGCCAGATCCAGCCCGCCATCGTCCATTTCGGCAGGCACATATTCGCCATAGGCCTGGTCCACCACCAGCAGCACGTCGGCCGGCAGGCCCGCGTGCAGCCGGGCAAGCTCGCCGCGCGGCAGGAAGGTGCCCGTGGGATTGTTGGGGTTGGCGATGAACACCACGCGGGTCGCCTCGCTCACCCGCGCCAGCAATGCATCCACGTCGGCAGTGAACTCGGCATCGTCCACTTCCACCGGCGCCGCCCCGCAGCGCCTTGCCGCGATATCGTAGACCGAGAAGCTGAAGCGGCTGAACATCACCTCGTCCCCCGGTCCGGCATAGGCCTGGGCGGCGAGGTTGAGCAGTTCGTCCGAACCGGTTCCGCACACCACGCGTGCTGGGTCGATCCCGTACAGCTCGCCGATTGCCGTGCGCAGCGCCTTCGAATCCGGATCGGGGTAGGCTGCAGGCGAACTGACCTCGGCCAGTGCCGCCAGTGCATCGGGGGAACAGCCCAGCGGGTTCTCGTTGGCCGACAGCTTTACCAGCGGCTTGCCGTCCGCGCCTGCGCTCTTGCCCGGCACATAGGCGTGGATCGCCTCGACATAGGGCTTCATTTTCGGGCGCATGGATTCGGGCATCGGACAGGTCTTCAATACAACTGAAAGGCGCGCATAGCCGCCCTTTGCAGCGATTGACAGTCTGCTTTACCTCGCCCAAGTGCGCGAGGACAGGATCATGGCCACGACAACCGCAATAGACTTCCGCACCCTGGTGCTCGATCAGCCGCTGCCGCTGGACAGCGGGCGCGAACTTGCGGGCGTGGAAGTCGCCTACGAGACATTCGGCGAACTGGCGGCGGACAAGTCCAACGCCGTGCTCGTTTTCCATGCGTTGACAGGCGACCAGTTCGTGGCAGGCACCAACCCCGTGACGGGTAAGCCCGGCTGGTGGGAACGCATGGTCGGGCCCGGCAAGCCGATCGATACGAACCGTTTCCACGTGATCTGCGCCAATGTGATCGGCTCTTGCCTTGGCTCCACCGGCCCCGCGAGCATGGGGCCGGGTGGCAAGCCCTATGCCATGGACTTTCCCGTCATCACCATTCGCGACATGGTGCGCGCGCAGATGGCCATGCTCGATGCGCTGGGGATCGAGCGGCTGCACGCTGTCGTCGGCGGATCGATGGGCGGGATGCAGGCGCTGTCCTGCGCCGCCAATTTTCCCGAGCGGACGGACCGCGTGCTGGCAATCGCCACCACCGCGCGCCATTCGGCACAGAACATCGCTTTCCACGAGATGGGCCGGCAGGCGATCATGGCCGATCCCAACTGGCAGGGCGGCGACTATTACGATGGCGAGGCCCCAACCAAGGGGCTGGCCGTCGCGCGCATGGCGGCGCATATCACCTACCTTTCGGAAGAAGGGCTGACCGCAAAATTCGGTCGCCGCCTGCAGGACCGGGAGGCGAAGAGCTTCGGCTTCGATGCGGATTTCCAGGTGGAAAGCTACCTGCGCTACCAGGGCATCAGCTTCACCGACCGCTTCGATGCCAACAGCTACCTCTACATCACCCGCGCGATGGATTATTTCGACCTGGCGGAGGAGCACGGCGGACTGCTGGCCGATGCCTTCAGGGGCGCGAAGGACACGCGCTTCTGCCTCGTCAGCTTCGATACCGACTGGCTTTATACCACTGCCGACATGCGCGAAGTGGTGCACGCCCTGAACGCTGTGGCGGCGCCCGTCAGTTTTGTCGAACTCTCCGCGCCCTATGGCCACGACAGCTTCCTGCTCGACGTGCCCGCGCTGGACCGGGTGGTGGAGGGCTTCCTCGGATGAGCAGCCTGCGACCCGACCTCGCCAGGATCGCCAGCCTCGTGCCGCAAGGCGCGCGGGTGCTCGATGTCGGCTGCGGCTCGGGCGACCTGATGCAGGTGCTGGAGACCGAGCGCGGCTGTGATGCACGCGGGATCGAGATCGATGCCGAAGAGGTGGCAAGGGCCGTCTCGCGCGGGCTCAGCGTGGTGCAGGGCGATGCCAACCGCGACCTGGCCGATTACCCCGACGGTGCCTTCGATGTCGCCGTGCTCAGCCAGACGCTGCAGACCGCCCAGCGGCCCGACTGGCTGCTCGACCAGCTGCTGCGCGTGGGGCGAGAGGCCTTCGTCAGCTTTCCCAATTTCGCCTACTGGCGCATGCGCCTGTCGCTGCTGAAGGACGGCCGCATGCCGATCTCGCGCCACCTGCCCGCGCGCTGGTACGACACGGCGAATATCCACCACCTGACGATTGCGGACTTCCGAGAATTCCTGGCCGAACGCGGCGTGCAGGTGAAAGGCAGCTGGTTCTTTGCCGCAGGGCGCGAAATTGGTGGCGGGAACGCCAACTGGCGCGCGGAACACGCGGTGTTCCGGCTTAGTCGGTAGGCGAATTCACGCACAGCACGCTGTCATCGCGCGCCAGGCACCACAGGCTGAGGCCTGCCGCTTTCGCCCGTTCCACCGCCATCGATGTGGGCAACGAGATAGTGACCAGCGTATGCGCCCCGGCGCGCACGGCCTTCTCGACGATTTCGTAGGAACAGCGCGCGCTGGAGAGGATGAAGCCGTTTGCGGCGTCCTGCCCCGCAGCGGCGAGGGCACCGACCAGCTTGTCCATGGCATTGTGCCGCCCCACGTCTTCGCGGGCGTGGAGGATCGTGCCGTCCATCGCGCAGAAGGCGGCGGCATGGGCCGCGCCGGTTGCCCTGGTCAGCGGCTGGTGGTCGCGCAAGGCGGCGAGGGCGGTGAATATCGCTTGCGGGTCCAGCGCCTTGTGCGCCGCGACCCTGGGAAGCGGGGTGCTGACCGCCTCGAGGTTCTCGATCCCGCACAGCCCGCAGCTCGATTCCGCCACGCGGGTGCGCACGCGCTCGGTCAGCTTCTCGATGCCGAGCCCGGTCAGCTGCGTGCGCGCGATCCAGCCCTTTTCGACTTCGACCACGGCAATATCGGTGACATCGGCAGGTGTTTTCGCCAGTCCTTCGGTCAGCGCAAAGCCGCGGGCGAAATCCTCAAGGTCCGATGGCGTGGCCATCATCACCGCATAGGACAGCCCATTGTATTCGAGCGCGACCGGGACTTCGGGAACCCAATCGCGCTCGATTGTTGTCACGCTGCCGTCGGCAGCGAACTGGACCGGTCTATCCGGCATCCGAATTGTGCAGGTCGCCGTGCTTGGAGAAATCGGTGGCACGGGTTTGCGTGCCCGGATGGCCCTTCTCCAGCAGGTGTTCGATTGCTTCTTCGGCGATCGGATCCAGCCCCGAACGGTCGCCAGTGAAGATCGCGTTCTTCATGCGGGGGTCCCAGAAGCTCTCGATATGGTCCGCCGTTGCCAGCACCGCCTTGTCATGGCCGATGGCCACGAAGTTCTTGGCGATCTGGTTGGCAAAGCGCAACAGCGTTGCCTGCGTGTCCTTGCTCATTCAGCCGGCTCCATCGAATCTTCGCCCGCGATGCGGCGGCTGCGCTCGGTCAGCTCCTGGTAGTCTTCCTGCCAGTCGGTCGGGCCGTTGCTGGGCGTCACCTGCACGGCCGTCACCTTGTATTCGGGGCAGTTGGTGGCCCAGTCGGAGAAGTCTGTGGTGACCACGTTGGCCTGCGTCGCCGGGTGGTGGAAGGTGGTGTAGACCACGCCCGGTGCCACGCGATCGGTGACCTTCACGCGCAGCGTGGTTTCACCCGTGCGGCTGGCCAGCTTGGTCCAGTCGCCATCCTTCAGCCCGCGGTTTTCGGCATCGACCGGGTGCATTTCCAGCAGGTCTTCCTCGTGCCACACGGTGTTGGCCGTGCGCCGCGTCTGCGCGCCGACGTTGTACTGGCTGAGGATGCGACCGGTGGTCAGCAGCAGCGGGAAGCGCGGGCCGGTCTTTTCGTCGGTGGGGACATAGTCGGTCACCACGAACAGGCCCTTGCCGCGCACGAAGCCTTCCATGTGCATGACGGGCGAGCCGTCCGGATGCTTCTCGTTCACCGGCCACTGCACGCTGCCGCGCTCGTTCAGCATGTCCCACGAAACGCCGGCAAAGCTGCCGGTGAGGCGGGCGATCTCGTCGAGGATCTCGCTCGGGTGGGTATAGTTCCATTCCGCACCCAGCGCATTGGCCAGCAGTTGGGTGACCTGCCAGTCTTCATAGCCGTTGGCCGGCTCCATCACCTTGCGCACCGGCTGGATGCGACGTTCGGCATTGGTGAAGGTGCCGTTCTTCTCCAGGAAGGTGGAGCCCGGCAGGAACACGTGGGCGTAGTTGGCGGTCTCGTTGAGGAAGAGATCGTGCACGATCACGCAGTCCATCGCCGAAAGGCCATCGGCCACGTGCTGGGTGTTGGGATCGGACTGCAGAATGTCCTCACCCTGAATGTAGATCGCCTTGAAGCTGCCATCCACGGCGGCATCGAGCATGTTGTTGATGCGCAGGCCCGGCTCCGGGTCCAGTTGAACGCCCCAGTCCTTCTCGAACAGTTCGCGCGTGGCGTCGTCCGACAGGTGGCGATAGCCGGGCAGTTCGTGCGGGAAGGAGCCCATGTCGCAGGCGCCCTGCACGTTGTTCTGGCCGCGCAGCGGGTTCACGCCCACGCCCTTGCGACCGATGTTGCCCGTCACCATGGCGAGGTTGGCAATCGCCATCACGGTGGAGGAACCCTGCGAGTGCTCGGTCACGCCGAGGCCGTAGTAGATCGCGCCGTTGCCGCCCGTGGCATAGAGGCGCGCGGCGGCGCGCAGGTCTTCGGCGGGAACGCGGGTCACGGCTTCCAGCACTTCCGGGCTGTGGCGTTCCTCGGCAACGAAGCGCGCCCATTCCTCGTAGGCGTCGATCTCGCAGCGTTCCTCGATGAACTTGCGGTTCTCCAGCCCTTCGGTGACGATTACATGCGCCATTGCGGTGAGCACGGCCACGTTGGTGCCGGGCTGCAGCGGCAGGTGATGCGCGGCCTCGACATGCGGGCTGCGCACCAGGTCGATGCGGCGCGGGTCGATCACGATCAGCTTGGCCCCTTCGCGCAGGCGCTTCTTCAGGCGGCTGGCGAAGACGGGGTGGCCGTCGGTCGGGTTGGCGCCGATCACCAGGGCCACGTCGGTATGCTGCACGCTGTCAAAGTCCTGCGTGCCTGCCGAGGTGCCGAAGGTCGTCTTCAGGCCATAGCCGGTGGGCGAGTGACAAACGCGCGCGCAGGTATCGGTGTTGTTGGAACCGAAAACCGAACGGATCAGCTTCTGCACGAGGAAGGTCTCCTCGTTGGTGCAGCGGCTGGAGGTAATGCCACCCAGCGCCCTGGCGCCGTGCTCGGCCTTGATCGCGTTGATCTTGTTGCTGGTGAACTCGAGCGCCTCTTCCCAGCTGACTTCGCGCCAGGGATCGGTGATCTTCTCGCGTATCATCGGCTTGGTGATGCGATCCTGGTGGTTGGCATACCCATAGGCGAAGCGGCCCTTCACGCAGCTGTGGCCGCGGTTGGCCTTGCCGTCCTTGTAGGGCACCATACGCACCAGCTGTTCGCCCTTCATCTCTGCGCGGAAGGTGCAGCCCACGCCGCAATATGCGCAAGTGGTGACGACAGCGCGTTCCGGCTTGCCGTGTTCCTTCACGCTCTTTTCCATCAGCGCGCTGGTGGGGCAGGCCTGCACACAGGCGCCACAGGAAACGCATTCGGAAGAGAGGAAATTGTCTTCGTCCTGCCCGGCGCTGATCACGCTGGCAAAACCGCGCCCGTCCACGGTCAGCGCAAAGGTGCCCTGCACTTCGCCACAGGCACGCACGCAGCGGCTGCAGACGATGCACTTGTCGGGCGCGAACAGGAAATAGGGGTTGGAGACATCGGGCGTGGTGCCCAGGTGGTTGGCGCCTTCATAGCCATAACGCACGTCGCGCAGGCCCACGGCGGCGGCTTCGTCCTGCAGTTCGCAGTCGTTGTTGGCGGAGCAGGTGAGGCAGTCCAGCGGGTGATCCGAGATGTACAGCTCCATCACGCCGCGGCGCAGCTTTTCCAGCCGCGGGGTCTGCGTCTTGACCACCATGCCTTCGGCCACCGGGGTGGTGCAGCTGGCAGGAGTGCCGCGCGCACCCTCGATCTCCACCAGGCACAGGCGGCACGAGCCAAAGGCCTTGACGTTGTCGGTGGCGCACAGCTTGGGGATATGGCCGCCGCTCTCGCTTGCGGCGCGCATCACGCTGGTGCCGGCGGGCACGGTGACTTCGCGGCCGTCGATGGTCAGGGTGACTTTATCTTCCGACTCCACTGCGGGGGTGCCGAAATCCTTTTGGGGTTCATATCCCATGGGCTTGCTCCATCGCCGCAAGATCTGCGGGTGTGTTGATGTTTGCTGGTGCATCAGTGCATTTCACGGCCCGCGCCCTGGCGGCCTTTGCGAATGCGAGCATCGAATGGCGTCCTTCACTCTGGAGGATGGCCGAAACGAGCGATGCGTTACTGCTTTTCCAATGCCCGATCACGGGCTGATTTTCAAGGTATGCCGGAGGCGGGGAGAGGTCTGCCAGCAGCGTTTGCGGCAGGGCCACCGAATCCACCCCACAGGTCAGTACGCTTTCGTAATCCTCGTCCTCGGCGTAGCGCAGGGCAGCGGCGATGCCGCCCAGTGGACCCATGCCGGGTCGGGGCCAGTCGGGAATGGTCGGGGCGGGCGCGAGTTCGCGGCCCACCACGATCACGTATTCGCAAAAACCAGAAAGCGTATCCACCGCGCGCGCGATCAGCGTGCGACCGTCCAGTTCCGCCAGCGCCTTGTCGCTGCCGAAGCGTGAGGACTTGCCGCCGGCCAGGACCGCGCCCAGGATCACGAGCCAGTCCTCATTCGGCAGGCTCCGACATGGCCTTCTCGACCAGTTCGGGGTTGCGGGTGAAGTCTTCCGGCCAGTGCTTGAGCGCGCTCATCACCGGGTAGGGTGTGAAGCCGCCCAGCGCGCAGAGCGAGCCGAACTTCATCGTCTCGCACAGGTCTGTCAGCAGGCCGATCTCGTCGCCTGCATCGCGGCCCTGGTCCTTCTGCGTGTTATGCATCTGCGGCATCAGTTCCAGCCGGTCGCGCTTGCGACCGCCGGCCTTGATCCGGTCGAGGATTTCCACTCCGCGCACTGCGCCGATGCGGCATGGCGTGCACTTGCCGCAGCTTTCCGCCGCGCAGAATTCCATCGCGAAGCGCGCCATGCCCAGCATATCCGCCGTGTCGTCGAACACGGTCACGCCCGCATGGCCGATCAGCGCGTCGGCCTCGGTAAAGGTCTCATAGTCGAACACGATGTCAAACTGGTCGGGGTGGATATAGGCGCCCAGCGGGCCACCCACCTGCACCGCCTTTACCGGACGGCCCGATGCCGTGCCGCCGCCGATCGTGTTCACGAGGTCGCCCAGCGTCACGCCAAAGCCGATCTCGTACAGGCCGCCGTGCTTGATGTTACCGGCCAGCTGGATCGGCATGGTGCCGCGCGAACGCCCGAAGCCCACATCCTTGTATGCCGCAGCGCCGCCTTCCGTGAGGATGTGCGGGACAGCAGCAAGGCTCAGCACGTTGTTGACGACCGTCGGCTTGCCAAGGAAGCCTTCCAGAGCGGGCAACGGCGGCTTCGCGCGCACTTCGCCGCGCTTGCCTTCGAGGCTGTTCAGCAGGCTGGTTTCCTCGCCGCAGACATAGGCGCCCGCCCCCACGCGCACTTCGCACACGAACGGTGCGATGATATCCGCGCACAGCTCGATCGCCGCGTTCATCTTGCGGATGGCATCAGGGTATTCGCTGCGCAGGTAGACATAGCCGCGTGTCGCCCCCACGGCTTCGCCGGCGATGGCCATGCCTTCGATCAGCTGGAAGGGATCGCCTTCCATCACCATGCGGTCGGCAAAGGTGCCGCTGTCGCCTTCGTCGGCGTTGCACACGATGTACTTCTGGTCGGCTTCCGCCTTGCGCACGGTGTCCCACTTGATCCCGGTGGGGAAGCCCGCGCCGCCGCGACCGCGCAGGCCGGATTCCTTCACTTCTTCGACAATTGCTTCGCTGCCGATCTGGCGGGCGCGCTTCAGGCCCGCCCAGCCGCCGGTAGCTTCGTAGTCTTCCAGGCTCAGCGGACGGGTCTTGCCCGCGCGCGCAAAGGTAAAGCGCGTCTGCCCGGCGATGAAGGGGTGCTCCTCGATCAGGCCGATGGCCTTGTCGCTGGTGCCATCGAGGATGGCGTCGACGTCGGTCAGCGTCGCGGGGCCGAAGCCCTTGCCATCGATCTCCACCAGCGGTTCCAGCCACTGCATGCCCCAGCTGGAGGTGCGCTGCACCTCGCAGCCCTTGGCTTCGAAGGCTGCGGCCAGCTTGTCTGCCCCGCCTGCGCGGGCAAGGGCGTCGTCGGAAATGCGAACCTTGGTCATGCGTCTTCTACCAGCTTGGTGATGCCTTCGGCGTCGAGGCGGATATGCAGGTCGTCACCCGTGCGCGCGGCAGGCCCGGCGCTGCACAGGCCGAGGCAATAGACCGTCTCGATCTTCACGCGCTCTCCGGCAGCCCTGGTGGCGTTATCGATGATGGCTTCCACGCCGCGCGCCTTGCACGCCTCTGCGCGGCACACCTGCACTACCGGGCGGGCGTCGGCCTCGGTCTTGTAGTCATGGTAGAAGCTGACCACGCCGTGCACGTCGGCGCGGGAAAGGTTCAGGCCCTTGGCGATCAGCGCTTCGCTTTCCGCATCGACACAGCCGAGTTCGGCCTGCACGTCGTTGAGGATCGGCAGTAGCGGCCCCTCGCGATGGTGGTGGCGGGCGATGATCTCGCCCAGGATTTCGCTCTTGTCGCTCATGCCTTGAGCCTTTCTGCGTGCCATTTGATATGGTCGGCGATGAAGGTGGAGACGAAGAAGTAGGAATGGTCGTAGCCTTCCTGCATGCGGATCGTCGCATCCATGCCCGCCTTGCGTACGGCCTCTTCCAGCAGCCACGTCTTCAGCTGTTCGTCGAGGAAATTGTCGGCCCGGCCCTGGTCCACCAACAGGTTACCCAGCCGGGCGCCGTCTTCGATCAGGGCGCAGGCATCGTATTCGCGCCATGCGTCCTTGTCGTCGCCGATATAGCCTGTCAGCGCCTTTTCGCCCCACGGGCAGTTGAGCGGGCTGACGATCGGGGAGAAGGCACTGGTCGAGCGGAAACGACCGGGATTGCGCAAGGACACGGTCAGCGCGCCGTGGCCGCCCATCGAGTGGCCCGAGATTGCCTGGCGATCCATGTCGACCGGGAAATTCTCCGCCACCATCGCAGGCAGTTCCTCTTCCACATAGCGGCGCATGTGGAAGTGCTTTGCCCATGGGTCCTGCGTGGCATTGACGTAGAACCCGGCGCCCTGGCCGAAATCGTAGGCCTCGTCGTCGGGCACGCCTTCTCCGCGCGGGGAGGTGTCCGGGCCGACCAGGATAATGCCGTGTTCGGCACAGGCCTGGTGGTAGTGACACTTGGTCATCGCGTTTTCGTGCGTGCAGGTCAGGCCGGAAAGCCACCACAGCACCGGCAGCTTGTCGCCGGGCGTGTGCTCGGGCACGAAAACCTGGAAGGTCATCGGCGTGCCGGTCGCCTCGCTATCGTGGGTGTAGACGCCCTGATTGCCCCCGAAGCACTTGGTTTCGCTGACTGTTTCCATGTTCATCCTTCCGCGCCCAGCATGTGCAGGGCGCACAGCTTGTGGCCATCGGGATCACGCAGGTAGGCCAGGTAAAGCTTGCGCCCGTTCGACACTCGCGGGCCGGGCGGGTCTTCGATTGGCGTGCCGCCCGCGGCCACGCCTGCTGCGTGCCAGGCATCGGCCTGTTCGGGGCTGTCCATGGCAAAGCCGATGGTGCCGCCGTTGGAGACGCAGGCCGGTTCGCCATTGATCGGCTTGGTGACCAGGAACAGCGAATCCTTGTGCGCGTATATCAGCCGCCCCTTTGGATCCATCGAGCCCTTGCGCCCGCCGATCGCGGTGAACACCGCATCGTAGAACGTCCGGGACTTTTCGAGGTCGTTCGAGCCGACCATCATGTGACTGTACATTGTCGCTGTCTCCCCCGGATATACGGTAGCAGCAGGCCGTCGGTTCCCCGCCGGACCGGCCTGGCCGGTCCGGGCGGGAAAATGGCCGCTTATGCTTACTCCTTGGGGCCCACGTTGGGCGTGTAGGCGCAGATCTTGTGGCCGTCCGGGTCGCGCAGGTAGGCACCGTACATGTTGCCCGGCGAGCTGGGACGGAAGCCCGGCGCGCCTTCGTCGGTGCCGCCGTTGGCAAGGCCGGCCTCGTACCAGGCGTCGACCGTGGCATAGTCGGCCGCCTTGAAGCCGAAAGTGAAGCCGTTCATGCAGGTCGCCGCTTCGCCGTCGGCGGGCTTGGCGGTGATGAACGAACCGTTCTCGCTGGGGTAGACCGTGCCGTGCGGCAGCGGGTGGCCTTCAAAGCCCAGAACCTTCATCGTGGCATCGTAGAACTTGCGGCTGGCTTCGATGTCGTTGGTGCCGACAAACACGTGATTGAACATGCGATCTGGTCCTCTCGTATGGGGCGCACGACAACCTCTCGCCGAGCGCGATTCTCTTGGTTTCATCACATAGCCGAAATTTTCAGCAATGTGAAAGAATGAATTTGGTCCTGGCGGGGTGGACCTTAGTACACCACCACGCTGCGGATGCTCTCGCCCGCATGCATCAGGTCGAAGCCCTTGTTGATCTCTTCCAGGCTGAGGACGTGGGTGATCATCGGGTCGATCTGGATCTTCCCGTCCATGTACCAGTCCACGATCTTGGGCACGTCGGTGCGGCCCTTGGCACCGCCGAAGGCCGTGCCGCGCCAGTTGCGGCCCGTTACCAGCTGGAACGGGCGGGTGGCGATTTCCTTGCCTGCTTCGGCCACGCCGATGATGACGCTGGTACCCCAGCCGCGGTGGCAGCATTCCAGCGCCGTGCGCATGACTTCGGTGTTGCCGGTGCAATCGAAGGTATAGTCCGCCCCGCCGTCGGTCATCTCCACCACCTTGGCGATGGTATCCTCGCGGCTCATGCCCTTGGTGTTGAGGAAGTGGGTCATGCCGAACTTGCGGCCCCATTCCTCGCGCTCGCCGTTGATGTCGATGCCGATGATCTTGTTGGCGCCGGCCAGCTTGGCGCCCTGGATCACGTTCAGGCCGATACCGCCGAGGCCGAACACCACCACGTTATCGCCCACCTGCACCTTGGCGGTGTTGGTGACGGCGCCAACGCCCGTGGTCACGCCGCAGCCGATGTAGCAGCTGGTCTTGAACGGCGCGTCTTCGCGGATCTTGGCGACGGCGATTTCGGGCAGCACGGTGAAGTTCGAGAACGTCGAACAGCCCATGTAGTGGTAGATCGTCTGCCCCTTGTAGGAGAAGCGGCTGGTGCCATCGGGCATAAGGCCCTGCCCCTGCGTGGCGCGGATCGCGGTGCACAGGTTGGTCTTGCCCGACAGGCACGACTTACACTGGCGACATTCCGGCGTGTAGAGCGGGATCACGTGATCGTCGGGCTTCACGCTGGTCACGCCGGGGCCGACTTCGCGCACGATCCCTGCGCCTTCGTGGCCCAGCACCGAGGGGAAGATGCCTTCGCTGTCGAACCCGTCGAGCGTATAGGCATCGGTATGGCAGATGCCGGTTGCCATGATCTCGACCAGCACTTCGCCTTCCTTCGGGCCTTCCAGGTCGAGTTCGACGATTTCGAGCGGCTTCTTCGCCTCGAAGGCGACCGCGGCACGGGTTTTCATGTCAGGATTCTCCTAGATATCAGTCGAGCGGCGTACCGGCGGGCAGGTCTGCTGCGCCTACCAGTTCGTCGCCTTCGCGTTCGGGCAGCATCAGGAACAGGATCAGCGAGATCACCGAACCCATGGCCATGATGGTGGAAACCACCAGCAGTTCATCGTTGCCCAGCAAGGCAAACAGCGCGCCGGCAATCAGCGGGCTGCCTGCCGCGCCAAGGCGACCGACCCCCAGCACGAAGCCGGTGCCGGTGGCGCGGGCATAGGCGGGGAAGCCGCGCGCAAAGGCGGCATAGTATCCGCTGATCGCGGCATTGGTGAAGAAGCCGGTGAGGATGGTGGCCCACTGCCAGCCATCCAGCGTATCGCGGCCAAGGCCAAAGCTGATGACTGCGACAGAGCCGATCAGCAACATCAGCGCGGTCGGCCACTTGATGCCCAGGCGCGCCATCACGAAGCCGAAAAGCGCGCTGCCGAAGAAGCCGCCGACATTGGCCCAGGTAAGCACGGTGGCGGCATCGCTGGGCGGGTAGCCCGGCGGGTAGTCGGCCACGATCTGCACCGCGAATTTCAGGATGTAGTAGAAGGTGACGGTGTGGAACATGTAGCCGAAGGCCAGCAGCAGGGTGACCGGACGCAGCTTCGGGTTCGACAGGATGTCGGTCACCTTCGGCTTGGCTGCCGAGGTATCCACCGCAGGCAGGTTCTCGATCGGCGGCTTGCCGAAGGCGTGCAGCGTCCTGTTGACGCCTGCAAGGTTGTTCTTGGCGGCCTGGTAGGCAGCAGTTTCCGGCACCACCAGGAACACAACCGGGATCAGCGCCGCGGTGACGATAGCGCCGAAATCGAACACGCCGCGCCAGCCATAGGTGTCCAGCAGCCATTCTGAAGCGGCAATGCCGCCCAGGATCGCGCCCAACGGATAGCCCGCGACGTAGACCGCGATGGCGGCCTTGCGCCACTTGTTGTTTGTGCTTTCGGCCGTAACGGCGTTGGTGGCGGCCAGCATGCCGCCGATGCCGATTCCGGTGATGAAGCGATATACGAACATGTCGCCTACGCCATTGGCATGGCCGGCCATCCACATACCGATGGCCATCAAGACGAGGCAGGCGATCATGGTGTTCTTGCGACCGAACTTGTCCGCCGCGCCGCCCAGCAGCACCGAGCCAAAGCCCATGCCTACCAGTTCTGCCGAAAGGACGATGCCCAGTTCGCTACGCGGGATGCCCCAGTCCGCCGTAATACCCGGCGCGGCAAAGGCGCTGGAAAGCACGTCGAACCCGTCGAGCGCGTTCAGCAGCACCATCAGCACCACTACCGCCCACTGGCGCCAGTTCATGGCACCGTCGTTGATCACATTGATGGGGTTCGCGCCCCCGCTTGTCGGTCCGGCCATATTGACTTTGTCCTTCTCCCTGAAGGGTCCCTATTCGTGGATTCTCTCGAGCATTTCCACCAGTTTTTCGACTTCTTGTGGTGTGAAGCGGCTTTTTAGCCATGCTTCGTGCTCGGCAATACAGCTTTTGGCCTGTTCTAGCGCCGCTTCGCCGTCTGCGGTTAGGTGGAGCGCCTGCTTGCGCCCATCGCTGCTGCTCTTCTCGCGCCGCAGGTAGCCGCGCTCCTGCAGGCGGTTGACGATGGTCATGGTGGTGGCCCGGTCCATCCGCAGGCGGCTGCCCAGCTCGATTTGCGAGACGCCGGGGTTCTCGCCCACGAGCCACAGCACGCTGACCTGCTTTTGCGTCAAGCCAAGCTCCGAGAATGTCTCGGTAAAATGGCGATAGACGGCGCCATGCGCCAGGCGGATGTGGAAGCCCACGATGCCGTCGAGCTGGCCGAATTCGGGATCGCCACCCTCGTTCGCGTCGGTTTTGCTTTCGGTCAATGCGGCTTGGGCCAAAGTCCTGCTCTCGTCTGTCTTGCGGTTTTGTTAGTAAAGCATACAATCTTCCGCAAGGAGAGGACAAAGATGGCGCAATTTCCCGACACCCCCACCTTCACCGGCTTCAATACCCCCAGTCGCGTTGAAGCAGATATCAAGGACCTTGCCTACGAGGGCGAGATCCCGAAAGAGATCGACGGCGCATTCTTCCGCGTGCAGCCCGATCCGCAGTTCCCGCCGATGCTAGGTGATTCGATTGCCTTCGACGGCGACGGGATGATCTCGCGCTTCCACATCCATGATGGCCAGGTCGATTTCCGCCAGCGCTGGGCCAAGACCGATCGCTGGTTGATGGAGAACGAGGCGGGCCGCGCGCTGTGGGGCCACTATCGCAATCCGCTGACGGACGATCCCGCTACCAAGGGCACCTACCGCGCAACGGGCAACACCAACGCCTGGGTCTTCGCGGGCAAGCTTTGGGCGATGAAGGAAGACAGCCCCTCGCTGGTGATGGACCCTGTCACGATGGAGCGCGAGAAGGTCGAAACCTGGGGCGGCAAGATGAAGAGCGAGACCTTCACCGCCCACCCCAAGATCGATCCCGCGACCGGCAACATGGTGGCGCTGTGCTACGCCGCCAGCGGCATCTGCAGCGACGATTGCGCGCTGGTGGAGATCAGCCCGGACAACGAGCTGGTGCGTGAAGTGTGGTTCAAGACCCCCTATTACTGCATGATGCACGACTTCGCGATTACGCCCGATTACCTCGTGCTGCACGTCGTGCCATCGATCGGCAGCTGGGAACGGCTGGAGAAGGGCCTGCCCCACTTCGGCTTCGACACCACCAAGCCCGTATACCTCGGCATCATCCCGCGCCGGGATGACCTGAAGCAGGAAGACATCCGCTGGTTCAAGCGCGACAACTGCTTTGCCAGCCACGTGGTCAATGCCTGGCAAGACGGCAGCAAGGTGCACTTCGTGGTGCCCGAAGCGGAGAACAACATGTTCCCCTTCTTCCCCGACGTGCACGGTGCCGATTTCAACCCGGCACAGGCGATGAGCAAGCTCACCCGCTGGACCGTGGACTTGGCCAGCAACACCGACGAGTTCGAAGAAATCGTGCCGCTGACCGAGACGGCATCCGAGTTCCCGCGCATCGACGATCGCTTCACCGGCATGAAGAACCGCTACACCTGGGGTCTGGAAATGGACATGAGCCGCCCCTGCGAACTGAAAGGCGGCAGCGCCGGCGGGTTCCTGATGAACTGCCTGTTCCTGAAAGACCTCGAAACCGGCGACGAAAAGCACTGGTGGTGTGGCCCGGTTTCAAGCCTGCAGGAACCCTGCTTCATTCCGCGCACACCCGATGCGCCCGAAGGCGACGGCTGGATTGTGATGCTGTGCAACCGGCTTGAAAACAGGAACACCGACCTGTTGATCTTCGATGCGCTGGATATCGAGAAAGGGCCGGTGGCCACCGTCCACATCCCCATCCGCCTGCGCTTCGGCCTGCACGGCAACTTTGCCCGCAGCGAGGATATCGGGCTGAAAGTGGCCGAGCCGGCATGATCCGCGCCGCGCTTGCAGCGCTGGGCGTGCTGGGGGTTTCGGCCCCCACATTGGCACAGGACGAGGGCGCGCCGGAGCCCTGGCGCGCATGGGACGTGGCCGAGGGATGCCGGGGGCTGGCTCAACTGGACCCGGCACCCACGGGCCCGGACCTTGCCTATCGCGAGCCTTCGCCCGCGACGATCGCCATGCGACGACAGCTTCTCAATCCGGAGGTGAACTCCTTCACCTTTCGAGAGGCGAGCGAGGTCTTTGCCAATCGCCGCGTTGCGGCAGCAGAGCAGCCGCGTGCCTGGGCAGAGGCTGCCGGCTTCACCATGCCTGGCGACTACCAGGCCTTCGCCCTGACCACCCATACCGATGCCCTGCTGGTGCTGCGCGACGGGCAGATCGTGTTCGAGGACTACCGCAATCGCTTCGATCCCGAGGAGCGCCATATTGGCTTTTCCATGTCGAAGACGATCGTGGCCATGCTGGTCGGGCAGGCACTGGCACGCGGCGAGATCGAATCGCTGGACGACCCGGCCACGCGCTACTGGCCAGCGCTGGCAGGCGGCGGCTATGACGGAGTGACGATCCGCAACCTGCTGGAAATGCGCTCTGGCGTCGATATCGTCGAACGCTACGATTTCGGCGCAAACCCCAGTCTTGCCGCCTGCATCCATGATACCGCCATCGTCCTCAACCGTGCGCGCTTTGCCGATTTCGGCATGGCGGTGGGCCGCAGGGAGGCGCCGGGCGAAAGCTTCAACTACGCCACGCTCGACACCGCCGTGCTGGGCCGCGTGCTGGAGAATGCCACCGGCGTGCCGCTGGCGCGGCTGACCAGCGAGCGGCTGTGGCAACCCATCGGTGCGGAACGCAACGCCTTCTGGCTGGCGGACGGACCGCCAGGTGTCGGGCGGTCTCTGGCGGGCATGGGCTTCAACGCGACGCTGCGTGATTTCGCGCGGTTGGGGCAGCTAATGCTGGACGACGGAATGATGCAGGGCACGCGCGTGCTGCCCGAAGGCTGGGTTGCTGCGATGACAGCCATGCGCCCGCTCGACCCGGACAGCCCGCGCCCCGGATACGGCTTCCAGACCTGGCAGCTGGGCAACGAGCCCGGCGCCTTTTCCGCCATCGGACTGGCCGGGCAATACATATATGTCCACCCGCAAAGCCGCACGGTGATCGTGAAGCTGAGCCACTATCCGCCCGGTGCGGAACTGGACGACGTGGTGGCGAGCTATTTCGAGCAGGTTGCGAACACGCCGCTCACGCCTCGCTAATCGAGCTCGATGTAGCGTCCGGCTGCGGCATTCCACCGGAATGCGCAGCCCCGTTCGCAGTCGATCTGGTGCAGCCAGCGGTTTAGATTTGGTGCGCGCGGCTGGCTTGCCTAAGGAAGGCAGGCAAAACAACAACGGGAGCAGGACATGAGTGAACGGCCCGATCCACCAGGCCTTGAATTCGTCTATGAAGCTGGCGGCGAGTTGGAAGAACCGCGCCAGATCGGGGAGACCTATGACGGCACGCGGCGGATCATCCCCATCCTAGCCGGCGGCTATGTGAAAGGACCCAGGATTTCTGGCAAGCTGATGGGCAGTTCGGCCGACTGGCAGCTGACCCGGCACGACGGGGTGACCGTGGCCGATGCCATGTATGCCATCGAGACCGACGATGGCGAACTGATCCAGATCCGCAACAAGGGCCTGCGCCACGGCCCGGTGGAGGTGATGCGGCGGCTGGTGGCGGGCGAGGAAGTTGACCCGAGCGAATACTATTTCCGCACGGTGCCCGAATTCATTGCGCCCGATGGCAAGTATGATTGGCTCAACAAGTCGATCTTCATTTGTTCAGGGGCGCGATTTGCCAACTCAATCAAGCTTTGGGTGTGGCGCGTGACCTGACCCGTTTGGCCTCATGCGCCAATCTAACTGGCTGCCAGCTTAGTGGCACCCACCGATTCCTTTGCGCCCCGGGGCAAGCGGTATTCTTGGCCTTCACCCTTTCTCGGGAACTCTTAGATGCTTCGGCAACTCGGACGAAGACGGGCTCTCCAAGTTATAAGAGCATGGGTTTCAGTGGATCAGGAATTCGTTTTGGGGCGTCATCGCGACCAAATCTTGACGCCGACCCCATCAAGGATGTGCCAAGCCTTGATCTCTAGGGCGCAAGGGGGAGGTCGGCGCGAACATTTTTGATAACAGCTACTTACGATGAACACCTCCTGCCCTTGTAAAAACACGCCAACCTGCCGAAAGTGTTGAACTTAAGCTTGACCTCGCCATCGGGTTGGTTAGTAGGAGCACATACATAACAAGGTTTGGTGGAGTTTTATATGATTAGGTCTAGAAGTGCTCTCTCTGTTGGTGTTTCGGCCATTGCGTTGGCAATCTCCGTGCCTGCCATCGGGCAGCAGACCACCGAGCCTGGTATCGAGCAGTCGTCAACGCAGGCTGACGTCAACGCCACTTTGACGATCAGCCAAGTTGGTGACGATTTTGAATTTGGCGTCACCGATTTGGGACCGGGTACGGCAATAGCTGAGGTAGCCGATGTTCCTAGCGGCGCTGTTTCGCAAACGGCAAATGCGACGGGTACCGCGACGGGCGAGGGCGATGCCAACATCGCGCTGATCAACGACGGGTCGGTGACGATCGCAGCGGTTGCCAGCGTTACCGATGCGACAGCGACAGGCACATCTACCGACGCAGCTGGCGTCGTGAGCTTCGGTGTCAATCAGCAGGCGACGGGCGTTTCTAGCGCAACCCCCACGATCGATAACAATGGCGCGCTTACGGTTCTGGCGGATGGCTCGGCTTCGGACGCCGATGGTGCAGTAGCTGGCGGCGTCATTGGCGAGGGTGTCTTCCAAGAGGCATCGTCTCCCGGGTTGGTGAGCGGCGTTATCGATAACGCGCTTGACTCGACTATTACGATTTCTGCGGTTGGCGATGCTGTTGCCGCTTCCGGGGACGCTTATGGCGTGGCGCAAATCGGAGTGGGTATCGGGCAAATCGCTGATTCTAGCGCAGCTGACGCCGGAGTTTCGCTTGTCAATGATGGGGCGATTTCGGTTGTGGCTTCTGCGCAGGCCGATGGTGCGACGGCCTCCGCGAGCGCAGGCGCGGTCGCAATTGTCGGTAGCGCTGGTGTTGGTCAGGACGTGGCCGGGGAAACTTCGGCATCCGCGGAGCTGGGCAACAGTGGGTCTCTTACGATTGCGGCGATTGCGGCCGATGCTAATGACGTGAACGCGCAGGCGGGTGCGTTTATTGGCACAGGTGTATATCAGGCCGCTGAGGCGGCGAGTGGTCCGGCCGATGTTTCGCTTGCCAATGCGGTTGGCGGCGAAATCGAAATTTCGGCGCTTGCCAACGCGAGCGGCGATGTAAGCGGCGCTTCGGCCGATGCAAGCGCTGCAATCGGAAGCGGAATTTATATCGAATCGATTGGTGATACGGCCGTCGCTTCGCTTGATAATGCCGGCGCGTTGTCCATTTCGGCGGAGGCCAATGCCGCGGCGACCAGTGGCGACGCGAGTGCCGATGCGAGCATTGATGACGGCGTCTATGTGTCGGCCGATGCCGACGGTGTGGATGGTGGCGCGGCTGCGTCGATTGCAAACAGCAGCAGTCTTGCTCTGAGCGCAGATGCCAATGCTGTCGCGCTTTCGGGCATCGCCGACGCAAGTGCAGACATCGACGACGGCATCGACGTTTATGCCTTTGCCGACGATGGTTCCGCGAGTGCGAGCTTCACGAATAGCCTCGATGGTGTCGTGTCGGTTGTTGCGGATGCCGCTGCCACGGGTGGTGATGCGAGTGCTGATGCCAGCAATTCCGGTGGCATCTACCAATCTGCCAGCGCCTACGGCGTGGATAACGCTGCAAGTGCAAGTCTCGCTAATGACGGCGCGATCACGATCGGGTCTCTGGCGACGGCTTCTGCCACCACAGCTGACGCCGATGCCTCGGCTGATATTGATAACGCGGTCAGCCAGTACGCCTATGGCTACGATGGTGCTGGTGCGAGCGTAGACCTGGCCAACAACGGTTCTATCGAGATTTCGGCAGTGGCTGATGCAACTGCTGCGACCTCGGCAGACGCGACGGCTGAAATTTCTACCGGTATCTATTTCGAGGCCGAAGCCGATGATGGCGGCGATGCCAATGTCCTGCTGGCGAACAATGGCACGATCGATATTATTGCCGACGCCGCGGCTTCGGGTTCTGATGCCAGCGCAAGCGCTGAAATCGATTACGGCATCTCGGCCTATGCATCGGCCGAATTGGCTTCGCTGAGTGCATCCACGGCTACGGCTGGCAGTGCCTCGATTGCCTATGTCAATTCATCGACAGGCATCATCAATATCGCGGCAACCGCTGTTGCCAGCGCGACGACGGGTGATGCGGACGCGGAGGCTTACGTCACGACGGCCATCTATCAGTCGGCACAGACCGATCTGGGTGGTAACGCTTCTGCGTTGGTCGACAATTCGGGTGTGATCAACATTCACTCGGTAGCGCAGGCAATCAGCACTGGCGACTCAGCTGATGCGACTGCTCAGATGTATTATGGGATTTCGCAGGACGTTTATACTGATGGCGGCGGCGACGCGACCGCTTCGGTGGCGAATAGCGGAACGATCGACGTTGTGGTTTCTGCCCAGGCGATTGGTACCGACGCTGACGCGTCTGCAGATGCTTCGAGTGCAATTGATCAGTACGCCAGCGCTGACAGCGAGCAGCCTGGAGATTCGGGCAACGCCTCGGCGACCTTCGTGAACGCCTCGACCGGTGTTTACAACTTTATCGTCGAAGCAACGGCTACGGGCACCGACTCGGCAGAAGCGGACGCTTCTGCTTATGAGCCAATTAACCAGGGTGCCTATGCATATGGTGGCGATGCTTCGGTTGGCGTGACCAACGACGGCACGATCAATGTGCTCGTATCCGCAAGTGCCATCGCGCAGAACACGTCTGGCACTGCCAGTGACGCCGAAGCTGACGCAACGCTCGAGTATGGCGCCTCGCAGTATGCCTACGCCTACAATGGCGGCAATGCGTCGGTGACCAACGCTAACACCGGCGTCTGGTCCTATGACGTGTCGGCTCTTGCAATTGCTGACGACGATGCGAGCGCCGGTGCTTACGCAACCTCCGGCATTACGATGAATGCCGACGCTGAAGGCGGCGGTGATGCGACCAATACGCTAACCAATAGCGGTACTTTCGATTACCTGGCATCGGCTAATGCTACGGGTGCGTATGCGTCAGCTTCTGCGACCGCAGAAACCGCGATTTCGCAAGATGCATCGGCAGAAAGCTCAGTGTCGGGCAGCACCACTTTTGCCAGCGGCAATGCATCTAACGTGCTGACAAACACGTCGACTGGTGTGATCAATGTGGTCGCAACTGCGAATGCGATGGCTACATCGTCTGACGCGGACGCTTACGCAGAAAACTCTTATGCCTTGTATCAGGATGCAGATTCTGATGATGGGGATGCTTCGAGCACGATCACAAATGACGGCGTCGTAAACATTTCCGCTTCGGCTATGGCAGTGGCGCAGAATACGTCGGGTACGGCGGGAAGTGCTGATGCGACTGTCGAGGCATTCTATCTGGTTTCTCAGAATGCCGACGCAGACAATGGTGATGCCACGGTAAGCTTCGCTAACACAGGGACTCTCGATGTCGCTCTGACCGCCAGCGCCGCAGCTGACACTTCGGCTGATGCCTATGTCTCGGTTTCTGACGTCATCTATCAAGACGCCGAAGCCGGCGCGGGCGGTAATGCGCTGGCTGAAGTTGCGAACAGCGGCATGATTTCGGTGGCTGCCCTCGCCAGCGCTTCTGGAACCACGGCCGATGCGACGGCCTATATGGAAGATTCCATACTGGTGCAGAGTGCGGATGCTAACGGTTCGACCACCTCGGGCGCCGGTGGGTCAGCCACGGCGACCTTTGCCAACGCTTCAACTGGCGTCGTTGACATATCCTTCGCTGCCAGTGCCGCCGCAACATCGGGCTCGGCAGAAGCTTCCGCCGGTGATGACGTTGCTCTCAACCAGGATGCTGACTCCGAATTCGGCGATGCCTCAGCGCTTGTCACCAATGCTGGGACGTTCAATGTCGCCGTTTCTGCCGATGCTTCTGGTGTAACCGGCGCTGACGCTGACGCGGACGTGACTGGCATCGGGCAATATGCTGACGCTGATAACGGCGAAGCCCTTGCCTCGGTGACCAATAGCGGCTCGCTTAGTGTTTCCGGCGCGGCCTCGGCTTCGGTCGCCGCGGCCACCGCAAGTGCAACCATCAGCCATAGCGCGACTGCCTCGGCATATGTGCTCGGCATCGAGCAGGATGGTGATGTAGTGGCCCTGGCGGTGAACAATAGCGGTTCGCTGAGCGTGTCCGGCTCTGCTTCTGCCGCCGGCGATGCCTTCGGCGGTGCTTACGCCTATGTCACCGGTGTGGATCAGGACGTGGATAGCGACGATCTCTCGGCGAGCTTCGTCAACACTGGCTCCTTCAGCGTCTCCGCTGCGGGCAGTGCCAGCGGCGACGTTGTCGAAGTCGAAGTCGAAGCGCTCGGCGTCTTGCAGGTCAACGACGCTGCTGATGGCTCGTCTACTTTCAGCAATTCGGGTGACTTTGCCGTCACCGCAGCTGGTACGGCTGCGGCGGTGACCTCGGCTGACCTTGATGTAACTGCAGTCGGCTATCTGCTTGAGGACGATGGTGCATCGCCCTTCGACGTCTCCAATGACGGGACCATGAGCGTCGTTGCGACGGCATTTGGTGGTACCTATGTCGAAGCAGTCGGCATGGCCGTACTCGATGGCAACGATACCACTGCCATCATGACGGGTTCGAGCGTCAGCGCAACGACCACGACCTTTGTGCCCCTTCCAAGCCTTGATGGTACGATCGAAAACAGCGGCTCGCTCAGCGTTGCTGCTATCGCGACCGGTGCCACCACGGACACTGCCACCGCTATCGGTATCGGTGTCGAAGGTCTCGACACCACCGACGTGACAATCACCAACAGTGGTTCGATCAACGTTCAGGCCTGGACGGCCGATGCTAGTTCGACGGCTACCGGCATTCTGGTCCGCGAACCTGATGGCGCACCTCCGCCTATGATCATGCCTACGGCGCTCGACCCGGCAACCTCGCTGGTTATCACAAACGATAGCGGCAGCATTTTTGCCGGCGTCAGCACCGACAATGGCGCGACGGTCACCTGGGGCAGTGCCATCGACGTGACCGAAGCTCCTGATCCAGTGCAGATTAACCTCACTGGCAACGGTTCGATCTACGGTAACCTGCTGCTGAGCCCGGATGATGTTGTAAGTGTCTTCAACGGCCAGACTTCGCTCGACGGTACGATCAACCCGACCGCCGGCCTGATTTCGGACCTCGAGATCCTTGATGGCGGTACGCTTCTGCTGGTGGATCAACCGGGAACGACGACTTATAGCGGTCCGGCATCCGTGAATGTGGATGACTTCACTGTGGAAGCAGGTGGCACCTTGGCGCTGCAACTGCCCACCTCAACGCTGGCAACCGATGCCGAGGCAGCCTATCCGTTTGTCGACGCCAACACGGCAGACATTACCGGTGGCAACCTGGTGGCGGTCCTGAGCACGCCCAATGGCCTGTATGACGATGGTTACATCTTCAATGACATCATCAATGCAGGTACGCTGACGGGCACGTTCGGTTCGGTCACCACCGATACCGGCTCGATCTTCCTTGATGCGGCGGCCGTTTATGACGATGCCAACAACGTCGACCTGTCGCTGACACGGGTTGCCTTCGGTGACGCGCGTTTTGCGCTCAACCCGAACCAACAATCGGCTGCGAACGGCATCGAAGGCGTCTATTCGCCGACTTTGACTGGTGGATTTGCCGATCTCGTCGAAGAGATGTTCCTGCTCTCCGATGATGCGTTGTATGCTCGGGCTCTGTCGTCTCTGCATGGTGCACAGTACGCAACCTACCTGCAGTCGCTGGGCTGGATGGGTGCACGCTTCAACGGCATTCTGGCTGATCAGGGCGGCTGCGCCGCGCTGATGCTGAGCGATGGTTCGCTCTCGTGTCGCCGTGAAAACAGTATCGGCATCTGGGCGACCGCCAATATCGCCAACGAAGATATTGATAGCGATCCAGCACAAGATGCGACCGGCCTCTCGGGTGACCAGTACTACTTCGCAGCGGGCTTTGACGTCGCTGTTGGTGACTATGGTGTGATCGGTCTTGGCGGTGGTTACGTCCAGAACGATGTTGATTTCGACCAATGGTCCGGCTCGCTCGAATCGGACGGTTTCCAGATCGGTGGCTATGCCGCTTATGATCCGGGCACCTTCTACATCCGCGCAGCAGCCAGCTATTCGGAGCTGAGCGGTGACTCGAGCCGTGCCATCTCGGTCCGCAACATCGGCGGTGTGGCCACGGCCTCGCCCGATGCCAACATCTGGTCAGCAGGCGCCGAACTTGGCTATCGCCTGCCTGTGGGCGGAGCTACGCTGACGCCCTATGCCGCGCTCGACTACGTCTCGGCGGAGCTGGAAGGCTTTACCGAAACGGGCACGACTGCTGCTAACCTGACCGTGTTTGACGCAGAAGACGACTACACCACCGGCGAACTCGGCCTTAAGTTGGGTCTGCCGATGGGCAACGTCTTCCCTGAGGCTCGCGTTGGCTGGCGTCACCAGTTCGAAGATGCACCGACCAGCTTCCTGGCGTCCTATGCAGCGGCACCTGGCTCGACCTTTACGGTCCTTGGTCCGCAGCGTGACGAGGATGTCATCGCTGCTGGCTTCAGCCTTGCCGTGGCTCTCAGCGACAGTGCGTCGCTGCGCCTCGACTACGAGGGCTGGATGGGCGATCTCCACAAGGTCCACTCGGGTGGTGCGACGCTGAGGTTCATGTTCGGTGGTGAGGAAGCTCCGCCGCCTCCGCCGCCGCCGCCGCCGCCGCCGCCTCCGCCTCCGCCGCCGCCGCCGCCTCCGCCTCCGCCGCCGCCGCCTCCGCCGCCGGCTCCGGTCTGCGAGCAGGGCCCGTACATCGTGTTCTTCGACTGGGATCAGTCGGACATCACGCCCGAGGCTGCGACCGTGCTCAACTCGGCGATCACCGCCTACGGTGACTGCGGTACGGCAGCGATCATGCTGGCCGGTCACACCGACCGTTCGGGTAGCGAGGAGTACAACATGGGACTGGCGGCTCGACGCAATGCATCGGTGCAGGCCTACCTGACCGATCGCGGAATCCCCGAAGCTCGCATCTCTAGCGAAGCCTTCGGTGAAAGCATGCCGCGCGTGCCGACTGCTGACGGTGTGCGTGAACTGCAGAACCGCCGCGTGGAAATCACCTACGGTCCGGGTTCGGGCATGTAAGTGGGTTCCAAACCGACCAAGGCAAAGGGGAGGAGCGATCCTCCCCTTTGTCGTCTCTAGACAATACAAATTCCCGACATTGGATCTTGGATGGCCCAGAAGAATAAGACCGTAGCGACCGATGAAATGATCGAGCGCGTCCAGAAAGGCTCACAAAAGATGACTGAGCCCCAGGCGCTGGATATGGCCGGCAAACTTTTCGAGCGCGGCAAATATGTTCAGGCGGAACGTGTTTGCCGCCAAATCATCAAGCACAAACCCGCACTTGCTGACGCTCATAATATTCTCGGTGTTGCGCTGCATGCACAAGGTAAGCATGACGAGGGAGTGGCCAGTATTAAGAAGGCCATCGAATTGTTTCCGGAGAATCCCAGCTACTATTCCAATCTCGGAGAGATCCAGCGCGGTGCCGGTGAGCTGGAAGAGGCTCAAAAGGCCCTTGAGAATGCAATAAAACTTGATCCCAAGAATAGCCAAGCGCTGAACAACCTCGGGATCGTGCATTACGAGAAGAAGGAATTTGAGGAGGCCTGCGCCTGCTATCGCAAAGCGCTGCAAACCAATCCTTCATTTGCCGAGGCCTACAACAATCTTGGCAACTCGCTCCGCCTGATCGGCGAGCGAGACGAAGCGGTCAAGGCTTACCAGGAGGCACTGGCCATCCGCGAGGTCTATCCTGAAGCGTACAACAACCTTGGCACTCTTCTGCGCGAACAACGCAAAATTGACCAGGCGCAACACGCGCTCAGGAAGGCGATCCAGCAGAAACCTCGCTACGTCGATGCCTACAACAATCTCGGCATGCTGCTTCATTATGAGGGCAACGATGTCGAAGCTTTGCGGCAGATGACCGAAGTTCTCCGTTTTGAGCCCCGCAATCCGAAGACCCTTTTGCTCACGGCGCGGATACAGCTCAAGCGTGGCAATTACGAAGCTGCAGAGCAAGCGTGTCGTATGGTCCTGCACGACGATCGCGAAAATGCTGAAGCGCATTTCGTCCTTGGGCAGCTGATGCATGATCGTGATCGCTATCAGCAGGCGCTTAAACTTATCGAAAAAGCGGTCGAATTATCGCCGGAGAGCGCAGAGTTCCGAAACTTTTACGGTGTTGCTCTGAAGTCGCTTGGTCGTCTCGACGAAGCCCGCGAGCAAGTTATGAAGGCTATCGAGCTCGACGACAAAATGTACGGGGCCTATGCGACTCTAAATGACTTGGTGGATTTTTCCAAAGAACCTGAGCTCTACAAGAAGCTCGGCGAATTGATGGAAAATGCGGACGAAAATTCACCCGAGCGCAATATTCCGCTTCACTACGCTTACGCCAAAGCGCTCGACGATAATGGCAAGAAGGAAGAGGCGCTCGAGCACTACGTGACAGGCGGTAAGCTCAAACGCGCCACGCTGACCTATAGTGAAGCAGATTCCCGCAAGTTCTTTTCCGATATCAAGAAAGCTTTTCCAGCAAAGCTTTTCAAGGATAGGCCGTTTGCAGGAAATGATACCGATCGCCTGGTCTTCATCGTTGGCATGCCGCGCTCCGGCTCGACGCTTGTAGAACAGATCATCTCGGCTCATCCCGCAGTTCATGGTGCTGGCGAAGTAAAGCACTTCAGCCGCTCGCTGCATCAGCTGCGCGATCGGTTCCCCTCGTTGTCCACTTATCCGGATATGGTCGCTGAGCTCGACGAACGCCAATACGCGCTCTTGGCGCAGAAGTATCTTGAGGCCATCTCTACGGGCGCGGGAAACAAGCTGCGGATCACTGACAAGCTCCTCACCAATTACTTCTTCTGCGGACTGATCAACATTGTTTTCCCGAACGCGAAGATCATCAACACGCAGCGCAATCCCATGGATACGTGCCTTTCAGCCTTCACGAAGCTGTTCAAGGACGACATGCCTCACAGCTATGACCTTGGTGAGTTGGGACGCTATTACCGGCGTTACGCCGATTTGATGGCGCATTGGCAGAAGGTGCTGCCCAAGGGTACGATGCTGACCGTCAAATACGAGGACGTCGTTGCCGATACCGAAAAGGAAGCCCGCCAGATGATTGATTTCATCGGTCTGGATTGGGATCCCAGCTGCCTTGAATTCCATACATCCCGACGTCCGGTAAAGACCGCTAGTGTGGCTCAGGTTAGAAAGCCTATCTACAAAGATGCTGTCGAACGCTGGCGGAAATATGGTGATGGCTTGCAGCCACTGGCTGATATCGTAGGATCCGAAAACAAGCGCTGAACCACGCTCAAGAGTTGAGAGATTCAACCGAATTCCAACTGCGTGCTGCGTTTGGACTGATCCTGCTTTTGCTATGATGTTGAAGCGCTCGCAAGCTAGCTGACCTAGGAGCGAGCACATCGTCATCCCGAGCGATTCGTGATGCGCAGTGGTCCCTTCACCGAGGTACGCTTGGCGGTTTTCAGGCGATGCGCAAGTCCAGCAGCGTTGGCTCTTGCGTATCGAAGCTCCACTCCAGCGCGGCATCTAGATCCGCTGTCCTGTCGACCCGCAAGCCCGCCACGCCGTGGCCTTCCGCGATCTTTACGAAATCGAGGCCGGTGAGATCGCAGCCGGGCACGTGGTTCATGCCGAATTCGCCGGAAAAACCGGTCAGCGCGGCATAGGCCGAGTTGTTCATGATGACGAAGCTGACCGGCAGACCTTCCTGGAAGGCGGTGAATAGGCCCTGGATCGTATACATCGATGCGCCGTCACCCAGCACGGCGATTACCTTGTCGCGCCGCCCGCCTGCTTGCTCGTGCATGCACACGCCCAGCGCGCCGGGCAGAGAATAGCCCAGCCCTCCGCTTGCGCAGGAGTAGAAGCCACCCTCGCGCACGATCGGCAGGGTGACGTGTTCGGGCCCGCGCGCGGTGGGCGATTCCTCCACCACGATCGCCCCGTCCGGGCGCAGCGCGGCAATGCGCTTGAGCACGTAGGCCGCCGTCATCTCAGCCGGCGGGTCGATCAACTGGTGGGTGGGGCCGGTGTAGGCCGGTGCCGGATGATCCAGCGTGCGGCCGATAATGTCCGCCAGGCGCACGAGCCCGGTGGCGGGATTGCCCAGCACGCCCCCGCCGCCGGGCAGGTTCGCCAGGTGCTGCGGATCGTCGCTCAGCGCCATCAGCTGCGCGTGTTCGGGCCAGTGCGGACCGCTGCCTTCCACGTGGTAGGTGAACACCGGTGCGCCGACGACGAGGATTGCGTCATGTGGGTCAAGTGCGGCGCGGATCTGGTCGCGCCAGGCGTTGAGGAAACCGGCGAACTGCGGATGGTCCTCCGGGAAAGTCTCGCGCGCGGCATAGGGCGCGGCGTAGACCGGCAGCCCGGCACGCTCCGCCAGGGCGATGCCGTGGTGCCATCCGCCGGCATTGGCCAGCCCGGTGCCGATCACCATCGCCGGCTTCTTCGCCCCCAGCAGCATGGCCGCGATCCGTTCCAGTCCGTGGTCGCTGGGTTCGGTCTCCAGCGTCAGTTCGGGCAGGGCGGGCATGTCGCATTCCCGTTCCCAGTCATCCACCGGGATGGACACGAAGACCGGACCCATCGGCGGGGTCAGGGCGGTGACGAAGGCGCGGATCAACGCCAGCGGCACGTCCTCGGCGCGCGCGGGCTCTATCGCGAACTTCACGTAAGGCCGCGGGAATTCGCTGGGGCGTTCGGCATAGAGGAAGGGATCGTAGGGCAGGATGGAGCGGGCCTGCTGCCCTGCCGTCACCACGATCGGCGCGTTGTTCTTCCACGCCGTGAATAGGTTGCCCAGCGAATGGCCGGTGCCGGCCGCGCTGTGCAGGTTGACGAGGGCTGGCTCGCGCGATGCGCGGGCATAGCCATCGGCCATGCCCATCACCACGGCCTCGTTCAGGCCCATGACGTAGGGAAAGGGCATGCCCTTGAGCATCGGCAGTTCGGTGGAACCAGGGTTGCCGAACAACCGGTCGACGCCGAAATGTTCGAATATCGTGAAGGCTGCTTCACGCACGTTGGTCATGGGATCAAACCTCCTCTCCGCCCTTGCGCGCCCGGCCCAGCACGCCGTCTTCGTCGCCGCGATAGCGCAGCAGCACGATCACCAGCAGCAGCACGATGACGGGTGCTACCCAGTTGATGCTGATGATGGCGCTTGCCAGGTCGCCGCCGTTCCTGTCGGAAACGATGCCCACTACGTAAGGGCCAAGGCCCTGGCCCAGCAGGGTCATGATGATGAGATAGGTCGAGAAGATGATCCCGCGCATGCGCGGCAGCACCAGCCCCAGGATCAGCGTGTAGATCGGCGGCAACCACAGCGTCAGGATCAGGCTGTAGATGACGTAGCGCAGGTAGAAATCGGTCGTGGTCTCGGCGCTGAAGGTCCAGATGCCGAAGAAAGGCGAAATGCCCAGCGACAGCAGCACCAGCACGATCATGCCGCGTCCGCCCAGCTTCTTGCCGAGGAAGTCCGTGAGCGGCCCAGCCACCACCGCGCCGATGGTGGCGAGCAGGGCGGACAGGAGGCCGAACTGGACGCCCGCCTCTGCCGTCGAGAGCTCGAAGTGGCGGATCAGCAGCGAGGGAGTGAAGCCCATGATGCCGTAGTTGATGGCGGTCTGCAGGCCGCCCACCACCATCAGCAGGATCAGCGAGGGGTTCAGCGCTACGTGGAAGGTGGGCATGTCGGTCAGCTTGAAGCTCTGGAACAGGTTCAGCACCACAAAGGCACCGAAGCCCACCACAGCCCACTGCAACACGTGCGGATTGAGCGTGAAGCTGCCGAAATCGAGCGGCGGGCGCGGCGAGAAGGTACCCGTCACTTGCACCATCACCGCGCAGAAGCCGACTATCAGGGCCAGGCCGACCAGGTTGATCGTCCATTGCCGACTGCCGGCATCGCGGCGCCAGAGGAAGAACCAGTTGCTGCCCGGCGTCACTGCGCCCAGCACGCCGGCGCTGGCCTTGAACGGAGCGGGGTCCTTTTTCGAAGTGATGCCGTCCATCTCGCCGCGCTCCGGTTCGCGCAGCTTGTAGATCAGCCAGGCCAGCGGAAAGCCGGGCAGGGAAGCGACGAGGAAGGCGAACTGCCAGCCGCTGAAACCCAGCGGTGCGCCGCCATCGGCATAGCGCAGGTCCCACCACTCGGCGACGATGCCGCCCAGCGCCATGGAAAGCCCCAGGCCGAGCGCGAGGCCCACGCCAAGCCCGCCCATGGCGATACCGCGGCGGCTCTTGGGCAGGCTGTCGAACAGGATCGAATTGGCCGCCGGCTGCGTCGCGCCTTCGCCGATGCCCACGCCGATGCGCGAGATCGCCAGCAGGGTGAAGCCCTGCGCGAAAGCCGCAAGCCCGGCAAAGAAGCTCCACGCCCCCAGGCAGATCGCCAGCAGTTTCGTGCGCACCCAGCCGTCCACCAGCCGCCCCAGCGGCAGCGAGAACAACGCATAGAACAGCGCGAAAACGGTGCCGTAGAGCAGCCCCATTTCGGCATCGCCGATGCCAAGGTCGGTGCGGATATCGTTGGCGAGGATCGAGAGGATCTGCCGGTCGAGCAGGCTCATCATCTGTGCGCTGCTCATCAATATGATGGCATGCCAGCCATAGCGGCTGATGCGATTATCGGCCCCGGCGCCGTCAGGGGACGCCGGCGTCAGTGGTGCGCCGGGCGCTGAACCCGCAGCTGGCGGGGCGGACGAAGTGCTGTCGCTCATGGCCTTTGGCCTCTCCCGGTAGAATGATCGTTCATGCAGGCTTGGCCTCGATCACGTGGTGATTGTCTGACAGCGCCAGCGTGTGTGTCAAAGCCAATCCGCCATGGGCCAGCAATTCTGCAAACTGCGCGCGGGTTCGCTCGCGTCCGTCCCACAGCATCATGGTCATGTCGCCATAAAGGGCAATGGCATGGTCGGGGTCGGCCTGAACCTGCTCTGGCATCAGCTTTTCGATCAGCACGACGGTGCCGCCCGATTGCCGCGCGGCTTCGCCCACGCGTTGCACGATCTGGCGGGCGGGCTCCTCCGCCCAGTCGTGCAGGATATACTTGAGTACGTAGCAATCGGCTGGTTCGGGCAGCGGGTCGAAAAAGCTGGCGGTGACGAAGCGCGCACGGTCTGCCACGCCTTCCGCTGCGAAGTAGGCCTCGGCCCCCTCGCGGGCATGGGCCATGTCGAGCACGCAGCCCTTTGCATCTGGCGCGGCTTGCAGCAGCCCTGCCAGCACTGCGCCATAGCCGCCGCCAACGTCCATGATGGTGCCGAACCGGGTGAAGTCGTAGGCCGCCGCGGCCTCGGCCACGAAGCGGCACGAGTTGTCGACCATGGCCTGGTTGAACACGGCGGCAGCTGCCGGATCATCGTTGAGGTCGGCAAAGCCATCGGGACCGTAGCGGATATCGGCGGGCGGCTTGCCCATCCGCACGCAGTCGTGCAGCTGGGCGAAAGCGGGCATCAGCTGCGTCCCGACGTGCAGCGCCATGCCTCTGAGGCTTTCGGGATGGTCGGCGCACAGCCGCTTTCCCGCTTCGGTGAGCGAGAATTGCCCGGCACCATGATCCACCACCAGCCCGATCGAGGCCAGCGCCCGCAGGAAGCGGGCGAGGGCTTCACCGTCAGCGCCGATCGCCTCGGCAATCGCCCCGGCGGCTTGCGGCTCGTCCCCCATCGCATCGGCCAGCCCAAGCCTTGCAGCCGCCACCGCCATCTGCGGCTTCCAGTAGGAACCGATCAGCGCCCGCAGTTCATCCTGCGCCCTGCTCATCTTCTTGGGCTCATAGGCCGAACAGCGCCTCGGCATTGGTCTGGAAAAACTTGACCTTCTGTTCCGGCGAAATGTCAATCGCGTCCAGCAGGCGCACCTCGTCGGGCACGTACTGGTAGGGATAGTCCATGGCATAGAGGACCCGGTCCTCGCCCATCACTTCCATCATCAGCTTGATGCTAGCCGGGCTGGGCAGGCCGGAATTGGTGCCCCACACGTTGGTGCGCAGGTAATGGTGCAGGCTGTGCTGCAGCGGCTTCAGCCGGTCATACCGCTGTGAGCGAACGCCGGCGTTGAACATGTAGTTGAAGCGGTCGATCCAGAACGGCAGGCCTTCGCAGCCGTGGCCCAGCACCAGCTTCAATGAAGGATAGCGGTCGAACACGCCGGTCGTCAGCAGGCGCAGCGCGTGATAGCTGGTTTCCACCGCGAAGCCGAAGATCGCGCCTTCCAGGCCTGCCTCCACCATGCCGCCGATCATTTCGTCGGGCGGGCCCTGCGGGTGGATATACAGCGGGATGTCCATGTCCGCGCAGGCGCGCAGGATCGGGTCGAACTGCTCCTCGTCCAGGTAGTGGCCGTGGGTGTGGCTGTTCACCTGCACGCCCACGAAGCCCAGCTCTTCCTTGCCGCGCTTCAGCTCCTGCGCCGACCATTCGGCGTCCTGCGGGCAGATCGCGGTCATGCCGATGAAACGATCCGAGTGGCGCTCGCAAGCCGCGGCTAGGTGATCGTTGGCACGCGCTGCGATGCCGCGCGCTTCGTCGAGGTCGAACATCGACTGCACGCCGGGGCTGGTCAGCGCCAGCACCGCCTTGTCGATCCCGGCCTCGTCCATCGCGGCAAGGCGCAATTCGCCAAGGTCGAGCAGCCGTTCGCGGATGAAGGTGGTGCGCTCGCTGGGGCTCGTGCCATAGAACCCCCACAGCGAGACGGTGCCCTTGTCGGCGCGGCCTTCCTTCACCAGCCGCAGGATCGCATCCAGCTGTTCCTCGGTTGCGAAAGCCTCTTCGGTGGCGATGCGCAGGTAGCCGTGCTGCCCGCCGGTCTTCAGTTCGGTTGTCATGCGCCCTTCTCTCCCGTCAAGCGCCCTGTTGTTTTCCTAGCCCTCGTGCAAGGCCTTCAGCACCATGCAGGCCTTTACGCCCTCGGGGCCGTCTTCGCTGCCGTGGCCCGACCACTGCACGCCGCCGAACGGCGCGTCGGCGCCGCCGATCATGTGGCTGTTGATGCCGACCATGCCCGCCTCGATCTCTGCTGCCAGTCGGCGCTGGCGCTGCACGTCGTTGGTCCAGCTGTAGGCCGCCAGGCCATAGGGCAGGCGGTTGGCCTCGGCGATCATGTCCTCTTCCGTGCGGTAGGGATTGATCAGCGCCATCGGGCCGAAGGGTTCCTCGTTCATCACGTCCGCATCCAGCGGCACTTCGCTCAGCACGGTCGGCTGGAAGAAATAACCCTGGTTGCCGATGCGTTCACCGCCGGTGTTCACCTTCGCGCCCTTCTCGCGCGCATTGGCGACGAAGCGTTCCATGGCATCGGGACGGCGCGGGTTGGCCATCGGGCCCATCTGCACGCCGTCTTCCAGCCCATCGCCCACCTTGGTCGCCGCCAGCCGTTCCGCCATGCCGTCGCGGAAGCGTTCGAACACGTCTTCCTGCACGATGAAGCGCGTGGGGGACACGCAGACCTGCCCGGCATTGCGCGTCTTGCCCGGCGCGGCGGTGGCCAGCACGGTATCGACATCGACATCGTCGAACACCAGCACCGGGCCGTGGCCGCCCAGTTCCATGGTGGTGCGGATCATGTTGTCCGCCGCCAGCTTGGCCAGGTGCTTGCCCACCACGGTGGACCCGGTGAAGCTGAGCTTGCGAATGATGGGCGAGCCCAGCAGGTGGCGGCTCACCTCGTCCGGCACGCCGAACACGGCCTGGCCCACTTCCTTCGGCAATCCGGCATCCAGCAGCGCCTGCAGGATGGCAAGGGCAGAAGCCGGGGTTTCCTCGGCGCTCTTTAGGATGATCGAACAGCCCGCCGCGATTGCCGCGCCCAGCTTGCGACCGGGATTGCCAAGCGGGAAGTTCCACGGAGCGAAGGCAGCAACCGGGCCGACCGGCTCCCACCGCACGGTGGAGCGCTGCCCCACCGGGCGCACCAGTTCGCGGCCATAGAGGCGCGAGCATTCGCCGGCGGCAAAGTTGAACCAGCCGACCACCATCATCAGCTCGATCTTCGCCTCGGGGAAGGGCTTGCCTTCCTCCATCGTGGCGATCCGGGCAAGGTCGTCGGCCCGCTCCAGCAGCAGGCGAGCCGCGCCCTGCAGCACGCTGGCGCGTTCCTGCGGGGTGGAATGGCGCCAGATGGCAAAGCCCTTCTTCGCCACGTCCAGCGCGCGGTCGAGGTCGGCGGCGTCGGCCAGCGGCAGCTCGGCCAGCGTTTCGCCGGTGACGGGGTTGACGACATCGAAGGTGCGGCGGTCGCCGCCCGATACCTTCTCGCCGTCGATGATCATATGCAGGCTGGGGTATTGGGTCATGGAACTTCCTCTGGCGGCCAACCCCCCCGCCTTGCTCACCCTGAGCATGCCGGAGGGCTGTACTTCTTTGTGTCTCTGGCGCTTGCCTAGATGGAAAGGCGATCCTTCGACAAGGCTCTCGCGAGCTTGCCGAAGGGATCGGTGCAGTCGGTAAGCAGGCTTCAGCCCTCGGCCTTCGCCTTCTCGCGCGCGATGTCGCCTTCCCAGCGTTCGGCGATCATTTCCTCGCCGGTGATCGGGTGCTTCATGTGGAAGGGCAGCAGCTTGTGCGTGGGCCACAGCCAGTGGTCCTCGATCAGCGCATCGGGGCCGCTGGGATCTTCGGGATAGAGCACCTTGGGGAAGGGCACGTATTCCTTCTCGGTATAGGCCCAGCCCTTCTCGAAATCGGCGTGCCAGTGCGGGAAATAGTTCAGCACGTGGATGCGCCACTTGCCGTCATCGCCCTTCTTGTAGGTGTTCTCGTAAAGGCCGCCTTCCCACCACTGGCGCACCTTCTCCCACGGCTGCTCGCCCTGGTAATCGACGTGGCGACCGGCCTGCATGGTGCTGCGGCCGCGCAGCTTGGCGGTCTCGCCGTCGGGTTCGATGTCGATGATCGTCTGGATCTGCGGGTGGTCCAGCAGGAAGCCGTCGATCGGGCCGTTGGTGTTGTGGGTAAAGCGCTTGCGGAAGCGGTCGACATAGAGGCGCCGCACGCCCTCCTTGCCTTTCCACACGCCGCCGAAGAAACGCACTTCGCCATCGTCGGTGAACAGGTCCACTACCTGGTCGTACATGCATTTGTCGATCAGGTAGCCATACAGGTACTGCAGCTTCTTCACGTCCAGTTCGTCCTCGCGGACGGTCAGGCGCTTTTCCATGTCGGCCAGCTTGGCTTCAAGCGCGGCAATGCGGTCTTCGGACATATCTCGACTCTCCCAAATCGTATGCAGTGCTTACAATTGTGGGAGCGGCCCAGCGAAGTCAACACGCGTTTAGCGACCCAGCGCCTCCAGCCGTTCCACTTCCGCGCCATAGGGCTTGATCGCGCGCCACATGAAGAAGGTGGCCGTGGGCATGAATACGCCCGCCACCACCAGCAGCGCCTGCCACAGCTTCTGCGGATCGCCGATCACCAGGTCGCTGACCGTGCCGATCACGAAGCTGCCCATGGCCCCGAAAAAGGTGAACATGAACAGGTAGAGCGCGGTCACCTGCCCGCGCATTTCATTAGGCGCGATGCGCTGGATTGCGGCGTTCTGGGCAGGGGCCCCCGCCAGCCCGAACATGGCCGTTGCCGCCATGCAGCCCAGCGCCAGTTCGGCATAGGGCATCAAGGGGGTGAGAATGGCGAAGGTGGTGGTGCAGGTGAAGATGATGGCGCAGGCTCGGATGTTGCCGTCCTTCCACTTGCGGTTCATCCAGCTGACGAAAATGCCGCCCACCACGATGCCCACCATGCTGGCGACGAAGATCAGCGGGCCCAAGAGGTTGCCGATCTCCGCCTCGGTCCAGCCATAGGTGCGGCTGATAAACGGCACGCGCCACGCCGGCAGGCCTTGGCTTTCGATTGCGGACAGGGCGAGCGCAGCGAACAGCGGCCAGTAGGTGGCCCCGCGCATGTTGATGGCGCGGATCGCATCGAGCCCGGTGAAGGCCATGATCTTGCGCCCCAGCGGCGCATCGCTGGGCACCAGCTTTGCCGAATCGGGTGGCGACCGGCGCGGGGGCTCGCGCACCATCAGGAACAGGATCGCCGCAAGCAGGCCCGGCAGGCCAATGATGATGAGCACCAGCTGCCAGCTGAAGATCGTCAGGCCCAGGAAGCTCAGTGTTTCGGGCATGGTATCGGTCCAGGCGATCAGCTGCCCGCCGCCCCACGTCCCGCCCGACTGGCCCAGCACGAAGCCCACCTGCACCAGCGCAAAGGCCAGCGGCACGCGCACCGGGCGGAACGCGTCGGCCAGCAGCGAGTACGACCCCGGCCCGTGCGCCGATCCGCCTGCGCCCACGAACAGCCGCGTCCCCACCAGCTGGGCAAAGTTCTGCGCGATGCCGCCCAGCGCGGTGATCGTGCCCATCACCGCGATGCCGGCGGCCAGCACGAACTTGCGCGGATAGATATCGACCAGGCGCGACAGTGGGATGCCGACGAACACGAAGGCCACCACGCTGGCCGGGCCGAGCAGGAAGCCCAGCGCGCTGTCCGACAGGCCGAAGCTGGCGCGCATCCTTTCCGCCAGCATGGCGAACACGGTCTGGTCGAAGAAGGTCAGGAACATGGTCAGCACGATCGCGAACAGCGCGAACCAGCCGCGCGATTCCTTGGGCCACTGCTGCTCCGCTTCGGCGCCCGCCTCGGTTGCTGCGGGCACTTCCGCGTTCACGATTGCTGCCATGAAAATCCCATCCCGGTGCTGCCTGTCGAACATGGTTCTTGGCAGGCGTGGCGCGGGCCGCCATGATCGAGATCAAAATGACCAGGAGGGGATTGAGAATGGCCCGATACAGCGACACCTATGCGCAGGACCGCGCCGAGATCGAAGACCTGATGGCGCGCTACCTGCTCGCCATGGATTGGAACGATTTCGACATGTATGCCGACACCTTCACCGAGGACGGCACGCTCGACTACGCCGGGGGACAGACCAAGGGGCGCGAGAACATCCGGGCCGAGGCAAGGGAATTCAAGGAGCGCGTGGGCGCGATCTTCGTCGACATCGACGGCAATCCGGCGATCCTGCGCCACGTGCTGTGCCATTCGGTGATTCGCGTCGAAGGCGACAAGGCATGGCATACCGGTTTCTGGTTCGAGACCGCGAACGATGGCCCCAAGGTCCTCTCCAAGGGCAGCCCCGATGGCATGCGCCTGTCACCGACAATGGGCAGCTTCGGCACTTACGAGGATGAGCTGGTGCGCGTCGATGGCGAATGGAAGTTCAAGTACCGCAACATCCGCAACGAGTTTCTCCATGGCCGCGCCAGCCGTGCGGAAAACCCCGTGCGCGAACTGGACCGCGCAGCAGAAGGCTCGCGTTCATTTTCGCCGCTGTAAAAGGGCGCGCATGAAACGCTTTGCCCTTGCCCCTGCCCTCGTCCTGGCCGCGCTGTCGCTCTCTGCCCCTACCATAGCGCTTGCGCAGGTCCCCGCGCCGCAGCTCAGCCTCGATCACCGCATGCTGCTGCGCTGTTCGGCGGCTTTCGCGCTGGTCGCCAACGGGCAGGAAAACGGCAATGCCGAGGCGCTGCGCTATCCCGACCTGTCGCAGCGCGGGCGCGAATTCTTCGTGCGCGCATCGGCGCAGGTGATGGACGAAGCCGGGCTCGACCGCGCGCAGATTGCCGCCGCGCTGTCTGCCGAGGCGCAGGACCTGTGGGACAACGGCACGCTGGAACAGGTCATGCCCGTGTGCCTTGGCCTGTTACCCGCAGAATAATCGTCGCCAGATCGCCGCCGGTGGTGGATTTGGCGCCGCGCTTCGGGCATTAGCAAAGTCCACTATGTGGCAACTCTATCACTTCCCGCTCTGTCCGTTCAGCCGCAAGGTTCAGCTGGTGCTTTCGGAAAAGAAAGTGCCCTTCGCCCTGCAGCTGGCTTACCCGTGGGAAGATGACGATCGGTTCCATTCGCTCAACCCGGCAGGCAAGACCCCGGTGCTGCACAATGTCGAACGGCGGCTGGTGCTGATCGACAGCCAGGCGATCTGCGAATACTTCGAGGAAACCGAGGCCAAGAGCCCGCTGATCCCCGGTTCCGCCGCTGCACGCGCGGAAGTGCGCCGCCTGACCGCGCTGTTCGACGATGGCCTGTACGGCGATGTTACCGAACCGCTGATCTACGAGAAGATGAAGAAGCGGCTGATCCTGCGGCAATCGCCCGATTCGGGCGTGCTGCGCGCGGCTATGCGACTGACCCACGAACATCTCGACTACCTCGACTGGCTGATCGACAACCGTCGCTGGCTGGCCGGCGCGCAGCTGAGCCTGGCCGATTTCGCCGCCGCCGCGCAGCTTTCGGTGATCGATTACCTCGGCGGGATCGACTGGTCGGGACATGACCAGGCCCATGCCTGGTACCGGGTCATGAAGAGCCGTCCCAGCTTCGCTCCGTTGTTGAGCCAGAAGATGGAAGGCCTGCCCGCACCGCGGCACTACGCCGACGTGAATGCCTGACTTGTTAAGGGCCTCAAGCGCCGGGCGCAGCGCGTTTGCGCTGCTTGGCTTTCCTCGCAAAAGCTCGGGCGGCCGTTCGGCCTTGCGGTCCGCCTTTGGCGAACCGATATAACGCCAGTTGGCTATCTGGCGCGGGAAACGGTCACGCGGTGACCGCAAGGGCGAACGCCCGCCCGCAGGTGCCGCGCAGCGAAGCGGAGCGAACAGCACCGAGGACGCTCGCGCGGAGGCGCGAGCGAAAGGAAAACAATCATGACCACCGACAAGATTCAACTCACCGACGCCGAATGGCGCGAGAAGCTCACCCCCGAGCAGTACCGCGTGCTGCGCGAGGCCGGGACCGAGCGGGCCTTCACCGGCAAGTACGAGAAGAACAAGGCCGCCGGCGAATACAAGTGCGCCGGTTGCGGCCAGCCACTGTTCGAAAGCGACGCCAAGTACGACAGCGGATCCGGCTGGCCCAGCTTCACCGCTCCGGCAGACCAGCAGGCCGTCGAAATGAACCAGGATGTCTCGCACGGCATGGTCCGCACCGAAGTGGTGTGCAGCAAGTGTGCCGGGCACCTTGGCCACGTCTTCCCCGACGGACCGGGGCCCGATGGCCTGCGTTACTGCATCAATTCCGCCGCGCTGGAATTCGAACCGGAGGAAAAAGCGGGCGATTGAACGTGGCAGCCGTTCACGCTGGATTATGAATGCCCTATGCATGGCCTTCGTTGAAGGAATGACCAGCGCATGAAACAGGCGCGCTTACGCGGGAATTTGACGGTAAATGGCCAGACGGCGGGGCAGTGGCTCCAACAAGAGAGGATACCGGTCACGTCGCGCCGCATCTGCTGCGCGTGATCGTGCGGCGGCATCGGGCGGCTGGAAGGCCGGCCTGTGGCGCTGGACCAGGCGGCTGGCGATCACCGGGGTCTTCCTGGGCCTGCTCGCCGCCATCGGGCTGGCGACGGCGGTGTTCTTCGCATCGCGCAGTTTGCCTTCCTATGCCTCCCTGCGGGAAAGCCAGAACGGCCAGACCATCCTGGTGCGCGCGCGCGACGGATCGCAGATCGTCGAGCTGGGGCCCAGTTATGGCCAGTGGCTGGATGCCGACGAGATTCCCGACGTGATGAAGCAGGCGATGGTCTCTGTCGAGGACCACCGCTTCTACTCGCATTTCGGTGTCGACCCGATGGGCCTGGCGCGCGCGGTCTACAACGCCGTGCTGGAGGATCGGCAGGTGTCCGCCACCTCCACCATCACCCAGCAGCTGGCGCGCAACATCTTCCTCAATTCCAACCGCACGCTGGACCGCAAGCTGCGCGAGGCGGTGCTGGCGATGGCGCTGGAATGGCGTTTTACCAAGGACCAGATCCTCGAGCTGTACCTCAACAAGGTCTATTTCGGCGGCGGCGCCTATGGCATCGATTCCGCTTCCCGCAAGTTCTTCAGCCATTCCGCACGCGAGCTGAGCCTGGAGGAAGCCGCCATCATTGCCGGCATGGTGAAGGCGCCCAGCCGCTATTCCCCCACCGCCAATGTGGAGGCCGCCGTGGGTCGCGCCAATGTGGTGGTGGGGCAGATGGTGCGTTACGGTGGGCTGGACCCGGCCGTGGCGCGCACGGTCGATGTCAGCGCGGTGAACCTGCGCACCATCGAAGGCCAGAACTCGATCCGCTATTTCACCGACTGGGCGCTGCCGCAGCTCGACCTGCTGCTGCCCAACGGCAATTTCGAACCGATCGAGGTGTGGACCACGCTGGATGTGGGCATGCAGCGCGCGGCCACCGCGGCGATCCAGTCCAACGTGCCCGATGGCACGCAGGGCGCCCTGGTCAGCCTGGACCGCGACGGGGCGATCCTGGCGCTGGTGGGCGGCACCGATTACGTCACCTCCAACTACAACCGCGCGACCGATGCCATGCGCCAGCCGGGTTCCGCGTGGAAGCTGTTCGTCTACCTCGCCGCGCTGGAAGCCGGATACACGCCCGATGACCGGGTGAACGATGTGCCTGTCACCATCAACGACTGGAGCCCGCGCAATTCCGGCGGAACCTATGCCGGCGAGATCGACGTGCGCACCGCCTTTGCCTATTCCAAGAACACCGTGGCGGCGCAGCTGGGCAACGAAGTGGGCTTTTCCAACGTTGCCAGCATGGCGCGCCGGTTCGGCATCACCACGCCGATTTCCACCTACCCCTCCATGGTGCTGGGAACATCGGAAGTGCGCCTGATCGACATGGTGCGCGCGTTCTCCGCGGTCTCGGCAGGCGGGCGCTCGATAGAGCCCTACGGAATCCTGCGCGTGACCACCGCCGATGGCGAGGAGCTGTACCAGCACCAGGCGCCGCGCAGCTATACCCTGGTGCCCGACTATGTCGCTGCCGGGATCACCGACCTGTTGCAGACTGCCGTTGCCACCGGCACCGGGCGTGCGGCGCAGATCGGGCGACCGGTGGCGGGCAAGACCGGCACTACCAGCACCAACCGCGACGGCTATTTCGTGGGCTTTTCCAGCGGCATCACCACCGGCGTGTGGATGGGCCGCGACGACAACGGGCGCGTGCCCGGCCTTTCCGGCGGACGTGCCCCGGCACAGGCCTTTGCCGCCTACATGCGCTATGCCGTGCGCGATCGGCCGGTGGAGGAATTCGATACCGACCTGCAATTGCCCGAATGGCAGCTGGAGCCCGATGACGAGTTCTACTACGGCGATGACGAGGACTATTACTTCTACATCGACGAGCAGGGGAACCTGGTCGACCCGAGCGGCAACCAGGGCAGCTTCGGCGATGCCTTCGATGTCGAAGGCGAGGGCGAGAACGTGATCCGCGACCCGCTCGACCCGCGCGGCATCGGCCAGCCGCTGCCGTCACCCACACCGGCCCCGCGCCGCAGCGAACCGCCGCCTGCGGCCAGCGACGATTTCCTCGAACGCGCGACCGGGCAAAGCCTGCCGGGCGACGAGCGCAAACAGGGCGAAAGACCGCGCCAGAACGCGATCAACGAGCAACGCTTTTAGGATAGTTTGTTTTCCGCACCTGCCTCCGCAGGTGCGTCCTCGGTGCTATTCGCTCCGCTTCGCTGCGCGGCACCTGCGGGTCGCGCGTTCGCGCTCGGTCGGCCGTCAGTCGCGACCGAGACTTGTACCAGCTAGTGACATTCGCGCTGGAAACGGTCGGCGCTATCCGACCGCAAGGGCGAACGCCCGCCCGCAGCGGGCGCGTACCCCGGAGTTGATCCGGGGGGAGCGCGTCTAGCGAGGACGCACCTGCGGAGGCAGGTGCGGAAAACAAGCAATCGCGCGAAACAAGCCACCACCTCCCGAGCCGGGACCGATCAGCCCCAAGCCCGAGAGGCAAACGCAATCACTCTTCGATAAACCGCACCGGGATCGACTGGGTCACGCCCTGGCGGCTGCGCACGCGCAGCAGCACGGCTTCGCGGCCATCGGCCCGGATCGAGCCGAGCACTTCTTCCAGGTCTTCGACCGTTGCGATGGGGCGACCGTTGGCCGAAAGGATCATCACCCCTCGGGAAAGGCCCCGGCGGGCTGCATCGGAATTCGGATCGACGGCAGTGATGGCAAGGCCGGTGGTGTCCGCCGGCTGGCCCAGCTGGCGGGCGATCTGCGGGGTGATTTCCACCGCCTGCACACCCAGCAGTTCTTCCATCATCCCGCTGCCCTTTTCGGGCGTCGAGGGGGGCGGCGTCTCGTCATCGCCCTGGAACATGTTCTGCTGCATCAGCTCTTCTTCGCTGGGGCGGCGGCCTACGGTCAGGTTCACGCGGTTGCGCTGGCCGTTGCGGATATAGGTCAGCGGCACGGTGGTGCCCGGCTCGATATTGGCGACGATGCGCGACAGGGTGTTGTCGGGCGTTACTTCCTCGCCGTTCACGGCCACGACCACGTCGCCCGGCTGCAGGCCTGCGCCTTCGGCGGCTTCGCCGGGCTGCACGCCCTGCACCAGTTCGCCCACGCCTTCCTCGATGCCGAGGGCTTCGGCAATATCCTCGTCCACCGGCTGGATCTGCACGCCGAGATAGCCGCGCTCGATTTCCTCGCCGGCGATCAGCGCCTGCACGATGGGGGCGGCGTCTTCGGCGGGAATGGCAAGGCCAATGCCGTTGCTGCCGCCCGACGCGGAAAGGATCTGGTTGTTGATGCCGATGACATTGCCCTGCATGTCGAACAGCGGACCGCCCGAGTTGCCGCGGTTGATGGCGGCGTCGGTCTGGATGAAGCTGTCGAATGCGCCGCCACGACCGGTGGTGCGCTGCAAGGCCGAGATGATGCCGCTGGTGACCGTGCCGCCCAGGCCGAAGGGGTTGCCGATGGCAATCACCCAGTCACCCACGCGGGCCTGGTTGCTGTCACCGAAATTGACGAAGGGGAAGGGTTCGGCGCGGCTGATCTTCAGCACTGCCAGGTCGGACGAGATATCGGTGCCGACCAGTTCGGCTTCGTACTCGGTTCCGTCGGGCAGCGTCACCGTTACCTCTTCCAGCTCGGCGCGCTGGTCGGGCGAGACGACGTGGTTGTTGGTGACGACATAGCCGTCGGCCGAAACGATGAAGCCCGAACCCAGCGATTGCGCCTCGCGCCGCTGCGGCCCCTGGTTGCGGCGATTGAACAGTTCGCCGAACGGCGTGCCTTCGAACGGGTTCTGCGCCTGCGGGATGGTGATCGACTGGCGAGTCGAGATGTTCACCACCGCCGGCTGCAGCACTTCGACCAGGTCGGCGAAGCTGGCAGGTGCACCCGCGACCGGCACGGCGTTCTGCACCTGGATACGGTCGTTCTGGGCAACCTGGGCCCCGGCAGGAAAGCCGGTGAGAAGGGAGATGGCGGCCCCGCCTGCCAGCAGGGTCGCCGTGAAAGCGTATGAATAGCGCACTGGCTTCACGTCCTTTGTATCCTCTGTCTTCAAGCGCCCTCCCCTCATGCATAGTTGTGTGAGGCGCAATTGGTTCCGTATCGAGGCGTGCCTTCCACTCCATTGCGGCTGAACACGCCTTTAACGACAGCTGTAATCGACAGACCGCGGGCGCGTCAGCGCCCGCCGCGGAACTGGCGCAGGTATTCGTTGTCTGGACTCATGATGATCGCGCTTTCGCCATCGCCCGTCTCGAAAGTGGTGCGATAGGACTGCATGGCGCGATAGAAATCGTAGAAGTCTGGATCCTGGTTGTAGGCCTCGGCATAGATTTGCGCGGCTTCGGCTTCCGCCTCTGCCCGGATGATCTGCGCATCGCGGCGGCCGCCTGCGCGAATCGTCTCGGCCTCTTCCTGGCGGTCCGACCGCATGCGGTTGAAGGCGGCATCCAGCGGCGTGCCCTGCGGCAGGTCTGCCCGCTTGATGCGCACGTCGATCACCTGCGCGCCGTACTGGCGGGCGGCGTTGTCCAGCGCATCGCGGATGTTGGTCATCGCATTGCCGCGTTCGGGGGTCAGCAGGCTGGCGAAGGTGCGTCGGCCCAGTTCCTGGCGCAGCACCGAGGTCAGGATCGGCTCGAGCTGGTTGGTCAGCAATTCCTCGCTGCCCGCACGCTGCACGAACAGCACCGGGTTGTAGATGCGATATCGCGCATAGGCGTTGACTTCCAGGCGCTGCTGGTCGTTCGACAGCACGGTCTCGCCTTCCATGTCGAGGTCGAGGATGCGCCGGTCCACCATCTGCACCCGGTCGATGAAGGGGATGCGGAAACGCAGGCCCGCACCGGTCTGGCCATAGGGTTCGTCCGGGTCGAACTGGTTGATGGTGTACAGCGGTTCACCCGTGCGGATCACCACCGCCTGGTGCGTTTCGGGCACGATCACGGCAGAGCTGAACAGGGCCACCAGCACGATCACGCCGGCAATCAGGGCATTCTTCATGTTCACCATCTTACTGCCCTCCCTGCTGGTTGGGGCTGACGGTCAGTGTCGGCCCCTGGCTTTCGCGAGAGCGGCGCTGCACTTCGGGCAGCGGCAGGTACGGCGTTACGCCATCGGCTTCGATAATGGTCTTGTCGGTATCGCGCAGCACGGTTTCCATGGTCTCGTAGTACAGGCGGCGCCGCGTCACTTCGGGGGCGAGGCGGTACTGCGAGTAGATCTCGTTGAACTCCGCCGCACTACCTTGCGCCTGCGCCAGCAGCTGCTGTTCGTAGCGGCGCGCGTCGTTGAGGTTCTGTTCGGCGTTCTGGCGCGCGGCCAGCACGTCGTTGAAGGCCTCGATCACCTGCTGCGGGGCTTCGGTCCGGGCGATTTCCACGCCCTGCACGTTGATCCCCGCGCCATAGGCATCGAGCAGCGCCTGCATCCGCGTGCGCACGCGTGTTTCCACCTGTTCGCGACCAGCACCCGACAGCACCGTGTCGAGATCGGTTTCCGCGATGGCCGCGCGCATGGCGCTTTCAGCGGCTTCGCGCAGGGTATCCTGCGGATCGGCCAGCTCGAACTTGTAGCCGACCAGGTCCTTGATGTTCCAGCGCACCAGGTACGACAGGTCGACCAGGTTCTGGTCGCCGGTCAGGATCAGGTTTTCCGTTCCGTCGCCGATGATCTCGCGGCGGATTTCGCCCACGTCCTCGATCTCCACGGTCTGGATCGGCCAGGGGAAGGTGAAGTTCAGCCCGGAATTGAGCGTTTCGGAATACTTGCCGCCCATCCAGGTTACCACTGCCTGTTCGCGCGGGGCGATCTGGTGGATACTGGTAACCGCCACCCACAGCGCGGCGATCGCCGCCATGCCGATGGGGAACCAGCTGCCGCCGCCGGGCCGCTGCGGAATGCGGAAATTGGGCCCGTTCGGACCGCCGCCGCCGCGACGACGCGGGCCTTCCGGGCCGCGGTTCTTGAACAGGTCTTCGATATTGGCAGAGCGTCGTCCGCGACCGCTGCCATCGGACCCCGAACCACCGCCGGGCAGCCACGGGTTGCGCGGTCCGCGCGGGGGCGGGCTGTCGCCGCCTTCGCCGCCGGACGGCGTATCCTCGCCGTCGGAACCCGAACCACCACCGTCTCCACCACCGGAGCCGCCGGGGGGCGTACCCCAGGGATTGCGCTTGCCCGCCATTGCCAGGCCGTACCTTTCGAAAAATCCACCCAAACGTATCATGACACCCTGTATAGGTAGGCTTGGCGCAAAAAACAGGGGGTCTAAGGGCCAATATTGCTGACCTTGCGCGCTTGACGCGCTAGCAGTCGCCGTCATGACTAGCGAAGCAGACATCAAAGCCGCCATTCCATCCGAACTCTCCGCCATGGTCCGTTCGGTCAAACTTGCCGACGGTGTCGCGACGATCATCGCCGATGCCGGCGGCCTTGGCCGCAGCGCCGCCGCCCAGTTGCAGCGCGAACTGGAGCAGGCCGTCGGTGCGGTCGAGGGCGTGAACGAAGTGCGCGTCGCGCTGATGGCGGACAAGGTACAACGCCAGATCATCGCCGTGGGGTCGGGCAAGGGCGGGGTGGGTAAGTCCACGCTGACCGCCAACCTTGCCGTGGCCCTGGCCAACCAGGGCATGAAGGTGGGCGTGGTGGATGCCGATATCTACGGCCCCTCGCAACCGCTGCTGCTGGGCACGGCCAACGACAAGGTGCGCGCCGAGGGCAATACCCTGATCCCCACGCAGAGCGAGTTCGGCGTGAAGATGCTGTCAATGGGCCAGCTTATCGAACCGGGTAAGGCCATCGCATGGCGCGGGCCCATGGTGGGGCAGGCGCTGGGCCAGCTGATGGAAGCCGACTGGGGCGATACCGAACTGCTGCTGATCGACTTGCCGCCGGGTACGGGCGATGTGCAGCTGACCATGCTGCAGAAGTTCAAGCCTGCCGGCGCGGTGGTGGTCTCCACCCCGCAGGACCTGGCGCTCATCGACGCCACCCGCGCGATCGACCTGTTCAAGCAGGCGCAGGTGCCCATCGTCGGGCTGGTGGAGAACATGGCCGGATACCTGTGCCCCGATTGCGGCGCGATCAGCAATCCCTTCGGTCAGGGCGGCACCGAGTCTGCCGCGCAGGCACTTGGCGTGCCATTCCTGGGCCGTATCCCGCTGGCGATGGAAATTCGCGTGGCCAGCGATACCGGCCAGCCGCCGACCGCAAACGACACGCAGCACGGAGCCCATTTCGCAGGGATCGCCGCGCAGATCGCCCAGTTCCTCGGCGCGGCGAAAGGCTAAGCGCCGTGAAGGTCTCGCGGCGCGGATTGCTGGCAGGTGCGGCGATTGGCGGCGGGCTGCTGGTGGCGTGGAGCCTGACGCCGCGCACCTTCGACAATCCGCTGGCACCCGGAGAAGGCGAGTTCGCGGTCGATGCCTGGCTGAAGATCGCTGCCGACGGCGTCGTCACCGTGGCCGTACCGCAGCTGGAGATGGGGCAGGGCGTGACCACCCTGCTGCCGCAGATCGTGGCCATGGAAATGGGCGCGGACTGGCGGCAGGTCGCGGTAGAGCCCGCGCCGGTCAGCGGTGCCTATGCCAACGTGCCGCTGGCGGCAGCCTGGGCGCCCCTGTGGCAGCCGCTGATCCCGGCGCTGGAAAACGATCCCGACGACCTGCTGCTGCGAAACTGGGCGCAGGACGAACGCTTTACCGTCACCGCGCGCGGCACTTCGCTGGCGGCATACGAGGCGGCTTGCCGCGATGCCGGCGCCGCCGCGCGCGCCATGCTGGCCAAGGCAGCCGCCGCGCGCTGGGACGTGCCGTGGGAGCAGTGCCGGGCGGAAAACGGCGTGATCTACCATGACGAACGCGCTGCCAGCTTTGCCGAACTGGCGCTGGACGCCGCGCGCTTCGACCCGCCCGATCCGCCGCCGCTGCAAACCGATCCGCCCGCCGACCCTGCCATCGTCGCGGGCGTCGATGCCCCTGACATTGCGCCTGCCTTCCCGCGTCTGGACCTGCCGTCGAAGGTGGATGGCAGCCACGTATTCGCGGGCGATGTGCGCCTGCCCGACATGGTCTTTGCCGCCATCCGGCAGGGCCCGCACGACAAGTCCGAACTGCTCGATTTCGATGCCGGCCTTGCGCGCGGCACGCGCGGGCTGATCCAGCTGGTGCGCGGCAAGCGCTGGCTGGCGGCGATCGCCGATAACTGGTGGGCTGCCGAACAGGCGCTGCAACGTATCGCCCCGCGTTTCGGGGTGGAGCGTCCGGTCAACAGTGCATCGATGGTCGAGGCGCTGGAAAGCAGTCTGGAAGACGGGCCCGGCGTGGTGTTCGAAAAGCGCGGCAACGGGGTGGAGGGCTATTCCCCCACCATGGCGCGCACCTATGCCGTCTCGCCCGGCGTGCATGCCACGATAGAGACCACCAGCGCTACCGCCCGGCTGATGGATGGCACGCTGGAACTGTGGCTGCCCACGCAGGCGCCCGAACATGCCCGCAAGGCTGCGGCCAAGGCGCTGGGAATCAGTGCGGCCAAGGTGGTGCTTTACCCGGTCGCGGCTGGCGGCAGTTTCGACCGGCGGCTGGACAGCGAAGTCGCGATCCAGGTCGCGCTGCTGGCGCGCGAAGCAGGCAGGCCGGTACAGCTGACATGGTCGCGCTGGCAGGAAATGGCCGCCAGTTACCCGCGCGCGCCCGTCGCCGGCGTGATGGCCGCGCAGACCGATGACGAAGGCAACATCGCCACGCTGCGCCTGCGCGTGGCCAGTCCGCCCAGCATGCGCGAATTCGGCCGTCGCCTGTTCGAGAACGAGGTGAGCTGGGCCGCCATCGATGCGCTGGAGGGGGAGGCCGACCGCTTCGCCGTCTCCGGCCTTGCCGGGCCCTATGGCGTGGCCAACCTGTCGGTAGAGCATGTGCCTGTCACCGTGATGCTGCCAACGGCGCCGATGCGCGGACAGGCCGACGGCAGCAACTGCTTCATGCGCGAATGCTTCATCGACGAGCTGGCAGCAGAGCATGGGCGCGAGCCGATGAGCTATCGCATCGCCATGCTGGGGCAGGACCCGGCCATGGCCGATTGCCTGCAACGCGCGGCGCGGCTGGCCAGCTGGGACGGCGGCAGGCCGGGCAGCGGGCAGGGCATGGCCTGCCACCGCATGGACCTGTTCAATGCCACGGGGCGAATTGCCGTGGTGGCCGAAGCCAGCGCCGGCGAAGGCGGCGTGCGCGTGCGGCGGCTGTTCGCCTGCGTCGATATAGGCCGCGTGGTCAACCGCGACCTGGCGCTGCAACAGATCGAGGGCGGGCTGGTGTTCGGCCTGGGCATGGCGCTGGGCTGCGCCACCGAATATTCGCAGGGCCTGCCCACGCACCAGCGGCTGGCCGCGCTGGCCATGCCGACCCTGGCCGATTGCCCCGAAATCACCATCGAGCTGGTCGAGAGCGAGGCAGAGCCGTTCGATCCGGGCGAGATCGGCGTGCCGCCCGTCGCGCCTGCCGTGGCCAATGCCTTTGCCAGCGCAACTGGGGTTCGCCTGCGCCGCCTTCCGCTGCTATCGGCAGCGCCATGACCTGGACACAGCAACAGCTTCCCGCCGATCACCCCCCTGTAAAGTCAGGCCGAATCGGCGTGCTCGTGGTGAATCTCGGCACGCCCGAAGCACCCGAGGCAGGGCCCGTGCGCCGCTACCTGGCCGAATTCCTGTCCGATCGGCGGGTGATCGAGATCCCGCCGATTGCCTGGCAGCCGATCCTGCGCGGCGTGATCCTGAACGTGCGCCCCAAGAAGAGCGCGGCGGCCTATCGCGAGGTGTGGACCGACAAGGGCTCGCCGCTCGCCGCGATCACCCGCGAACAGGCGGAAGGCCTGCAGGCGCGGCTAGGCGATGGCGTCACGGTCGAATGGGCCATGCGCTATGGCGAACCGTCGATCCCGCGCCAGCTGGAAAAGCTGATGAGCGAAGGCTGCGAGCGAATCCTGCTTGCGCCGCTTTATCCGCAATATTGCGCAGCGACGACCGCGACGGTGGTTGACAAGGCGGCGGACTGGCTGCGCGAGAAGCGCTGGCAGACGAGCCTGCGTACCCTGCCGCCCTATCACGACGATCCCGCCTATATCGATGCGCTGGCGGCAGACCTTGGCGCGCAAATCGATGCGCTCGACTTCACGCCCGAAGTGCTGCTGCTGAGCTTCCACGGCATGCCGCAGCGCACGCTGGACCTTGGCGATCCGTACCACTGCCACTGCCACAAGACCGCGCGCCTGCTGGAAGCGAAGATGGCGCGGCCCGACATTCGCATGGTCACCACTTTCCAGAGCCGCTTCGGCCCGGCCAAGTGGCTGGAGCCCGCCACCGACGACACGCTGGAGGCAGAGGCGCAGAAGGGTACCAAACGCCTTGCCATCGCCGCGCCCGGTTTTTCCGCCGATTGCCTGGAAACGCTGGAAGAGCTGGCGATCCGCGGCAAGGAGCTGTTCTGCGAAGCGGGCGGCGAACAGTTCGCCACGCTGTCGTGCCTCAACACCAGCGAACCCGGCATGGCCATGCTGGAGACGATCATTCGGCGCGAGCTGGGCGGGTGGATCTGACATTCGGCGCTGCGTCGGGCAGTGTAACCCAGTTCCTGATCCTGTTCGGCGTGGTCTATGCCATCAACCTGATGCCCGCCTTCGGACCGCCCACCTGGTCGGTGATCGTGCTCTACGGCCTCAACACTGCCATGCCCTTGCCCGCCATCGTGCTGGTTGGCGCGCTGGCGGCAGCTTCGGGCCGGTTCACGCTGGCGCACGGCTTTCGCTGGCTGGCGCGCTGGGTGCCGGAAAAGACCAAGCGAAGCCTCGCTGCCTTGCGCGCGGAGTTCGAGCGCAAGAAGGGGCGCGGCATTGCCGGGCTGGCGCTGTTCGCGATTTCACCCGTGCCGTCGGCACAGCTGTTCGCTGCGGTGGGGCTGGCGGGCATCCCGATTGCCGCGTTCACTGCCGCCTTTTTCAGCGGGCGGCTGGTGTCCTATTCGATCTATGCCGGCTCGGCAGAACTGATCGCGCAGACCACCCTTGGCGACGTGTTCCGCGATTCGCTGTCCAGCCCCTGGGGTATAGCCTTGCAGGTAATCCTGCTGATCGGATTGGTGCTGCTGCTGCGGATCGACTGGGTAAAGCTGTTCGGCCCGGCGCCCGAAGATGTCGAGGACGCCGAAGACGACCGAGACTGATCGCGATTTCCCTGCCCCCTTGTGCATGGGGCCGACATGACCGATGAATGCCCGACAAGAAAGCCACGAAATCGAGGAATTGTTGTGACCAAAGCCCTGTTTGCCGCCAGTCTCGCCGCCGCCACCCTGCTTGCTGGGTGCGCGCAGGAACCTGCCGAAACCCCGCTTGACGGGGCATGGGTGCTTGATGGCGATCGTTCGCAAGTCGCCTTCGTCACGGTGAAAGCTGGCCAGGTCGCAGAGGTGCACCACTTCGGGAGCCTGTCCGGCAGCGTCAGTCCAGACGGTGTGGCGCAGCTCGATATTGACCTCGCATCGGTCGAGACCAATGTCGACATCCGTAACGAGCGCATGCGCGACATCCTGTTCCAGGTCGCCGACTTCCCCGAGGCGCAGGTTACGATCTCGCTTGACCCGGCGCAATTTGCCGACCTTTCGGTGGGCGAAGCGACAACCACCTCGGTCGAGGCAACGCTGGACCTGCACGGCGTCAGCAATGCCATGCCGGCAGACCTGGTCGTGACGCGGATCGGGGATGACCTGGTGAAGGTCGAAACCGCACAGCCGCTGGTGGTGGCAGCCGGCAGCTATGGGCTGGCCGAGGGCGTTGCCGAACTGGCGACGATCGCCAACCTCGATTCGATCACCGCGCAGGTGCCGGTCACCGCATCGCTGGTGTTTTCGCGCGAGGCTGCGGACTAGAAGTCGACGGCAATCCCGTCCTTCACCCAGTCGCCATAGCGGGTGGGGCTGAGCTCCTCGTCCACCTTGCCTTCCTTTGGCTCGGGCAGCGGCTCGTTGGTCCAGTGGGCAGGCTTGGTAAAGCCTTCGGGTCGCTTGGTGGCTTTTTTCATCGCGGACGCAACATGGGCGCTCTGGCGCTCCGGCGCAACTGCCCCTAGGGCCGTGCCCATGGCCACGACCCCCGGACTCGCCCCACGCCGCGCTGCGCTGAAGATGCTCGATGCCGTCCTGCGTCGGGGCGAGACGCTGGAGCAGGCGGGCGGAGCGGCGAACGGACTGCCAAGCTTTTCCGACCGGGCGCTGGCCCGCGCGATTGCCGGCGAAGTGCTGCGCTGGCTGGTCGATCTCGACGCGCTGATCGATTCGGCGACGAAAAAGCCGCTGCCCGCCGATGCCAAGGCGCGCACGGTGCTGCGCATGATGCTGGCCCAGTGGCTGCGGCTGGAAACCCCGCCGCATGCGGTTGTCGCCACTGCCCTGCCGCTGCTAGCCGGCGGACCGAAACGGCTGGCGCATGGTGTCTTTTCAACGTTGACCCGGCGCGAAGCCTCCGTGCCCGAAGTACCGACCCTGCCCGAAAACGTCGCCGCGCGCTGGGGCGAGCGGGCGGCCCCGATTGCCGCCGGCATCGCCGCGCCGCCACCGCTCGACCTGACCTTGCGCGACGACGATGCGGGCGCGGTGCCGGATGGCGAAAGCCTTGCCACGCGCCACGTGCGCCTGCCGCGCGGCACCGCAGTGGAGAACCTGCCGGGTTTCGAGGAGGGGCGCTGTTGGGTGCAGGACCTGGCCGCCTCCATCCCCGCGCGCCTGCTGGGTTCTGGCGAGGGACGCCGTGTGCTGGACCTGTGCGCCGCGCCGGGCGGCAAGAGCCTGCAACTGGCGAGCCAGGGCTGGCAGGTAACCGCGCTCGACAATTCCGCGCGGCGGCTGGAGCGATTGCGGCAGAACCTCGAACGCACCGGGCTGGCGGCGCGAATCCTCGAAGCCGACGTGATGGGCTGGCATCCGGACGAGCAATACGATGCCATCTTGCTGGATGCGCCATGCACCGCGACGGGCACCTGCCGCCGCAACCCGGACGTGATCCACCGCGTGGGCGAACGCCAGATCGCGGCGATGGCAGAGCTGCAGGGGCAGATGCTCGAACGCGCGGCCAACTGGCTCGCGGTGGGTGGACGGCTGGTCTACGCCACCTGCTCACTGGAACGGGCCGAAGGCGAGGATATCGCGGCGGCCTGTGCGCTGGCGGCAGACCCGGTCAGCGCCGATGAACTGCCCGCCGGGTTGCAGCCGACTGCCGAAGGATGGGTGCGCACCGATCCCGGCATGCTGGCCGACAAGGGCGGGCTGGACGGCTTCTTCATCGCTCGCTTTCGCGTCGATTGAGTCTCAAGGAATAGGGTTGATGCTGGCGGTCCAAGCGTGATTTTCGCGGTCAGCAAGCACGCAAGACCGGTTTGCACGCCATGGTTAACTCAGGCGAACTTGAGGTAATTAACCTGTCAGCCCTTCACCTTGTCGGCAAAGCTTTTGCGCAGCTTCATCAGCTTGGGCGGGATCACCGCCAGGCAATAGGGGTTTCGCTGGCCTTCGCCGTCCCAGTATTCCTGGTGATAGTCCTCTGCCGGATACCATTCCCCGCTTTCGATGGTCGTCACCGCCGTCTGGCCGGAATGGCCATCGTTCCAGCGGGCGATGGCGGCTTCGGCTTCGGCGCGCTGGGCATCGTCCAGCGGGAAGATCGCGCTGCGGTACTGCGTGCCCACGTCGTTGCCCTGGCGGTTCAGTTGGGTCGGGTCGTGCGTGCCCATGAACATGTCGTAGATTTCGGGCAGGGTGACGGTGGCGGGGTCGAACACGATCTTCACCCCTTCGGCATGGCCGGTGGTGCCGGTGCACACCTGCTTGTAGGTGGGGTTCGCCACCTCGCCGCCGATATAACCGCTTTCCACGCTTTCCACGCCGATCACGTCGTTGAACACCGCTTCCGTGCACCAGAAGCATCCGCCTGCGACAATTGCCGTCTCGCTCATCATGGTCTCCTTCTGGCATGCCACATGGGGGCCCTAAGTCCGCTTGTCATCTCCCCGCGCGAACGTAAATTGCGAAGCATTAGCAATCTGGGAGATTCCTTCGTGCGACTTGCCCCCCTTTTCGCCGCTGCCGCGGCAATCCTCGCCGCGCCTGCCCTGGCTGACAACCACGGCGAAGGTCCAGCCCTGGAAGAGGTGCTGGCCATGGACCTGCGCAGCGAAGACAGTGCGCGCGACCGCTATCGCCACCCGGCAGAGACCTTGCGCTTCTTCGGCGTGGAGCCGAGCATGCGGGTGGTGGAATTCGGCCCCGGTGGCGGCTGGTATACCCGCGTGCTGCTGCCGTGGATCGCGCCGCACGGCGAATACATGGCGATGCAGGCCGATACCGGACCGGGCGAGCCGGGCCAGCCGAGCTGGGCGGAACGCTTCATCGCCGCCAGCACTGCCGGCGGCGCCTTCGACGCCGACGACATTACCGCTTTCGAGAGCGACGAGATTCCCGAGGATCTGCTGGGCACGGTGGACCGCGTGCTGGTGTTCCGCTCGATCCACGGGCTGATGAACGCCAATGCCGCCGACCGCGAATTGCGTGCCATCCGTTCGCTGCTGGCCGACGACGGGCTGGTGGGCGTGGTGCAGCACCGCGCGCCGGAAGAGGCGGCTTACGAATATGCCAACGGCGCCAACGGCTACATGCGCCAGGCGGACGTGATCCGCCTGTTCGCCATCCACGGCTTCGACCTGGTCGCCGCGTCGGAAATCAACGCCAACCCGGATGATCCGGCCAACTGGGAAGGCGGTGTGTGGACCTTGCCCCCGGTGCTGCGTTACGGTGAAGAGGATCGCGAACGCTACGAGGCGATTGGCGAGAGCGATCGCATGACCCTGTTGTTCAGAAAGGCCAACTGATGCGCGTTCTTTCCTGCCTTGCCGCTGCCACGATGGCGGTTTCCACCCCGGCCCTGGCTGCCCAGCAACAGCAGCAGGAGGAGGAGCCATCGACCGGCGAACAGATCCTGCGCGGCGTGCTGGACGTGCTTAGCGGGCGCAACCAGCAACAGCAGCAGCAAACGACGCAGCCGACCCAGCCTGCCGCCGATGCGCAGGCGGAGCGCGCGCAGACCATGGAAGAGGTGCTGATGCACCCACGCCGCGCGGACGATCGCGCCCGCGATGCCTGGCGCCACCCGGCCGAAACGCTGGCCTTCTTCGACGTCGAACCCGGCATGACCGTGGTCGATTACATGCCCGCCACCGGCTGGTATTCGCGCGTGCTGATCCCCTACCTGGGGCGCGATGGCAATTATATCGGCCTCAACCCCGAACTGCACCCGGACCTGACCGGTTACTGGGACATGTATCGGGGTGCCTCCTCGCGCATCCCCGCAGATGCCCGCGACTGGGTGGGGCAGGACGGTGCGCGTGTCTGGGGCCTCAACACCGATGACGACCTGGACAGCTTTGCCGGCACCGCAGACCGGGTGCTGATCTTCCGCGAAATGCACAACATGCGCCGGTTCGGCTGGCTGCACGATTCGATGCTGGCGATCCGCACCCTGCTGAAGGACGATGGCCTGGTGGGCGTGGTGCAGCACCGCGCGCGGCCCGATGCGCCGCTCGACTACACCCTTGGCGACAACGGCTACCAGCGGCAGGAAGACGTCATCCGCCTGTTCGCCATCTATGGTTTCGAACTGGTCGCCGCCAGCGAGATCAACGCCAATCCGCGCGATCCGGCCAACTGGGAGCGCGGCGTGTGGAGCCTGCCGCCCAGCTATGCCGGCGCCGCCGAGGGCAGCCGCGAACGCCGTCGCCGCGCCGATATCGGCGAAAGCGACCGCATGACCTTGCTGTTCCGCAAAGTGGACTGATGCGCCTCGTCGCCCTGTTCGCAGGCGCGCTGGCGCTGTCGGGGTGTGAAGCGGCCACTGCGCCTGTCGCATCCGAAAGTGCCACGCCTGCCCTTGCCCCGGTCGCGGAGATTGAAGCGGCCATGAGCGACAGTGCCGAAGGCTGGAACACCGGCGACATGGACCGCTTCCTCGCCATCTACTCGGACGCGCCGGAAACCAGCTTCGTCGGCTCGGGCGGGCTGCTGCGCGGGGTTGCGGCGATGGAGGAACGCTATCGCGAAGCCTACGACTGGTCGCAGTCCGACCCGGCAGAGCGGGGCGTGCTGAGCTTCGAGACCGAGGACGTGCGCATGCTGGGCCCGGATCACGTGCTCTATATCGGCCGCTATATCCTGACCTATCCCGACGATCGCGAACCGGCGACGGGGTTCACCAGCCTCGTCTTCGAGGACGTGGACGGCGAGTGGAAGATCATCGCCGATCACAGTTCGTAGACTTGGCCGCGCGCACCGAGTAATCGGCAGGCCATGAGCACACTCAAAGTCGCCGCGCTGCAACTCGCACTCTCAGCTGAGGACGAGGCAGAGAACATCGCCGCCGTTGCCGATCTGGTCGCCGAGGCCGCAGGGCAGGGCGCGCAGGTGATCCTGCCGCCGGAGCTGTTTTCCGGCCCCTATTTCTGCCGCGAGGAGAAGGACGAATTCTTCGCCCTTGCGCGTCCGACGATGGAGCATCCCTCGGTGGTGGCGATGCAGAAGCTGGCCGCGCAACTGGGCGTGGCGATCCCGACCAGCTTTTTCGAGCGTGACGGGCACCACTATTACAACACGCTGGCCATGATCGGCGCAGGCGGCGAAGTGATGGGCACCTATCGCAAGAGCCATATTCCCGATGGGCCGGGCTACGAGGAGAAGTTCTACTTCCGCCCCGGCAACGACGGGTTCAAGGTGTGGGACGTTTTCGGCGCGCGCATCGGCATCGGCATCTGCTGGGACCAGTGGTACCCCGAGACCGCGCGCTGCCTGGCCCTGAAGGGCGCGCAGGTCTTGTTCTACCCCACCGCCATCGGCAGCGAGCCGAAAGACGCGGACATGGACACCAGCCGCATGTGGCGCCGGGCGATGATCGGCCATGCGGTGAGCAACTGCATGCCCGTGGTCGCCGCCAACCGCATCGGCCACGAGGGCAGCCAGGAGGCGGGCAACACCTTCTACGGCCACAGCTTCATCTGCGACGAATGGGGCGACATGATCGCCGAGTACGGTCGGCAGGAAACCGGCGTGCTGGTGGCGGAACTGGACCTCGACGCCGCTCGCCAGCACCGCGCCAGCTGGGGTTTCTTCCGCGATCGCCGCCCGCAACTCTATGGCCGGATTGCCGAGGACATTTGACCACCCACACCTACCTCGTCGCGCTGGGATCGAACCAGCGGCATGCCCATTTCGGCAGGCCCCGCGCCGTGGTTGCCGCAGCGATGGATATCCTCGACGAGACGCTGGGCACGGTGACGGCACGCTCGCCCATCGTCGACAGCGCCCCGGTCGGCCCCTCGCTGCGCCGCTATGCCAATGCCGTGCTGGTTCTGGAGAGCAAGCTGGAGCCGCAGGGCCTGCTGCGCTGCCTGCAGGAGGCAGAGGCCGCCTTCGGGCGCGAGCGGCGCGGCCAGCGCTGGCGATCCCGCACGCTCGACCTCGATATCGTGCTGTGGGACGGCGGTATTTTCGCCGCGCCGGACCTGCTGGTGCCGCACCCTCTGTTTCGCGAGCGGGACTTCGTGCTGGGCCCCGCCGTGGCCATTGCGCCCGGCTGGCGCGACCCGCTGACAGGGCTCACGCTGCGGCAGCTCCATGCCCGCTTGACCCGCAGGCGCTCCACCCCTAGGTGAGCGCCCGTAGCCTGACGCGCTGCCACACCCTTGGGGGCCCTTAGCTCAGTCGGTAGAGCAACTGACTTTTAATCAGTAGGTCGCAGGTTCGACCCCTGCAGGGCTCACCATTCCCTTGCCACGAACAGGCCCGCTCAGAACAGCCGCTGGAACATCCAGGTGCTGGCGAGCACGCCGACGCCATAGCCTGCCATGCGCTCCACCGGCATCATGCGACGGCGTTGCTCGGCTGTCCCTTCGAACATCGCAATCGCGCCGAACACCACGGCGGCAAAGGCGATCTGGCCCAGTTCGATGCCAAGGTTGAAGGCCAGCAGGGCGGTAACCAGGCTGCCTTGCGGCAGGCCGATTTCCTGCAACACGGCGGCAAAGCCGAAGCCGTGCAGCAGGCCGAAGGCGATCGCGACGAGGATCGGCTTGCGCCAGACCAGCGTATCGCGCTCGCCCTTCACCACTTCCACGGCAAGGAACACGATGCTGAGCGCGATGACCACTTCCACCGCCTTGATCGGCACCTGCACCACGTCCAGCGCCGCCAGCGCCAGCGTGATCGAGTGGGCGATGGTGAAACCGGTGATCGTGGTGAGGATGCGGCGCGGCGTGCGGGCGATCAGGATCAGCCCGGCCACAAACAGCAGGTGGTCGAGACCGATCAGGATATGTTCGACACCCAGCACGAGGAAATCGGCAAAGACACTGCCGCCTTCTTCCGCGCGCGGAACGCTGAAGGCGGTATCCTGCGGTTGCAGCAGGATCGTCTGCGGGTCGGCGCCCGGCTGGGCGGTGTAGCGTACGATGGCGGCAAGGTTGGGATTGGCCAGCGGGTAGGTGATCGCCACTTGCTGCCCGCCCAGCCCATCTGCACAGCGCCACGATTCCTCGTGCCAGTGCCCCATCGAATCGGACCAGTTGCGCGGGTTCCCCTGTGCCGTGCAGCCGCTCGCCGCGATGGCGGGCAGGTGGCGCGCCTCGACATTGGCGGGCACCTTCCACAGCGCGCGGTAGGCGCCGTTTCCTTCGTGCTCCAGCGAGAGGGTGAGGGGGCGGTTGTCGTCGGCCCGAGCCGGGCTGGCCACGGCCAGGGTGGCCAGCACAAGAGCCAGCAACAGCCGGATCACGAGCCGATCCCGCCTTCGGTTTCGACGGTGAAGCGATCCAGCAGCCGGTCGAGAGCCGCCTGCCCGGCGGCGCTGCGCTTGTCCGCCAGGGCGTCTGCACGCACGCGCTCTTCGATGGCGGCGAAGTCGGCTTCACTCGCCCCTTCGACCGACAGCGGCAGGACAAGGTGCCAGCCGTGTTCGGAACGCAGCGGGCCTTGCCATGTGCCGGGCTCAAGATCGAACAGTGCCTGTGCGAATTCACTGCCGAAATGGCTTTCTACCAGCGCCGGGTTCGCGTCGGCATAGTTCGCCTGGTAAAGGAACCGTGCGCCGTATTGCCCGGCCTCGCCGGGGGCGACGTCGTCGGTTTGCAGGCGGGTTAGCACCTGTTCCACCTGCGCTGTGCCGGTCGCTGGCGGCAGGAACACGTGCGTGAAAGTGACGCGCGGATCGGCGGCATAGCGCTCGCCGTTGGCGTCGAAATAGGCGCGCACTTCGGCATCGCTCACGTCGATATCGGCGGCGGCTTCCTCCATCAGCAGCAGGCGCATCTGCTGCACCAGGCGCTGGCGGATCAGCGGGTCGCTTTGTGCCAGGCCCAGCGCCTCTGCCTCGCGATAGAGCGCTTCCTGCGTTGCCGTTTCGGTGACCAGCCGCTCGCGTTCCTCGGGCGGCATTTCCGCCAGCATGGCCGCGAAGGTTTCCTCGTCATAGACCTGCGCGCGGCCCTGCATGAACACCAGCAGGTCGTCCTGCGAGACGGTGATCGTGCGACCGGTATCGGGCCCGTGGTCGAAGGCCGAGAGTGCAAGGAAGATCACTCCGCCTGCCAGCAGGAAATGCACCAGCGGCTCTTTAAGCCAGGACCTGATCGTCATTGCGGGCGATACCAGACGGGCGAGGACCAGGCGCGTTCCTGGATGGTCGGCGGCAGGTCGATGTCGGCAGGATCCATGCCCAGCGCCAGGGCATCGAACACGTGCTGGCGCGGGGTGGGGATCTGCAGCACGCGGACGTAGTAGAAGGCGGGCCGGGCGGCATCGAATTCAGGGTCGGTCCACAGCGCGGTCAGCTCGCTGGCACCAATGGAATTTCTGTAGCGTGCGGTGGCCAGGTCGACCGTGTTGCCCACCGGCGGCAGGCGGCCATCGGCACCCGGGCGCCGATCGCCCGACCAGGCCACGTCGAACACGCGTTCGCGCATGGTGCCGTCTGCATCCAGCCAGCCTTTCACCACCTGCACCCGGTCGAGGTTGGCGGCATCGGGATCCCGCACGGCCCTGATCGCCAGCTGCGGCGCACCATTGCGGGATGGCAGCAGGGTGCCGCCCATGGGAACGCCGCGGCGATAGCCGATGGCTGCGAAATCGCGCGATTCCACGTCGGCGGGCGCGAAGCCGTGCCCGGCGAACAGCCGCACCATGATGCGCGGGCCGGTGGTGGCGAACACCTCGCGGCGGCGGAACGCATCAAAGATCGCCTGCCGGTCGTTGCGGTCCGCCCACACGCCTGCCAGCCCGCCGGCGGACATCTGGGCATTGGGGAAGGTGGCCTGCATGGCCTCCGGGCCCAGCCGCTCGGCAGGGCGGAAATCCTCTGCCATCTTGCCGAGGAAATCGTCTTCCCGCTGCGAGGAAAGGCCGGTGTGTGCATCGCTGGCGCCGATCAGGCCATAGGCGAAGGGGTTGCGCCCGATGCGCTGTTCCTCGGCCAGCCCGCGCAGCAGCGCGCTGCGCAGGTAGGACCCTTCCGAAACGGCGGTTTCCTGCCCCGAAAGCAGCATGTTGCGCAGTTCGAAGTCGGCGAACTCGTCACGCGGGGAAAGCAGCGGATGGGTTTCCGAGGTGCCCTTGTACTGGGTGATTTCGGCCACCGGTTCCCACATCGAGCGGGTGGCGGCATAGTCGGCGGTGAAGGGATTGCCCTCGCTATCCTCGGTTGCGAACATCAGCCCGTCGGACAAGTTGGAATTGTGCGGCATGGCGAGGAAATCGGCACCCGTGCGCGCCCTCGTCTGCTCGAAGAAGGCCCACAGGTCCTCCGGCCGGTTGGAGATGTAGTAGCTGAACGGCAGGAACCGGCGTGCGGTGTCGCCATCGGCGTTGGTCATCACCACGCGGTGCAGGTTGCGGGTGTTGGGCGTGCTTGACCACTCCCAGCCGATCATCGCGGTGAACACGCCGGGCACGTTGTGCCGCTCTGCCGCGGCGACCTGCTGGTCCCAGCTGGTCTGGCGGATTTCGGGTGCCAGGAATTCGGCGAAATAACCGGGCCGCTCGTCCTCCGGCTGGTCGAAGCCCATCATCGCGGTGGTGAAGGCGCGCCCGCCGCGTTCCATCAGGATGCGGTGGAAACGGCGGCCCATGTCGGTGGCCAGCAGGTCGGGATCGCCGGCGGCAAGGCGCGGCGAAATGCCCAGGTTCTCGGCATGGTCGGCCATCACCATGAAATCCAGCGGACGGTCGATCTGTACGCGCTGGCCGGTCTTGGGGAAGACCACCGGGATGCCGCGGGCAAAGCGATAGGCGGTATCGATATCGGCAGCGGCCAGCCCGGTGGCGAAGGCATCTACGGAGTTGGTCGAATGGACGTGGGTATCGCCCCACAGCAGCATGCGGTCGCCGTCGGCGGGAGCCTCTGCACGGCTGGTATCGGTAACATCCGGGGCCGCCTGCGGTGCCTCTACCGACCGGTCTGCCGGAGCGCAGGCAGAAAGCGACATAGCGGCGCCCAGGGGCACCGAAGTGACGATCAGGGCCTGTAGTAGACGGGCGAGGTCCAGGCGCGTTCCTGCAGCCATGCGGGGGTTCCTTCCGACAGCGGCACGCCCGCTGCGACCGACAAGTATGTCGCCCAGCGCGGCGTGGGGATTTCGATGACGCGGGCATAATAGATGGCCTGCTGGCCGGGATCGAAGTCCGGGTCCTGCCAGGTGCCCACCAGCTCTGCCGCGCCAATGGTGTTGGTATAGGTGGCGCGCGATGCGTCCACCGTGTTGCCGACCGGCTCCAGCCGCCCGTCGGGCATGCGACGACGGCCGGGCGACCAGGCGACGTCGTATATCCGTTCGAACGACCGCCCGTCCTCGCGCCACAGCTTGACGATCTGCACGCGGTCGAGATTGCCCGAACGCGGATCGCGCGCGGCTTGCACCACGAAGCTTGGCCCGCCTGCGTCCGCCCGGCGCGGGGCCAGCGTGCCGCCCATCGGTACGCCCCAGCGATAGGCGCGCTCGGCCCAGTCGCCGCCTTCGGCAAGGCCATCGGCCTCGCCCCAGCCGGCGAACAGCCGCACCCGGATGCGCGGCCCGGAAGTGGCGAAAGTCTCGCGCCGCTGGAAGGCAGCGAAGATCGCCTCGCGGGTATTGCTTTCGGCCCATACGCCGGTGAGGCCCGAGGCGGACAGGTTCGCCAGCGGGCTGCCGATCACCGGGGAAAGCTCGGTCAGGATGGCCGCGGCATTGCGCTGGTCGTCCGACATGCCCAGCCCGCCGGGATAGTTGTCTTCTTCCGTCGCCGAAATGCCCGAGTGGTAATCGGTCGCGCCGACAAAGCCCTGCTCGAACGGGTTGACGCCCAGCATCTCGGCAATCTGCATGCCGCGCTGCAGGCCGGGACGCACGTAGTTGCCATCCATGTCGCCTTCGGACCCGATCAGCTCGAAATCGGCGAACTCGTCTTGCGGCGACAATTCGGGCCGGGTCTCGCTGGTGCCCTTGATCTGGGTGATCTCCACCAGCGGTTCGTTGCGCGCGCGGCGTGCGGCATAGTCCGCGCTCATCGGTTCGCTGGAAGGATCGGTGAAGGGGAATGCCCCGCCGACCGAGAGGTTGGCATTGTGCGGGATCATCAGCGATTCCACCCCGCGCGCGCGGTGGTTTTCGGCATAGGCCCACAGGTCGCGGTGATCCATCGAATCGAGCGCCGAGAACGGCATGGCCGGATAGTCCGGCCCGCGAAAGATCACGTTGCGGTGCAGGTGCGCGGAATTGGCGCGGAAGGTGGGCGAGTATTCGAAGGCGACGAAAGTGGTGAAGCGACCGGGCTCGTTATAGCGCTCTGCCGCGGCGATGGTCTGCAGCCAGGTATCGCGACTGAGCGCGGGATCGTTCAGGCCGGGCCGCGATTCGCCGAACAGGCCGCTGGCGGCATAGCCGAACAGCTCGAACATGGTCGCGCCGCCCTGGTGCGAATAGAGCCGCTGCCATTCCTGCTGGTCGCCCGGCAGGGTGATCTCGCCGTTCATGGCCCGGCGCACGTTGCCGAGGAATTCGGCGTGGTCGGTTACGGCGAGGAAATCCAGCGGCACGTGGCGTCGGTGGGTGCGGCCCAGGTAGCTGACCGGCTCCCCGCGGGCGAAGCGATAGGCATCCTCGGGCGTGGTCTCGGTCTTGGCGGCGGCGGCATCGAGCGAGAAGCTGGTGTGCAGGTGCAGGTCGCCGAAATAGACCTGTCTGTCGCCTGCGGCAGGGACATAGGCGCTGGCCTGCGGCGTGACCGGCGCGGCCTCGGCACTATCACCAACCGGCTGGGTGCACGACGCCAGCAGCGCCAGGGCGGCGATGGAACACAGGCCTGCGCGCCCGGGATTGCTGGAAATGGTCATTCTTGGCTGCCCCGCTGGTCAGGGAAAAGGGCTTTCGGTGCGGCCCCGCTAGGGAGTAGCGGGGCCGCACCGAAGCGCGACGGTCAGGTCAGAAACGCTTCCTGACCGTTACTGCCCATTCACGCGGCCGCGAAGGTACGACCTTGCGGAATCCCGCGCCTGCGGCCCTCAGGTCGAATGCCGTGAGGTAGTAGTACTCGTCGGTGATATTGGTCACCTCGAGCGCGATCTGCAGGTCCTCGTTCTCGTTCTGCCAGGTCAGGCGACCGTTCAGCTGGTTGATCTCCGGCAGGAACTGGCGCTCGCGAACGCCTTCCAGCACCACCGCACCGGTGAACTGTTCGGCCTGGTACTGGTAGTCGAGGCGCGGCGTCAGCGACCCGGCCTCGCCCAGGTCGATGCGGTATTGCGCGCCGATGTTGAACTTCCATTCCGGCACGAAGCCCGGATCGTCGGGCGAGACGCCACCATTGTTGGTGCCGAAGGGCGGGGCTGCCGCCGCCGGGTTCAGGCTGTCACCGACATAGGCGAAGTCGATGTAGCTGAGCGAGGCATCGATCAGGAAATCGTCGATCGGCTCGGCCGACAGTTCCGCTTCAAGCCCCTTCACCTCGGCATCGCCGCCGTTCAGGCGACAGGCGCTGGGCGTGGAGAGAGCCGGGTCTTCCGTCGGGCAGATGCTGACGCCCAGCTGAATATCGGTGAAGTCGTTGTAGAACGCCGACACGTTGAACCGCACGCGGTTGTCGAACAGGTCGCTCTTGAAGCCGATTTCATAGGCCGTCAGCGTTTCCGGGCCGAAGGCCAGCAGCTGCTGGGCGTTGAACGGACGCGGGTTGGAACCGCCGCCCTTGAAGCCGGTCGAGATCGAGGCATAGGCGAGGAAGGCGTCCGAAAAGCGATAGTCTACCGCGATGCGATAATCGAGCTGGTCGCCTTCATAGCTCGCCACGTTGCCGGTCAGCGCGCCGGGCGATCCCGCCCCGTTGGCAGCACCAAGCGGATCGAGGAAGGCGTTGATCGTGCCGTCGAAGTTCAGGCGGAAATATTCCTGGTCCTTCGTTTCCTCGGTGTAACGCAGGCCGGCGTTGATGGTCAGGTTCTCGGTCGGCTCGATCGCCAGGTTGGCGAACACCGCCCGGGCATCGGCGTCCACAGTGTCCGGCTGGCGGAACTGCAGCGGATAGACCGGCACGTAGCGCAGGTCCTGCGCCGAATCGTAGACCGAGCTCTGTTCGAAATAATAGCCGCCGACAGTCAGGAACAGCATGTCGGAGAGTTCGGCGTTCAGGCGCAGTTCCTGGCTGAAGTTCCAGTTCGACAGGTAATTCTCGCCAGTACCCACGAATGCGGGCGACAGGTCGGCATCGTTGAAGAAGAAGGTATCGAATTCGCGATAGCCGGTGATCGAGGTCAGCTGCAGGCGATCCGAGATATCGAAGGTCGCCTGGCCCGAAATGCCCCAGCTTTCGTACTTGCTGCGGTTCGTTCCCTCGGTGACGGCCAGTGGCGTGCCGCCGGCGTTGAAGGGATCGGACGGAATGATCGGAATGAACGACCCGGCATCGTTCCGGTCGGTCTGGAAGTTGCAGTAGGGCCCGCAGATAAAGCGGTCGTCATAGACGATGCCCGGTGCGGGCGAGACGTTCGGATTGGCGTTGCGGGCAGTGGCCTGCAGCACTTCGCCGGTAACCGTGTGCTCGTCGCGGATATAGTCGCCGATCAGCTGGAATTCGAAGCGATCGCTGGGTTCCCACAGCAGGATCGCGCGGGCGGCCTGGTAGCCGACACCGCCAAGGCGATCGACGACGCAGTCGTCGCCCGTTACCTGGCGCGCGGGAATGCCCGGCAGCGGGTTCACTTCCAGCGTATCGCCATTGTTGTCGACGAAGGTGTCGCCCGCGCCAGCCGGGAAGCGGCAGCCGAAATCGACCTGGTCGACATAGCCGTCCTGCTGCTTGGAAACGCCGGAGATGCGGGCGTAGAGGTTGTCGGTCAGCGCAAAATCGGCTGCCGCGCGCAGGTCGATCCGGTCGCGCGAGCCATAGGTGATTTCGGCAAAGCCCGAGGAATCCCCGTTTGGCTTGCGCGAATACATGCGGATCGCGCCGCCCAGCGAGTTACGACCCGAGAGCGTGCCTTGCGGGCCACGCAGGATTTCCACGCGGTCGAGGTCGAGCACGTCGAAGATCGCGCCGGTCAGCTGCGGGTAGTAGATGTCGTCGATATAGATGCCAACGCCGGGTTCGAACGCCGGGTTGAAGTCGTTCTGGCCGATGCCGCGGATGGAGGCCGAGACCGACGGGCCGAACGCCGTACCCTGCGGGCGGATGCTGACGTTGGGTGCTGCGTCGGCAACCTGCACCAGGTTGGTCTGGCTCTTTGCCTCGATCTCGGCGGCGTTGACCGCGGTGATCGCCAGCGGCGTATCCTGCAGCGCCTGCTCGCGGAACTGCGCGGTCACGATGATGACGTTGCGCGTCGGTTCTTCCGCATCGCTATCGTCCTGCGCCAGCGCGGGTTGCGCCAGCATCGCGGCGGCGATCGCACAGACAGCTGTAGTGTGGTGTAGTTTTCTCATCATTCCCCTCCCTTGGCGGTCGCGCCGCCTATTCATTTGTTGCCAGAATCGCGTGGGAAATGTGCGAAAGCAATCACCCGGAAGGCTTTCACAGTGATAACTGATAGGCTATTACTTACCCATGCCGACCGATCGCCAGTTCGAAGCTTTCCTTGCCACCATCGACTGTCAATCGATGCGCGGCGCGGCAGATCGGCTGGGTATCAGCCAGCCAAGCGTCAGCAAGCATATCCACTCGCTGGAACAGGCACTGGGCCAGCGACTGTTCGAGCGCAGCCGCGGATCGCGCATCGCGCTGTCCGAACACGGCAAGGCGCTGGAGCAGGAGATTCGCGAGCTGCATGCGCGCCGCGAACGCCTCCTGTCACTCAAGGCCGGCATCGCCGCGCCGCGCTCCATCAAGCTCTACATGCGGCACTTTCTCTACACCACGATCGAGGAGCGTTTGCTCGAGTTCGGCAAGCTGTGCGGCGATACCGAAGTCCTTTTCGAACCGGTGGGCAGTGAAATGCCGATCGTCGAGACCGTGGGATCGGACCCGGCGGCGGCTGCCTTCCTGCGGTTGACCGCCATTGCCACGGACAAGGATATCGAGACCACGCTGCTGGCGGTGGACGAGTGCGCGCTATATGCCGGTGCCGACTGGCTGCAATCGCTCGGACCCGGCACCGATCCCTTCGACGAGGCGCGGATATTGCTGCCGGGGAGCGGGGAGCTGCGGGACTGGATCGCCCAGCAACTGCGCTGTGCCGATGTTTCCGAAGAGCGCATCGAGCACACGTCATGGCATCCGGCGGCGGTCCTTAAGAAAGTACTCTCCGGCCATGGTGTGACCGTGTTCCTGAAAAAGCATGTCCAGGCCGAAGTCGATGCCGGACGGCTGGCTCAGCTTGACCTGCCGCTAAGCCCACTGTTCCTCCAGCTTGTCACCAACCGGCAGATGCACCGCGAAACGGCGAAAGACCTGGAAAGCCGCATCCGCAGCTTGCTGCTGTAGCGCCGCAGGGGCTGGCGCAAGGCCTATGGCAGCAGCGCCAGCAGGGCGAAGCTCGCCAGCCAGTGCGAGCCCATGTAGTCGCCGTCGACAGCGTGCAGCGAGGCGGCGAAGTGGTCGTCTGCCAGTTTGCGCAGGCCCTTTGCGTGCGGTTCGGGACTAAGGCGCGAGGCAATGCTGCGCAGCGCCCATGCGCGGCTGAAGTTGAGCCCGTCGAGGTGCGCCATCTTGCCGTCGGTGGGGTCGGAGACACTGACGGGCTGGCAGGAGGTCTCCAGCCAACCACCTTCGGGCAGAACGCGGTCGAACCAGTCGGCAAATTCGTCCTCGGGCAAGACCTTGGTCATCAAGAGCGCCACGCTGAGCACGGGCGAGAGGAATTCGTCGCCGCCCGGCTCCCAGCCGCGATATTCGGTTAGCTGGCCGAACTTTCCACGGGCATAGGCATTGCCCGTCTCGCGCAGCTCCGGGTCGAACGCCCCGGCCCATCCCAGCGCCAGCGTCAGGGCGAAGGCACTGTTGAAATGGGTGCCCGTGGTGATCGGGTAGGTGAGCTTGCCCAGGTAATCGCGAAAGCCGTCCGCGAAATGGCGCGCCAGCGGTTCCAGCCGTGCGGACCACTCGCGATCCGCGTGTCGCGAAGCCTCAAGGTGCAGGTACAGCAGCCAGGCCCAGCCATAGGGGCGCTCGAACCCGCGCGATTCAGGGCGCTGCGCATAGGCCAGTTCGGCGGCGAGCTTGTCTGCGGTGAAGGTCTGCTGCGCCAGCGCGTCGATCTGCGCGGCTTCGGGCATGTCCGGAAACAGGCGGTGCAAGGTCAGCAGGGTCCACCAGCTGTGCACGCAGCTATGCCAGTCGAAGCTGCCGTAGAAGACCGGATGCAGGTCGCGCGGGGTCTGCGCATCCCCCGGCCCGGCCAGCACGTGGTCCAGCTTGTTGGGATATTCCTGCCCCACGTGCCCCAGCGCGGTGCGGGCGAAACGGCGGGCGAGGATCTCATCCAATTGCATCATGCCTTGCCATAGCCTCCGCCGCCGGGGGCGCGGATCACCATGCTGTCGCCCGGCGCCATGTCGGCCGCGCCGGTCGCGCCAAGGTCGAGGGTTGAGCCGTCGGCGCGCTGCACCAGCGTTTCGCCCGGCAAGGCATCGCCGCCCCCGGCAATCCCGCGCGGCGCCACCTTGCGCCGATTGGCGAGGATCTGCGCGCGCATGGGTTCGCGGAAGGTGATCGCCCGCTCCACCCCTTCGCCGCCATGCCACTTGCCGGCCCCGCCAGAGCCGGTGCGAATGGCGAAACGATCCACCCGCACGGGCAGGCGCACCTCCAGCACTTCGGGATCGGTCAGGCGCGAATTGGTCATGTTGGTCTGCACCGCGTCGGTGCCGTCGAAACCCTCGCCCGCACCCGATCCGCCTGCGATCGTCTCGTAATACTGCCGCGTCGCATCGCCGAAGGTGAAGTTGTTCATCGTGCCTTGCGCGGGGGCGAGCGCGCCCAGCGCTGCGAACACCGCATCGGTCACCACCTGGCTGGTCTCGACATTGCCCGCCACCACCGCGGCGGGCGGCTGCGGCGACAGCATGCAGCCTTCGGGCACCACGATCTCCACCGGGCGCAGGCAACCGTCGTTCAGCGGGATGTCGTCGTCGATCAGGCAGCGCAGGCAGTAGAGCACGGCAGCGCGGGTGATGGCGGCGGGCGCGTTGAAATTGTTCGGCAGCTGCGCGCTGGTGCCGGTGAAATCGAAGCGGGCCACCTCGCCATCGATAGTGACTGCTACCGACACCTGCGCGCCGTTGTCCATTTCGTAGGTGAAGCTGCCCGCGCTGAGGCGGGCAACCAGCGCGCGCACGGCGGCTTCGCCATGATCCAGCGCATGGCCCATGTAGGCGGTCAACACCGCGCGCGAGTGCTCCTTGGCTGCATCGCCCAGCAGGTCGGCCCCGCGTGCGCAGGCGGCCAGTTGGGCCTTGAGATCGGAAATGTTGCGATCGGGATTGCGCGCGGGATAGTCGCCCGCACCCAGCAGTTCGCGCAGGCTCCGCTCGCAAAAGCGCCCTTCATCCACCAGCAGCACGTCATCGAGGCGTACGCCTTCCTGTTCGATGGAAGTCGAATCGGGCGGCATCGAGCCCGGTGCGATCCCGCCGATATCGGCATGGTGCCCACGTGCGGCCACGAAAGCATCGGGCTGCTCGCCGTCATCGGTCAGGAACACCGGCACGATCACCGTCACGTCGGGCAGGTGCGTGCCACCGGCATAGGGATCGTTGAGGCAATAGGCATCGCCGCGGCGGATGCCGCGTTCGCTGCCGCTGCGGTTCTCCACCACGCGCCGGATGGAAGCGGACATGGAGCCAAGGTGCACCGGGATATGCGGGGCATTGGCAATCAGCGATCCCTTGCCGTCGAACAGCGCGCAGGAGAAATCCAGCCGTTCCTTGATGTTCACCGAACTGGCCGTGCTTTCCAGCACCACGCCCATTTCCTCGGCAATGGCCATGAACAGGTTGTTGAACACGGCAAGGCGGATGGGATCGACCTGTGTCCCGGCCACGGGCGCATGGTCGCGCGGGGCGGTGCGTTGCAGGATCAGCGAACCGTCATCGGCCAGCGTGGCGCGCCAGCCTTTCTCGACAATGGTGGTGGAGCCGGGATCGGGGATCATCGCCGGACCGTCGAGATGCTCGCCCGGCGTCAGAGAGCCGCGCTGCTTGACCGCGCTCTGGTTGGCAAGGCCGCCGCTCATGCCGCGTCCTTCCACGCTCAGCGCCTCCAGCACGATCGGTGCCTCCTCGTCCGACCAGCCGAAGCGGCGGCGGTGCTCTTCGCGAAAGCGTGCATCGGCATTGTCGCCCAGTGGCAGGTCCAGCGTCGTATCGCTGCCTTCGAAGCGCAGTCGCAGGCGCGGGATCAGCTCGATCCGGTCGGCTGCGATGCCTTGCCCGGTGAGGTCTTCGGTAACCGCCTGCTCAAGCTCCGCTAGCGCCGAAGTGAAATCCTCGGCCAGCGGGCGCACCACGCCTGCCTCGCGTATGGAGACCACCGGGGCAAGGCCGATGCCGTACGCCGAAAGCATGCCCGCCAGCGGGTGCACCAGCACGGTCTCGATCCCCAGCTCGTCGGCCACGCGACAGGCAAACTGCCCGCCCGCACCGCCGAAGCAGGCCAGCGCGTGGGTCGTCACGTCGTGCCCGCGCGCGGTGGAGATGGTGCGGATGGCATTGGCCATCTCGTCCACCGCCAGGGTGAGGAAGCCCTCGGCGAGCTCCTCCATGCTCATCGGCTCGGGCAACTCCGCAGCGATGGCCTCGATCCTTGCGTGCGAGGCCTCCGGGTCGAGCGGCTGGTCGCCATCCGGGCCGAACACGTGCGGGAACTGTGCCGGGTCGATCCGGCCAAGCACCAGGTTGCAATCGGTCACCGTCAGCGGGCCGCCCTTGCGATAGCAGGCAGGGCCAGGGTCGGCGCCCGCGCTTTCCGGCCCCACGCGCAGCGACTGTCCGTCGAAACGGCAGATCGACCCGCCGCCTGCGGCCACGGTATGCACCTGCATCATCGGGGCGGCGATGCGGATGCCCGCCACCACGCTATCGCCGGTGCGTTCGTACTCGCCCGAATAGTGGCACACGTCGGTGCTGGTGCCGCCCATGTCGAAGCCGATCAGCTTGTCGTAGCCCAGCGTCTGCGCGGTCCGGACCATGCCGACCACGCCGCCTGCCGGCCCCGACAGCACGGCATCCTTGCCGCGAAAGGCGTGGGCATCGGCGAGACCGCCGTTCGACTGCATGAAGCGCAGCGAACCATGATCGGGCAGGCGCGCAGCAAGCTGGTCCACATACTGGCGGATCACCGGCGAAAGGTAGGCATCGGCCACGCTGGTATCGCCGCGCGGCACCAGCTTGATCAGCGGGCTCACCTCGTGGCTGGCGCTGACCTGGGTAAACCCCAGTTCGCGCGCGATCGCGGCCAGGCGCTGCTCGTGATCCCGGTAATGCCAGCCGTGCATCAGGACGATGGCAAGGGCTTCGTATCCGTCATCGCGCAAGGCCTGCAGGTCGCGCCGTGCCGCCTGCTCGTTCAGGGGCACCAGCACTTCGCCGTCCGCGCCCACGCGCTCGGTGATCTCGATGGTGCGGCTTTCCAGCCGTTCGGGCTTCACGATGTGGCGGGCAAAGATATCGGGCCGCGCCTGGTTGCCAATTTTCAGCGCGTCGGCGTGACCCTGCGTGATTGCCAGCGCCACCCGCTCGCCCTGCCGTTCCAGCAGGGCATTGGTGGCGATGGTGGTGCCGATGCGCAGCTCGGCAATCGGGGCCTCACCGTGCTCTGCAATCAGGCGATGCACCGCTTCGCTGGCCGCGTCGGGATATTGCTCGGGATTGCTGGACAGCAGCTTGGTGGTGACCAGCTGCCCGTCAGGCGTTTGCGCCACGACATCGGTGAAGGTGCCGCCGCGATCGATGGCAAAGCGATAGGATCCGGTCATGCCTGCCTATCTAGGGGCAGCCGCGTGGCAAGCAAATCTCAGCTTTCTCCGACTGCCGGATGGAACACCTCCATTGCCGGAAAAGCCGGGTTGCCGATGGTGCTGGTGACGAGGAAGCGTTGCACCTGGTCGCGCCGCGGGTCCGGCGGGGCGGGCTTGCGGAACAGCAGCATGCGCCAGTCCACCACGGGCATCAGCTGGATCACGTTCTCGCGCGCTTCCGGTCGCAGCAGCGGTTCGGAGAATGAGGCGACGGCAATCCCGCGTTCCAGCATGGCGCCCATCACGTCGTAGTACTGCGAATGGCCCACCACCTTGCGCGGCCGGATATTCGCCCGCGCCAGCGCGACCAGCAATTCGCGTTCCTGCTTGCTGCCCGCGTGCGGCAGCACGAAGGGCAGCAGGCTGACTTCCTCGGGCGACAGCGGCAGGCTGCGCCCCTCGGCGAACTTGCGGTGGCCGTAGATGCCGCCGCGCACCAGTGCCAGCGTAGTCATTTCCGGCGGCACGTCCTGGTCTTCGCGCAGGTTGATGAGGGCAAAATCGAAGCGCCCGCCTTGTAGCAGCCGGGGCAGGTCCGATGTCGGTGGATGGGTGTCGAATTCCAGTTCGATCAGCGGATGGTCGGCCAGGAACCTGTCCAGCTGCTGGCGGATGAAGAAGTCGAACATGCCCTGTCCCACCAGCAGGCGGAACTGGATCGCGCTTTCGGGCCGGTCGCCGGTTACCTTGTGCGCGGCCAGCACCTGTGCGGCTGCATAGAACTGGCGCAGGTCGCTTTCGAAGGCGCGTCCTTCGGCGGTCAGCAGCGGGGTGCGCCCCGGCTTGCGGTCGAACAGGGTCAGGCCCAGCTGCTCTTCCAGCACTTTCAGCTGGCTGCTGACCGAGGCCTGCGAGATGCCCAGCTCCTCTGCGCTGGTGCGAAAACTGCCGGTGCGCGCGAGGGCGGCGAAAACCTCCAGCTGGCGCAGGGTGAAAGGCAGGGCAGGAATTATCACCTGAAACAAAATACATAATCTAAAGATTATAACAAGACATCACTTTGCGATGTGTTGCTTTTGCCCCGGCGGCAGAGGAGTCTTCCGCCCGAAAAAAGAAGAACAATGATTTTGGGAGGGATTTTCATGTCTTCAGGCAAGGATGGCGCACGCGTGCGCACGGCGAAGCTGGGCTTTGCGGGCGGTGTCAGCGCGCTGGCGCTGGTGCTGGCGGCAAGTCCGGCAGCAGCGCAGGACGAGGGCGATGACGCCGCACCTGCCGCAGAGCAAGGCGGCGATCGCATCGTGGTTACCGGCTCGCGCATCCAGACCGACGGCATGCAGGCACCCGTTCCCGTCACCGTGGTCGGCGCGGCGGAACTGGAAACTCTCTCTCCCGGTGCCCTGATCACCGGCGTCTCGCAGCTGCCACAGTTCTACGGCAACCAGACGCCCAATTCGGGCAACTTCTTCACTCGCGCCGGTTACGGCACGCTCAACCTGCGCGGCCTTGGCGTGAACCGCACGCTGACGCTGCTCAACGGTCGCCGCGTGCCCAGCACGAGTGCCTTTGGCGGCGTCGATATCAACCTGTTCCCCGAAGCGGCTATCCAGGCGGTGGAAACCACCACCGGCGGCGCTTCGGCGGCTTACGGGTCGGATGCGGTCGCAGGCGTCGTCAACTTCGTGCTGGATACCAATTTCACCGGGCTGGGCATGGATGTGCAAGGCGGCATCACCGATCGCGGCGATGGCGAGAACTACGAGATCTCGGCGATTTACGGCACCAGCTTTGCCGGCGGCCGGGGGCACGTGATCGTCGCGGGTGAATACTACAACCAGGAAGGCATCTTCACTTACGACGATCGCGACTGGTACCAGGCCTATGGCACCTTCGGCAGCGGTACCGCGGCCGATCCCTATCGTTTCGTGCCGGGCACGGTTTCGGCCAATGCCAGCTTCGATGGGCGTATCTTTGCCCCCGGTACGGCGATTCACCAGCAGGTGTTCGACCGTAACGGCAATGTCTCGGCTTACCAGCCGGGTACGCTCAGCCAGTTCCCCTACGGCATCCCGCCCGCCCGCACCGCTGGTAACGGCTCGCTGGACGATCTCGGGGCAGAGGCGCCCAGCCTCTATCCCGACCTCGATCGCTATTCGGTGTTCGCCTATGCCGACTTCGATGCCAGCGACAGCCTGACCCTGTTCGCGCAGTACCTGCACGGGCGCACCAGCATCTGGCAGTACAACACCCCGCGCGCCAGTTTCGGCGGCACGCCCACGGCGCTGACGATCTTCCAGGACAACTTCTTCCTGCCTGCCGACCTGCGCCAGACGATGATCGACAACGGCATCGAAAGCTTCACGCTGCGCCGCATGGGCAGCCTGGAGGATATCGGTGGCATGTACCTGGATGACCAGACCACCCAGCACATCGGTACCGTCGGCCTTACCTGGGATGTCGATGACAACTGGTCGGTCGATGCCTTCTACCAGTATGGCCATTCGGAACGCGACTGGCGCCAGTTCGGCCTGCGCGTGGATCGCATCTTCGCCGCCATCGATGCGGTGGACGACGGCACCGGCAACCCGGTGTGCCGCGTGTCGCTGTTCGGCGATGCCTTTCCGGGTTGTGAACCCCTCAACCTGTTCGGGCGCGGCAATGCCACGGCAGCGGCCATCGACTATGTCACCGGCTTCGAAGCCGGCCAGCAGATCACGACGCCGCTGTTCTTCGCCGACGACGGTTTCGACAGCGGGCGCACCTATAGCTACACCACCTCGCCCGAGAAGGTGGGCCTGACCACTTTCGAGCAGCACTTTGCCGAAGTGTCGGCGTCGGGCAACCTCATCGACCTGTGGGCCGGGCCGCTGGCTGTCGCCTTCGGCGGCTCCTACCGCCGCGACGAGATCCTGCAGCTGGTGCAGGATGCCACCAACCAGTCTGCCAACCACGAAACCGGCCATCCGGTGCTGTGCAGCGGCGAGGCGCCGGGCCTGCGCGGCGTCAGCCCGCCCGACTGCGGCAACACCGTGGGTGTGCAGTATTCCAAGGTTTCCAACATCAAGGGCGATGCCGAAGTGTGGGAAGCCTTTGGCGAAGTGCTGTTGCCGCTGGTGGATACCGACGGCTTCACCGCCAATGCCAATGCTGCCGTGCGCTGGGCCGACTATTCCGGCTCGGGCTCGATCTGGGCCTACAAGGGCGGCCTGGAACTGGGCTTTGCCAACGACCAGGTGCGCCTGCGCGGTACCTATTCGCGCGACGTGCGCGCCGCCAACCTGTCCGAACGGTTCGACAAGACCGGCGGTTCGGCGACGATCATCGATCCGCGGCCAGAATTCTTCGAAAACTGCGATTTGCAAGGGGACCCCGTGGTAGGCGGTGAAACCTGCACCGTCACGCGCTTCTCTGGCGGCAACCCCGCTGTGCGCCCGGAAGAGGCCGATACGTGGACGGCGGGCGTGGTGTTCCAGCCCGACTTCATTCCCGGCCTCAGCCTCAGCCTCGACTATTACAACATCGAGATTGCCGGTGCGATCAGCCAGGTCGGGAACCAGGAAGTCCTGCGGCGCTGCTTTGAAGATAACGCGCAGGAATTCTGCGCCCTGATCACGCTCAACCCGAACGGCACGATCAGCCTCGTCGGCGACGTATTCGTGAACGTGGCTGCTGCGAATGTGGAAGGCCTCGACCTCGAAGCCAGCTACAACACCGATGTCGACTTCTTCGGTGGCGACGAGACGCTGTCGGCGCGTTTCTTCAGTTCGTGGTTGTTCGAACGCTCCGACACCGATTTCAGCGGCAATGTCACCGATGTGACCGGCCAGACCGGTGCCACGCAGACCTCCGGCGCCTACCTGCCCTATGCCGATTTCAAGGCAACCGGCTCCATCACCTATCGCAATGGCGGCTTCTCGGCCCTCGTCCAGGCCCGCCACATCGGTGAAGGCATCCAGGATGCCGCGCGGACCGAGGGTGTGGACATCGAGGACAATACCGTCAGCGCGGTAACCTATGTCGACTTGCGGCTGGGCTACGAATTCGACCTGGGCGGCGCCGAGGTCGAGGTGTTCGGCAACGTCACCAACCTTGGCGACGCCGCACCGCCGATCACCCCGTCGTACAGCGCCTTCCTGGGCTATTCGACGCAGACCAATCCGGCAGTCTACGACGTGCTGGGGCGCCGCTACACGGTTGGTATCAAGCTGCGCATGTAACTTGGTGCTTGGCGGGGCCCGGGCAGTTCCCTAGCCTGCGGCCCCGCAATCATCCCACATCATCGACTATCCGGGGGACTCTTCGTGAGCGACAGCACAAATATCGGCAAATTCACGCGGCGCGGCGCCATCGGTGCGGCCGGCGCTGCAACGCTGGCGGTTACCGTGCCCGGACTGGCGCACACGCCGGGACGCAAGCCCAACTTCCTGTTCATCATGGCGGACGATCTCGGCTACGCGGATCTCTCGTGCTACGGGCGCCGTGAATACGAAACGCCGGTGCTCGACGGGCTGGCGGCACAGGGGCTGAAGTTCACCCACGGCTATGCCAATTCGGCGGTCTGTTCGGCCACCCGCGTGGGCCTGATCACCGGGCGTTACCAGTACCGCGTGCGGGTGGGGCTGGAAGAACCGCTGGGCAACCGCGAACTGGGGCTGGATCCCTCGCATCCGACCATGCCATCGTTGCTGAAAGAAGCGGGCTATCACACCGGGCTGGTGGGCAAGTGGCACCTGGGCTGGCTGCCCAATTTCGGCCCGCGCCTCAGCGGCTATGACGAATTCTGGGGCATCCGCGGCGGCGGGGTGGACTATTTTACCCACAAGGTGGGCGGCAACCTGGACCTGTGGGACGGCGACGTGCAGGTCGAGGAAGTCGGCTACATGACCGACCTCATGGCCGACCGCGCGATCGAGTATCTCGATGGCCGCGCGACCGAGCCGGACAAGCCGTGGCTGCTCAGCCTGCATTTCACCGCGCCGCACTGGCCGTGGGAAGCCAACGATGAACGCGGCCGGGCGGAAAGCGCGCGGCTCGACGAATTCGGTCCGACCATTCCCGGCTCGCTCGACATCACGCACTTCGACGGCGGCGACATGGAGACCTATGCCGGCATGGTCACCAGCCTCGATGCCAACGTGGGCCGGGTGCTGGCGCGGCTGGCCCAGCTGGGGATGGAGCAGGATACCGTTGTGGTCTTCACCAGCGATAACGGCGGCGAGCGGTTCAGCGACAACTGGCCGTTCACCGGCATCAAGACAGAGCTGCTGGAAGGCGGCATGCGCGTGCCCTTCATCGTCAAGTGGCCGGGCCTGACCCTGCCGGGGACGGAGACCGACGTGCCCGCTCTGTCGATGGACTTCCTGCCCACGTTCCTGGCGGCAGCGGGGACCACGCCGCATCCCGACTATCCCAGCGACGGCGTGGACCTGCGCCCGTTGCTGGCGGGCGGCACGCTGCCCGAACGCACGCTGTTCTGGCGGTTCTGGGCGAAGGACCAGAAGGCGGCGCGGCGCGGCGACTACAAGTACCTTTCCATCGCCGGCAACGAATACCTGTTCAACGTGGTGGCCGACCCGCTGGAACGCGCGAACCTGAAGTTCCGCCAGCCGGAGATCTTTGCCGAGCTGAAAGCCGCCTTCGAGGAATGGAACGCAGGCATGCTGTCCGATCCCAACGCCTCGTCCTACCGCTTTACGCCGGAGGAACTGGCCGATCACTTCGGCTGGGACAGTTGACAAGTCGGCACCGCTCCCGCCCTATCTGCAAAAGGTAGGAGAACGAGGAGGTTAGCGGGATGGCCGAAAGCGGCGGCTTCCTGGCCAGGCGAAAGAGGCTCAGCTGGAAGCTTATCCTGCTGATCGTGCTGTTTCACCTGGCCGTGCTCTACGGCCTGGCCCGCGCGCTGGCGCCGGATTTCACCGCCGGGGTGATCGACCGGGCAACCTCGCTGGTGACCGTCACCGTATCCACCTACGAGGAGGAACCGCCCGACGCCGAGCCGAGCATGGCGCCGCCCCAGCCCGACGAGGGTGCAGCGGCAGAGGCGGGCCGGAATGCCGTGGCGCGCGAAGTGACTGCGCCCGAACAGCCCTTGCCAAGGCCCACGCCTGCCCCGCGCGCCAGCTCCACCGGCACGGCCAATGCCTCTGGCGCGACGGACAGCGGCGAAGGCACCGGCGCGGGCGGAGAGGGCGATGGCACCGGCAGCGGGCGCAGCGGATCGGGGCAAGGCGGCGCGGTCGCAGTCGGCCCATCGGTGCGGTCGGGCGAACTGAACGAAGCGCGCGATTTCCCCGTGCCCGAAGGCGGGCGGGCGACGCGCCTGGGCAAGTCGGTGACCGTGCATTTCACCGTCACCGTGGATGGCCGCGCACGCGATTGCTCTGTCGCGGCGAGCAGCGTGGATGCCGCCACTACCGCCCGCGTGTGCCCGCTGGTGATCGAGCGCATCCGCTTCAATCCCGCCACCACCCGCGAAGGCACCCCGGTGGAAGCGCGCTATGGCTATCGCGTCGATTTTCGCGCGCGGCAGTAAGCTGCGCGTAACAAGTCGCTTGCATGCGCGCCCGCGATGGCTGAGGAATGCTGCATGAGCGAAATCCATCCGGTTATACTTTGCGGTGGCAGCGGCACCCGCCTGTGGCCGCGTAGCCGCAAGTCCATGCCCAAGCCCTTCCTGCCGCTGGTAGGGGACCAGACGCTGTTCGAGGCGACGCTGGCCCGCGCAGCCGATCCCGCGCTGTTCGCAAGCCCCATCGTGGTGACGGGCACGGCGCACCTCGCCCATGTCGAAGCGCAACTGGCGGAGGGCAGCGGCGCCTCCATCGTGGTCGAGCCCGAGGCGAAGAACACGGCTGCGGCCATTGCGCTGGCTGCTGCCCGCTTGCCCGAAGACGCGGTGATGCTGGTCTGTCCCAGCGACCACTACATTGCCGACGTACCGGCCTTCCACGCTGCCGCACGGGCCGCAGCCGGGCTGGCGCGGCACGATTACATGGTCGCCTTCGGCATCACCCCCACCGCGCCCGAAACCGGCTTTGGCTACATCCGCCGGGGCGAGCCGATCGAGGGCGGCTTTGCCGTCGCGCAGTTCGTGGAGAAGCCCGACCTCCAGAGCGCCATGCAGTTCCTTGCCTCTGGCGATTACAGCTGGAACGGCGGCATCTTCGCCTTCCGCGCGGGCGCCTTCATGGCCGAGCTGGCGCAGCATCGCCCGGCGCTCGCAGAAGCTGTCACGCGCGCGGTGCAGCGGGGCAGCACGGACGGCGCGCGCTTCCATCCCGATCCTGCAGCCTTTGCCGAGATCGAGTCCGAATCGGTCGACTATGCCGTGATGGAGGAAACCGCCCGCGCCGCCATGGTGCCTGTCGCCATGGGCTGGTCCGACATCGGCAACTGGCAGGCGCTGCGCGATGCGCGCGAGGGTGACGAGGCAGGCAACCGCACCCATGGCCGGGTCGAACTGGTCGATTGCACCGGCGTGCTGGCCGATACCGACGGCCCGCGCATCAATGCCATCGGCCTGACCGATGTTGCCATCGTGGTCGACGGAGACGAAGTGCTGGTCACCACCATGGACGGCGCACAGAAGGTTGGCAAGCTGAGCGGCGCTGCCAACCAGTAGGAGACTGACTCGATGGACGGCATGATCGCACAGACCATCCAGCTGGCGCTGGCGCCGGTGTTCGTGCTGGTGGCGATCGGCAATATCATCGGCACGCTGACCCAGCGGCTGGGCCGCGTGGTCGATCGCAGCCGTTCCTTGCAGACGCTGCACGGCGAAACCGAAGGCCCCGAGCACGACGTGGTGGTGCGCGAAATCCGCTCGCTCGATCATCGCATCGCGCTGATTGGCAGCGCCCTGCTGCGGCTGGTGCTGGCAGGCCTTGCCATCGGCGTTACCGTGGTGCTGCTGTTCGTGGCGGAATTCGCCCATGTCGGGCTGAACACCGTGGCGGCGGGCACGTTCATTGTCGCCATCGGCCTGCTGATGTGGGCGCTGCTGATCTTCCTCAAGGAAACGCGGGAGGCCGCCCGGGCGCTGCGCATACCCGAGGAATACCTTGAAAAGGAACGCAAGCTTTGAAGTGGGCGGCGAGCCTTTTCGCCGCCGTACTGCTTGCCGGGTGCGGGTCCGAGGCGGTGGACGAGCCGCCTGCCGATGCGCCTTTCGACCCCCACTGGCCTGGCCATGTCGCGGTGAACGACGACTTTCGCGTGCAGGCGACATTTCCCGCAGACCAGCCGGTGTGCATTTCGCAATCGGGCACGCAGGTGCACGGCTTTCACCAATGGCGCGGCGGCGACTGTGCCGATCCCGCGCAGGAAACCGGGCGCTTCATTTCGGTCTACGCCGATTACAACGCTGCCGGGTATGACTGGGACGAAGCCGCAGCGCTGCGCTGCGGTGCGGACAGCGAGCCGTTCGACCTTGGCGTGGAGGCAACCGGCGAAGGCCGGTTTTCCGCCTGCGTGCCGAAGCTGTGCGGCGACCAATACGTCATCACCGCCGTCTACCTGTCGGATTCCCCGGTCATGGATCTTGGGGACGAGGCCGTGGGCGGTGGGCCGGACCTGATCTACTGGATCGCGCTCGGCACGACAGCGGAAACGCAAGATGCCGACCTGGCCGAGTTCCGCGCGTTCCTGTCACAACTGCGGCTCGACGGTGCGGGCTTCGCCTTGCGCGAGGGCTAGTCCCTCGGCGGCTCCAGCATGCGTTCGCCCTGGTCGCGGATCGCGCCTTCGATCATCGGTCGCAGGAAGCCCAGCGCCTGCGGCAGGTCCATGTGGAACACAACGCGCGTTTCCTCCACGTCGATATGGCCGTGCAGCACTTGCCCCATGGCGGAAATCGCCATGGCCATGCGGTTCTCGCTCGGCCAGCTGGTCTCGATCTCGGCCATGCCACCGGGAATGCTCTCGCCGATCCGGTGGCTGTTGTCGGCCAGGCGGCGGCGCACTTCGTCCTGGCCAAGGCTATGCGGGATCTCGATTTCCATCACGAATCCTGGTCAGGCGGCGGCAGCGAGGTGTCTTCGCCGCCGTACTTGTAATCGAGATAGCGGTTCCTGATCGCCAGGTCGTCCAGCGATCCTTCGGCCAGCTGGCGGGTGACGTGGTCGATTTCCTTGCTGATCTTGCCCAGGCTGTCGACCAGCTGCGCATCGGGGGTGGAGCCCGCGCGTTCCTCGCGCCGCAGCGTCTCTGGAATCTTCCGGTAGCTGTCGATCGTCTCGGGCAGGTATTCACCCACCAGCTTGCGCGTTTCGGCGGCCGCCGGGTGGGCGGGGTCGACATGCGCTAGCTGCTTGCCCAGAGCATCCAGCTGCACGCCCAGGTCGTCCACCAGCCGCACGGCGGGCGGGGGCAGGGCGGGGCGCTGGCTTTCCAGCCAGATCTCGGTGCGCTCCACCAGCCGCTTGGCATCCTGCGTGCGCGAAAGGTCCGCCCGGTTTGGCACGCGCACCTTGGGATAGTTGGCGAAGATGAACCCGGCGGCGATGATCGCGAAGAAGGCCACCATTACCCCGGCAAAGCCGATACCGTTCAGGATCATGCCGGCAACGCTGGCGGCGATGAAGATGGCCAGCACCGCCGCGCCGAAATAGCCCGCGCGCTTCAGCAGGTTCTTCAGCTTTACCTGTTTCGATGCGCGCCCGATGCTGGGGCCGGACAAACGGTGCCTTCCGCCGTCCTGGTTGTCGCGCACCAGCGCGCGGCCTTCCTGCAACAGGCGGTCGCTCTGGCGGGTGAGGTCTTCGGCCATCGGCGCGTCCCGTTCAGCCTTCCAGGCTCAGCAGGCCGCTGTCCTGCACCTGCGCGGCAGCCTGCGCCTGCCCTTCGGCACGGGCGATGTAGCCGCGCGACTTTTCCACCTCGGTGGAGAGGGTTTCCACCGTCTGCTTCATCGAATCGAGCGCGCGCAGCTTGAACGAGTCCACTTCGTCCATGGTGTCGTAGATGTTCTGGAAGGCGCGTTGCAGCGTTTCCATGGGAATGGTGCTGCTGGCGGCCTGTTCGTGGATCTGGCTGGTGTTGTCGCGCAGCATCTGGCCGGTGGAATCGATGATTCCCGCGGTGGTTTCATTGAGCGCGGTGATCTGGCCCAGCACCAGTTTCTGGTTGGTCATCGCCTGCGCCACGGTAACCGCGGTGCGCAGCGCGCCCACGGTGGTGGTGCTGGCGCGATCGACGCCCTTCACCAGTTCCACGTTGTTCTTCTTCACCAGGTCCAGCGCCAGGTAGCCCTGCACCGACACCGCCATCTGCGTCAGCAGGTCCTGCGTGCGCTGGCGCACGTAGAACAGCGCGGTCTCGCGAATGGCCTTGGCCTTTTCCGGGTCGGTGGCGTCCAGCTCTGCCGCCTTTTCCTCCAACTCGCTGTCCAGCGTGCGGGCGATGTGGATCATCTGTTCCAGGTTGCCCATGGCCTCCCACAGCTTCTGCCGCTCCACGTCGATCGCGGCATTGTCCATCAGCAGTTCGTCCTTGCCGCTGGAAAGACGGGCGAGGATCGACTGGATGTGGCCTTGCGAGCTGGTGTAGCTGTCGAAGTAGTTCTTCAGCTTGTTGCCGAAGGGAATGATGCCCAGGAACTTGCGCCCGGTCATCTTGCCCCGCCGACCGGGATCAAGCTCCTCCACCGTGCGGCGCAGCTCGGTCAGGTCGGCGCCCACGCCATTGTCTGCATCCATTGCCCGCACCGGGCGATCGAGGAAGCGGTTGGACATCTGGCTGGCCGCCATGATTTCCTTGCGGCCCATGTTGGTGATCTGGTCCACCTTCTTGCCGAATTCGGGCGACTTGGCATCCAGCGACACCAGCTCGCTGACAAAGCCGTCGACCTTTTCCTGCAGCGCGTTCTTCTTTTCCTCGCTGACCGGGACCAGCCCGGCGGCCTTGTCCGGCTTCACGTCAGGCACGGGATCGGGTGGCGTCAGTTCGAAATCGGTGGCCGTTGCGGTGGTGGTTTCGGTATTGCTCGCCATGCGCCTTATCGTTCCCTCTTTGCCTGTCTCTCGGCTATGCCTACTGTATTAGGCATGCAAGACACGCGTTTCAAGTTTTGCTCTGCGCGAGTTTCCGCCATAATGGCATGCAATGCAATCAGAACCCTCCGACCGGCGACCGCCCAGCCCCGGCATTGCCGCTGCCAACCCCGCATCGGGTTTTCGCGACGTGCTACGCAGCTTTCGCGGCTGGTGGAGCTCGGATGTTACCGGCACGGTAGACCAGGTGGCGGTGATCGAGAAACGCCGCTCCGAATGCCAGCTTTCCGCCCGCTACCTGCTGATGGTGTCGATGTCGGCGGGAATTGCCATCCTCGGCCTGCTGCTGTCATCGCCTGCCGTGGTGATCGGCGCAATGCTGCTTTCGCCGCTGATGGACCCGATCATGGGCGTGGGCTTTGCCCTTGCCGTGGGCGATTTCAAGTGGCTGCGGCAGGCGGGCAAGTCGCTGGCGATCGGCACCCTGTTCGCGGTGCTGTTCTGCGCCTTCATCGTGCTGATGTCGCCGATGCAGGAAGTGACCAGCGAGATTGCCGCGCGCACTCGGCCCAACCTGTTCGACTTGGCCGTGGCCTTCTTCTCTGCCGTCGCAGGCGCCTATGCCATGATCCGCGGGCGCGAGGGTACCATCGTGGGCGTGGCCATCGCCACCGCCTTGATGCCGCCGCTGGCCGTGGTCGGGTTTGGCCTCGCCACCGCCAACGGCACGGTATTCTGGGGCTCGCTGTTCCTGTTCATCACCAACCTTACCGCCATCGCGCTGACGGCCACGGCCATGGCGCGTATCTACGGCTTTTCCACCAGCCTTTCGGAAAAGCAGACGCAGCTGCAGGCGCTGCTGATCTTCGGCGCCTTCGTGGCGCTGGCGATCCCGCTGTTCTTGTCGCTGCGGCAGATCGTGTGGGAAACGCAGGCCACGCGCGAAGCGCGCAGCACGGTGGTGGAGGTGTTCGGCGGGCGGGCCACCGTCTCGCAGCTGGAACCCAGCTTCGACACCAGCCCCATGCAGGTCAGCGCGACGGTGCTGACGCCCGAACTGATCGCCGATGCCGAAGGCCGGGCCGCCTCCATGCTCTCGCGCCAGCTGGGCCGCGAGGTGGAAGTATCGCTCACCCAGCTGCGCATCGGCACCAGCTCGCAAGCAGCGGAGGAAGCGCAGCTGGCGCAGGCCCGCGCGCAGGAGCGCGCTGCGATCGAGCAAGCCGAAAACATTGCCGACCGCCTGGCGCTGCTGGCGGGCGTCAGCGTGGACGACGTGACGGTGGACCGGGAACGTCGCCGCGCGCTTGTAACCGCGCGGCCGCTCGATGGAACCACGCTTGCCGGCTATGCCGAGCTGGAACGCCGTATCGACGCGGTGGAGCCCGAATGGGACATCCGCATTACCCCGCCGCTGCGCCCGCTGCCGCCGATCACCTTCGAACAGGTGCCCGGCGAGGATGGTGAGCCCGATACCTTCCAGCTCAGCGACCAGGGCACGCAGGCCGTGGCGCTGATCGCCTGGGCGCAAAGCCGCGTCGGCGTGCCGGTGGCGATCACCGGTCCTGCCGGTGCCGTTGCCGATGCGCGCTATGCCTTCTCGCTGCACAACATCGCGGTCGCGACGCAGGGCGAAGGTGAAGGATACGGCCCGGTAACGGCGGCCTGGGATACGGGGAGCGCCCGGTAATGCCCGCCGAACTCACCGTCCTGGCGCTGTCCGGCGTGCTGCTGCTGGTGCATATTTTCGCCGCCATCCACGTGAAGACGAAGCAGTACGGCGTCGACTGGAACATGGGCGCGCGCGACGAGGATACGCGCGGGGACTTGCCGCCGCTGAACCCGCTCGCCGGTCGGCTGGAGCGTGCGCGCGACAATTACCTTGAAACCCTGCCGCTGGCGATCATCGCGCTGGGCGGCGTGGTGTTGGCCGGCAAGGCCAGCGAACTCACCGCGATTGCCGCATGGGTCTGGCTGGGCGCACGCGTGGTCTACCTGCCGCTCTACGGCGCAGGCGTGCCCAAGGTGCGCACCTACGTGTGGGGCGTGGCGCTGCTGGCGCTACTGTACGTGCTGGGCGTGTTGCTGCTGGGGTAGGGAATTGAAGATCTCGTCCAACCTGATGGAGGCGGCAAACCGGGCCGAGGCTTCGGCCTTGCTTGTCAGGCTCGGCTACAAGGTCTATCGCCCTGAGGCAGATGACGACGGAGAGGACCTAATCCTGCGCTCGCCCGAGGGCGATCTTGTCCCTGTGCAGCTGAAGGCGCGGGTCCACGTCGAATGGCAGCGATATGGCGGGAAGAACATCTGGATGCTCTTCCCTTCGGCGCCCTGGCAACAGGACATCGCACGTGACTGGTATCTGGTCCCGCACGATGCGCTGCATGAAAAGCTTGCAGAACGGCACGGTCACACTGCCAGCTTTCGCAAGGGCCGTTGGTCGAGCATGACGCCTGCAAAATGGCTGCTGGCGTGGCTGGCCCCCTACGAGCTCACCGTCTGACCTAGGCCGCGACCTTGATCGGCTCGATCTCGCCCGACAGATAGAGCTTCTTCGCCTTGGCGCGGCTGAGCTTGCCCGAACTGGTTCGCGGCAGGGTGCGCGGGGGCACCAGTTCCACCACGCAGTTCATGCCGGTGACCGAACGCACCTTGTCGGCGATCTGGTCGCGCAGTTTCACCCGCTCGTCCGGGTCGGACACGCGGCAGTGTACCAGCACGGCCGGCGCTTCCTCGCCGTTCTCGGTCTCGATCGAGAAGGCGGCGATATCGCCGTGGTTGAAGCCGGCCAGCTGTTCCACCGCCCATTCGATATCCTGCGGCCAGTGGTTCTTGCCGTTGATGATGATCATGTCCTTGGCGCGACCAACGATGAACAGGTAGCCATCGGCCAGGTAGCCCATGTCGCCGGTATCCAGCCAGCCATCCACCAGGCACTCGTTCGTGGCTTCCTCGTTGCGGAAGTAGGAGTGCATCACGCTGGGGCCGCGGCACCAGACCTTGCCGATCTGGTGATCGCCCTTCACCTCGCCGTTCTCGCCGCGGATCTCCACTTCCATGTCCTTCAGCGGCTTGCCGCAGTTGACGATGGCGCGGTAGCGGGCCGGGCGGGTCAGGTCGCGGCGGGTGCCGGACAGGCGTTCTTCCTCCACCAGTTCCACGCGAATGCCTTCGCCCGGCGGCATGACGGTGACGGCCAGCGTTGCTTCGGCCAGGCCATAGCTGGGGGTGAAGGCGCTGGCCTTGAACCCGGCATCGGCAAAGGCGTTGACGAAGTTCTGCATCACGTCGGGCCGGATCATGTCGGCGCCGTTGCCCGCCAGCCGCCAGCGCGACAGGTCGAAGCGTTCGGCGACATTGGTCTGGCTGGACACGCGCCGGGCGCAGATATCGTAGCCGAAAGTAGGCGAATAGCTGAGCGTCGAGCCCTTGTTGCGGCTGACCAGGTCGAGCCAGGCCAGCGGGCGGCGGGCGAAATGCTCTGTCTTCAGGTAGTCGACGCTGACCTGGTTGGCGATCAGCGACAGGAAACAGCCGACAAGGCCCATGTCGTGATACCACGGCAGCCAGCTGACGACGCGGTCGTTGTAGCCGATATCCATCGAATCGGCGTGGCCGAACAGGTTGTGCAGCAGCGCCTTGTGGGTGACGGCAACCCCGGTGGGGAAGCGGGTCGAGCCGCTGGAATACTGCAGGTAGCAGATATCGTCGGGCTGCGCTTCGGGCAGGTCGACTTGCGGGGCATCCATCTGGTGGAACGTGCCCCAGTCCAGGCCCTGGCACCCCTGCCGTTCGGCGGCGGCACCGGCCATCTCGGCGATTTCGGGCGGATAGAGCAGGATTTTCGGGTCCGAGCTTTGCAGCTGTACCGAAAGCTGGTCGATATAGCTTTCCTTGCCGCCGAAGGTAGTGGGCAGGGGCAGCGGCACGGGCCATGCCCCGGCATAGACGCAGGCGCAGAACAGCGCGGCGAATTCGGGGCTGGTTTCCGCCACCAGCGCCACGCGGTCATCCTTGCCGATGCCCATGGCAGCCAGCCGGTGGGCATCGGCAATGGCGTCCTCGCGCATCTGGCTGTAGGGATAGACCCGCTCCAGCGTTCCGCGCATGTCGTGGAAATTCATGCCCTTTTCGCTGCGGGCAGCGTAGTCGATGGCTTCGTTGAATGTGGCGAAGTCCGAACGACGGCGCGGCAGCGGGCAGTCGTTGGGCGTAGGTGTGATATCGGTCATAAGTGCTTTGGGTTACCCCTTATCGCGCGCGCTTGTGGCGCCTCCCGAATAGCATTTGCGGCGCCGAAAGATCCCACCGGCACCGCGTCAATCTTTCCCATTTGACAGGAAGTGTGGCACGAATAAGGCCAATGGAGGGCAATTCACAAGTGCGAAAGCGCGGCGAAAGGCGGAAAAAGCCGCTCGACAAGGCGTCGTTCGAGGACATGGCGCTGGCCTATGTCGCGCGTTTTGCCACCAGCGCGGCCAAGCTGGAGAGCTACCTGAAGCGCAAGTTGCGCGAGCGTGGATGGGACGGTGAGGACGAGCCGGACGTTGCCGCCATGGTCTCGCGCTATGTCGAAAAAGGCTATGTCGACGATGCGGTCTATGCGCGGGCCAAGGCGAACGACCTGCTGCGGCGCGGCTATGGCGGCAGGCGGGTGAAACAGGCGCTGGGCCAGGCGGGCATCGGCGAAAGCGTGGCCGCTGAAGTCGCGCCGGAGGAATACACCGCGCGCAACGCCGCGCTGCACCTGGCGCGCAAACGCGGCTTCGGCCCCTTCGCCGCCAGTCCGCCGGACCGGGAAAAGCGCGAGAAACAGATTGCAGCCATGCTGCGGGCAGGCCACACGTTCGATCACGTGCTGGCCGTGCTGGATGCAGTTGACGAGGCAGCAGCGCAGGACTGGGCCGAGGAAGCCCGCGAGGAAACCGGAGGATGGAACGCATGATTGGCTCGCACAAGATGCTGGGCGCCCTTGCCACGATGGCTGCTGCCGCACTGGCCGCCTGTTCGCCGCAGGCGGAGCAGGTTCCCGAGCCGACCAGCGCCGCGCCCTCCGTCCATCCCGAATCGGGACTGGAAATCATTCCGGTAACCGTCACTACCGACGCGGGCACCCACGTGTTCATGGCCGAAGTCGCCGCCAGCCCGCGCGAACAGGCCCGCGGCCTGATGTTCCGCACCGAAATGGGGCCGGACGAGGGGATGATCTTCCCCTACGACCCGCCGGAGTCGCTGGGTTTCTGGATGCGCAACACCGTGCTGCCGCTCGACATCATCTTCATCGGCACCGACAATCGCATCCTGAACATCGCCGAAGGCGTGCCTTACAACGAAACCAGCGTCTATTCGGATGGCCTCGCCATCGGCGTGCTGGAACTGAACCGGGGCCGCGCCGAAGAGCTGGGGATCGGGCCGGGCGATCTTGTGGAGTGGTGATTGTCTGTCTTTCGCTCTCACGGCAGATCGCTGCGCGATCGCTTCCGAGGGGGCGGCCTGACCGGCCGGCGCGCGTTCGCGCTTGCGGCCTGCTGGTCGCAGCCCGATCCAGAGCAAACCTATTGGCGTAAAGCGCGGGAGGCGCTAATGGCGCGCTCATGAACTTCCTTCTCAAGCTCTTCACCTGGTGGGACGGCGCCACCATCGGCACTTCCTTGTGGTCGGCGCGCAACGGCGAGCATGTCGGCACCGATGCGCAGGGCAACAAGTATTACCGCTCGAAGAACGTGAAAGAAGGCCAGCAGGAACGCCGCTGGGTGATCTACGAAGGCTCCAACGATGCCAGCCGCGTGCCCAGCGAATGGCATGGCTGGCTGCATCACTCGTATGACGAGCTTCCCGAAAGCCACCTCGCGCCGCCCAAGATCTGGGAAGTCGACTACACGCCGAATGCCACCGGCACGGCAAAGCGCTACCTGCCCGCAGGCGCGCTGGAGCGGGGCGGCAAGCGGGCGGCGGCCACCGGCGACTACGAAGCCTGGACGCCCGACGCGTGAACCCGGTGCGCGCCGCCATTTCCGGCGCGGCGCTGCTGGCGCCCGTGTTGGTCCTGGCTGCCTGCAACAGCGGTGCGCCCGACGAGCCTGACGCCGAAGAAACCGAAGTTCCCGAGGACCTCGTCAGCGATTCGTTGCCCGACCTTGGCGAGATCGAGGCCATCGGCACGCCGATGGAAGAGCGCGTGGCCACGCTGGGCCTGATCAACAAGCGCAACAACCTGTCGCGCGATATCGAACTGAGCCCGGGCGAAACGCGCCGGGTGGACGATGTCGTGATCCGCCTGTCTGCCTGCGAACGTACCGCGCCGTGGGAAAGCCCGGCCGAAGTCGGCGCCTTCGTGCAGGTGTTCGTCAACGAGGAGCGCGATCCCGAAGCGGAGCCGGAATTCCAGCGCGTTTTTTCCGGCTGGCTGTTCAAGAACTCGCCCAGCCTGAACGTGGTTGAGCACCCGATCTACGACGTCTGGGTCAAGGATTGTGCGATGAGCTTTCCCGGCGAGGAAGGCTGAGACAGCGCCGCCTGAATCAGTGCATCATGGGCCTGCGGCAAGCTGCATAGCGGCTGCCCGTCGCAGGCTTTCGCCAGCAGCAGCTGGTACTCGTCGCGGCTGATCTCTACCGCGCCCAGCGAAGCAAGGTGGCCGGTCATGAACTGGCAATCGAGCAGCATCAAGCCGGCGCGTTTCATCAAGGCCACCAGCCAGGCCAGCGCCACCTTGCTGGCATTGTCGGCCCGGCTGAACATCGATTCGCCGCAGAACACCCGCTCGAAGGCGACGCCGTAAAGCCCGCCGACCAGTTCGTCGCCGCTCTCGGTCCTGGCCCAGCACTCCACCGAGTGGGCAGCACCATGGGCATGCAGGTTACGGTAGCTGGCAGAGATCGTGTGGCTGATCCAGGTGCCGCTTTCCCCGCCCGCTTCGGGATCGGGTCGCGGCTGGGCGCAGGCATCCACCACGGCGCCGAAATCGGCATCCACGGTGACCCTGTGATCCTGTTTCAGCACCTTGGCCAGCGAGCGCGAGCAATGGAAGCCATCGAGCGGCAGGATCGCCCGCCGGCGCGGCTCCACCCAGAACACTTCGTCGTCCTCGCGCGAATCGGCCATGGGGAACACGCCGCTGCGATAGGCCAGCAGCAGCACGTCGGGCGGGATCAGGCGAGGGGCGGGAGAGTACATTGCGTATCGTATAGCAAAGACCGGGCATCTGGTCGCTTGCGTTCGTTCCGCCTTCGCTATAGAGGCGCTCTCCGCACTCATGCAGGGGTGTAGCTCAGCTGGTAGAGCATCGGTCTCCAAAACCGAGGGCCACGGGTTCGAATCCTGTCACCCCTGCCATTTTGTTTTTCGTTTTCGCCTCCGCGAAAACGTCCTCGGTGCAATTCGCTCCATTCGCCTTCGGCTTCATTTCGCGGCACCTGCGGGCTGCGCGTTCGCTTGCTGTCGGTCGCTGGGTGCGACCGAGGTTTCGCACCTGCCAATTCCCTTTCCACAGTTTGTCCACCCCGTGCGTTTCGCGGGAATCGCGCGCGTGCCGCATGTTCGCACAATCGCGGCGAAGTCTCGGCAAAGGGAATCGCCGCACGGGAAAGGAGAGAGGGGCATGCCCAGGATCTTTCGCAGCAACAGGGTCGATACCCTGGGGGGTCCGCGCATCCACAGCGATGCGCGTTTTCGGGAAATCGCGCAGGGGAAGATCCTGCCGATGGAAGAACCCGGCTTCTTCGCGCGCCTGTTCGGACGGCGCTAGCGCGGGCCGCGATGGCATGAAAAAGGGCCAGAGAGCTGGGTGCTCTCCGCCCCTTTTTCGTTGGGCCCGGGCCCTCTTTTCCTAATACTCTTCCGGCTCTTCCGGCGTGTCGGCATGGTGATCCGGCCCGGCATCCCTGATGCCGCGCGCCAGCTTGAACACCACCCCGGAAAGCAGCGCCAGCGCCAGGATGTTGGGCACCAGCATCGCCGCGTTGGAAATGTCGCCCAGGCGCCAGACCAGCTCGCTGGGCTGCGCGGCGCCGATGAAGATCACCACGCACCACAGCACCCGCCAGGCCATGTGCAGCTTCTTTTCGCCCGCGCGGTTGGAGCCCTTGAACCGGTCGTAGATGAAGGTGATCGCCCGCTCGCCGTAATAGGACCACGTCAGCAGCGTGGTGAAGACGAACAGCAGCAGCGCGACGCTGGCGATCAGCGTGCCGATGGGAATGCTGCCGATGGCGAAGGGGAAGGCCGCGGCAAAGGCGCCGCTGGTCATCTCGAAGCCCACCCGGTCGCTCTGCCAGGCATGCAGCACGGCCTCTCCGCCGGCGGTGAAATCGCCGCGCACGGTCAGGATCACCAACGCCGTCATGGTGCAGATGACGATGGTGTCGATGAAGGTGCCCAGCATGGCCATGCGGCCCTGCTGTTCGGGATCGTTGGTCTGCGCCACGGCGTGGGCGATGGGGGTGGAACCCTGGCCGGCCTCGTTCGAGAACAGTCCGCGCGCCACGCCGGCGCGGATCGCCATGATGATCGCCGCGCCGGTAAAGCCGCCCACCGCGCTTTGCGGATTGAAGGCGCCGTGGAAGATCAGGCCGAAGGTTTCGCCCAGGTCCTGGAAATTGATGATCAGCGCGATCACGGCCATCACGATGTAGGCCGCGGCCATGAACGGCACGACCTTTTCGGCCACGTTGCCGATCGACTTGATGCCGCCGATGATGACCACGAACACCAGGATGGCCACGATCAGGCCGCCCAGCCATTCCTCTATGCCGAACAGTTCCTGCAGCCCGTCGGCCACCGCATTGGCCTGGATGGAATTGCCCGTCACCAGCGCGGAGAACAGCGTTCCGATACAGAAGATCACCGCCAGCCAGGTGAATTTCGGGCCGAGGCCGATCATGATGTAGCTCATCGGACCGCCGCGATAGACGCCGTCACTGGTCTTTTCGCGATAGCGGATCGCCAGAGAGCCCTCGGCAAAGGCCAGCGCCATGCCGAACAGGGCGGTGATCCACATCCAGAAGATCGCGCCCGGCCCGCCCAGCGCGATGGCCGTGGCCACGCCCGCCAGGTTGCCCGTGCCGACCTGCCCCGAAAGCGCCGTGGAAAGCGCCGCGAAGGGGCTGATTTCACCGCTGCCCGAACCCTTGCGCCCCGCGAACAGGCCCTTGATCGCGCTGCCCAGCTTCACGATCGGGTAGAACCGCAGGCCGATCATGAACCACACGCCCGCACCCAGCAGGATCAGCGCCAGCGGCGGGAAGGGGATCACCGTCGCGCCTTCCCAGGTGCCGCCCCACAACAGGTCGGAGAAATTGGTGATCGGCGCGACAAGTCGCTCGCCCAGCGGTAGTTCGGTTCCGGCTGCCATGTGTGTGTTCTAACCCCTCATGCGTCCCTAAGGTTCAGCGCACCTTGCTATCGGTGCACTGCGCCGCTGCCTAGCCCCCACGTTGCATTTGTAACCGATTGCGCTGCAGATGCGCGCCCCGTGCTCGGCAAACCCTTGCCAAGCCAGAGCCCTGCGCCTAAATAGCCAGCCGTCTTCCGACATTGGAAACTTCGAAAGCCCCTCCCGGACCTGGTCCGGGGCGGCGAGGAGCCCTACCCGGAAGAGACGAAACGAGTTTTATTGCGAAGGCGACGGACCGACCATGGCCGAAGAACCGAAACAAGCCGCCACTCCGGCGAAGAAGAAGACCTCGCCGGGCGAATTCATCCGCCAGGTGCGGTCGGAAACCTCCAAGGTGGTGTGGCCCAGCCGCGAAGAGACGGTGCGCACCGCCATCTTCGTGTTCATCCTGGTGGTGATCCTGTCGCTGTTCTTCCTTGGCGTCGATTCGCTGTTCGGCTGGATCGTGCAGCAGCTGCTCGCGCTGCTCTGACGCACGCCCAAGGCCCACAGGTTCAGGTTAGAAAAGAGAGTTCAATGGCTGCCCGCTGGTATATCATCCACGCCTATTCCGGTTTCGAGAACAAGGTGCGCGACGCGATCCTTGCCGAAGCAGAGCGCCTCGGCCTGTCCGAAGGCGTCGAGGAAGTCGAAGTGCCGACCGAGACCGTGACCGAGATCAAGCGCGGCAAGAAGGTGCAGGTCGAACGCAAGTTCATGCCCGGCTACGTGCTGGCCAAGCTGAACATGACCGACGACATTTACCACCTGGTCAAGAACACGCCCAAGGTAACCGGCTTCCTGGGCACCAACAACAAGCCGCAGCCGATTTCCGAGAAAGAGGCTGCGCGCTATTTCGGCGGGGTGGAAGAAGCCAAGGCCGCGCCCAAGAAGGACATCCACGTCGATTACGAGATCGGCGACCAGGTCAAGGTGCTGGAAGGCCCCTTCGCCAGCTTCAACGGAGTGGTGGAAGAGCTGGATTTCGACAAGGCCAAGGTCAAGGTCAGCGTCTCCATCTTCGGCCGCGCAACGCCGGTGGAACTGGACTTCGAACAGGTCGAACTGGTCAAGTAAGCGGCGGGCGCTGCGGCGCCCTTCACCGTCAGTCCTGCGAGGCGGCAACCCGTTCGATCTCGTGCTGCACATAGTCGCGCAGGCGCAGCGCCGGCGATGACAGGTGCTGCTGCGTAACTAGCGCGATTTCCGTGTCCGACAGCGAGGGCAGTGCGTGGCGCGCCTCGTCCACTACCAGCATGTCGTGCGGCACCATGTCGCGCGGCAGCACGGCCAGGCCCAGCCCGGCGCGCAGCGCCGCCAGGTTGCCCGCCAGCGATCCGCAGCTGTAGGCGACGCGCCAGGACCGCCCGACCGCATCCAGCGCGCTGGTGGCGCGCTGGCGATAGACGCAAGGCTTGGGCGAGCAGACCAGTGGCAGCGCGTCTTCATCCAGCAAGGCCTCACGCTCCGACCCGCAGGCCCACACCAGCTTTTCCCGCCACACCGGGCTGCCATCGACATCGACCGACGGCTCGCGCTTCAGCAGTGCCATGTCCAGTTCGCCCGCATGGAAGCGGTCGAGCAGGTCGAGCGTCAATTCGCACACCACTTCCAGCGCCACGCGCGGGTACGATTCGCGGAATTCGGCAAGGATGCGCGGCAGGCGGGTGGTGGCGAAATCCTCCGGCGCGCCGATCCGCACGAGGCCTGCCAGTTCGGGCTCGCGTGCGCGGTTGAGCAGCTGTTCGTTGAGGCGCAGCAGTGTGCGGGCGTGACCCAGCACCATTTCCCCTTCCGCCGTCAGCGCCACCCGCCGGCTGGTGCGGTTGAGCAGTCGCGTGTCGAGCTGCTCCTCCAGCCGCTTGATCTGCAGCGACACCGCCGATTGCCCGCGCAGCAGGCGCTTCGCCGCGGCGCTGAAACTGCCGGTGTCGACCACCGCCACGAAAGCGCGCAGCAATTCGGGATCGATGGTGCGGGCAAGGCTCATATATTGCGTTTAGCAATAAATTAGATTGGAACAATCAATTTTCGTAACGCGGATGTTGTCCCTATCTGCGCCCCCGGAAAAGGAGATTGCCCCGATGAACGAACATTCCACCACCGCCTTCAAGCCCGCCACGACCTCTGCCGACCATGAAGCCGCCCGCATCAGCGTGGCACGCGGCGACGGTATCGGCCCGGAAATCATGGATGCCAGCCTGCGCGTGCTGGAGGCTGCCGGCGCGAAGCTGGACATCGAGGAGGTGGAACTGGGCGAGAAGCTGTTCCACGCCGGCCACAGCGCCGGCATCGCGCCCGAGGGCTGGGACAGCCTGCGCCGCACCCGCGTGGTGTTCAAGGCGCCGATCACCACCCCGCAGGGCGGCGGGGTGAAGAGCCTCAATGTCACGCTGCGCAAGTCCTTCGGCCTGTTCGCCAACGTGCGCCCCTGCGTCGCCTATGCCCCCGCCGTGGCCACCCGCCACCCGGGCATGGACGTGGTGATCGTGCGCGAGAACGAGGAAGACCTCTACGCCGGGATCGAACATCGCCAGACCGACGAAGTGGTGCAGTGCCTGAAGCTGATCACCCGTCCGGGTTGCGAGCGCATCGTGCGCTATGCCTTCGAATATGCCCGCGCCAACTCTCGCCGCAAGGTGACCTGCATGGCCAAGGACAACATCATGAAACTGACCGACGGGCTGTTCCGGCGCGTGTTCGACGAGATCGGCGCGGAATACCCCGAGATCGAGAAGGAATACATGATCGTCGATATCGGCGCCGCGCGGCTGGCCGACAGCCCCGAGCACTTCGACGTGGTGGTGACGCCCAACCTTTATGGCGATATCCTGTCGGATATCGCGGCGCAGATCACCGGCTCGGTGGGTCTTGGCGCTTCGGCCAATATCGGCACCGAATGCGCGATGTTCGAAGCCATCCACGGCTCTGCCCCCGATATCGCCGGGCAGGGGATCGCCAACCCCTCTGGCCTGCTGCTGGCAGGCGTGATGATGCTGGTGCACCTGGGCCAGGGCGACGTGGCTCGCCGCGTGCACAACGCCTGGCTGCGCACCATCGAGGACGGCGTGCACACCGGCGACATTGCCGATCCCGAGCGCACCAGGCGCAAGGTGGGCACCACCGAATTCGCCGACGCGGTGATCGAACGGCTGGGCCAGGAACCGCGGCACCTGCCGCCTGTCGACTATGCCGACCATGCCGCCGTGCCGGTGCTGCAGGCGCAAAAGCGCAAGCCGCAGCAGCGCGAACTGGTGGGCATGGACGTGTTCGCCTGCCACGCCGGCGCGGTGGAGCCGCTGGTCGAGCTGCTCAAGCAAGGCGACAGCGAGGCGCTGGAACTGCTGATGGTGACCAACCGCGGGGTGAAGGTATGGCCGGGCGGCCTGCCCGAAACCTTCTGCACCGACCACTGGCGCTGCCGTTTCCAGCCGCGCGATGGCGGCAAGGTCGATCCCGCCGCGCTGATCGCGCTGCTGGGCCGCCTGCACGAAGCGGGCGTGGACCTGATCAAGACCGAGAACCTCTACACCTTCGACGGTGAACCCGGCTACTCGCTGGGGCAGGGGCAATAGGGCAGGGCACCTGGCATTCCGGCGAGAGTGACGACCCGCTTTCGCCGGAACCGCCCTGCGGCAGGATCAGCCCTTGCGGGTCTTCCCGCGCGCCTTGCCGCCGCTACGAACCTTGCCCGCCATCGCCGCGATTTCCGCTTCGATGGCGCTTTCCTGTTCCATCCGGGCGATTTCCGCATCGACATCGGCGGCGGACAGGTCGGGCTGGCGCTGCGCGCTGAAATCCATGCGCTTTTCCATCGCTTCCACCCCGTCGAGGCGGCTTGCGGTACGGCTGGCAGGCGCGGCGGGCTTCTCCGCTGCCTTGGCGGGGGCGGGCATGGCGTCCAGCCTGGCCAGCGCTTCGGCGCGCTTGGCTTCAAGCTCGGCCATCGCCGTGTCGATCTCGCCCAGTTCGGCCTTCGCCGCTTCGGCGTCGGCTTTCAGTTCTGCCGCCAATGTGCGGTCGCTCTCGCGCGCCAGCAGGGCGGCACGGGCCAGGTCTTCGCGGCCCTTGTCGACTGCGACCTTGGCCTTGGCGGTCCATTCCTCTGCCACCGCGGCCTTGGCCTTGGCTGCCTCTGCCAGGCGTTCGGCCTTGCGCTGGGCCCGGCTGCGTTCACCCTGCAGCGAGACGATGTTGTCCTCGATCTCGGCCCGCAACAGCAGCAGCAGCTTGCGCGGGTCGCTGGCCTTGTCGAGCAGGCTTTCGACATTGCTGCTGACCAGCTGGCCCACTCGCTTGGCGCGTTCGAACATGTGTGTCGGTCCCTCGATTTAAGCCCTGCTGTACAATGGCATAGATGCATTGACGAATTAGGCAAGCAGGCGCTTAGCCGCCGTACCCCCCCAGCGCGTCGGCATAGGCAAGGCTCATCATCACCGTGTCGACCATGGCGTGGGCCAGGATCGCCGCCCACAGGTTGCCGCCACAGCGGTTGCGGATCCAGCCCAGCAGCAGGCCGACCATGGCAGTCACCACCATGCCTCCCATGCCCTGGTAGGCGTGCGGCAGGCCGAACAGCAGGGCCTGGATCACCAGCACCGCCCAGGCGCGGCCACGCAGGCCGGCAAGGCGTTCCAGCCGGTCCATCAGGAAGCCGCGATAGAGCACTTCCTCGCCAAAGCCTGCGGCAAACCAGGCGACGGCCACCACCCACAGCGCGAACATCTGCGGGCTTTCGGTAACCAGCGCCAGCACGAAGCTGGGGTCGGGCGTGCCCAGCCCCAGCGCCTGCGTCAGTTGCGCGCCGAAGGTGAAGATCAGCACCGTCCCCACGGTGCCGCCGACGGCCCAGACCAGCGTGCGCGGCCAGCTTTCCGGTGCCTGCAGCCGGATTGCCTCCTGCAAGCGCCCCTCGCGCCGCAGCCACAGCCACACCACCAGCATGCCCGCCAGGGCGCTGGACACCACGGTGGAGGCGACCAGCGCAGAGCCGAGCTGCGGCTCTGGCGGCGGCATTTCCGGGTTCCGCACGGCATTCAGCATGATCTCGGCCAGCGCGGGCAGGGTGGGCAATATGCTGGCGACGAAATAGGCCGCCGCCACGCTGAAGAACTGCAGCAGGAAGATGAGCCAGCCGATCGGCTGTTTCAGCACCAGGCTGTTTGCAGGCTTGTCCACGGCGATCCCCCTTGTTCGCCCCCGGTTGTGCGGCGCCGGGCGGTGGTAAGCAAGCGCAGTCGGCAGCTTTCCTACAGTGGCTATCGGCGGGAAAACCGGACGAATGAACCGCCTGCCCGCTTCACCGCTGCCCTGTTGCCGGCTTGCCGCTGCCCCGGAAATCCCGCAGGCAGCGGGCGAAAGGTTACACCCGGCACGCTCGTTTCGCGTACAAGTATCTGGGAACAAGCAGGTTCCGGCCAGTATGGACTTTTGTAAAGGCCCCCTTGCACGCTCCATGTTGCTACCGCGCAGCCCAGCCAAACGGCTTGCATTTGGCGCGGAATCGGCTATGCGCGCGCCTTCCCCGTTTCAGACAGGGATTTCCGCGCGGGAGCCGGTGTTCGCACCGGCGCTGGACCGCTTAACATGAGCCTTGCTTTCCGGAACCCGTTTCCGGGGTGGGGCAACAGTGAGAAAAGGAGGCCACCATGGCCAAGAAGATCGAAGGTTACATCAACCTTCAGGTGCCCGCCGGCACCGCCAACCCGTCCCCCCCGATCGGCCCGGCGCTGGGTCAGCGCGGCGTGAACATCATGGAATTCTGCAAGGCCTTCAACGCGGCCACGCAGGACATGGAAAAGAACGCCCCGATCCCCACCAAGATCACGGTGTACGCCGACCGCTCGTTCACCTTCGAAACGAAGTCGCCGCCGGCCAGCTTCCTCATCAAGAAGGCGATGAAGATCAAGTCGGGCTCGAAGGAGCCGGGCAAGGACATCATCGGCACGATCAAGACCTCGCAGCTGGCGGAAATCGCCGAAGCGAAGATGAAGGATCTGAACGCCAACGACATCGAGCAGGCAACCAAGATCATCGCCGGTTCCGCCCGTTCGATGGGCATCGAAGTGGTGGAGGGCTAAGACCATGGCAACGCTTACCAAGAAGCAGAAGGTGCTGGCCGAGCTGGACAGCGAAAAGCTCTACACCGTCGACGAGGCGATCGCCACGCTGCGCGAGCACAAGGCCAAGTTCGACGAGACCGTCGAAGTCGCCATGAACCTGGGCGTCGACCCGCGTCACGCCGACCAGATGGTGCGCGGCATGGTCTCGCTGCCGGGCGGCACGGGCAAGGACGTGAAGGTTGCCGTGTTCGCACGCGGCGACAATGCCGACAAGGCGCTGGCCGCGGGTGCCGACAAGGTCGGTGCCGAAGACCTGATGGAAGACATGCAGGCCGGCAACCTCGACTATGACCGCGTGATCGCCACGCCCGACATGATGGGCGTCGTCGGTCGCCTGGGCAAGGTGCTGGGCCCCAAGGGCCTGATGCCGAACCCCAAGCTGGGCACCGTCACCCCCAACGTGGAACAGGCCGTGAAGGACGCCAAGGGCGGCCAGGTCGAATTCCGCGTGGAAAAGCAGGGCATCATCCACTCCGGCATCGGCAAGCTGAGCTTCAAGGACGAAGACCTGAAGGCCAACTTCAAGGCCATGACCGACGCCATCGTCAAGGCGAAGCCGTCGGGCGCCAAGGGCAAGTACGTGAAGAAGGTCTCGCTGACCTCGACCATGGGCCCGGGCCTGAAGATCGACCTGTCGGAAGTCGAAGGCGCCTGATTTGTGAGCGCCCGCGCCTCCGCGCGGGCGTCCTCGCTAGACGGCCAGCAAAGCTGGCCCCGCTGCGGGCGGCCAGTCGGCCTTGCGGATCCTGACGGATCCGAATTGGCGCTGTCCTACAGGACTACGAAACGCAAAGGGCCGGGGGAGCGATCCTCCGGCCCTTTTGTGTTCAGCCGCGCAGCAGCCTGCGGGCAAGGGAATTGCCGCCAAGCTTTTCGACCAGCGTGCGCGCGGTGGCGACGGCGCCGTCGAAGGCATTCAGCGAGCCGAGCAGCAGGCGGTTCGCCAGTGTCGGGCGCAGCAGGATGAAGGAACAGCAATCGATGCTGTGGGTGCCGAACTTCGCCTTGTGCGCGCCGCTGCCTTCGGTGAAGTCGAAGTAGCGGAACCGGCCCTCGGCAAAGAGCTGTTCCAGCGCTGCCAGCTGCAGCACGGTGCCGGGCGAGAGGTGTGCATGTTCGGGCGCATAGCCGAGGTAGAGATACAGCAGCGTCTCGCCCCGCGCCGGGAGGTAGAGATAGGCGACCGGCTGGCCGTGCAGGAACAGCAGGAAAGCGCGCAACGCGTCTTGTTCTGCCAGCCGGATCGCCTCCTGCTCGGCTTCCTCGTCCGTGGGCAGGCCGACGCCCAGCAGGCGGGTCTGGTAGGTGCTTTCGTTCAGCGGGCGCACCAGCTGCATGAATTCACGCACCTCTCCGGGGGTGCGATAGCAGCGCAGGTTCAGCGTGCCGCCGTCCGCTTCGGCGAACTTGCGCGCCTTGCGCCGCAAGGTCGAACGGGTCTTGCCGGAAAACTGCGCGAGGTAATCCTCATAGCTGCCATCAAGGCAGATGTAGTGCCGGGCATAGTCGCTGCGCGCACCGACCAGCCAACCGGGGTGTCGCGCCAGGATTGCCTCCACTGCGGCAGCGGGCGGCGAGCTCAGCTGGTAGCCGTCGGCCCCTTCGCAGGAGGGCATGGCGGGCGTCGTTTGCCCGATCAGGTCCTCCAGCGTCCAGACCACCGGGATCAGCTGGCGATCCGACCCGAAGAGCTTGCGCGAGCCGACGATGAAGCGGATTTGGTAGGTGCGGGTGGTGGTCATCGGGGAAGGGCCGCCTGTCGATCGCGTGTGCATTCACCGTCAGCGGGGGAGCTGCAAGCCGGCGTGCCGATGCCGGCGCAGTTGCCGCCGGCACTGGTCTGGCAATGTGTCTTAGCGCAGGAGGGTTAATGCCCGGTTTGCCCTGCTCAAACGGTTGGTGGCATCGGGCCGCTTGCTCCATCGTGACGGCCACCATCTCTCGACCAATGCCTCACGCCTTCAGGTGCCGCGCATGTTCGACAGCGTGGGGTTCTGGAGCCCGCGCCTAGATGCCGCCCGGCGTGAAATCCCGGCCTGCCTCGGCCAGCGCTTCGCACAGCGTGTCCACCGCGCTTTCCAGCACGTCGCGGCTGGTGGAGCGGATGACGAAATTGGCGCCGATCCTGCCTTCGCGGAAGAAGGGGTAGCTGCCGATCTGGCAGTCCTCGTGGGCCTTTTCCACTTCGCGCAGGATATCGGCGACTTCGCTTTCGGCAGTCCAGCAGCCCACCGTCTCGGTCAGCAGCGGCGCGCCGCCTTCCAGCTGGCCGGTCAGCCCGTCCAGCATCTGCGCGGTGATGTGCGGCACGCCGGCCATCAGGAACAGGTTGCCGTGCCGGATACCGGGCGCGCCCGACATGCGGTTGGGGATGAGGTCGGCGCCCTCGGGCACGCGCGCCATGCGCAGGCGCGCCTCGGTCAGGCCGCCGGGCTTGTCCTTGTAATAGTCCTCCAGCATCGCGCGCGCTTCGGGATGGACCACCACCGCAACGCCCAGCGCCGATGCCACGGCATCGACGGTGATATCGTCGTGCGTGGGGCCGATGCCGCCGGTGGTGAAGACATAGTCGTAAGCGTCGCGCAGGGCATTCACCGCTGCGGCAATGGCCGCCATGTCGTCGGACACGACGCGCACTTCGGTCAGGCGGATGCCCTGCACCTGCAGCCAGCTGGCGACCTGGGCGATGTTCTTGTCGTGCGTGCGACCGGAAAGGATCTCGTCACCGATCACCACCAGTCCGGCGGTCCACACCTTGTCTTTCGATTGGCTCATTCGGCGGCAATCTTCTCGTGCTGGGAAACCGGCTCATCCTGCGAGGCAGCGGGCGCGTGGCGGAAGCGCAATACGCCATCGGCCACCGGGCGCTGGCGGAAGTCGCGGCGATCGGCCAGGTAATCGTGCGCCAGCGTCCACGGCCGCTCGGCACTCACCTTGGGCATCAGGCCCTTGGCGCGGTTGAGATAGCCCGAGGTGTAGTCCCACGGTTCCACCGCTTCGGGTTCGTCCTCGGGCAGCAGTTCGGGCACGGCCACGTCCACGCCGCGCGCGCCCATCTCCTTCAGCACTTCGCAGGCATAGCGGGCGTTGCAATCGGCGCGCAGGGTCCAGCTGGCGTTGAGGTAGCCGAACACGAAAGACAGGTTCGGAAGGTTGGAGAACATGGTGCCGCGGTAGAAGAAGTGATCGGTCCAGTCGACCGGCTCGCCATCCTTCGATACTTCCACCTTGCCTGCCAGCACCAGCCTGAGGCCGGTGGCGGTCACCACCACGTCGGCAGGCAGGTGTTCGCCCGATTGCAGCTTGATCCCATCGGCATCGAAGCCGGCGATATGATCGGTGACGACGCGCGCCTTGTCTGCCTTCACAGCTTCGAACAGGTCGCCGTCGGGCACCAGGCACAAGCGCTGCTGCCACGGGTTGTAGGGCGGCTCGAAATGCTTCGGATCGTACTTGTCGCCAAGTTGGCCCTTCAACATGTTCCGCAGCATGTCCGCCAGCTTCTGCGGGTTACGGCGCGAGAGGTTGAAGAAATAGCTGCGCAGGGCGATGTTCTTCCACCGCGTCAGGCGATAGGCGACTTTCTCGGGGAACCAGCGCAGGAAGCGCTTGTTCCACTTGTCCTGCCGTGGGCCGGCACCCATCCAGGTGGGCGTGCGTTGCAGCATGGTGACGCGCCTGGCCTTGTCGGTCATGGCGGGCACCAGCGTGACGGCGGTCGCGCCCGAACCGATCACCACCACTTCCTTGCCCGAATAGTCGTAGTCTTCCGGCCAGAACTGCGGGTGGATCACGTCTCCGCCGAAGTCCTCGATACCGGGGATCTGCGCATCGTGCGGATTGTCGTAATCGTAATAGCCGCTGGCGAAATAGAGCCAGCGCGCGGTGGTGACGGTCTGTGTGCCGTCCTTGCCGCGTGCGGTCACGGTCCAGCGCGCGGTCAGCGAATCCCAGTCGGCGGACAGCACTTCCTGCCCGAAGCGGATATGTTCGCGGATGCCGCGCTCGTCGGCAATGCGGTTCAGGTATTCGAGGATGTTCGGCCCGTCGGCGATGGCATCCTGATGCTTCCATGGTTCGAAATCGAAGCCCAAAGTGTGCATGTCGGAATCCGACCGCACGCCGGGATAGCGGAACAGGTCCCAGGTGCCGCCGATCTGGTCGCGGCGCTCAAGGATGGTGTAGCTGCGATCGGGACAGATCATCCCGATATGCGCAGCCATCGAGATGCCCGATATGCCAGCCCCGATGATGCAAACGTCGGTATCGGGCTGGGTCATGGTGGTTACTCTTTAGTTCGAGGTGGATCCTGATCCGGTGAACATAGAGCGTGAAGGCGCATCGGCATAGTCACTGCCGTCATTACCGTTTCCCACCAACAGCGCGCGGGCGGCCTGCACCGTGTTGGCCAGCAGGCAGGCGATGGTCATCGGGCCCACGCCGCCGGGCACGGGGGTGATGGCCCTGGCGTGCTGGCATTCGTCGAAGGCAACGTCGCCCACCAGTTTGGTCTTGCCGTCCTCGGTTTCCTGGCGGGTAATGCCCACGTCGATGATGACCGCGCCGTCCTTCACCCAGTCGCCCTTCACCAGTTCGGGCGCGCCGGCGGCGGCCACGATCACGTCTGCCTTGCGGCAGATATCGGGCAGGCCGTGGGTATAGATGTGGGTGACGGTAACGGTTGCCTCTGCATCCAGCAGCAGGTTGGCCACGGGCTTGCCGACGATGTTGGACTTGCCGATCACCACGGCATCCATGCCGGTCAGGTCGGGAATCACGGTGTTGATCAGCATCATTACGCCCAGCGGGGTGCAGGGCACGATACCGCCGGTGCCGGTCGACAGGCGACCGACATTGACCGGGTGGAAGCCGTCCACGTCCTTGTCGGGCGTGATCGAGCGTAGCACCAGGCGGGTGTCGATATGTTCGGGCAGCGGCACCTGGCACAAGATGCCGTGCACTTCCGGATCGGCGTTGAGCGTGTCGATCAGCGCCAGCAGGTCTTCCTGGCTGGTATCGGCGGGCAGGCGGTGCTCCGTCGACTTGATGCCGACCTTTTCGCAGGCCTTGATCTTGCGGCGGACATAGACCTCGCTGGCGGGGTCCTCGCCCACCAGGATCACGGTCAGCCCGGGGGCGGGGTGGCCCGCTGCCACGAGGGCATCGACTTCGGCCTTGGTCTTCTCGTCCAGCTGGCGCGCGATCGCGCGGCCATCGATAATGTCTGCCATCGCGGCAAAGCTCCTGTCTGGTGGCGCGGGCGAGCCGCCAGGCTCGCGCTCGCGCAGGTCAGCGTCGGTCCCGAGTGCGGCTCAGGAGTGACGTGCGTCGTAGTCGTTGATCCACTCGGCAGATGCCTTCAGCGCGCCGAAGGGATAGAAGTGCAGGCGCACGCGACCGTGGCGCTCGGTCAGCTTCTTTTCCAGGTTGCCGACCAGCTTGTCCGGCCCGGCGCTGCCGATCAGGTTCGTCAGCGACACGCCGTACTTCTTCATCACGCTGGCCGAGGCGCCCACGCCGCAACGCTTGGCAAAGCCCAGCAGGCGCTTGATGCCGGCAGGGCCGGGCACGCCCAGGCGCACGGGAACGTCGATGTTGCGGTCGCGCATTTCGGCCAGCCATTCGACGATGGCATCGTCGTCGAAGGCAAACTGGGTGACGACCAGCGGGGTCATGCCGTGGGCACGCACCGCGTCGATCTTCTTCTGCATCCACACCCACAGGTCGTCCTTGGAGACATTGGGATGGCCTTCCGGGTGGCCGCCGACGCCGACGATCTCGATGCCGTGCTTTTCCAGCAGGCCCGTTTCGATGATCTGCAGGCTGTCTTCATAGGGGCCTTCGGGTTCGGGCGGGTCGCCGGCGATGATGAAGACGCGCTTCACGCCGGCCTTCTTGGTGATTTCGCCCAGGTACCAGTCGAGCTGCTCTTCGGATTCGATGCGGCGGGCGGAGAGGTGGACGATCGGCTCGAAGCCCAGTTCGCGCACCAGCACGGCGGCCTCTACGCGCTGTTCCAGTTCCTCGCCGGGCAGGAAGGTGACGGCGACCTGCGTATCCTTGCGGATCAGCGGCGCGGCTTCCTTCAGGCCTTCTACTTCCTTGGCGGTCATTTCCAGCGAATAGCCGTCGACCATGTTGTCCATCGGCTTTTCCCAATTGGGATGGATCGCGGCGTAGGACATGTTCTGCTCTCCTCTATGGCCCTGCACGGCCCCTTTATAGGCGGGGCGTTCCAGACTTGGCGTGTTGTTTCACAAACCCCCTAGCGCATGGCTGGAAATTCGTATAGATGAAATTTTCAAGAACGCGAAGAAAGTCATCGAGAGCGCCCGAAATGCTGATGTTCCTGCCAGGCCTGATCTGCGATTCGCGCATCTATGCGCCGCAGGCCGCTGCCTTTCCGGAAGCATTGGTGGTCGACGGCTACGGCATGGCCGACTCGCTGGCGGAAATGGCGCGAATCGCGCTGGCCCAGGCCGATGAACGCGGAGCGGAAAAGCTTGACGTGTTCGGCCATTCCATGGGCGGGCGCGTGGCGATGGAAGTGTTCCGCCTGGCGCCGCACCGCGTGCGCCGGCTGGCGCTGGTTTCCACCGGTATCCACCCGGTCGGCCCGAACGAGCCGGCCAAGCGCGCCGAACTGCAGAAGGTCGGCTACGACAACGGGTTCGAGGCGCTGGTGGATACCTGGCTGCCGCCGATGGTGGCAGATGACCATCGTGACACTCCCGAATACCGCGTGATGCGCGAGATGTGCCTGTCCAAGGGGCAGGCCGTGTTCGACGCGCAGATCAAGGCGCTGCTGGGCCGCCCGCCATTCGACGACCTGCTGGCGCAGGTCCGCTGCCCGACGCTGGTGATGACCGGCGAACTGGATGCCTGGGCCCCGCCTGCGCAGCACGAGGAAATTGCCAAGGCCATCCCCGGATCGAAACTGGTGGTGGTGCCCGGCGCCGGCCACATGATCCAGCTGGAAGCCCCGGATGCGGTCAACGCCGCGATTGCCGACTGGCTGGACCAGCCTGCCGGGGATTAAGCCGGCCAAGGACTGAATTTCGAATACCCGTACCTATCGCAACCTTCCCCAGAGAGAGGAACTGAAAGATGAGTGACCAGAACCTGCAGCAGAAGCTGGACGCAGAAGGCGACATTGTCGAATTCCTGCGCAACCAGCAGCTTGGCCCGAACCCCTATCCCGGCGTTCCGGCAGAATATTCCAACTGGCGCAACGAACAGCGCGCCTGGGCCGAAAGCGCCGTGCTGTTCAACCAGAGCTATCACATGGTGGAACTCTACGTGCGCGGCCCCGATGCCATGGCGCTGCTGGAATACACCGCCATCAACAGCTTCAAGAACTTCGCCGTCAACAAGGCCAAGCAGTACGTCCCGGTCACTCCGGACGGCTATGTCATCGGCGACGTGATCCTGTTCTACCTCGACGAGAACGAGTTCAGCCTGGTTGGTCGTGCCCCGGCCATCGAGTGGGTCGAATTCCACGCCCAGTACCACAAGCCGGACGGCAGCAAGTGGGACGTCGAAATCGAGCGTGACGAACGCACCGCCATGCGCACCGATGGCAAGCGCAAGAACTATCGCTTCCAGCTGCAGGGCCCGAACGCCATGAAGACGCTGGAAAAGGCCATGGGCCAGACCCCGCCGGACCTGAAGTTCTTCAACATGGCCCACGTCGACATCAACGGTAAGGACGTGATCGCCCTGCGTCACGGCATGGCCGGCCAGCCGGGTTACGAACTGTTCGGCCCGTGGGAAGATTACGAAGCCGTGCACGGCGCGCTGGTGGAAGCCGGCAAGGAATTCGGCCTCGCCCTGGTGGGTGGCCGCGCCTATTCGTCGAACACGCTGGAATCGGGCTGGCTGCCTTCGCCGCTGCCCGCCTTCTACACCGGCGACAGCCAGATGATGAAGGACTTCCGCACCTGGGCTTCGGCCAAGAGCTATGCCGGCATGTGCTCGATCGGCGGCTCTTACGTTCCCGACAGCATCGAGGGCTACTACCTCACGCCGTGGGACATCGGCTATGGCCACATCGTGAAGTTCGACCACGACTTCGTCGGTCGCGAAGCGCTGGAAAAGATGGCTGACCAGAAGCACAAGCAGAAGGTGACCCTCGCCCTCGACAACGAAGACATGACCCGTGTGATGTCCTCGCTGTTCGCCGAAGGTGGCCGTGCCAAGTACTTCGAATTCCCCAGCGCCGTCTACGCCATGCACCCGTTCGACGAAGTGAAGAACGCCGACGGCAAGGTCATCGGCGTGTCGACCTGGGTCGGCTACTCCTCGAACGAAGGCAAGATGCTCACCCTCGCCATGATCGATCCGGACGAGGTCGAAATGGGCAAGGAAGTGAAGCTGGTGTGGGGCGAGCCCAACGGCGGCACCTCCAAGCCGACCGTCGAGCCGCACGTGCAGACCGAGATCACCGCTGTGATCAGCCCGGTTCCGTACTCCAACGTCGCCCGCACGGCCTATGCCGACAGCTGGCGCGCCACGGGTGTTGGCGCCAACACCTGATCGCGGGTTTCAACCGATCACACGAAGGGGGCGGCCTGGCGACAGGTCGCCCCTTTTGCTTGCAGCAGGCACCCCGCTTGCGCCATGCTGGCGCGCATGGTGCTGCGTATCCTCATCATCCTTGCCGCCCTGCTGCTGCCTGCCCGGGCCATGGCCGACGATCACGACGGCGACCTGTCGGGCCACTGGGCCTTGCGCATCGACGATGCGACGATCTTCGTCTTCAGCCTGGAACAGGCGGATGGCGGCGGCTGGCAAGGCGCGTGGACGCGTCCGGTGGAGATCGACAGCAACGGCGCGGTGTTCCGCCGAATGAGCGGGCGCGAGACGGTGCAACCGATCGAAGTGCTGGAACGCGGCGGCGTGGTGCAACTGGCCTTCGCCGGACCGCAACCGGGTGACAGGCGCGACATCCTGCAATTTCGCCAGGTGAGCGAGAACCAGGCGAGCCTGACCTATATCGGCATCCCCGGCGATCCCTATCCGCTGGTGCGCGTTGCGCCCGATACGCCGCTGGGCCCCTTCGAGGACATGCGCATCTACGACCGCGACAACGCGGTGATCGAAACCGACTACGGCGAAGAGGCCGACGCGTCCCCGCAACTGGCCGAAGCAGAGAGCGAAGGTTTCGATGAGCCTGCCGAAGAGGAGGCCGCCGAGCCTGCGCCGGCCCTTGCCGAAAGCGCGCCTGCCACACCAGCGGCACAGGTCGACTGGCAGCCGCTTGGCCTGGTCGACGAACAGGCCGCGGCTGCCGCTGCCACGCAGGCGGGACTGGAACTGGAGCCGCTCGAAGAGGTGGTACCCGAGGAGGGCGAGCCTGCCGACGCCGATGCAGAAGCGGGTGATGACGAAGGCGACGACGCCCCCCGGATCACCGCCGATTTCCTCGATGGGTTGTAGGGCCTAGCCGCCTTCGAGCAGGGCGGCGGTCTTGTCCAGCAGGTCGCGCACGCGGCTTTCGAATGCTGCATCCACGCGCACCTTGGGCACGGCGACGGAGATCGAGCCGACCGGATTGCCGTCGATCTTCACCACCCGCGCGATGCCTTCGATCCCGCGCGAGAATTCCTCGTCGGTGGTGGCAAAGCCGGTTTCGCGCGATTCGGCGATCTGCGCGCGCAAGGTCGCCTCGTCGGTCACCGTGGAGGGCGTGAATTGCGCCCGTTCGGTCTCGGCGAAATAGCGATCCAGGTCCTCTTCGGGCAGCGCGGCCAGCAGCACCTTGCCCGCCGCCAGCGCGTGCATCGGCAGGCGCTGGCCGCTGGGCACCGAATAGCGCAGCGCCTGTTCGCTGCTTTCGGTCACGATCGCCTCGATCTCCCAGCCTTCGCGAATGAAGAAGCTGGTCGTCTCGTCCAGTTGCATGCGCAAGGTTCGCACCAGCGGCGCGGCGCGATCGCGCAGCGTGTAACTGCCGCCCGATGTCTGCAGCCGGGCAAGGCCGGGACCTGCCGAATAGCGCCGCCCTTGCCGTTCCAGGTACTGCCGGTCCACCAGGGTGGAGAGCAGGTACGACAGGCTGGACACCGGGATGCCCAGCGCCGTGGCAATCTCCTGCGCCACCAGCGGCCGATCGTGCGCCACGACATATTCGATAATGTCGAGCGTACGGGTTGCTGATTTTACCTGGCTGTTTTGCGCAGGTGCCTTGGTGGTCGCTTCGGCCATGCCAAAGCTATTTCATGTATACGAAAATTACGCAAGAGTGAAAAAGCGGGTTTTACGCCAATCTTTCGTCCGCGATATCGGCACCTTCGCGCAGGGCGCGCAGCTTGGCCCAGGCGACCTTGGGGTCGATCTTGCCATAACCGGCAAACGTGCCGAAGCCGCAATCGGTGCTGGCGATCACGCGGTCCTTGCCCACGATATCGGCAAAGCGCTCGATCCGCTGGGCAATCAGTTCGCCCGTCTCGACATAGTTGGAGCAGGTATCCACCAGGCCGGGCGCGAGCACCTTTTCCTCCGGCAGGTCGGCTTTCGCCCACACGGCCCATTCGTGCTCGTGCCTGGGGTTGGCCGCTTCGAACAGGATCGTGGCGGGGCGGGCCGAAAGCACCACGTCGAGGATCGTCTCGAGCGGGATATCGTAGGTGTGCGGGCCTTCGTAATTGCCCCAGCACACGTGCATGCGCATCTGTTCCGGCGCGATGTTGGCGGTTGCCTCGTTCAGCGCTTCCACGTTGGCGCGGATGGTCTTCAGGAACTGCGCCTCGTCCATGTCCTGGTAGCCGGTGTGGCGGCTCATCGCCAGGTCGGGGCAGTCGAGCTGCAGCTGGAAACCGGCTTCCACGATGGCCTCGTATTCCGGGCGCATGGCGGCGGCGAGGTCAGCCAGATAGGCCTCGTGCGTTGGGTAATACTGGTTCGGCTGGAACGCGGTGATGAGGCCCGGCGAGGCGGAGTTGAGGAAGGCCTCCACGCCTTCTCCGGCAGCATCCAGCGCGTTGCGGAAGCGGCGGATATCGTCGTGCAGCGGCTGCAGGTTCACCAGTTCAACCTTGTCGATGGCGCTGGCGCGGGTGAATTCCTGCGCGCCCGTGATATGGCTCAGCTTCTTGGTCAGCTCGGGCACTTCGGCCAGGTCCAGCGCGGGCTTGCGCGGGGTGTGCCCGCCAAAGCCGGAAAGCCGTTCGATGATGTAGGTGGAGTAGCCCACCTTGCCCAGCTCGCCATCGCTGACGACGGAAACGCCTGCTGCCACCTGCTGGCGCACGGCCTCGGTCACGGCTTCCTGCACCACGCGGTCGAATTCCTCGGCATCGTAGGGCTCGCCCTTGTCCCGCGCGAGCAGCAGGGGGACAAGCTGTTCGCCGCGCGGAAGGCTGCCGACATGACTGGTCTTGATCACTGGTAAGTCTCCTCAGGCCACGATGGCGCAGCCGACGCTGGCAATCTTTCCATCGCGCATGTGATAGTGGATGTACTGGCGGATTTCCTGCACGTCGCCAGCCTTGATGGGGAAAAACTGGTCGAGCCCGCGCGCATCCAGTTCCTCGCGGTTCAGGTCCTTGATGCCTTCCACCCGGATAATGCCTTCGAGCGCGACGAGCTCTTCGGACGAAGCGAATTTCTCCACCGTGACGGTCTCGCGCACATAGGTGTGGAGGAAGGTGTAGAAGTCGCGCAGCTGCTCGCGCGTGCGGATTTCCACGCCGAAGAAGCAGATGTCCGGATCGTCGACATAGAAATCGAACACAGCGTCGTAATCGCGCGCGTTGAACGCTTCAGCGTAGTAGTCGTAGTCTTCTCGGGTCATCCCTGTCCCTTTGTGTTGCCGACAATCGTAACGCGCGTTAGCATCAGTGCAACAGAAGGGGAGGAAAAATGAGCCGTACGCCCGAAGAAGAGGCGAACCTGCGTCTCGTGGTGGAGATGTTCGAAAACGTTTTGGTGCCGCTGGATAGCACCCGCGTCGATGAGTACATTTCGCCCGACTACATCCAGCACCACCAGAACGTGGAGCCGGGGCGTGAGGCGCTGAAGAGCTTTCTCGACTGGGCGAAAGGCCAGCCGGGAGAGGCCGAGCAGATCCTGCACCGCTCCTTCGTCGATGGCGACCACGTGATGCTGCACTACCACGTGATCCGGCACGAGGGCGATCCGGGCTTCGCGGTGATGGATATCTTCCGCGTCGAAGACGGCAAGATCGCCGAACACTGGGACGTGATGCAGGACGTGGATCCCGATCGTCTCAACCCGCTGTCCCCCTTCTGAGGAGCTTTCCGGTGCGTTTCAAAGACAAGATCGTCCTCGTCCTGGGTGGCAATTCGGGAATGGGGCTGGAAGCTGCGAAGATGTTTGCGGCCGAAGGTGGCACGGTTCACCTGACCGGCCGCGACCAGGCCACCATTGATGCCGCAGTCGAAAGCATTCCGGGTGCTACCGGCTACCGGTCCGACATTTCCGATCCTGCTGCGACCGAGGCGGTCGTGAAAGCCATCCAGGAGGCCGATGGCCGCATCGACGTGCTCTACATCAACGCAGGCGTTGGCGGTTTCGCACCCTTGCGCGACATTACCGAGGACGCCTGGGACCATACCCATGCAATCAACCTGCGCGGCTGCGTGTTCGCGCTGCAAAAGGCCATTCGCCTCATGGGCAAGGGTGGCTCTGTCGTCGTCACCGGCTCCATCGGCGCGCACGGTGCGCTGGAAGGCAACGGCACCTATGCCGCGGCCAAGGCCGGGCTGTTCATGGCGATGAAGGTGTTTGCCAAGGAACTGGTGAGCGAGGGCATCCGCGTGAACGTGGTCAGCCCCGGCCCGATCGACACGCCGCTGCTCTACCGCAACCCCGGCATGACCGACGCACAGGTGGCGGGCCTGAAGGACATGATGATCCAGAACATCCCGATGAAGCGCATGGGCGAGAGTGCGGACGTGGCGAAAGCCGTGCTGTTCCTTGCCAGCGACGATGCCAGCTTCATCACGGGTGCCAACCTGTTCGTCGATGGCGGACTCATCGAACTGGGATAGAAATGACCGAATTTTCCGACACCACGCCGTTCCAGCCGCCGTTCAGCGAGCTCGATAACCCGCGCCTGGAATTCGTGATGGAAGTACGGCTGACCTTTCCGGAAGTCTATTCCATTGCCCCGCATCCGGGTGGCGGGATGCGCACCGCCGTGCTGGTGCAGGGCGGCACCTTCGAAGGGCCGCAGTTGAAAGGGCGCGCGGTGCCGGGATCGGGCGGCGACTACGCCTATTTCCGCCCGGACGATGTGGCCGTGTTCGATGCCCGCTACCTGTTGGAGGAGGATGACGGCACGATCATCCTGCTGCACAACAAGGGCTTCCTGTGGGGGCGCCAGCCCGACACCATGCAGCGCCTGCGCGACTGGGCCTTTGGCGACGGCGAGCCGGTGCCGCACCCCGAATACTACCTGCGCGGCAACCCCACTTTCGAATGCGCCGTTGGCAAGCACGACTGGCTGACCAAGCACGTGTTCATCGGCGTGGGCGAGCGGCGCAGCGATGGCAACCTGCTGCGTTACTACGCGCTGACCTGACCGCTCAGGGGTTGAGGTCTTCGACGCCAAAATCGCGGCGCGGCGTGTAGTCGGGGTACTGGCCTTCCGGCAGGCCGCTGTCGGCGATCACCACGCGGTGGCTGAACTTCCATTCGCCGTCTACTTTCACCAGCCGGTCGAACTCGCGGCCCTGTTCCAGCAGTACGGGCGGAGCGTCGATCGCCGGGTTGCCGACGCCGGTCCAGATGAAGCTGGCGGTTGCGCTGTCGCCATCCACTTCGATCACCGGGTTCGATAGCAGCATGCGGAAAGGGCCGCCCTGGTTGGAGGCGCTGGAGGGGTCCTCCCCGATGGAACCGTAAAGCGCTTCGATCTCTTCGCGCCCCGTTGCGATATTGCCGTTCACGTCGAACACGGCGTCTTCGGTGAAATAGTCGTCGAAGGCGCTCGCATCGCCGCCGCCGAGATGGGCGTAGTATTCCACCACCATGTCCTCGATGGCCACGCGGTCGATGGCTTCCTGCATGGCCGGATCGGGCGCACCGCCGGTATCGGCGGAATTGCAGGCGGCCAGAATCAGGCAGGCGAGGCCTGTAGGCAAAACGGCTTTGCGGTTCATGTCACTCTCCCTCTCTCCTGCCCCACAGATTGCGCCTGTCCGGCCAGGCTGACAAGTCCACAGGGGAATTACCCTCCTATGGACTAATTCTCAATTTGACTTAGTCTCCCGCGGCAGCAGTCCGCAAAGAGGCTGCACCTTGGAGAGGGGAACAACAATGACCGCATATCTTGCGCTCGCCTTTTCGGTGGGCCTGCTTGCCATTCTCGACACCTGGCTGTTCGGCGTGCCGCTGGCCAGTTTCCTGCCGGGGCTGGTGTGGATCAGCTTCATCGCCTGGGGCTGCCACTTCCATTCGGGCGGCGGCGTGAAGGGCATGACCACGGCCGCTGTGGGCATGAGCTTTGGCGCTGTGATCGGTACCGCGGCGATCTGGGCGCTGATGGGCCCGCTGGCGGGGCTGGGCGATTGGGCCGGCCCGGTAGCCGTGGGCCTTGGCGCCTTCGTGATCTGCTTGGCCAGCGCGGTGCCGCTGCTGGCGACGATCCCGGCCAGCGTCTACGGCTTTGCCGCCGTGGCCGGCGCGACCTTCCTGATGGCGGGTGAAGAGGGCATGGACCCGGTCGGCGCCTGGGTGCCGACGGTTGTCTCCGTCGTCATCGGCGCGGTGTTCGGGATCGTTTCGGAAAAATTCGCCGGAGTGCTGACGAAGAAGGACGTCGCTGCCGCTGCCGAACCGGCTGAGTAAGCGCGCTTCCGACCTGACAGGGGCGGGGAGGCCGAGCGCTTCCCCGCCCTTTTCGCATCAGTCCTCGAACACGTGCGGGGTTTGGTAGGGCATGACGATGCCCAGCGCCTCTATCTCGTGGATCGCGCCGCCCCACACCTTGTAGATGTGGATCGCCGGCATGTCGAAAGGATCGAATTCCATGTGGCGGTTGTCCGCCCACGGCACGCCGACCAGGGCAAAGTCCTGCTTGTCGAAATCGTGCTCGAAGTGGCTTACACCCCAGACCAGGCCCGTCACCGGATCGGCAATCTCCACCCGGCGGTTCTCGATGCGGGTGATGTATTCCCACATGTTGGTATCCATCTGCGCCGCGCAGCCAAGGCCACCGAGATAGGCGAAGATCGGGTCGAACTGGCCGTTGCCACCCGCACTCTCGCGCACCATCGGGTTGCGCGCCGTCTGGAAACCGTTTTCGCGCCGCTCGCAATCGTCGGCCATGTTGGAATGGGCCGAATTGTTGTTGTCGAGCGCGTCGTAATAGCTGCGGCCCAGCCAGATCATCCGCGCGCGGCTGTCCATGTAGGGTTCGGGCACGGGTTCCATCAGCCGCGGGCGTTCGTCCTGCAGGTTGGCCAGCTGGCCGGGCGAAAGATCGCGCGCGACAAGGTGTTCGGCCTCCGCCACGCGGCCTTCCTCGTCCAGTTGCAGGCGAATGCCGACGAACACCGGCGCATCGCCTTCGCTCATCATGGTCAGCAGGCCGACCTGCTGGCTGACCGGATCGGCGACATGCACCGCGTAGTCGGTGGTAGGCCCGGCGGTGACGGTATCGAAAATGCCTTCGCCCGCGGCGATGGCTGACTGGTTCTCCACCACCACGGCATCATCGGCCCAGCGCACGGCGCCCGGATCGTCTGCCACCACGCCGCTGGCATAGGCGTCGGCCAGCGCGATCAGGCAATCGCGGTCGCATGCGGAGTCTTCGGCTTGCGCCACGGCGGATGCTGCCATCGCGGCGGAAGCCAGCAGCGCGGCAAGTGCGGTCTTGGTCATGTGTCCCCTCTCAAGGGTTGTCACGGTTTCAGTGAATAGTCGGGCGCGCCGTTCAATGTCAGCAGCGGGTAGAGGTAATGTCGCCACGGCCATGCCATCACCACGTTGAAGGCGATGGTCAGCGCGCCGAAGACATATTCGATCACGCCTTCGTCCAGCACGAAGTTCCAGTAGACGATCACGAAATTGATCGGTGCGACGGCGACGACGGCGAAAGGCATGGCGCGGTTTGCCAGGATCAGCAGGCCGAGTGCGATCTCGGCCACTTTCACCCAGGTCATCAGGCCGGAATCGATCATCGCCAGCGAGAAATCGATTGCCGCCTGTTCCTGCCCCAACGGCTGCCAGGCGGGATCGATGAAGGGCATGGTGCCGGAATAGACCCACCAGCCGCCGAAGATCACGCGGCTGATGTGGTAAAGCCATTTCATCGCACGGGCACTCCTTCACCCGGTTCCTCGCCCTGTTCGATCCAGGCCTGCGCGCGCTCTTCGGCAAAGCGCGGGCTGGTGGCGGTGATATAGCCGCGGATCTGCACGTTGCCTTCGTGGCAGGCATATTCGTACATGCCGTAATCGTCCTCGCGCAGCCACGGCAGGTCGAGCTTGTAGTGGCCTTCCATCACCAGCGGATCGCGCACCCAGGCCTCGTAGTGGATCTGGTTGTCGTTCATCAGCGTCAGGTGCTCGGTCACGTGCAGCTGGTCCGAATTGGGGGCGGGGCCCATCGACATGCCGGGGCGGAAATTGGTGGTCTCGATCACCAGCGTATCGCCTTCCCAGTGGCCGAGTGAAAAGCCGAGGTCGTACTGCACGTCAGGCGCGGGACGTTCGCGCCCGTCGAGGTAGACCAGCCGCGTCTCGTGGATCATCTCCAGGCTGATGGCGACAAGGCCGGGCGCCTGGAAGATCTCGATCCCGCCGTTGTAGGCGCCGGGCAGCATGGAACCGGGCATGCCACGTGTCAGGCAGCGGTCGAAGATGCCGAAATCGTCCATGTTCTCGAATACGTAGGTGTTCCAGCTGGTGCGCTCGTTCGCCTTCCACTCCTGCCCCAGTTCGGTCAGCGGCGGGTAGCGGCCGTTGGCCGGCTCCACGATCATGCTCGACTGGCGCAGCGGGTGGCCGAATTCGGCCCAGTGGCCCATGGCCATCAGGCCTGCGCGTTCCTCTTCCTCGTAACGGCCCAGGTCGCTGTCGGCGCGGGCGAAGGCGCGTTCGTATTCCTCGTCGGTCAGGAAGGCGCGCTCACCCAGCGCGGGGCTGCGTTCGCGCGGTGTGCGGCCAAGATAGTCGACCGGCCACTTGCCGCGCAGGTCCGGGTCGCCCCACTGCGTGCGCGGCATTTCCCAGCCCGGCGGTGGCGGCTCGAACCGCGCGGCCATCTGTTCCTCGAACGTGGGCTCCTGCGCGGCCAACGGCGTAGCGGCGAGCGCCAGAGCGGCGAAAAAGACTGTCCTCATGTTCCTCTCCCCAGCGAGGAAGTATGCCGCGAGCCAATAAGGCCCGCAAGCACATTGGGTCAGCCCTTGCGAATGCTGTTCTCCAGCTTCTCGCGCGAGACCCAGGTGCCGTGGACCTGGCTGCGCAGCGCCTTGCCGGTCTTCACCTTGGCAATCGGGCCCTTTTCGATGGCGTCGGCTTCCACCACCCACAGCTCGCTCGAATAGTCCGACGGGTCGCCTGCACCAGGAGGGCCATTGGGAATGTCGATCACGGTCAGCAGCCAGCCGCCGTGGCCTTCCACGGGCGAGACCACGTGCGCAGGCTCGCTGATGGCTGCACCCGGAGGCGTCTCCATCATCGACAGCTGGCCGGTATTGGGATTGATGCGCAGCATGCAGTTGAAGTTCGCCCCGACCGGGCCGCCCAGCATCGGCGGTCCCTTGGCTTCCGGGTTCATGCTGAGATACCAGGCGCGGTCGTAGGGGCGGCCCTGCACCGCGTCTTCCACCCGGCACAGGTCTCCCGGCGGGCCGAGCGGACGCTCGGCGATGGCCAGCTTGTCGGCGCTCATATCCACGCTCCAGCGCGTCAGGGCGCCCTGGATTTCCTGCTGCGGAATATCGACGCCACCCGCCTCGCGCATGAACTGGAAGGCGTTGGTGTTGGTCAGGCACAGGTCGACGTGGACGGTGTCTCCGTCCTCGAAGGCGTTCACCTCGTGGAAGCAGGAAACGCCGATGGGCCCCTCGATCCATGTCATCTCCGACACGTCGCCATAGCGCGGCATGATGCCCAGGTAGCTGGGCAGGTCCTGGTGGTGCGCCCAGTGCGCGCCGCCTGCCTTGATCCGGTCGAGATCGGCCAGCGTCGGGAACAGCGGGAAAATCGCGTAATTCTCGGTAATCACGAAGTCATGGATGGTGGAGCAATAGGGCTGGTCGAACCACTGTTCCTTCACCAGCTTGCCGTCCTTGTCGGCAATGCAATAGGCAACATCGAGGCTGCACAGCCCGCCCGCTTCGTAGCCGAAGAAGAACATCTCGCCCGTTTGCGCATCGATGCGCGGGTGCGCGGTGAAGGTCTGGGACTTCAGCTTGCCGTCGTAGTCCCAGCGGCCCTCGGTGGCGAGGGTGTGCGGATTTACTTCGTAGCCGCGCCCGTCTTCCTTGGTCATGAACAGGCGATGCCCGTGCCACACGGGCGTGGTATTGGCGACGGTGCGATCCTTGCCCTTTACGCTGGGATCGTCGGTAAAGGGATTGCGATAGCGCCCGAACAGTGCGCGGCCCGCTTCCTTTTCGGCCAGGTAACGCTCGGTCTCGACATATTTGATGGCGAAATCGACCTTTCCGCCGTCGATGGAGAAGGCCGAAATCATGCCGTCGTGGTTGAGCGCGATATCGTCTTCGAACATCGGTTCGTGCGCGTTGTCGGGCACCGCGCGAAAGAACTTGCCGCTGATGGCTGCCGGGATTTCTCCCTCAACCTCAAGCCCTTCCAGCGCATATTCCTGCTGGCGCGGCGTGTTGGTGCCGATGAAATGAATGGTCTGCGGAAATCCCATGACCAAGATCCTCTCTTCCCGTGATTCTTGCGATAACGCTAACGCTTGTTACAATCAGCGCAAGGCTGCAATGTACACGACAGCCAGATGGGAGTTGGAGGATGGACGGGGATTCCGGCGTGGCGCTGAAGTCCGGCGCCAGTGTGCACATGGATGAAGCCGACGAGGTCGTGCTGCTGCATCGCCTGCTGAAACTGACGAACCGGCTGATGGCGCCGTTCTCGATGCACCTTTCGCATCGCTACAAGATCAGCCTCAACGAATTCCGCGTGTTGATGACGATTGGCGCACTGGGCAAGACGGCCAGCCACGAGGTGGCCGAGCTGACCGGTGTCAACGCCATGAGCATCAGCCGCGCCGTTGCCACGCTGCAAAAGCACGGCCGCGTGGTGGTGGAGCGCGATGAAGGCAACAAGCGCCGCAAGTGGCTGAGCCTGTCCGATGAAGGCAGGCGCCTGTACGAGATCATGCGACCGCAGACCGAAACCGTGGCGCACTACCTGTTCGGCAAGCTGGAACAGACCGAGCTGGAAGGCTTCGCCAGCATCGTCGAACGTCTGATCGAACGCCTCGATGCCGAGGACGAACAGGGCAATTCGCTGTTCCTCGAACGTACCAAGCCGGAAGAATGACAATGACAGAAGAGCAACGCCGCGCGATCGAGGCCGATGTGATGCGGCTGATCCACCAGTATGTCTGGGCGAACGACGCGCAGGACTGGGAGCAGTGCGCCTCGCTCTACACCGATGATGCCGTGTTCCGGCGCCCCAGCGGCGGCGATCCGGTGGTAGGGCGCGCAGCGATACTTGCCAGCTTCACCGCCCGTCCGCCGCGCGCCCAGCGCCACGTGATGGCGAACACGCTGGTGGACGTGGTCAGCGAGACCGAGGCGCGCGCGAAATCGGTGATCGTGCTTTACATGGGCGATGCGGCGGAAGAGGGCCTGCCCGTGCAGGACCCGAAGTCGCCCCTGATCGGCACTTTCGAGGACCGCGTGGTCAGGACCGCCGAGGGCTGGCGCTTTGCCGAGCGCAAGGGCGGCCTCGACTTCAGGCCGTAGCGGCTGCCGCTTCCCGGCTCGCCTCGCGTTCCTTCACCCCCAGCCCCAGCGGCACCAGGAAGGCCACCAGTGCGCAGATCGTGGCGGGAACGGAGGCAACCATGAAGAAGAACTGCGGCCCGGCATCGGCATCCAGCACGGCCTGGCCCACCAGCGGCCCGGCAAAGGCGCCCAGCCGCGCCACCATCACGCCCATGCCGATTGCGGTGGAGAGCAGGCGCGAGGCGAACAGGTAGACGCACAGGCCCGGCAGCACCATGCCGCCGGCGCTGGCACCGCCCACGCCCACGCACAGCAGCAGGGTCCACACCGTCTGGTCGGGTGGGCTGATGCTGACGGCAAAGAAGCACACGGCCATCGCCCCGAACATCAGCGCCAGCGTCCAGCCCTTGTTCCAGCGATCGATGCCGAAGCTGGCGGCAATGCCGATGCCGATACCCGCGAACTGCACCACGCCCGAAACGCGGTCTGCCAGGTCCTGCTCGAACCCGGCTTGCGGCAACACCGTGGGCAGCCACGAATTGAGCAGGTAGAGGTTCATCGCGTTGAAGGCGAGCATGGTGGCGAAAATGGCGAAGGGGATGATCCACGGCTGGCGGAACAGCAGGATCTGCGGAGCCTTGGGCGCTTCGTCTGCGGCCCCGACGGCGGTCCCCTCGGTGGTGGGAAGCCCGCCGTCCAGTATCACCCGCAGCGATGCGGCCAGCACCAGCGCCAGTATCCCCGGCACGTAGAACAGGCCTTGCCAGCCAAAGGCGCCCACAACATTGGGTGAGAGCATGCCCGCCAGGAAAATGCCGAAGGGAATACCCGCCGACACCAGCGCCATCACCGTCGCCCGTAACCGCGCAGGGGCAAGCTCTGCCGAAAGCGAGCTGACGTTGGGCAGGGCGGCGCCAAGCGCAATGCCGGTAAGGCCGCGCCAGACGAGGAATTCAGGCACCGTGGTGGCGGTAGTGGTGGCAAGGGTGAAGACCCCGGTTGCCGCCGCGCCCCACACGATCAGGGTGCGCCGGCCGAAGCGGTCTCCATAAGGGGCCAGCAGCGCGCCACCCACGCCGATGCCCACCAGCAGCGCGGTAAACACGAGGCCGAAGCTGGTCGGCTCCAGCCCCAGCGCTTCGTCCAGCCGCGCAACGGCAAGGCCCATGGCGGCAATGTCATAGCCTTCCATCACGAAGATGCCTGCCAGCAGGGCAAGCGAGAGGATCGTCCGGTTATTCATGCCGTCGCCTCCGATCGCGAATCCCAGGGCGAGGGCATGCGATAGGGCACGGTGAGGAAGTCCGCCTCCACCTGCTCGATCGCATGGCCGCGGATGCGGAAGGCTTCGGCAAGGTAATAGGAGTGCGGCCGGCGAACCGGGCTTTCCGCCGTGGTGCCATCGGTCAGCCGGTATTCGCCCAGCTTGCCCGAATGATCGATGAAACCATAGGCCAGCACGATGCCGCGCTCCAAATCCACCAGCGGGAAACGGCGGGCGCGCAGGTCGTCGTCATAGCGATACCAGCCCAGCGCGAACTGCTCCTCGCAGCCCATGCGCGCCACGGGCAGGGGGAAGTCGGCATTGTTGGTGGTCTGCACCCCGTTTTCCACGCGGTTGCAGTGCGGCCAGAAGCGCGTGTTGATGGTGCCGTCATTGCGTTCGATGGTCTCGAAATAGCCGTTGGCGACGCGCACCAGCTCCTCGCGGCTGGCGCGCTCATCTTCGGGCACCAGCGCTTCCATCACCGGCTTGCGCTCGAAATGCTGCGGGCCGAAGGGAAAGCCCTCGTCCTTGTTGCGCGCCACCACGGTCTCGACCCCGGTGATCTGGCTGCCATCTACCTCCAGGCGGATGCAGCACGGGTTCAGCGCGTCGGTTTCCTCCACCGCGGTGAACACCGCCACTTGGCCGCGACCAGGTTCGGCGAAGCGCAGGTCGTAGTCGTGCTTCGCGGTGATCGTGTTCCACACCCCGTCGCCCACTTGCAGCACCACGTTGTTTTCGGTGTTGAAGGCGTTGGCCGCAATCGGCGCGAGCGACGGATCGCGCGCTGCCAGGGCAGCCAGATAGGCGTCGAGCACGCCGTACAATTCCTCGCGAGACGCCAAGTCCCTCTCCCTGCCTGCCCCTGTTTTGTCAGGGGTCGCTTGACTCGACACCGTGCTAGCTGAAAAGTAACGAACGTTAAAGTCGCGTCGAACGGGCGCACGGGGAGAGGGACGAAGAACTATGGCGGATTCACCGCTACCACCCGGAATGTCGGCCATGCGGCTGGACGAGGCGCGCCGCGCGCTGGAAACCGCGCTGGGGGCGGACAAGGTCTTTTTCGAGGCGTTGGACCAGCGCAGCTACCAGGACAAGTTCGCGGTAGACGATAGCGCACACCACCCGGCAGGCGCCGTCGCGCCCGAGACGGTGGAGGAAATCCAGGCGGTGGTGCGAATCGCCAACGAATACCGCCTGCCGATCTTCCCCATCGCCCGTGGCAAGAACCTGGGTTACGGCGGCACCGCGCCGGTGCTGGCGGGCAGCGTGGTGATGGACCTGTCGCGCATGAAGCGCATCGAGTTCGACGAGGAACTGGGCACCGTGCTGCTGGAGCCGGGTGTGGGTTTCTACGACCTCTACGATTACGTGCAGCGCAACAACCTGCCCTACTGGCTTTCCACCCCCGGCAATTCGTGGGGCAGCGTGATGGGCAACGCGCTGGATCGCGGCGTGGGCTACACCCCGTATGGCGAGCACACCAAGAACATCTGCGGGCTGGAAGTGGTACTGGCCAATGGCGAGGTGGTGCGCACCGGCATGGGTGCGTTCAGCGGCGCGCCGACGTGGCAGGCCTATCCCTTTGGTTTCGGCCCCGGCTGGGACCAGATGTTCGTGCAATCGAACTTCGGCATCGTCACCAAGATGGGCATGTGGATGATGCCCGAGCCCGAAAGCCTGATGGGCATGGACGTGGAATTCGACCGGCCCGAAGACCTCAAGGTGATGGTCGACACCATCGCCCCCCTGCGGCGCGAACGGCTGCTGACCCAGTCGCCCTCCATCGGTAACTGGATGCGCGCGGCCGCCGTGCTGACCACGCGCGACCAGTGGACGGATGAGCCGGGTGCGCTTTCGGACAGCGTGATCGACGCCATCCGCCGCCAGTTCAACATCGGCTGGTGGGGCGTCAGCTTGCGCCTCTATGGCCGCGAGGATGTGAACAAGGCCGCCTACAAGGTTCTGGAAGAGGCCATGGGCAACGCCGGGCCGATGGCGATCAAGCCCACCAGCTGGGTGCGCGGTGAACCGCTGGAATACACCGGCTGGACCGGCACGCCGATGACCTTCCCGATGCAGAACGTGAACTGGTACGGCGGGCGCGGTGGCCATATCGGATTCTCGCCCATCATCCCGCAGGATGGCGATGCCGCGCTGGCGCAGTTCCGCCGCACCTATGCCCGCTATCAGGAATACGGCATGGATTACCAGGGCAGCTTCGCCTTTGGCGAACGGCACCTGACCAACGTCAACGCGATGGTGTTCAACAAGGACGATCCGGGGATGATGAGCCGGATCGATCCGTTCTTCCGCACGCTGGTGGCAGACGCGAAGGAGCAGGGCTACGGCGAATACCGCACGCACCTGGATTACATGGACCTTGTCGCGGGCACCTATGACTTCAACGGCGGCGCGCTCAACCGCATGAACGAAGCGGTGAAGGACGCGCTCGATCCCAACGGCATCATCGCCCCGGGCAAGAGCGGTATCTGGGGCAGCGCCTACAGGCAGGAGCGGCAGGCATGAAGAACCTTGGACTGATCGCAGCCGCCGTGGCGCTGGCAGGATGTGCGGGCGTTGCCGTGGCGCAGAACGCGGAAGGCGAGGAGCGCGCCGGGCCGCCGCCCATGCCGCAACCGGTGACGATGGCGCAGCGCCCGAACGCCACCGGTGGCGAAGCTTTGTACATCGAATATTGCGCCATGTGCCACGCGGCCAACGGCATGGGCACCGGCCTGCTGGCGCGGCGCGGGCGCGAACCGGCCCTGCTGGAAGGGCGCAGCGACCTTGCCGCCGGGTTCGTGGTGATCGCGGCGCGCAATGGCATTGGCAACATGCCCGCCATCCCGCGGGGCGAGGTTTCGGACGAGGACCTGCAGGCGATCGCCGACTACCTTGCCGCCGGACCGCATGGAGATGCGCAATGAAGGTTACCCGCCGCGGAATGATGGCAGGTGCCGCGCTCGTTCCCGCGTTGGCCGCGCTTGGCGAAGTTGCCTGGGCGCAGACCCGTTCGCTGGCCGGGGTCTACGACCCGGACCTGCCTGCAGGACAGCGCTTCGCCAGCCTGCTGGGCGATGCCGGGCACGGCACGCGCGCGGTGGCAGGCGACCGGATCCTCATGGCCCGCCAGATCCTGGGCCAGCGGGTGCCGCTGCTGGCAGGGGTTACCCGCTCTGCCGATGCCCTGCTGTTTGCCGAGGTCGCCGCCGAAGAGGGCTATGACACCGCGCTGGAACTGCGCGGCAATCGCCATGGCTGCACCGGCTTCACCTGCCATCCACAGTGGAACCCGCTCAGCCGCCGGATCGTGGGTGCGCGGCAGGACTGGCTGGGCGCCTTCGCCGGTTTCGTTGCCGACCCGGTCAACGCCGCGCCGCTCAGCGGCCTGGTGGGTGACGAGGCGACGGCGCTTGCCTGGCTGCTTGTGCGGCGGGCCTGAAGGCGCCGCCGCCTCCCGCGGCTATTCGAAAGCGCAGGTAAAGCTGCCGGCGACGCCCGTATCGCCTGACCCGTCGTAGACGGCGACCAGCGGATAGGGGCACAGCGGGCGCTCCATCGGCTCACGCGGGGGCATGGGGGGCTGCCCCGGCATGCCGCCTGCCTGCACCGGCCTGGTGGCGACGATCCTATCGGGCGCAATGCCGGTTGTCGCCCAGGCGTCGATCGTGCCCAGCGTGTCGAACTCGCTCGGCCCTTCGCCGCCCGCGCAGTGGTCCATCCCCGGTACCATGAACAGCCGCATCTGGCTGTCGCGCCGCGCCGCGGGCGTGGCGTTGTAGAGGCCATGGTAGAAGGCCAGCGTGTTGGTGGCGGGGATCAACCCGTCGTTCCAGCCGTGGCTCATCAGCAGCTTGCCACCTCGAGCGAAGAACGCCTCCAGCCCGGTGGGTGGCACGTCGAGGATTTCGGCGCCATAGCTGCGCGCGGCATCGACATAGTCGCGGTAGCCCGTCGCGCGCCAATCCCAGCCTGCTTGCCCGCCGAAGACGAGATCGCGGAAATAGCTGGTCGCCACCGGGAAGGGTTCGGGCCCCATGGTCAGGACCATCAGCTGCATTTCCGATCCCCTAGGCCAGCCCGGCAGCAGTGCCGTGCCGTCCTCTGCGCGAACGCCATCGTAAAACGCCTCGAAGGCGCGCACCTTGCCGGGCGACAGGCAGTCTTCGCTCTCGCCCGCGCGGCATTGCAGGCTGGCGGGTTGGAATCCGCATTGCAGCGGGCGCCCGATCACCCCGTCCTGCAATCCGTCCAGCGCATCGCACTGGGCCAGCACGGCACCGTGCACCATGGCGAAATCGGCGGGAGACAGGCTGACGCCGAAACGCTGGGCCTGCCAGCCTGCCCACATGGACTGCACCATCAGGTCGGTCATCGGGTTGGCCGGCGCCATGGCGCTGATGGCGTCGAAATCATCGGGATAGCGGTGCGCGGCCATCAGCCCCTGTCGCCCGCCGGTGGAGCACGAGTTCCACAGCGAATATTCGGGCGGGCGGCCATAGAAGGCTTCGACCACGGCCTTTGCCGCAACAGTGGTGACATGCACCGCACGGTGGCCGAAATCGACCAGCTTTTCCGGGTGGCCAACGGCCCACTCTGCGGTCATGCCGTTGCCGACATGGCCGGTGTCGGTGGCGGCGGTGGCATAGCTGCGCGTCAGGTTGCGGCCCATTTCGGCGTAAGACAGCGAGCCTGCCCAGATGCCGTTGCCGACTGCGGCATAGCGGCCGTTCCAGCCTTGCAGCGGCAGCCATACCTCGCTGCGAATATCGGAATCCTCGCTGGGGCGCAGGGCCAACTCCACGCGGCAGAAGCCGGGCAGGTTCTCGTATGCCATCCCGGATACGCCCGGTGGCGGCCCCATGCCCGCAGGCGGGGCGAATTCACCGGCCGAGACCACGCTGGCCGAGGTGACTTCGCCGCCATCCAGTTGCAGGCTTGCCAGGTCCTCGCAAGCGGCCAGTGCCGGCGATGCGAAGGCCAGTGTGGCAAGCGAAGCCGCGGCGGCGAAACAAGTCCTTGTGCGCATCGGTATTATCCTCTCCTGACCGTTTGCGCAGGTCCTAACCTACTTCCTGATAATCAGCGAATCCGGGCGCTTGCGCGGCTTCCAGTCGCCATGGCCGGGGAAGCGTTCCAGCACCTGGCCGTCCCACAGGCGCACCACACGGGTCTTGAAGCGCCACTTGCCTCCGTCTCCCTTCACCGCGTGATCGTCGTACCAGCCGCAGAAACGCAGCTCGTAAGGCGGCTCGTCATGACATTCGGTGACGAAGGCGAAGCCGCGCATCTTCACGCTGCCGTCGGCTTGCGGGAAGTACTGCACCTGCGTGACGTGGTGCTGCCTGCCGGGAAAGCCGGGAGCTCCGGCGTAGTGCGCCATCAGCCCGCGAATGCCATCGTGGCCCAGCCAGATATCCGGGTCCTCGAACACTTCCTCGCGCATTTCGCAATCTTCGGTGAAACATTCCACCAGCCCGTCGGCATCGCCGGTGTCGAGCGCCCAGCTGTAGGCGGCGATCAGGTCCTGCAGGCCCAGCCGGTCCTCGATTGATACTGCCATTTCGTCTCATCCCCTCTTGTTGCGCCAATCGTAACATTCGTTATGATGAGCGCAAGCAGTCAGCACGCCATTGCGACTGCCAAGGGAGAGATTTGTGGCAAAGATCATTGTTTCCGGCGCGTCCGGCCAGTTCGGCCATGCCGCCGCTTCGCAGCTTCTGGACATGGGTGAAGAGGTCATCGCCCTGTCGCGCAATGTCGACAAGATCGCAGATCTTGCCGAGCGCGGCGCGGACGTGCGCGCGGCCGATTTCGACAGTCCCGACGGACTCGAAGAAGCCATGGCTGGTGGCGACAAGCTGCTGCTGATTTCCACTACCCTGGTGGGCCAGCGCGCGCGCCAGCACGGCAATGCCATCGATGCCGCGAAGAAGGCGGGCGTGAAGCACATCGTCTACACCTCGCTGCTGGGGGTACGCCGTCCCGGCAACCCGTCAGTCGAGGGTTTCGACCATATCGCCACCGAGGAGCTGCTTGAGCAATCCGGTGTGCCCTACACCTTCCTGCGCAACAGCCTCTATGCCGACGCGGTCGCCACGGCGATGGCCATTCCGGCGCTCGAGGCTGGCGGCAAGATGGAAAACGCAGGCAAGGGCCGGGTGCCGGTTATCAGCCGCGACGATTGCGTGGCCGCTGCTGTCGGCGTGCTGACGCAGGACGGGCACGAAAACAAGGCCTACGACATAACCGGGCCGGACCTCTGGACCCTGCCCGATGCCATGGCCCTGGTCGCCGAGATGGCGGGCAAGCCGATTACCGTCGAGGACGTCGATGACGAAGGCATGTACCGGTATTTCGATTCGATCGGTGCGGTGCGAAAGGCGGAAGACCTGACGCCCGACACGCCGATTCCGTGGGCCAGCGAAGGCATGGTGACCTTCGGACAGTCCATCCGCGAAGGCTTCATGGATATCGAGTCCGACGATGTGGAGCGCATCACCGGCAAGAAGCCGCGCACGCTGCGTTCGGTGTTTGAACAGTACCAGGGAGCCTGGCCCGCATGATCCAACGTCTTTCCATCGTGCTTGCCGCTAGCCTTGCGCTGGCCGCTTGCGGCGACAGTTTCGACCCGTCCAGCATCGACACCGCCACTTATGGCGCGGGCGAAAACTGGGACAATCCCGGCGGCGACTGGGCCGAAAGCCACTTCTCGCGGCTGGAGACGATCAACCGCGAAAACGTCGGCGAACTGGGGCTGGCCTGGGAATACGACCTGGGCACGTCGCGCGTGCAGGAAGCCACGCCGGTGGTGATCGACGGGGTGATGTATACGTCCGGCAACCTTGGCCGGGTCTATGCCCTGAACGCTGCCACGGGCGAGGAACTGTGGACCTTCACGCCCGAGCTCGACATGCAGATCAACCGTTCGGCCTGCTGCGACCAGGCCAACCGCGGGGTGGCCGTGGCCGATGGAAAGGTGATGGTCGGCGCGCTCGACGGCGTGCTCTATGCGCTCAACGCCGAGACCGGCGCTGTGGAATGGAGCGTCGACACCATCATCGACCATGATCGCGGCTACACCTCCACCGGCGCGCCCGAAGTGGCGGGAGACCTGGTGGTGATCGGCAATGCCGGCGCGGAATACGACACGCGCGGCTATGTCACCGCCTATCGCATTGCCGATGGCGAACAGGCCTGGCGCTTTTTCACCATTCCCCGCGATCCGGCGACCGGAGAGCAGGAAAACCCCGAGCTCGACGCCGCGCTGGAAACCTGGAGCGAAGACACCCGCTGGGACATCGGCGGAGGCGGCACCGCGTGGGATGCCATCGTCTACGATCCCGAATTCGACCAGGTGATCGTGGGCACCGGCAACGGCGGCCCCTATTCGCAGGCGATCCGTTCGCCAGGCGGCGGCGACAACCTCTACCTCAACTCGCTGGTGGCGCTGGACCGCGAGAGCGGTCGCATGAACTGGTATTTCCAGGAAACCCCGCAGGATAACTGGGACCTGACCGCCACCCAGCCGATGATGCTGGCCAGCCTCGATGTGGATGGCGAGCAGCGCCCGGTGATCCTGCACACGCCCAAGAACGGCTTCTTCTTCGTGGTGGACCGAGAGACCGGCCGCGCCCATGCGGTGAACCCGATCGTGCGCACCAACTGGGCCGACGGGTTCGATCTCGAAACGCAGCGTTTCAACGTGACGCTGGAGGATTCCGACTATGCGCAAGGGCCCAAGATCGTGTTCCCCGGCTCGCCCGGCGCGCGCAACTGGTATCCTGCCGCCTACGACCCCACCCGCGACACCTATTTCGCGCACGTGCTGGACATGGGCAACCTGCTTTTCCTGCCGGGCCCGATCGACAACGTGCAGCACCAGGAGAAATTCCTGAACGCGGGCGCGGCAATCATCTTCACGCCTGACCTGCAGGCAGCTGCCGCCACCCTGCCGCCGCCGCTGCGCGAAGCGATGGAGGCCGAGGACAGCTGGCAGTGGGTGCTGGACGAACCGTACTCCAGCCAGCTGCGCGCCATGGACCCGATGACGGGCGAGACCAAGTGGGCGGTGGAAAGCATTGGCTGGCAGGACCGCCAGGGCGTGCTGGCCACACAGAGCGGCCTCGTTTTTCACGGCAATGCAGCGGGCAAGCTGTTTGCGCGTGACAGCGACACCGGGGAAGAACTGTGGAGCATCGACACCGGGTCGCACATCATGGCTGCGCCCATGACCTACAGCGTGGACGGCGTGCAATACATTGCCGTGCAGACCGGCTGGGGCGGTGGCGGCTGGGGCTTCATGCCCAACTATTCGGCAGCCTATCACAAGGGCAATGCCAACCGCCTGCTGGTGTTCCGCTTGGGCGGCGGCGAAGTGCCCGTGCCCGACGACTTGCCTCCGCTGGAACCGGCCCCCGCACCGCCCGAGCAGCTGGAGGGCGTAACGCCGGAAATGATCGCCATGGGGGCAGGGCTTTTCACCGAGAACTGCTCTATCTGCCACTCCAACCAGCCGCGCGCACCGCTGCCCGATCTGCGGCGGATGCAGCCCAATATCCACGCCGGGTTCGAACAGATCGTGCTGGAAGGGCTGTTCCTGCCGCAAGGCATGCCGCGCTTCGACGACCGTCTGACGGAAGAGCAGGTGCGGGCGATCCACGCCTGGCTGATTTCGGTGCAGGGCCCCTTGCGCGAACGCGAGCTGGAACTGCAACGCCGCGGCCTGCCGCTCGACAGCCAGTCGCTGACGATCCTCTCCAACTTCTGATCGCAGGAGATCAAGCAATGACCCCCGAAGGCGTAAACATCCAGCACCCGGACAAGCTGTTCATCGGCGGCGACTGGGTGAAGCCGATCTCCAACGGCACGATCGAGGTGGTCAATCCCGCCAGCGAGGAAGTGGTGGCGCGCACCGCGGCGGCGGACAACCGCGACATGGATGCCGCCGTCGCCGCCGCGCGCGAGGCTTTCGACAACGGCCCCTGGCCCACCACCCCGCCGAAGGAGCGGCAGGCCAAGCTGATGGAGATGATCGACCATCTCGAAAGCCGTGTGCCCGAACTGGCCGCCGCGTGGACGGCGCAGGTCGGCGGGCTCGCCAGCTTCTCCCCCATGATGCAGGGCGGCGCCGTGGCCGGCCTGCGCGGGATCGCCGCACTGGGCGAGAATTTCGAATGGGAAACCCGGCGCAAGGGCGATGCGGTCGACAGCGTGCTGATCCGGCGCGAACCCGTCGGCGTGGTCGTGGGCATCGCACCGTGGAACGGCCCCTTCGGCATCATGGCCAACAAGGTATTCTATTCGCTGATCTCGGGCAGCGTCATCATCATGAAGCCCAGCCCGGAAACGCCGCTGGAAGCCTATATCATCGCCGAGGCGGCAGAGGCCGTCGGCCTGCCCAAGGGCACGGTGAACCTGGTTCCGGCAGACCGCGAAGCGTCCGACCACCTGATTCATTCGAAAAGAATCGACAAGGTCAGCTTCACCGGCTCCAGCGCGGCGGGCGCGCATATCGCCAGCGTGTGCGGCGGCAACATGACCCGCTTCACCATGGAGCTGGGCGGCAAGAGCGCGGCGATCATCCGCGACGATTTCCCCATCGAGGCAGCGGCCAACATCCTTGGCAACACCATCACCGTGATGAGCGGGCAGGTCTGCGCCATGCTGAGCCGCGCGATCGTGCCCAAGGCGCGGCACGACGAACTGGCCGAGGCCATCGCGGGCGTGATGAAGGGCATCAAGATCGGCGATCCCGAAGACCCCGAGACCCAGCTCGGCCCGCTGGCCATGCGCCGCCAGCTGGAACGCGTGGAAATGTATATCGAGGCCGGCAAGGCGAGCGGAGCGGACCTTGTCACCGGCGGCCACCGCCCAGCGCACATGAACAAGGGCTATTACATCGAGCCCACGCTGTTCGCGAACGTCGATAACAAGTCCAAGATCGCGCAGGAGGAGATCTTCGGTCCTGTCCTGTGCCTGATCCCGGCAGAGGACGAGGAAGACGCGATCCGCATCGCCAACGAAAGCCAGTTCGGCCTCAACGGCAGCGTGTTCACCAACGATGCGCAAGCCGCCTATGACATTGCCAAGCGCGTGCGCACCGGCGTGGTCGGCCAGAACGGGATGCGCATGGAATGGACCGCGCCCTTCGGCGGCTACAAGCAGTCCGGTATCGGCCGCGAAGGCGGCGAGGAAGGCCTGTGGGGCTACGTCGAGACGAAATCGATCCTGCTCGACGGGATGCCTGCGTAATCCGGGCTTCGCCGGCGCTCATGCGCGCCTGAAAGCACACCAGTTGAAGGCCTGCGAGCTGCCCCAGGGCGTGACGTGGTCTTGTTGCCAGCTCTCCAGCAGTTGCAGCGAAGGGCCAAGTTCGCGCGCCAGGCCTTGGCCGTCATAACGCCGGACGGGCAGCCCGCTGCATTTCTCCGGCCCGCCTCGCGCGAATGTCGCGACGATTGCCCGGCCGCCCGGAGCCAGCGCCTTGTCGAGCACTTTGCGATAGGCTTCGCGCTGGGCAGGTTCGGTCAGGAAGTGGAAGACGGCGCGATCGTGCCAGATGTCGTACTGGCGGCTCGGAATCCACTGCGTGATGTCCGCGACATGCCAATCGACCTTCGCGGCATCGGCGCCAAGGCGGGCCTTTACCGCCTCGATCGCCGACGGGGCAATATCGAGAACGGTCAGATCCCGCCAACCCCTTTGCAGCAGGGCATCGACAAGGCTGGAAGCGCCTGCGCCGACATCGATCAGCGAATTGTCCGGTCCGGCATCAAGGCGATGCAGCGCCTCAAGCGAAGGCGTTGGCGAAGCCTGGTACCAGCTCATCTCCGCTTCGGTCTTGGCGCGGTAGACCCGGTTCCAGTGTTCCTGCCTTGTATCGGGCATTTCGGACCTTTCCGGTTTCTCCCTAGTCGATCCCCACCGCCGCCAGCAGTGCCTCGTCCGGATCGAGCGGTTGCTCGCCTGCCGGATAGCCGTTTTCGCGCAGCAGGTAGGCCACCAGAGCCAGGTATTGCGGGTCGCTCAGTGTGCCTGCTCCGGCTGGCGGCATCGCGGTGCGCAAGTAGCCGAACAGTTCGGCCACGCTGCGCCCGCGCCATTGGCGAGAGAAGGCCCCACCGCGCACGGCGGGCACGCCGCCGCTGCCCTGCAGGCTGGTACCGTGGCACGCCGCGCAATCGCTCTGGTAAACCGCAAGCCCGGCCTCGGCCTGTGCGGCCGTGAACACGCCGTCGGATGCTGCCCGGCTGAAGCCGCCGATATTCTGGCCCGGTGCGGGCGGGTCTGCCGATCCCAGCGCGCCTGTGGGATTGATCTGCTCCCGCTCCGGCCCGCGATGGCCGATGCCTGCTTCGGGCAGGGCAAACACGAACAGCGTGTTCTGCCGCCCGTGCAGCAGTTCGGGCGTGAAGTTGTCGGACAGCCAGAAGCCCGTCGACACCGCCACGTATTGCTGCCCGTCCACCGCGAAGGTGGCGGGGTAGCCGGTGATCGAGCTGCCGACATTCATCGACCACAGCACGCTCCCGTCGCGCTGGTCCATCGCCAGCAGGAAGCCTTCGGCATCGCCTGCGAACAGCAGCCCGCCGCCGGTGGTGAGCAGCGACTGCGTGCCCGCCCGCTGCAGGTGCGTCCATTCGCTGGCGCCCGTCACTGCGTTCACCGCGTGGATCGCGCCCAGCATGCCGTCGACGCCGGGTGCCATGTAGGCGCGGCTGGCGACGCCATAGACGCCCGTGTCTCCTTCCGCCGGGTCAAGCGCGGACATTTCCGCGCAGGTGTTCACCACCGGGAAGTACATGGTCTGCGTCAGCGGGCTGTAGGCAGGCGCCTGGTAGTTCGCGCCGCCACTGGGCGAGGGGCAGATCTCTATGGACGTGCCGTATTCGGTGGGCACGGTTTCCGGGTTGGCGGTGACGCGCCCGGTTGCCCCGTCGATATGGCCGACAAGGTTCTGCTGCAGCGTGGGCCGCGCCCACAGGAAGCGCCCGGTTTCGCGGTCCAGCGTATAGACCACCCCGGTCTTGCCCGGCACCCCCGACAGCGTGCGGTAAGTGCGGCCCGGTTCGATATCGGGCGCCATCCATTCGACTTCGTCCGGGTCGGGCGCCACCTGCTGGTCGATAAGCATGCGCGGGAAGGTGTGGTCCATGTCCCACTGGTCCACCAGGTGCTGGTAATGCCAGACGATTTCGCCCGTCTCCACGTCCAGCGCCAGCGTGGAGTTGTGGTAGAGGTAGGTATAGTCGTTGCCCGCCAGCCGGATCTTCGGCGTCGGCGCGCTGACAGAGGTGCCCATGTAGATGAGGCCCAGTTCGGCATCGAAGCTGGGGATCATCCACGCGCCCACCTGCAAGCGCTCTTCCAGCGGAACGCCGCCCCAGGTGGCATCGTTGGGATCGTCACCCTGGGCGATGATCGGCGTGCGCCAGACCTCTTTGCCCGTTTCGGCATTGTGCGCGGTGATCACGCAGGCCGCCGGGCCGCCTTCGGGCTCGCAAGACCGCCCGGTGATGGCGAGACCATTGGCGATGATCGGGCCGGAGCTTTGCTTCGCCCCCTGCCGGTAATCGAGCACCTGCGTCTCCCACACCAGTTCCCCGGTGCGGGCATCCAGCGCATAGAGATAATCGTCCGCCGAATTGCCGATGATGAGGTGGCCATAGATCGCCACGTTACGGGTGGTGTCGTAGACCGGCAGGTAATCGCCGATATCCTCTGGCAGCTGGCGCTGGTACCGCCAGATCAGCTGGCCGCTACGCGCGTCGATGGCGTGGATCGTGTCGGCCGGGCCGGGGAAATACATGATCCCGTCGTGCACCAGCGGCGTGCCTTCCTGGTGCCCGGAGTTGAGCGGCATGGCCCAGACCATGCGCAGGTTCTGCACGTTCCCGGTATTGATCTGGTCGAGCGGCGAATAGCCCCAGCTGTCCAGCGTGCGCCGCCAGCTGAGCCAATCGGCAGGATCGGGGTTCTGGATGTCCGCATCGGTGACGGGGGCGAAGTGGGGCACGGTCTGGGCCGTGACCTGCGTTACCGCCAGCGCCGCCAGGGCGCTGCCGAGGGCGAGTGTTCTCAGGCGCATCGAAATCAGCCCTCCACCCGCTGCGAGTTCGGGTCGATCTGCTCGTCGGTCTTCAGCATCGGGTCCCAGTGCTCGGCGATAAGGCCATCCTCGATCCGATAGAGGTCGAACCAGGTGGAGTAGTAGCCGTTGCCCTCGGCGTCCTCATGCAGGCGCAGGAAGGCGGTGGTCACGTAGTCACCTTCGGCCATGATGTGGATCAACGGCAGTTCGAGGCGGTCCTCGATTGCGCGTTCGGGCCGGGTACGGCGAACGTAGTCCTGCAACCCGGAAAGGCCCTGGTCGGCATTGGGATTATGCTGGATATAGTCCTCGGCGATGAATTCGCCCGCGCGATCTGCCAGGCCCGCCTGCAGCACGATCCGGTACATGTCATAGACCAGCCGCTTGTTCGCTGCCAGCTGCGGATCGTCGCTGGCCAGCAGCGCCTCGTGATCGCGCGGCAGTTCCGGCGGGGCAGGCGGTATGGTGGCGGTAGCAGCCGCCTCCTGTTCAGCCGGCTCGCTGCCGCAAGCTGTCAGCAAGATGGCAGCAAAAGCCGCAATATACGCGCGCATGAATCCCTCTCCCTCGGTCTCTCCTTCCCCCTCTGTGCCAAAGGCGGGGTGACGCGGCAAGAAATGCTCGCTAGAGAGCCGGACAAAATCAATCTCATAAGGTTGCGACAATGAAATCCCCCCTCCTGGCAAGTGCTGCCTGCCTGCTTATCGCTTTCCCCGCTCACGCCCAGTCCAGCGACGCCGGCGATGATGAAGGGAATGAAATCATCGTGCTGGGCGAAGGCCTGCCCGATGTGCCTTCCGTGCCGGCCTATTCGGTGATCGAGCTGGACCGCGAGGCAATCACTTCCACCGGTTCGGGCACTTTCGAAGACGCCTTGCGTGACGTCGCGGGGTTCCAGGAATTCCGCCGGTCCGACAGCCGCAGTTCCAACCCGACCGCGCAGGGCGCCACGCTGCGCGCGCTGGGTGGCAACGCATCCAGCCGGGCGCTGGTGCTGCTCGACGGCGTGCCGATGGTCGATCCTTTCTTCGGCTACGTACCGTTCAATGCCATCGCGCCCGAACGGCTTTCTTCCATCCGCGTGACTCGCGGCGGGGGTTCCGGCCCGTTCGGCGCCGGCGCGCTGGCAGGCACGATCGAGCTGACCAGTGCCGATGCCCAGACGCTGGGCCTGTTCACGGGACAGGCGCTGGTGAACGATCGTGGCGAGACGCAGACCTCGCTGACCGCCGCGCCTTCGTGGAACGATGGCTATGCCATTGTCAGCGGGCGCTGGGATCGCGGCAAGGGCTTCTACACCACGCCAGAGGCGGACCGCGTGCCCGCCACTGCGCGCGCGGCTTATGAAAGCTGGTCCGCCAGCGGGCGCGTGGTGCAGCAGGTGGGTGAAGACCTGGAACTGCAGGTGCGCGGCCTTGCCTTCGAGGACAACCGCACCTTGCGCTTCGACGGCGCCGACAACATGGTGCGCGGGCAAGACGTGTCCGTGCGCGTGGTGACGCGCGGTGACTGGCAGCTGGATGCCATTGCCTATGGCCAGTGGCGCAATTTCAGCAATGTCATCATCTCTTCCACCCGCTACGTCCCCGTGCTGGACCAGAAGGACACGCCGGCGAGCGGCCTTGGCGGCAAGATCGAATTGCGCCCTCCGGTGGGGGACTTCCAGAACCTGCGCCTGGGCGTGGACTATCGCCGCAGCGAGGGCGACCTGTTCGAAGACAGCTATTCCGCCTTCACCGGCGCACTGCGCGAAAACCGCTTTGCCGGCGGCGTGAACACCGACCTTGGCTTCTATGTCGATCATGACGTGTCGCTGGGCCCGATCACGCTGACCGCCGGTGTGCGCGCGGACCGCTACACCATCAACGATGGCTACTATCGCGCGCTGGACGCCAGCGGCGCCGTGCTGACCGATGATGTGTACCCCGATCGCAGCGACTGGGAAGTGACCTGGCGCGGAGGCATGCGCCTGGCTGTGAACCGCGCGCTCACCCTGCGCGCTGCCGCCTACAGCGGGTTCCGCCTGCCCACGCTGAACGAACTCTATCGTCCCTTCGTGGTCTTCCCGGTGGTGACCGAGGCGAACCCCGACCTCGAGCCCGAACGGCTGGAAGGCTGGGAGTTCGGTTTCGACCTGGCGGCTGCCGATTTCATGTCGCTGTCGGCCACCTTCTTCGATAACCGGGTCAAGAACGCGATTGCCAACGTCACCATCGGCACCAACCTGCGCCAGCGCCGCAACCTCGATGCGATCGATGCGCAGGGCATCGAAGTGGCCGCGGCGCTGGACCTTGGCGATTTCGGTTTCAACGGCACGCTGGTCTACACCGCGCCGGAAATCGTCGGCACCGGCCCGGCTGCCGTGCTGGACGGCAACCTGCCGCCGCAGACGCCTAACGTCAGCTTCAGCACCACCGCCAGCTGGCGCCCGATGGACGGCGCGCTGCTGGCCGCTACGCTGCGCCACGTGGGTCGCCAGTACGAAAGCGACCAGGAAACCGAACCGCTGCCGCCTGCCACCACGGTGGACCTGTTCGCACAGGTGCCGCTGGTGGGCCAGCTGTCGGGTATCGCCCGCGTGGAGAACCTGCTCGACGAGGTGATCGTCACCCGCAACAGCGGCGGCGCGATCGACATCGGCGTGCCGCAGACCTTCTGGATCGGTGTGCGCTACGGGTTCTGATAGGCAAACCCGACATGCCCATCTAGGCTGGCCATCGAAGGGGAGAGATTGATGGGCAAGCTCGAAGTCATAAACCCGCGCACGGGGCAGGCGGATCACGCGATCGTGCCTGCCACGCGCGAGGATGTGGCCGCCAAGGCCTCAGCCCTGCGTGCGGCGCAACCCGCGTGGGAAGCCATGGGCGTTGGCGGGCGCTGCGGGGTGATGGCGCGCTGGCTGCAGGCGGTAAAGGCGCGCGCGGCGGACATTGGCGAGGCCGATGCCCACGATACCGGCGGCTGTCACACCAGCTACCTGCAAGGCTTCATCACGATGGGCAATGTGGGCGGCTGGCTGGAAGACGCGCCCAGGGCCTTCGCCGCGCTGGAATACGACGCGATGAGCCCCTCCATGCCGACGGTGCGCGTGCAGAGCCAGGTCGTGGCCTATCCGCTGGTGGGTGTCATCTCTCCGTGGAACGCGCCGCTGATGCTGGCGCTGCTCGATGCCGTGCCCGCGCTGTTCGCGGGCTGCGCGGTGTTGCTCAAACCCTCCGAAATTACCCCGCGCGTGATCGAGGTGCTGTTCGAAACCGTGCGCGAAGTGCCCGAACTGGCCGCGGTGTTCGATTATGTCACCGGTGCTGGCGACGTGGGGCAGGCGGTGATCGGGGAGGCAGACACGATCTGCTTTACCGGATCCGTGCCCACGGGCCGCAAGGTGGCCGTGGCCTGCGCCGAACGGCTGATCCCCTGCCACCTGGAACTGGGCGGAAAGGATCCGTGCATCGTCACCGAAACAGCCGACCTCGAACGCGCGGCCACCGCGGTATTGCGCGGCGCGGTCTATGCCACCGGGCAGGTCTGCTACTCGGTAGAGCGGGTTTATGTGCACCAGGTCATCCACGATGCATTCGTCGAAAAGCTGGTGGCAAAGGCCGCCGAGGTGCGCCTCAACACCGATAACCCGCGCGCCGGGCACATCGGCCCGTTCACCCATGGCCCGCAGGCCGATATCGTCGCCGCGCACATCGCCGATGCCGTGGCCAAGGGGGCAAAGGTTGAATGCGGCGGCGCGGTCGAGGAGATCGACGGCGGGCGCTACCTGCGGCCCACCGTGTTGACCGGCGTGACGCACGACATGGCGATCATGCAGGACGAAACCTTCGGCCCCACCATCCCGGTGATGGCCTATGCCGATACCGAAGACGCCATCCGCCTGGCCAACGATACGCAGTTCGGCCTCACCGCCAGCGTGATCGCCGGGACTGCGGAAGAGGCCGAAGCCATCGGGCGGCGCCTGAACGCAGGCGGGATATTCCTGCAGGATACCTTCCTCACCTTCGCCAAGATGCGCACTTTCGGCAGCGACAGCTTCGGCTGGTCCGGCCATGGCGCCCCGCGCATCGGGCCGGAAAGCCTGCGCCGGTTCCTCAGGCGCAAGAGCCTGCTGACACAGACCGGCGCAGTGGCCGATATCCGCGACGACCATCACCTGGGGAAGGGGGCATGAGCTTGCCTACAAGTGGATTGCAAAGGCACCTTTCGCGCATGACTCGCCTCGCCAGCCCGCAGCGTACAGGCCATTTTGCAGACCCGGTCCATCCCGGCAGTTTTTGCCCGCAGGACAGTGCTCCAGGTGCTCCACATTACCGCGCAGGAGGCATGGCATGAAGATTACCGCAGCCCTTTCCGGCCGGGGCGGAGACGCGCCCGAACTGGTCGAACTGGAGCAGGAAGCGCCGCGCGCCGGCGAAATGCGCATCCGCCTCGTCGCCACCGGCATTTGCCATACCGACCTGCACGAACACCCCGGCAGGCATTCGCCCCAGCCCATCGTGCTGGGCCACGAAGGTGCCGGCGTGGTGGAGGAACTGGGCGAAGGCGTCTCCGGCTTTGCTGTGGGCGACCACGTGATCCTTTCCGGTAACAGCTGCGGCCAGTGCCCCAGCTGCCTTGCCGGGCGCCCCACCTATTGCGACCTTGCCATGCCGCTGTGCTTCTGCGGCAAGCGGCTGGATGGTTCCACCGCGCTGTGCCAACACGCAGATGAGGGCGACCACCCGGTGCATTCGCACTTCTTCGGCCAGTCGAGCTTTGCCACCCACGCAATCGTGCCCCAGCGCACGGCGGTGAAGATGGACAAGGACCTGCCGCTGGAAAAGCTCGGTCCGCTTGGCTGCGGCGTGGTGACGGGTGCAGGCGGCGTGATCGAGGCGCTGAAGGTTGGCTTTGGCGATTCCATCGCCGTCTTCGGCACCGGCGGCGTGGGTCTTTCTGCGGTGATGGCGGCAAAGCTGGTGGGGGCCAAGCATATCGTCGCCGTGGACCTGTCGGACGAGCGGCTGGAGCTCGCCCGCGAGCTGGGCGCGACGCACACCTTCCGCGGCGACCAGGAGGGCCTTGCCGATGCCATCCGCAAGGTAACCGGGCGCGGCATGCAGTTTACCTTCAACACCACCAATGCACCGCCCGTGCACACCATGGCGCTGGACGTGCTGGCGATGAACGGCACCGCCGGTTTCGTCGCCGCACCACTGCCCGATGCCAACGGCCCGTGGGCGCCGCAGATGTTCGCCATGCTGGCGGGCGGGCGGCAGCTGCGCGGTATCCTGGGCGGCGATGCCAACCCGCGCACCTTCCTGCCGCAGCTGGCCGACTACTGGCGGCAAGGCCGCCTGCCGTTCGACCGGCTACTGTCGTTCTACCCCTTCAAAGAGATCGACCGCGCCTGGGCCGATGCGAAATCGGGCGCGGCGATCAAGCCTGTCCTGCTGATGGAGAATAGCGATGACGCCTGACCTGCGCGCGAAACTTGAAGCCCTCGGCCACGACCTGACGCCCGACATGTTGGGCGGCACGCAAAAGCTGATGGCAGAGCGCAACAAGGGTCTCGCCTCCGAAACGCAGGTGACGCGCGACCTTGCCTACGGCCCTGATGAGCGCCACCGGCTGGACGTGTTCACGCAAGGAACGCCCAAGGGCGCGCCGGTGCTGGTCTATGTCCACGGCGGCGGCTTCGTGATGGGCGACAAGCATACCGAAGGCTCGCCCTTCTATTCCAACGTTGGCGACTTTGCCGCGCGCATGGGCTGGGTGGGCGTGACCATGACCTATCGCCTTGCGCCCGCGCACAAGTTCCCCAGCGGGGTGGAGGACATGCGGCTGTTCGTTGACTGGCTGCGCGAAAACATTGCCGCACACGGCGGCGATGCGGGCAAGATCGTGCTGATGGGCCAGAGCGCGGGCGCCGCGCACGTCGCCAACTACCTTGCCCACGCGCGCGACCATGCCGCTGGAATCGCGGGCGCGGTGTTCATGAGCGGCATCTACGACACCTTCACCGCCGAGGATAACCCCTTCGGTCGCGCCTATTATGGCGATGATCGCAAGGGCTGGGGGCCGGCCTCGGCGCTGGCGGGCCTGCTGGCATCGCCGGTGCCGATGCAGTTCAGCGTGGCCGAGTTCGACCCGGACGATTTCCACCGCCAGGCCGCGCAGGTGGTGACGCAGTGGACCGCGACCAAGGGCCGCCTGCCCGAGATGCACTACCTTTCCGGCCACAACCACCTGGCGCCCGGTCTCTCCATCGGCAGCGACCAGACCGAGACCGAGCGCATGGTGGCAGGCTTCGTGCGCCGGGTTACCGGCTAGGCAGGCCCTTTCCTACGGGTGAAAGGCCAGCCTAACCCTTCTTCGCGCAGTTGATGCACAGCGCGGCTTCGGGGCGGGCTTCGAGGCGGCCTTCCGAGATCTCCTCACCGCATTCGACGCAGTAGCCGTATTCGCCCTTGGCGAGCCGTTCCAGCGCGCGGTCGGTCGAGGCGATTTCGCGGGTGACGAGCGCGGCCTGGGCTTCCAGGCTTTCGTCGTCCTCCATCTGCACGGCGCGTTCGCTCGAATCCGGATCGTGCGGCTCGTCAAGGTCGCGCTCGATATGGCTCAGGCGTTCCTTCAGCTCTGCGAGCTGGGCTTCGAGGCGAGTCTTGGCAGTGGCGGTATCGGTCATTCAGGTATTCTCCAAAGGAACCCAGCAGCCGTGAAAGGCCATGGGCATGGCAAAAGGAAGCTTGATGGTGGCAATCGGCGGACGGCTGACATCGTTGCCGTCGAGGATCAACAGGTCGGCGCGCTTTTCGTCGAACCGGTCGACCACGGTGAGGATGAAGCCGTCGCCTTCGGGCGCATCGGCGCTGCGGGGAATGAAGACAGGCTCCTGCGCGGCGGCGCCCTGCAATTCGTGGACGCGCAATTCGCCGGTGTCCCACATGATCTGGCCAATGCCCATCTGCGGGAAGTCGCGCAGGGCGAAATAGCCGATGGCGTATTTCGACATGGCAAAACGATCGTCGATCTTGGGCATGTCGCCCAGTGCCCCTTGCACCGGGTGCAGGCTGACTGCCTCGTGATCCGGCTTCGACAGGTCGAACACGATGCGGGTAATCTGCGTGATCGTCTCCGGCATGGCAGGCAGGCGCCCGTTCTTGTCGGCGAAGAAGCAGAAGCAGTTGCCGGGCGAGGCGGGGGTATCGAGGATAACCTTGTCGCCTTCGCTGTAGGCGTTCATCACGTGGCCCATTACCAGGCCGGGAATGTCGAACCAGCGCATGTCCCTGGCCGGATCGCCATCGCGCGGCATCACGCCCCACTTGCTGGGCAGGTCGGGATCGTATTCGTAATAGGCCCCGCCAGCGCGCAGCCGCGCCTCGTCGGCGGTCAGCGGCATGATCGGGAAGACCAGGTGATCGCGCGTCACGCCCCAGTCGTGGCTGAGGCCGGGGTAGGGCGTATCGAACATCTGCTCGCGGATCAGGTTACCCTCGGCGTCGAATACATGCAGGCTGGCGGTCGTGCTCGGCTCGCCATCCGCAAAGACGCCGTAGCTCCACCATTCGCCGGTGACGGGGTCGATCTTGGGATGTGCGGTGAGCGCGGTAGACTTGAGGTCGCCGAAGTCGCCAACGCCCTTCGTCTCCAGCGTGTCCATGTCGATTTCGTAGGGGCGGCTGTCCTCGCGCAGGGCATACAGCTTGCCGTGATGCTCGAAGGCATAGGTGTTGCCGGTGTTGTCGCGCTGCGGCAGGTTCGAGACGCTGGGGTCGTCGGTATACTTGTTGCGGTAGCGGCCATAGAGCCGCCGCCGCGCCGCGCGTTCGGCCTTCAGCCGCTCTGTCTGCACATAGCGGCTGCGGAAGGAGACGTGGCCGTCCTCGAAATGGAAGGCACTGACCATGCCATCGCCGTTGAGGATGATGTCGTCTTCCAGGCTGGGATATTGCCGGTCACCCCCGCTGCGGAAATAGGAGCCTTGTAGCTCTGGAGGGATCTCGCCCTCTACTTCACATTCGAATACGTCTGCCTCGAACCGCATGGGCTTGCGTTCCTGCAGTCCGAAGCTGGCGAAGGGGTGAAAAATTTCCGGCATTGCTCTCTCCCGTGTTACCCCAATTCAAATGGCAATAGCGCCGCTTGGCAAGCGGACAATTGACGGGAGACAAAGCGAATGAGCGAATGTTGGCCGGATGGCGTGCCGCAGGTGATGCCGGCGCAGGATCGCGGAGAGATCGAGGAACTCTATGCCCGCTATGCCTGGGGCATCGACCTGGCCGACGAGGAACAGGCGATCGCCACCTTCGCGCGCGATGCGGAGTTCGACCACCTGTGGCAGGGGAAGGTGAAAGGCCACGATGCGATTCGCCAGAACCTGCGCTCGCTGTGGTACGACCGCCAGCACTGGTGGTATGGCCGCCAGCACCTGATGAACCAGTTCATCATGGACCCGCATCCCGAAGGCGCGCGGGTGCGCTGCTTCTTCCAGATCGTGCAGTGGAACGCCGATTACCGGACGAATTTCGTGTTCGGCATCGGCACGCGCGACGATCGGCTGGTGAAGGAAGACGGGCGCTGGAAGTTCTGGCGGCTGACGGTGAACGCCTGGACCGAGGTGGACCAGGTGCCGTGGAAAGGAGAGCGCACGCTACCGCAGCGCCCGCCCTATCGCAGCGAACCGGCCGATACGCGGCCGTTTGGCGAACAGTCGCAGGACCCGTTCGACCCGGAAGGGTAGCCTCCTCGGAAGCGACCCGAAGGGCTGGTGGTTGGCCTTGGTCGGGGCCTACTTGCCCTTCTTCTGCCCCGGGATCTTGGCCAGCTTCTTGTTCTTCTTCTTTTTCGGCTTGGCGGCAGCCTTGGCCTTCTTGCGCGCCTTCTTCAGGTCGTCCTGCAGGGCCAGCACGCCTTCGGCGAGGCGGCGCACGCTGGCAGCGCGCGGCCGGAACTCGCGCGACAGCACGCCCTTGGCCAGCGCGTCCAGCGCCAGCGAATCCTGGTCTGTCGGAGTGTTTTCGTTTGCCGGTTGTTCCGGTGTATTCGACTGGTTCTTGGCCATAGCAGGGGTTTCCATTGCACGGTCAGATGCAGCCGCGGCCCTCGCGATGCAAGCTGGCCGGCAAACTGTCATAAAAATGTCAAAAAAGGGCCTAGGCCTCGACGATGCCTTCGCAGCCGAGCCAGGCGGCAAGCCGCGCCAGTTCGATTTCGACCTGTTCTGATACCAGCTGCGCGCGGCCCGGCTCCAGCCACAGTTTCAGCACGTCGTCCGTGCGTGTCAGCCTGCTTGACATAAGCGATAGGCGCGAGCCTGCGCCAAGGCGGCGACACAGGCGGAAGGCGAGGCCCCAGGCGGCAGCTTCGTGCAAGGCCTCGTCGCTGGCGAGCACCTGCAGGTCGCTCGTCGGATCGGGCTTGCCGTTGGCGGCGCGCAGGGCGGCGGCAATCATCGCCCGGCCACGGTAATCGAGGCCCAGCCAGCGCTTGTGCAGGGCCCAGTCGATCGAGTGGTTGAGGCGCATGTTCGGCTCCAGCCGCCACTGGGCAAGGCTCAGCATGATTGCCGCCAGTCGCAGCCGTTCGTTGCCGTGGCGTCGGCTGAGCGCTGCGTCCGAAGTCCAGGCCGCGATTTGCGTTGCCATTGTCTGCGAGGCGCCGCGCGGTTCGGTAAAATGCGAGACCGCCGCCAGCAGCGGATCGAGCCTTTGCGCCCCTTCCGACAGCCCGCGGTAGAGCAGCCCTTCGCGCAGACCCCACGAGGAGAACACGAGCCCATCGGGCTCCAGCGCGGCCAGCACCGGGCGCAGCATGGCGGCGGCATCGGGTAGGGCGGCTGCGCGGGCAGAGGGTATGCCGCCGATGGATGCCAGCTTGTCGGGCTCCATCCGGGCGACCTTCTTGGCGGTCTTGTCGGCTTCCTCCAGAGTCATGGTGAAAGCCTGCGGATCGGTCAGCGGATGGCCCGCCTTGTGCATGGCGAAATTGGCCAGCGCGCGCCAGGTGCCGCCGACCATGTACAGCGGCCCGCTATGGGCGCTGGCCCAGTCGGCCCTGGCAAGCTCCGCCTTCACCGCCTTGTTGAACGCCTTGGTGCCTTTCTCGCGCATGGCGGGCAGGCGCAGGGTGCCCAGCGGCAAGCTGACGCCGTGCGAAGGATGGCCATCGGCGATCGCCACCAGTTCCAGGCTGCCCCCGCCAAGGTCTGCCACCACGCCCTGCGCGCCGGGAAAGCCGCCGATCACGCCATAGGCGGAGGTGATCGCCTCTTCCTCTCCGGAAAGCACCTCCACATCCAGCCCCAGCGCACGCACCTGTTCGACGAATTCGGGTCCGTTTTCGGCATCGCGCACCGCTGCGGTGGCGACGACCTGCACCTCGGTCACCCCGATGTCCTTCAGGATACAGGCGAACCGCGCGAGCCCGCGCATGGCGAGCGAAACCGCTTCGTCGGGCATCCGCCCGGTGGTGGCGAGGTCGCGGCCCAGCTTGGCCGTCACCTTTTCGTTCAGCCACACGTCGGGTGCACGCTGAGGCCCGTAATAGACCACCAGGCGCACCGTGTTGGAGCCGATATCGATGACTGCGCGCTGCGGCCGGACGGCGTTCTTCGCCCGTTGGCTGGCGAATGTCGCCGTCATGCCGCTCCCTTGCGCAGGGAAAGCTTGGGTACGCGGTCTTCCTTCAGCGCGCCGCCACGGCCGGAGAGAGAGGGGTTGGTCATGAAATATTCGTGGCAGTTGAAGCCGTCCCCCTCAACCCCGGCATCGCTTTCGACGCGCTCGTATTCCCCGGTTTCGCCATCCAGCAGCCACGACTGTTCGGTGTCGAGCAGGTTGGCGAGCAGCACCTGCTCCAGGATCTGGTCGTGCACGGTGTCGTTGGTGATCGGCACCAGCGCCTCCACCCGGCGATACAGGTTGCGGTCCATCACGTCGGCGCTGGAGATGTATACCTTGGCCTTGTCGCTGGGCAGCACCTCGCCATTGCCGAAGGCATAGATGCGGCTGTGTTCCAGGAACCGGCCGATGATGGATTTGACGGTGATGTTGTCCGACAGGCCCGGTACGCCGGGACGCAGGCAGCAGATGCCGCGGCACACCAGCACCACCTGCACGCCTGCCTGGCTGGCCTCGTACAGCTTGTCGATCACGCGCTTTTCGGTGATCTGGTTCATCTTCATCCAGATCGTTGCAGGCTTGCCCTGGCGGGCGAATTCGATCTCTGCCTCGATATCGGCCAGCAAGGTTTCCAGCAGGTCCAGCGGCGAGATCGCCAGCTTCTCCATCTCCTGCGGCTCTACATAGCCGGTGATGAAGTTGAACAGCTTGGCCGCATCGCGCCCCAGCGCGGGGTCGGCGGTGAAATAGCTGAGGTCGGTGTAGATCTTGGTCGTCACCGGGTGATAGTTGCCGGTGCCATAGTGGCAGTAGGTACGATAGCCGCCGTCTTCCTTCCGCACGACCATGGAGATCTTGGCGTGGGTCTTCCAGTCGATGAATCCGTAGATCACCTGCACCCCGGCGCGCTCAAGCTCGCCCGCCCATTTCAGGTTCTGCTCTTCGTCGAAACGCGCCTTCAACTCCACCACGGCGGTGACGGATTTGCCGTTCTCCGCGGCCGCCGTCAGCGCGTTGATGACCGGCGATTGCTGGCCTGCGCGATAGAGCGCCTGCTTGATCGAGACGACATTGGGGTCCTGCGCAGCCTGTCGCAGGAAATCGACCACCACCTCGAAGCTTTCGTAGGGGTGGTGGATGACGATATCCTTCTCGTGGATCGCGGCGAATACGTCGCCGTCGTGCTCCATCACGCGTTCGGGATAGCGCGGGGAATAGGGGGTGAACTTCAGGTCGGGCCGGTCTTCCTTCACCACCTCGTCCAGCCCGGTGATGCCCAGCATGCCCTCGGTCTTGGTGATGAAAGCCTGTTCCAGCTCCAGCTTGTCGCGCAGCAGTTCTTCCGCCTCGGCATCGAAGTTCTCGTCGATTTCCAGCATGATGGCCTGCCCGCGCCGGCGCCGCTGGATGGCGCTGCGGAAGTAGCGCACCAGGTCTTCGGCCTCTTCCTCGATCTCGATATCGCTGTCGCGCAGCACGCGGAACACGCCGTCGCCGGTGACATCGAAGCCGGGAAACAGCAGGTCGGCAAAGCGCACCACCAGGCGTTCGATGGCGACATAGATCGCCTCTTCACCGGGAATACGGATGAAGCGCGGCAGGGCGCTGGGGATCAGCACCATTTCCACCAGCCTGCTGCCGTCTTCCCGGCGGGTCAGGTTGAACAGCGCGCCAATTCCCAGGTTGGCGACAAAGGGGAAGGGGTGCGCCGGGTCGATCGCCTGCGGGGTGATAACGGGCATGATGTGATCGAGGAAATACTGCCGCAGCCAGCTTTCCGCTTCCTCGTCGATCCGATCTTCGCCCTTGATGTGGATACCCTGCGCCGCCAGCTGCGGGCGCAGTTCGGTGAGGATGGATTGCTGCAGCTCTTCCAGCTCGCGATACTTCTGCTCGATCAGCACGAGCTGCTGCTTGGGCGTGCGCGCATCGAGCGACATTTCCGCCACCCCGCTGCGCACCTGCCCGGCAAGGCCCGCCACGCGGATCATCATGAATTCGTCTAGGTTGTTGCCCGAGATCGAGAGGAAGCGCAGCCTCTCCAGCAGCGGATAGGAACTGCGGCTGGCCTCGGCCAGCACCCGCTCGTTGAAGGAAAGCCACGACAGCTCGCGGTTGAAATAGAGGTCCTCGGGCGAGAGCGAGGCTGGGTCCAGCAGGTCAGGCTGGCTGGATTCGGAAGTGTCGGGGAGGGTGCTCATCGGTCCTCGAAAGTTCAGCCTGGCAAGCGAGGAGAATCAGCGCCTGCCCTTCAGGTCCACGTTTCCACCAGATCGCTGGCGCGTGCAATGGCGGCGATACCGCGCTTGCCCTCGGCGCGTTTCAGCTGGACGATCACGTCGATCACGCTGGCGGCATAGGCGATGGTATCGCTGCGCGAGAGGCCGATGCCGGTCTGCATCACCATCAGGCTGAGCTGTTCCAGCGCGCCGCGCAAGGAATTGGCGTGGATGGTGGAGAAGCTGCCCGGGTGCCCGGTGTTGATGGCGCGCAGGAAGCTGACGCTTTCCGCACCACGCAGTTCGCCCAGTACGATGCGATCGGGCCGCAGCCGCAGCGCCGATTGCAGCAATTCGTTGGCGGTGACCTTGGCTTCGCCCAGCTCGCCCTTCACCGCAACCAGGCCCACGGCATTGGCGCCGGGGAATTTCAGTTCGGGCGTATCCTCCACCAGTACCACGCGTTCGTCGCGCGGGATTTCGCCCAGCATGGCGTTGAGGAAGGTGGTCTTGCCGGTGCTGGTGCCGCCGGAGATCAGCACCGTCTTCTTCGCCCGGATCGCCGCGCGCAGGTAGGCAATCGGCTGTTCCTGCGGATCGGGCATGTCCGCCTCGCTCGGCTGCGACAGCGGGCCGGAATCGTAGGCATCCAGCGGCAGGTCCAGGCGCCGGTGGCGGCGCACTGCCATGGCCCAGTGCTTGCGCGTGGCCGGCGGGCCGCAGAACTGGATACGCGCGCCGTCGGGCAGGGTGGCGCCCAGCAAGGGATGCTCGCGGTTGATGCCCTGGTGGCTGATGCGCGCGACCTGTTCGGCCAGGCGCTGGATCAGCTTGTCGTCGATGGCGTCGAGCTCGATCCGCTGCATGCCGGGGCTGGCGGCATCCTCCACCCACATCTCGCCGGGCTTGTTGACGAGGATTTCCGTGACCGTGTCGCGCTCCAGCCAGTCGCGAAACGGCGCGAGATAGGCGTCGAGGTAGACCGAGCCGCTGGGCAATTGCGGCGCATCGGCAGGCGGGCCTGCGATGGGCGCCGGGGTATCGTCGCCCCGTTCGGGCTGGTCGTTCAGGTGGTGGATCTTGGCAGACACTATGGCCTCAGTCGACCTGCGGGGCCTGGCTGAAATCCAGGTCGCGCGCGGTGTAGACGCGGATCGGCTCCCCCATGCGCACGCGCACGGTGGGCGGGCGCTGGCCGTCCTGCTGCAGGGCCGTGCTGGCCGCGCTCTGCCCGCCGCCCAGCACCACCGAGGTGCCGCCGCTGGCCAGCGTGGTCAGCCCGCCGATGACGGACAGCAGCATGGCCGAACCGAAACGGCTGAAGAAGTGGCTGTTCACTTCGCCTTCGAGGCCGGTGGTGCCGTCGAAACTGGTGGCCGGGCTCTGGATCGAGACGGTCACGCCATCCGGGCGGATCACCCGCTGCCAGATCACATAGGCGCGGCGCTGGCCGGCCTGCAGGCCCGACTGGTACTGGCCGACAAGGCGGCTGGAGCGCGGGATCAGCACGCGGCTGCCGTCGAAGCTGCGCACGTCCTGGCTTACCACGGCGCGCACGAAGCCGGGCACGTCGGTGTTGATGGCGGTTTCCAGGATAGCCGGGATCATCGTGCCCTGCGTTACCGTGGTGGCGGGGTTCACGTCCTGCGTGGCGAGAGCGGGGCCGCCGCCCACGCCGCCGATACGGGCGGCGAATTCGTTGGCTGCGCCGCCGCCGGGCACCACGGAACCACTGGCCGCCGTGGCCGCGGCGGCTTCGGCGGCAGCGGCATTGGCGGCTGCCGTGGCTGGCGCGATGCCGCCGTCGAACACCAGCGTGGGCGAGGAATAGGGATTGTTTACCGGGCCGGGCGCGGCATTGCCTTCGGGCGCGCGGGCCAGCACCGGAGCGGGCGCCGGATCTTCCTGCTGCGGCGCGACCGCAGGTTCGGGCACTTCCTCGGCAGGCATGGCCAGGTCAGCCGGAGCGGGCTGGACAGGAGTGACCGCAGCGGCATCCTGCTGGTTGTCCGTACGGCTGGCGTTCAACCCCCACAGGGTGGCAGCGCCCAGCAGTGCGACGAAGCCGACGCCGGCCAGCAGGCCCAGCGCATCGCGGCTGCCCTTGCGATTGGCCACCGCCGGGTAGGACGTGCGGCTGGCAAGGTCGATGACCTCGGTCGTTTCCGCGTCGCGCGGATCGGCGTCATTGGCGATCCCGCTGGTCTTCTCGGGCAGGCGCATGGCAAGTTTCATGTTCCGTTACTCCAAATTCGCCGTTCAGGCACCCTGATGGGCCGTGCCGTCGGCATTCACCGCGCCGACCGGGCCCTGGTTAACAAGCATGGCCGCATCGTCGCCCGATCGCAGGATGATTTCTGCCGGCACCAGGTCCAGCACGATCGTGTCGCCGCGTACGGCAAAGTTCACCGGGCCTTCGGTACCTTCGTGGTCTTTCACCAGGATGGCAGGCATCGGCGTGCCTTCGGGCCAGGCGAGGAAGGTGGCGCTGCCGTCGTCATAGACGCGTTCTGGCAGCAGCGCGCTATCGCCGCTGGCGGCCCAGTCGAAATTCAGCTGCGTCGGATCGAGCACGGCATAGTCGTCGTTCGCCGCTGCCACTTCCAGCGCATTGGGCTGCACGGCAGGATCGGCATCGGCGACGTCGGTTTCCTCCACCGGTTCCACTTCCACCGGATAGGTGAAGGTCAGCACGTACAGCGGAGTGCGCACGTTGGGGCTGGCGACCAGGTCGAAAAGGTAGGTGTGGCGGTTGGTCACCACCGTCATGTTAGTGGTGGCGCGCGCGGCCAGCGGTTTCACGAACAGCAGGTTGGCGCGGCGGTTGGGGGTAACCTGCCAGCTGGTGGAATCGCCGATGGCGACATTCTCGATCACTTCGCCTTCGCCGAACTGGATGGTCGACTGGACATTCACCTTGCCTTCGATCTCGACCACCTGGGTAGGATCGTAAAGGCGCTCGACCAGGCGCGGGTCCTGCGCGGCGGCGGGAGCGGCAATCAGGGTTGAAGCCAGCAGCAGCGCGGCCAGGCTTTCGCGGATCATGTCATTTTCTCCGAAGAACGAACGGGCGCGGACTTGAAGCGGCTGCCAATGCCGCGCGCGCGGGAGGGGGTGGAAGAGCCGCTGCGCCCCTGATCGGTTGCCAAGGCGCCCTGCACCACGCGCGTCTCGCGCACGGTGGTGGACCCGCCGGTATCGTTGGCGGCAGCGGGCATGCCGGCGCTCACGCGGATATCGCGGGAGGGCGGCGGCGCGGACTGTGCCGCCCGTTCGCGTGCCGTGGCGCCGGTTAGCGCAGGGGCAAGCGCCGGTGCGGGAGAGGCATCGCGCGCGGTGTTCCGGGCGCCATGCTCGTCCGCCCGGTCGCTGCGCGACAGTCCGAACACGCTCCATCCGCTTACCATGGTGGTGGCGACTTTCAGCACCATCGCCATCAGAGCCAGGTGCACCGCGCCGATCATGAAGAAGGCCATCGCCGGGCGCACGTCGATGGTGCCGGGCGTGGACATCAGGCTGGACAGCACGGGAATCGCCAGCTCCAGCATCAGCGATCCGCCCAGCACTGCGAACAGCGGCGCCAGCGCCATCAGCACCACGCCCTTCAGCCAGCCAACGAACAGGCTGCGCGTGGCATCGAACAGGGCGAGCAGGATGAAGATCGGGCCCAGCCCCATCAGGATGGCCAGCGCGATCTTGCAGGTGGCCAGCACGCCCACGGAGCCCAGCAGCAGCATGGTGCCGCCCGACCACAGCAGGCCCGGCGGAGAGAAGATCGAGGTGTCGTTGGCCATGGCGTCGCCGCCCGATGCTTCCATCAGCGAAAGCATGACCACGTCCAGCTTGTCGGCAAAGATGGTGGTGGCAGAACCATCCGTGCCCATCAGCACGGTGGCGATCTGGTCCGGCGCGCCCACCGCCAGGTTCCAGAATACGCTCTGGAAGGCGACCCAGCTGGTGGCAAAGGTGATGACCAGCACCAGCGTAACCATGCGCGGGGTGAGCGAGGACAGGCCAAGGCGCGTGCGCCCGGTGATAAGGCTGAAGCCGAGGAAGGCGATCCACAGTGTCAGCAACATGGTCAGTGCAGGGCCGAAGCTGCCTTCGGCGCTGAACAGGCGGTTGAAGGCCGCCTGCGCCATGGCCGATGCCGCGCAGTCCACGCCGCGCAAGGATGCACCGATGCCGGCGCCCACGCCTTCCATGGCGCGCATGCATTCCACGCCAACGCTGGTTGAGGCAGAGGCTGCGCTCACTCGGCAGCCTCCCAGTTGAAGCCATCCTCGTCCAGCGGGTCCTGGCCGGAACCCGGCCAGGGCCGGTTGGTAAGCGCGGGATACCACTGGGCGGGATCGTTACCCACGGCTTCGCGCAGCAGGTCCAGCCGGCGCACGGTGCTTTCACGGCCCGAAAGGATTGTCAGCACTTCGGGCGCGCCGGACAGGTCCAGCCGCACCACCACGCTGGCATCGGGCTGGCGGACCAGGAAGCAGCGGCTGTGTGCGGGCAGGCTCTTTATCAGGGCCAACTCGTGCTCGGTCAGGCCGAAGCCTTCGCAATAGTCCTCCGCCCGCGCGCGGGCATTGGGCATGAACACCATGGTGGCGGTCTGCTCCACCAGTGCGGTGGAGATCTTGGAATCGAGCGCGTCGCGTGCGGACTGGGTGGCGAAACCGACCAGCGCGTTGCGCTTGCGCAGCGTCTTCAGCCAGTCGCGAATGCGCGCGGCGAACACCTCGTCGTCCAGCGCCTTCCACCCTTCGTCGATCAGCACCATGGTCGGCTGGCCGTCCAGCCGCTCGTCGATGCGGTGGAACAGGTACATCATCACCGGCGTGCGCAGCTTGGGATTCTCCAGCAGCGCGGTCATGTCGAAGCCCATTACGCGGGTGGACAGGTCCAGCTTGTCGGTCTCGTTGTCGAACAGCCACCCATGCTCGCCGTCTTCGATCCAGGCCGACAGGCGGTCGGCCAGGTCGCCCGGCTGCGGACGGCGCGCGCCGCTGACCAGTTCCTTGAAATAGCGCAGGCGGCGCAGCGAAGGATCGTTGGCATAGGCCGCATCCACGGCCGCCGCGATGGTGGCGCTCTCCTCCGGCCCCTCGGCCTGCAGCAGCACGCTCAGCCAGTCGCGCAGGAAGCCGCGATTGGCGGGCGTATCGGGCAGGGCGAGCGGGTTGAAGCCGGTCGGCTCGCCCGAACGGATGCGATCGTAAGTGCCGCCGATGCCACGGATGAACAGCTCCGCGCCGCGATCCTTGTCGAACAGGATGGTGCGGGGGCTGAACTTCTGCGCCTGTGCGGCCAGGAAATTCATCACCACGGTCTTGCCCGAGCCCGACGGGCCGATGACCGAGAAGTTGCCCAGGTCGCCGTTGTGGAAGTTGAAGAAGAACGGGGTGGAGCTGGTGGTCTGCAACAGCGTGACCGCTTCGCCCCAGTGGTTGCCTTCGGCCTGCCCCAGCGCGAAGCCGTGGAAGCTGCCGAAGCTGGCCATGTTGGCGGTGGAGATCATTGCCCGGCGCACCAGGTACTGCTCGTTGCCGGGGAACTGGCCCCAGAAGGCGGGTTCGAGGTTGGTATCCTCGCGCACGGCGATGGCGCCGGTATCGGCCAGGCTGGCCGCGACCGAGGCGGTCGCATCGTCCAACCGCTCGAGGTCGCGTTCGCGCACCAGCACCGACAGGTGATGGTCGCCGAAAGCCACCGATCCCGCGCCCAGCTCGTCTCGCGCGGCCATCATGTCGGCGCGCTCGCTCTGCGCTTCCTCGTCGGCACTTTTCAGGCGGCGGATGGCAAGGTCGATCTTCTCGCGCGCGGTCTGCCGTTCTTCGGGAGCAAAGCTCTCGGTCACGATCATTTCGTAGGGCAGGCGCAGCATGGCATCGAGCAGGCCGGGGCTGGTTGCGTCGGGGTAATCCTTGAGGCTGAGGATGGAGGAGAAATCCGCCCCGCCGCTGCCGCGCAGCTCCATCGCATCAAGGCCGAAACTGGCACGGCGATAGGGTAACATCTGACCGACATCGGTTTCGAAATCGGGCTTGCGCACCGGGCGCATCTCGCCGTTGTAGAGCGCGCTGAGCAGTTCCAGCACTTCGTTGTTGGTGCCGCCCGAAGGGCCGGTGTAGTCGCCCAGCGGCTGCGCGCCATAGTCGGCAAGGCTGGCGGCCAGTGCCTGCATGGCCGCGCGCAAGCTGCGCAGGTCCTTGGGATCGACCGGCTCTTCCTCGTTGCGGCGCTTGAACAGCTTGCCCATGCGTTCGGCCAGGCCCGCCTTGCCGCGCGCGGGGCGGCGCACCAGCGTCACGAACTGGTCGTTTACGAACAGCGATCCGCTCGACAGCTTTTCGCGCCAGCGGCGGTCGATATGGGCGGACAGCGGATCGGGAAAGCTGGCGTCCAGCTCCACGCTCACCCGGCGACGGATGACGTGGTGATAAAGCACGAAGCGCGCATCGAGGTTGCTGCGCAGCATCACCTCGCGCGTTTGCGCGTGGGCGTTCAACGCGTCGGTGTCCTCGGTCTCGAACAGCAGGCCGGGCACCTGCAGCGAAGCCATCAATGATCCGTCGCGCAGCAGCAGCACGTTCTGGTCGACCAGCCGCTCGTACGGCAGGCGATCTCCCGCCTGCGCTTCCTTGGCGCTCCAGGCAGCAGCTCCGAGCCACTTGTTACCCATTGTTCTTGCTCCTCACCGCCATCAGGCGGCGTAGCTGTTGCAGCCCCAGCGGCTGTAGTTCCTGACCCGCGGGCACTTGCTGACCTTGGTCAGCCACAGGTCGAAAATGCGCGGTTCGCGCAGGCAGGCGAAATAGCCGATAACGTGCATGATAACGGGGATCGGCAGGATCCACAGGCTCTTCAGGATCAGGAAGGCCTCTGTCGTCACCAGCGCGTTGATGATGAAATAGTTGAACGTCACGCCGGCAAACATCTGCGGCCGCGTAAGCGCGCGATGGACGGGGTGGCGGACGAGCGGCATCGTATCGATCCTAACCCGCTGCGCCCTGGATGCCGGCCACGATCGAGGCGGCACCGAAGATGATGAAGCAGCCCAGGATCACCGTGGCACCGAAACGCCAGTTCATGCGCCCGGTCAGCATCATGAAGCCGACAGCGGCCACGGCCATCACGGCAACGGCGGTGGCGACAGAGCCCAGCAGGGTGTGCTGCATCCAGGCCAGCGCATTGTTGATCGGGCCGGACCCGGCGGGATCCTGCGCATAGGCGGCACTGGGGGCAAGCAGCACCGCGACAGCAGCGGCGAGGCGATAGAAAGCATTCATTGTCAGTCGGAACTCCGGGTATTGTCGGGCCTGGAATAATTGGCGAGGCGGCCCATGATCGATGCGACATAGGCCTGTGTTTCACGGATGCGCGGAATACCGCCTGAACGGATCACCCTTCCAGGGCCGGCATTGTAGGCGGCCAGCGCCTTCTCCAGGTCGCCGTCGAAACGGTCGAGCTGTTCGCGCAGGTAGCGGGCGCCGCCTTCGAGGTTGGCCAGCGGGTCGTCCGGGTCGACGCCCAGGTAGCTGGCGGTGCCCGGCATCAGCTGGGCCAGCCCGCGCGCTCCGGCGGGAGAGACGGCATCCTCGCGCCAGCGGCTTTCCTGCCACACCACGGCTTCCAGCAAGGCAGGCGACAGGTCGTAGCGTTCGGCCAGTTCGGCGATATGGGCGGCGTATGCCTGTGGCACGGTGGCGGAATGTTCGCGCGTATCGGCCACGGCGCCTTCGGGAACCAGCGCGCTGGCCTGTTCCGGCACCTCGGCCAGCGGCGTGTCGGACAGCACCGCTTGCATTTCCATGCGTTGCATGGGGCCAGCGATCCATTGTGCCTCGCCTTCGGCGGAAATTTCCAGCACATCGGCCTGCGCGGGGAACGCGCAAAACGCGGCCAGCGCAAGCGCAGCCGTAGATGTGCAGACACGCAGAATCATGTCGGGGCCTCCAAAGTCGCCCCAATGCTTACAACAAATGACAACGCCATGACAGTCCGCCCCCTTTTCCGGCTGTCCGCGATCGGCAAGAGAAAGGCCCGGAGAGCATAGCTGTCCGGGCCGAGGCGGAGCCGGGCTGCGCACCATGGCGCCACCAGCCCTCATATTATAAGGTATGTCACAGTTGTCAGTCGGCGGACCGTTCCAGCGACAGCAGTGCCATGCGCGCGGCGCGGCGCGAATCGATCCAGTCGCCGTTGGCCAGTTCCAGTTCGTAGCGATCCTCGCTGGCGATGGCATCGCGATAGGCCTGCTGGGCCAGTTCGTACTCGCCCACGGCGGCATAGGCTGCGCCGAGGTTGATCAGCAGTGCCGGATCGTCCGGATTTTCCGTCCGTGCGGCTTCCAACTGGGCAATTGCGCTGCGCGCCTCGCCCGATGCAATGGATTCGTAGCCGACATCGCGCGATTCGATACCGGAGGTTTCGATCGGTGTGGCCGTGCTGGCCTGCGTGACCATCAGGATGGCCATGGTGGCAGTGGCAAACATGGTGGTTCTCCCAAACTATTGACCTGCAATCTGCGGCCTTTGCGACAGAACTGCAATCAAAACGTCACATTGTCATAAAACCGCAATATTGGATTTTGTGGAGAAATATTTGTGATTGGAATACAGTCACTTGTCCGAAATATGACAAACTGTCATCTAAAACCGTAACACGGTCGCCAAAGTGTCATTTGCCGCGCCTAGCCGTCCCCTCGCGACATCGCATTTCGCTATTTTCTGATTCTCGGTTTTTTTGAGGGGACCGTTCGCTGTGACTAAACTTTCTCGCTCACTCGTCATTGGCTGCTCGATCGTGGCACTCGCTGCCTGCGGCCCCGAAGATCTCGGTTCGCCGGGCGCCAATGGTGACATCAACATCGGTGACATCGACAACTCGATCAACAATGTGACGCCCACGCCGTCGCCCACGCCCACCAACACCGGCGTGACCCCGGCTGCTGGCTGCCCCACCATCGGCACCGACGCACTGCTCGATTCGGGCACGATCACCGGCCCCGAAGGCGAATGGCGCGTCTGCACGCTGCCGTCGGTCTTTACCGCCGATGCCAACCTGCCGCAGGTCCCCGGCCTGCTCTATGCTATGAACGGCCGCGTCGATGTCGGTACTGACGACGGCCCCACCGCCGATGCCAGCGACGGTGTGACCGGCACCACCGTTAACCTCAGCATCGATCCGGGCGTGATCATCTACGGCGCAACCGGTCGGTCCTACCTGGTCGTGCAGCGCGGCAGCACCATCGACGCCGTCGGCACGCCGACCCGTCCGATCGTCTTCACCAGCAGCGACAACGTGCGCGGCCTGAACAACAATGCGTCCTCGCAGCAGTGGGGTGGCGTGGTCCTGCTGGGCCGTGCACCGGTTTCCGACTGCCTCGTGGGCGCCAACCCGGCCAACCAGATCGACTGCGAGCAGCGCCTTGAAGGCGCTCTGAACCCGCCGAGCTTCGGCGGCATCACCAGCGACGACGACTCGGGCGACCTCGCTTACGTGCAGATCCGCTTCTCGGGCTTCACCCTGAACTCGGGCAGCGAACTGCAGTCGCTGACCACCGGCGGCGTCGGCAGCGGCACCCGCATCAGCCACATCCAGTCGTTCAACAGCTCCGACGACGGCGTGGAACTGTTCGGCGGCGCGCCCAAGCTCGACCACTTCATCGTGGTTGGTGCGGAAGACGACTCCTTCGACGTCGACACCGGCGCCAAGGCCGATATCCAGTATGCCATCGCCGTGCAGCGCGCTGGCGCTGGCGACAATGCCGTGGAACTCGATTCGCCCGACAGCGACTTCGACTTCACCGCATTGCCGCGCACCAACCTGCAGATCAGCAACTTCACCTTCATCGCCCAGGGTTCGGGCAGCCAGGCTCTCCGCGTGCGTGGTCAGGCTGACATGCAGCTTGCCAATGGCATCGTCGTGAAGCCGGGTTCGCCCTGCCTGCGGATCGACGAGGAAGACGATGCTGCTGCCGGTTCGCGTGCCGATGAGAACGGCCCGCCGCAGTTCAACTCGGTGCTGCTGGATTGCGACACCACCACCAACGGCGACCGCAACGACATCAACCCGTACCTCGGCACGGGCAATGACCTTGCTTACACCGCAGCTCTGACCGGCCTGATCTTCAACACGGCCACCGAAGACGGCTACACGCCGATCTTCGACGCCACGAGCCTGTCGAGCTTCTTCGAAGCCGTCACCTACGTGGGTGCGCTGCCTGCCGGTGCCACCTGGGCGCAGGGCTGGACCTGCGATTCCGATACGGTGAGCTTCAACAGCGGCGAATCCTGCCTCGACATCCCGGTCTTCAACTAAGCCGGACATGCAATCGGGGGAGGGGCACGCCACACGCGCGCTCCTCCCCCTTTGCCAAGGGCAAGCCCGCCCGAGGCACGAATTCTTGATTTAAGGACGAGGGGCTCACCTATCATGACCACTGGCAAACGGCTGGCGGGACTGCTTCTGCTCACCACCGCGCTTTCCATGCCCGGTATCGCTTTTGCCCAGGACGTGCAGGAGGAAGAAACCTCCACGCCGCCCGAGGACGAGCAGTTCGACGAACCCGATGTTTCGATCCCGGGTGGCTCCATCATCGTTACCGGTCGCATCAACCGCGATCCCGAACGATCTTCGACGCAGGTGGTCAACGTGCTCTCGTCCGAGCAGATCGCCCGTACCGGTGAAGGCGACATCGCCGGGGCATTGAGCCGCGTCACCGGCCTGTCGGTGGTCGGCAACGGCCTTGTCTACGTGCGTGGCCTGGGCGATCGCTACTCGCTCGCCTTGCTCAACGGCCTGCCGCTGCCCAGTCCCGAGCCCTTGAGCCGCGTTGTGCCGCTCGACATCTTTCCCACCAACGTGGTTGCTTCGTCGCTGGTGCAGAAAACCTATTCGCCCAACTTCCCCGGTGAATTCGGCGGCGGTGTGATCAACCTCACCACCCGTGCCGTTCCCGACGAAAGCTTCCTCAAGATCAGCGGCGGCATCAGCGGCGACACCGAAACCACCTTCCAGAATGGTTATGCCTATTATGGCAGCGAAATGGACTGGACCGGCTTCGACAGCGGCATTCGCGATATCCCGCCCAACGTGCAGGCCTTCATCGACGATTCGTTCAACAACGGCACGCAGATCGAACTGCTCCCGCAGTCGCAGGTGGAAGACGTTGCTCGTTTCCTGACGCCGCCGCGCTTCGCGACGCTGCAGATCCTTGGTGACGTGCGTCCCAACTTCTCCACCGGCATCACCGCAGGGACCGCTTTCGACGTCGGCAGCGACGGGCGCCTGGGTATCATCGCCACGGGCAGCCTCAGCAACAGCTGGCGCACCCGCGTAATCAGCCGCCAGGATGCAGGGCCGAACTCGACCGAGCTTTCCACCAACGAATCCGAGTTCAACACCGACAACCACATGCTGGTGAACGCGATGGTCGGTCTCGGGCTGGAGGTGGGCGATCACACCTTCCGCCTTACCAACCTGTTCATCCGCGACACCATCAAGCAGGCGAGCCTGAACAGCTACACCCGCCCGCTGGAATTCCCGAGCTTCGACTTCCTCGAACAGAACACCGCCTGGTACGAACGCCAGCTGATCGACAGCCAGCTGGTTGCCGAGCTGGAATTCGATCGCCTGTCGGTCGACATGCGTGCCGGCTTCGCCCGCACCGACCGTGAAGCGCCGTTCAACCTGACCTACGTCTATGGCCGCGATGTCGGTGGCAGCAACGCGCTGTTCGGCGACCTGGTGGGCGAATACAGCGTAGACCTTGGTCAGCAGGTCGGCAGCGGTTTCCAGGAAACCGGCGTCGACGTGGTCTTCTCCGACCTCAACGAAGAACTGTGGTACGGCGGCATCGACGTCAGCTACGAAGTGAGCGACTTCTTCTCGCTCACCACGGGCTATGCCTATAGCGACACCGATCGCTTCTCGACGCGCCGGGCCTTTACCTTCGATGTCGATGTCGATCCGAACTTCCTGAACGATCCGGACCTGGTGTTTGGCGGTAACGGCAATCCCAATGCCATCACCAGCCTGCAGCAGATCCTCTTCGCGGCCGGCCTGCGGTCGCCTGCAAACCTGCTCAACGCAGCGACCTACAACCTGTTCGACGTCGGCCTGATCGACCAGAACCTGCAGGATCCGGCCTTCTCTGCCGAGCTGACCATCCACGCAGGTTATATGCAGGGCCAGCTGCTGGCGCTGGATGACACGCTGACCGTGCAGGGCGGTGTGCGTTACGAGACAGCTGACCAGAGCACCACGCCGCTGGGCGCGGCCAACCCCAGCAACGGGCAGACGATCCTGAAATCGGACGAATACTGGCTGCCTGCGCTGACGGTGACCTGGGAGCCGGTCGAGGACCTGCAGCTGCGCGCCAACGCCTCGCGCACCATCGCGCGACCCCAGTTCCGCGAACTGGTGCAACAGCGTTATTTCGATCCGGAAACCAATCGCCAGTATTCGGGCAACCCGTTCCTGACGGACAGCGAACTGACCAACGCCGAACTGCGCCTGGAATATTACCTTGGCGGACAAAGCAACGTGTCGGTCGCCGGTTTCTACAAGGATATTTCCAACCCGATCGAGGTGTACATCACCCCGGAAGTCGGCTCGAACTTCATCAACTACGCCAACGCGCCGGGGGCCACGCTGTACGGTGCCGAAGTCGAGGCGCAGTACATCTTCGACCTTTATGACTGGGGCGGTTTCTTCGAGACGAAGGAACTGGTGCTGCTGGCGAACTACACCTACACCCAGTCGCAGATCAGCGTAAACGACACCGATACCATCGCCATCGCCAATTCCGATGGCACGGTGAACACGTCCGAACTGGCGATCAACTACTTCACCGATGGCGATCCGCTGGTTGGCCAGTCCGACCACATCGTCAATTTCCAGGTCGGCCTGGAAGACGTTGACCGGTTGCAGCAGTTCACCGTGCTGGTGACCTATGCCAGCGACCGCGTGACCCTGCGCGGGTCCAACGGCCTTTCCGACGTAGTGCAGGAGCCGGGCGTGAACCTCGACCTGGTCTATCGCCAGGGCTTCGACCTGTTCGGCACCGATGTCGAACTGAAGCTGGAAGCGCGCAACCTGCTGGGCACCCAGCATAAGGAAACGCAGGCAAACAACGTCGGCCTGATCCTGAACAACAACACCTACGACGTAGGCCAGTCGTTCAGCGCCTCGCTGTCGGTCGAATTCTGATTACACGGCTCTGGTAAGAGAACGGGCCCCTTCCACCTTCGGGGTGGGAGGGGTTCTTCGTTCGTACGGAGCGAGGTGGGTTCCTGGTCGAGGAAGCTCAGATCAGGTCGAGCACGTAGCCGCGCCCGTGCACCGTGCGCAGCAGGTGGCCGGCGCCGGCATTGCGCAGGCCCTGCCGAAGCCGCTTGATCCAGACATCGACGGTGCGAAGGTAATCGGGGTCGCCATCCTTGCCCAGCGCCTCGATCAGTTCCTGTCGAGAGAACACCCGGTTGGGGTTTTCCGCCAGGAAGCGCAGCAGGCGGAACTCGTTGGGGCGCAGCACGATCAGTTCGTCCTGCCAGCGTGCCTGTTGTCCCGCGACGTTGACCTGCAGGTCGCCAAGGTCCAGCACGTGTCCCGAATTTCCATTCGCGTGGCCTTCGGCGAACAGCGACAGCACCCGGTCAAGCATCGCCTGCCGGTCAAGCGGGCCCACGGCATAGTCGTCCGCACCGGCTTTCAGCGCCCTGCGGCGGTCTTCCGGATCGTCTTCTTCCAGCACCATGGTGATGTGCGCATCGCGCATGCGCGGATCAGCCCTCAGGCGGCGCACCAGTTCCAGGCCGGAAAGGCTGTCCATCAGCCAGTCGACGAAAACCCATGCGCGCCCGTCCACCAGCGCGCGCGGGCCGTCGGGCGTCAGCCGGGTAAAGGTGAAGACCGCTTCGCCTTGCGAGAAATCGGCGAATTGCGCCGCTTCGCTGTCGGTCGTGAATATGCTGATGCGGTCCATTGGCCCCATGCCCGGTTTGTCTCGGGCAAAGCACTGCCAAGCTTGCATGACCGGTCTATGACAGGCTCGCGGCAATTCGACATGGGGCCGGGCAGGGCGGCGTGACGCCTGCAGCGCGTGCTAGTGCACTGGTTGGGCAGGACAGTACTTGGCGATGTATTCGGCGTGTCCCGGCATGTGCTGCACGAAGAACCGGATGGACTTCTCGATCTCGTCCAGTTCCTGCTTCGTCTTTTGCTGGTCGAGCGAGGCGGCCATGGCATTGTGGCTCTGCATCGGGATGCCCTGGCCCATCATCACCGCCGCCCAGCTGGTCTCGGTGAAAAGTTCGTCCTCCTCACGGAAGATCTGGCCGGTGGTCTGGAACAGTTCGACCTTCTCGGTCAGGCTGTCGGGCACGCTCATGGTGCGGCAGTAGTTCCAGAACTCGGTATCGTCGCGCGTCGTGGCGTTGTAATGCAGGATCAGGAAGTCGCGGATGCGCGCATATTCCTTGCCCGTCAGGCGGTTGAAAGTGTTGCGCGCAGCGTCGCTGATATCGTCCAGCGTCAGCAATGCGATCAGCTTGTTGATACCGGTGTTGATGAGGTGGATAGAGGTCGATTCGAGCGGCTCCATGAAGCCCGCCGAAAGCCCCAGCGCCACCACGTTGCGATTCCAGAACTGCTTCCGCCGACCGGTGACGAAGCGCAGGTGGTTGGGTTCCGCCGTCGGCTTGCCGGCCATGTTCTTCACCAGGATGTCCGTCGCTTCGTCGGCGGACATGAAGGCATCGCAATAGACATGTCCGTTGCCGTTACGGTGCTGCAGCGGCACCTGCCATTGCCAGCCGGCACCATGGGCGGTTGCCTTGGTGAAGGGCGGCGGGGGAGAGCCGTCGTCGCGGTTGCATGGCAGGGCGACGGCGCGGTTGCAGGGCAGCCAGTGCGTCCAGTCCTCGTAGCCGGTTTCCAGTGCCTGCTCGATCAGCAGGCCGCGAAAGCCGGAGCAGTCGATGAACAGGTCGCCGTCGATCACCGTGCCATCTTCGAGCTTGATCGACGTTACATCCCCGCTCTCGCCATCGAGTTGCACGTCGCAGACCTTGCCTTCCTTGCGCACTACGCCGCGGCTCTCGGCGTACTTGCGCAGGAACCGGGCATACAGGCCGGCATCGAGGTGGTAGGCGTAGTTGACTGGTGGCAGGTCGTCGCGCTTGACGTCTTCGGAGCGCATGAAACGCCCGAAATAGGCTGCCATCGTCTCCACGTTGAAGGCCTGGATCGGGCGCTTGTCGCCGGCCATCTTCATGTGATGCCAGATCTGGTGGAATGACAGGCCGCCGATGGTGTAGCCGTAATTGCCGAAAGGGTGGATGTAGCTGTCGCCCCTGGCGCCCCAGTTGTCGAACTGGATGCCCAGCTTGAAGGTGCCCTGGACGGCACTGAGCATTTCGCTGTCGCTGATTTCCAGCGCCTGGTTGAACTCGCGGAAGGGCGGGATCGTCGCCTCGCCTACACCGACCGTGCCGATGGCTTCGGATTCGACGAGCGTTACCGAAAGGTCGCGCCCGCTTTTCAGGCGCGAGAGCGGGGCCGCAGCCATCCATCCGGCCGTTCCCCCGCCGACGATCACGATCTTCTCAATAGCCATGGTCTTGCTCGCCCTATCCTCTTTTTTACCGGCCCTCTCTTCACCGGTTCTTCTTGCCACCGGCGTAGCGGGCTTCCCGGCTTTGCGCAAAACCGGACGAAAGACCGTGCTGCCCGGGGACCGGGTGGCCGCTATTGCAAATGAGTTACACCACGTGACCCAAAATGTGAACGTTCATTTTTACGGTTGTGAACGCTCACATTTTTGATATGCAGGTCATGGAACGCCGCGCCGGCGTGGCAACTTTTGTACGATATCGCCCGGAAAAACAGGGCGAATCAATGGGGAGGCAGTACGTGTCAGCTCGAATCGATAGTCGCATTACGATCTTTGGTGGCCGCAGCCGCGCGCTTGCCGGTGTTTCCGGCCTCGCCCTGTGCATGGCCGCCAGCAATGTCGCCCTGGCGCAGGAAGTGCCGGAGGACGATAACGCAGCCGAGCCTGCCCCGGCGGAAGACAACGTCATCATCGTCAGCGGTTTCCGCGCCTCGCTGGAAAGCGCGCAGGACTTCAAGGAAAACGCAGATACCGTCGTCGACGTGATCACCGCCGAAGACATCGGCGCTCTGCCCGACCGTTCCGTTACCGAAGCACTGCAGCGTGTGCCCGGTGTGAACATCGGCCGTTTCGAGAAGACTACCGACCCCGACCGCTTCTCGGTCGAAGGTACCGGCGTCATCATTCGCGGCCTTCCCTATGTCCGCTCCGAACTCAACGGGCGTGACATCTTCTCCGCCACGGGTGGCCGCAGCCTGAGCTTCGAGGACGTGTCGCCGGAACTGGTCGGCCGCGTCGAAGTGTTCAAGAATACCACTGCCGACATGATCGAGGGCCAGATTGCCGGTCTCGTCAACCTTGTCACTCGCAAGCCGCTGGACAATCCCGGCCTGAACATCGCCGGTTCGATCGAGGGCAACTACGGCGACCTGCGCGAAGAATGGTCGCCGACCTTCAACGTGCTCGGCTCCAACACCTTCGATACCGGCATCGGCACCTTCGGCTTGCAGCTGGCCTATTCCTATTCGGAACTGCGCAGCCGGACGGACGCCTCGCAGGTTGCCGACCCCTGCTATCGCAACGCCGACCTGAGCGGCGGCTGCCTGCGCGTGTTCGATGTGAACTCGGGCGGCTTCGGCGATGTGCAGAACTACGACGAGAGCAATTTCCCGCCGGCGGGCTCGGTGATCGTGCCGCAATATGCCGGTGTACGCACAACCGACCTCGACCGCGAGCGCGAAGCGATCTCCGCCGTGGGCCAGTTCGAAAGCAACGACGGCCGCTTCCTGCTGACGGTCGAATACCTGCGTTCCGAAGCGAGCTTCTTCACCGAGGAATTTGCCCTGCTGGGCCGCATCGACGATGGTGTTTCCGCGCCCGAGGCGCGCCCAGGCACCGATTTCACCTATGACCAGAACGGCCAGTTCGTCAGTGGCATCCTTACCGACAATGTCGGAGATGCCTACGCCACGCCGTTCGGCCTGGGTGGCATCCCGATGGATTCGCTGCGCTTCCTGCGTGACACCCGCACCGTCACCGAAGACATCTCCATCGACACATACATGGAGCTGACCGATCGCCTGGCTGTGAAGTTCGAAGGGCAGATCGTCAATTCCGACCTCAACCGGGATTCGGTGTTCGGTGCCATGAGCACCTGGGCCGATATCGACCTCGACCTTTCGGGCACCACGCCCAACGTGCAGTTCCTGGCGCCTCCGGGGGCTCCGGCCGACTATTTCTCCAGCGGGTTCTACACCTACTACTGGTTCGGTCTCGACAGCCGCGAGCGCAACGATGGCAACATGTACACCCTGAGCGGTGACGTTGAATACGACATCGGCGACGGCTTCTTCCGTACCGCACGTTTCGGTGCCCGCTGGGCCAATCGCGACCGCACGACCCGCAACACCGATTTCAGCACCTGGGGCAACCTGTCGGCTCCGTGGGCCGGCCGTGGTGGTTGTGCTCCGTGGGGCGAAGGTCCGGGCTGCTTCTCCGAAGGCGGGCCCTATGTCCCGGATTGGTCGGGCTTCACGCCGGGCCGTTTCTACACCGGCCTGCCGGGGCAGGAAAACGCCATTGCCGGCGGCGCCTTCACCGACGATTTCCCCGACTACACGAACCTGCGCGATCCGTTCGCCGACAACTTCCAGCGTGGCAACACGGCGACGCCGATCCCGAACGGCCAGGCCTGGTTCTACGGCGGCGACGATTTCCTTGCCGACTACCTGGCAGGCGACGTGCAGGAGCAGTGGGACGAGATCTCCGAATGGGCGGTGACGCCGGAGCGTTTCAACCTGGGCGTGGCCGGTCGTACCTCGACCAATCCCGTGACCGGCGAAACCGTCGCTTGCGACCCTTTCTGCCCGCCGGAAATTTCCAACGTCACCGAAGTGACCAAGGCGGCCTATGCCCGCATCGATTTCGGGCATGACTTTGCCGGTGGCTGGGAACTGGCCGGTAACATTGGCGTGCGCTACGTGGAAACCGCAATCAGCTCCGACGCGCTGATCGGCTTCCCCCAGGCCAACCAGTTCGACGATCCCTCGATCGGCGGCAACGGCGATGGCATCGTGCAGGTGGAAGAGATCCAGGCACTGTGCCAGACCCCGGTGCCGGCCGGACAGGAACGGCTGTACTGCAACCTGACCGGCCAGCGCCTGGCGGACTTCGCCGCGCTGCACACGGGTGAGCCGATCCCGGACGATCGCGACATCACTTTCGATCACTGGCTGCCCTCGCTCAACGTCCGCCTCGACAGCGGAACCGGCTGGGTCATTCGCGGTGCGGTTTCGAAGGGCATTTCCCGCCCCGACCTGCAACTGTTCAATGCCGGCGGCGTGCTGGGCTTCAGCGGCCGCGTGGACTCTGGCCCGCTGCTCTCCATCCGCACCGGTAACCGCAACCTGCTGCCGGTCGAATCCTGGAACTACGACCTGTCCGTCGAATGGTACTTCGATCGGGTGGGCTCGCTGACTGCGGCGGTCTTTGCCAAGGATATTTCCGGCATCGTGACCACGGGCACGGGCGTTGTGAACTATACCGCGCCCAGCGGAACGTCGGAAGATGTCATCATCACCGGCCCCGCGAACGATATCAGCGGTACGCTGACCGGCTTCGAAATCGCCCACCAGCAGACCTATGACTTCCTGCCGGGCCTCCTCGGCGGTCTGGGTACGCAGTTCACCTATACCTATATCGATGGTGGCGACTTCCCCAACCCCAACCTGTCGGATATCGGTTCTCCGTCGATCGCCGGGGCAGTGGGTCCGCTGAACGGCAGCCCCTTCGTCAGCCTGCAGCCCTTGGCCGGGATTTCGGAGCACACCATCAACGCGACGGTGTTCTACGAGATGGGCGGATTCTCGGCCCGTGCGGCCTACAACTGGCGTTCGGAATTCCTGATCACGCCGCGAGACGATATCTTCCCGTTCTCGCCGATCTGGCAGGAATCGACCGGGCAACTCGACGCTTCGATCTTCTACGACGTGACCGATTACCTGAAGATCGGCGTGCAGGGCGTGAACCTGCTCGACGAAGTCACCGAGACTTCGCAGGTGATCGACTACGACGGCACGCGGATCACCCGCTCGGCGTTCCGCAACGATCGCCGCTTCACCTTTATCGCGCGCTTCAACTTCTAAGTCGAAGGCTCCTTCGCGCGAGACGAAGATGGGCTCCTGCGTGCTCCTACGCGGGAGCCCATTTTTTCACGGCCCCTCGCGGCGGGCATGGTAAGACCCCGTCGCGAGGGAGCCCAACAGGGAAGACCGATGTTCCAGACTGCGCCGGCACCGCGCACGCTTGCCGCACGCCCCATCACTGCCACCGCAATTGCCACTGCCGCACGGCCTGACGGCTGCGCGCGGTCCGGGGAAATTGCGCCTGATTTCCCCAAGCGCATGACATTGGACAGGGTGCCTGTCTGGCCATGCGGCGAAGAGGCGGCTACCGATCAGGCCTGCACCGGTTCGGGCATGACGGGGAACTGATCGCCATGGCGCGTCGCCGACAATCCGTAACGATCAAGCACGTGGCCGCCGATGCCGGCGTTTCGCTGCAGACAGTCAGCCGTGTCATCAACAACGAGGCCAATGTCCGCCCCGAGATGAAGGAGCGCGTCCAGGCCTCGATCGACAAGCTGGGTTATGTCCCCTCGATCGCCGCACAGCGCATGAGCGGGTCGCGCAGCTACCTGATCCTGGCGCTCAACGATCGCGAACGCACGATTGCCGACTGGCGCGCGCGCGAAGGTCGCGACTGGATCGACCAGATGTTGCTGGGCGGCATGCTGAAATGCGCCGAATACGGCTATCGCCTGATCTTCGAACTGGTCGATACCCGCAGCGATCATATCGAGCGCGAGCTGAAAGGCGCGATTGCCGCCTTGCAGCCCGATGGCGTGATTCTCACTCCGCCGCACGGTGACAACGCGCAGATCACCGGCCTGCTCGACAAGCACAAGATCCCCTACGTGCGCATCGGCTCGCGCGAGACCGGTGGCCTGTCGATCACCATGGGTGACGATCGGCTGGCGCGCATGGCTACCGAGCACCTGATTGCCAAGGGCCACACCCGCGTGGGCTTTATCGCCGGGGCCAAGGAATATGCGCTGAGCCAGTGGCGCAAGGACGGCTGGCTCGCGACGATGCATCACCACGGGCTCGATACCGACGGGCTGTGCGAGCGTGGCGATTTCAGCTTTGCCTCGGGAGAGCAGGCCGCACGCACCCTGCTGGAACGGCGCAACCGGCCAACCGCGATCATCGCCGGGAACGACCAGATGGCCCTGGCCACCAACAAGGTGGCGCACGAGATGGGCTTGAAGGTTCCGGGCGACCTTTCGCTGATCAGCTTCGACAACACGCCTGTCGTGCGGTTCGTCCAGCCGCCGCTGACGGCAGTCGACCAGCCGGTGGCCGAGACAGTCAGCCGTGCGGTGGAGCTGCTGATCAAGGCGCAGCGGGACGAGGAACTGCCGCCGATGCCGGTGGTGGTCGAAGGCAGCCTGGTCGAACGCGAATCCGTAGCTTCGCCCCCGAAACCGGCATGAGCGTGCAAGGCGTTGCTGCCGCAGGCGGCGAGCGCCAGAGCCTGCGCTTCATGCTGCTTTACGCGCTGGCCGCCGCAGGTGGGGCGATGGCCTATGTGCCGTTCCTCACGATCCTGCTGCCGGTGCGCGTGGAAGCCATGGCCGGCGGCGAGCACGTAAGCTGGCTGGCCTATTGCGCCTTCGCCGGTGCCACGGCGGCGAGTGTTTCCAACATCTTTTTCGGCTGGCTGTCCGACCGCACGGGCAATCGCGGCGGCTGGATCGCCCTCGGGCTGTTGCTCAGTTGCACGCTGCTGGTTGCCATGGCGCTGGCGGACGGGCTGGTCATGCTGCTGCTGTTGCTGGTTGGCTGGCAGCTGGCGCTCAACATGATGCTGGCGCCGCTGGCAGCCATGGCAGGCGATTTCGTGCCGGACCGGCAGAAGGGGCTGCTTGGCGGACTGCTTTCGCTTGCGCCCGCGCTGGGGGCGGCTTCGGGCGCGCTGGTGACCATTCCCGGCCTTGCTGCTGCCGACATGCGGCTGGTCATGGTCGCATCGCTGGTGGCGCTGTGCGTCTTGCCGGTGCTGCTGCTGGGGCGCCCGAAACCTTTTCCCGAATTGATGGCCCCGGTCGCCCAGGCGGCAGGCCCTGTCGATCCGCGTCCGCGCGCGCTGGTGCTGCGCATGTGGTTTGCGCGGCTGCTGGTCCAGATCGCCGAGGCCGCGCTGTTCGCCTATCTCTACATCTGGTTGCGCAGCGTGTCTGACCAGATCAGCGACAACGATGCCGCGCGCGTTTTCGGGCTGGTGCTGTTCGCCGCCGTGCCGGCCACCTTGCTGGTGGGGCGCTGGGCGGATCGCAACAATCGCCCGATTCTGCCGCTGGCGATTTGCGCCGCTGGTACGGCAGTCGCGCTGCTGTTGATGGCCGGTGCCACGGCGCTGCCGCTGGCACTGGTAGGCTATGGCCTGTTCGGCCTTGCCTCCTCCATCTTCCTGGCGCTGCATTCGGCGCAGACCCTGCGCGTGCTGCCACGCCCGCAGCATCGGGGGCGTGACCTGGGATTCTTCAATCTAACCAACACCGTACCGTCGCTGGTAATGCCCGGCCTTACGTTGGCCATGGTCCCGGTTTTCGGGTTCTCGGGCCTGTTCGTGCTGCTGGCCGTACTGGTGGTGCTGGCGGCCCTGCTGCTGGCCACCGTACCGCGCCCGGAATAGGCGCTTGCCATGCCCGGCGAGGCGTGTAAAACCCCTTTTGTGAACGTTCCCAATTTAAGAGGACAATGATGCGGGCGGGGAAATTTTTGCGTGCGAGCATGGCTGCGGCGATACTCGGGCTGAGTGTTTCGGCCTGCGGTGTCTGGCCGTTCGCAGGCGACGTCACGGTAGCGGAGTCCCAAGTCCCCTACGAAGACGAGGATGCCTTCCTTGCCGATCTCGTGTCGCGCATGTCGCTGGAGCGCAAGATTGGCCAGCTGATCCAGCCGCAGATCAACTCCTTCACGCCCGAAGACATGGAGCGCTATCGCTTCGGCAGCTACCTGAACGGTGGCAACGGCGGTCCCTATGGCGACGAGTACGCCCCGGCATCCGAATGGCTGCGCTACGCCGACGAGATGTACGAGGCATCGATCCAGCCTCTGCCGGACGGGGAGCCGGTGATCCCCACCATGTGGGGCACCGATGCGGTGCATGGCCATACCAACGTGGTGGGCGCCACCATCTTCCCGCACAATATCGCCCTGGGCGCGGCAGGCGATGCCGACCTGGTTCGCCGGATCGGCGCGGCCACCGCAGCCGAGATCGAAGTGACCGGCATCGACTGGAACTTCTCGCCCACCGTTGCCGTGGCGCAGGACGATCGCTGGGGCCGTACCTACGAAAGCTATTCGGAGGATCCCGACCTGGTGGCCGAACTGGGCGCCGCGCTGGTGGAGGGCCTGCAGGGCACGCCCGGCAGCGACGATTTCCTCGGCACCGGACGCGTGATCGCCACGGCCAAGCACTTCTTCGGCGATGGCGGTACCGACAATGGCGTGGACCAGGGCGAAGTCACGGGCGACATCGATGCGCTGATGGATATCCACGCGCGGCCCTATCCCGCCGCCATCGACGCGGGTGTCGAGGCGGTGATGGCCAGCTTCAATTCCATCAATGGCCGCAAGATGCACGGTAACGAGGAGCTGCTCACCGGCGTGCTGCGCGAACAGATGGGCTTCGACGGGCTGGTTGTGGGCGACTGGAACGGTCACGGCCAGGTGGCCGGCTGCACCGTCACAGACTGCGCACAATCGCTGCTCGCTGGCCTCGATATCTACATGGTGCCCGACGACTGGAAAGGCCTGATGGAGACACTGATCGCCCAGGTCGAGGATGGCACCATCCCCATGGCGCGGGTGGACGAAGCAGTAACCCGCGTGCTGCGGGTGAAGTACCGCGCCGGCCTGCTGGCGCCCGAGCCCGTGCTGCCGTCGGAGCGCGGCCTGGGTGGCCAGTTCGACCTGCTCGCCTCGCCCGAACATCGCGCCATCGCGCGCGAGGCGGTGGCGCGCTCGCAGGTTATCCTGAAGAACGATGGCGTGCTGCCGCTGGCTGCCGGAGCGAATGTGCTGGTCGCGGGCAGCGCGGCAGACAATATCGGCCAGGCTGCCGGGGGCTGGACGCTGACCTGGCAGGGCGGGCGCGAGCTTGACCGCGAGCTGTTCCCCAATGCCACCTCGATCTGGGAAGGATTGCGCGATGCCGTGGAAGGCAGCGGTGGCAGCGCCACCCTGTCGGAAGACGGCAGCTTCACCACCCGTCCCGACGTCGCCGTGGTGGTGTTCGGCGAAGAGCCCTATGCCGAATTCGCGGGCGACCGTCCCGACCTGGTGTTCCGTGATGAAGAGGGGCTGGAACTCCTGCGCCGCTTCGAGGAACAGGATATCCCGACGGTTGCCGTCTTCCTTTCCGGTCGCCCGCTGTGGGTGAACCGTGAACTGAACGCCGCCGATGCCTTCGTCGCATCCTGGCTGCCGGGCAGCGAGGGTGCAGGTATTGCCGACGTGCTGACCGGCGCGGTCGAAGCCACCGGGCGCCTCTCTTTCAGCTGGCCGCGAACCTGCGAGGGGCGGCCGCTCAACAGCCCGCGCGGCGCACTGTTCCCGATGGGTTTCGGCCGCGCGCTGGGCGATACCAGCGCCTTGCCGCGCCTGAGCGAGGATTGCGCGGCCCTGCTTGTCGGCCCATCGCAGGAAATCTACGCCTCCGGCCGGCTGGGCCAGGGCGTGGTGGCCAGTGTCGGGGCCGGTGCGCTGCCCAACCTGCTGGGTAGCGAGGCTGGCGTCACCGCAATCGGCTATGATCGCGAAGCGCAGGAAGATTCGCGGGAAATCAGCATGGCTGCCGGCTCGCAGCTCTCGCTGGTGCAGGATGACGACAGCGGCGGTGCCTACCGCATCACCTATGAAGTGCTGGCCAGGCCCTCTGCGCCTGTTACCCTGACGCTGGGCGAAGACGGCGAAGTCGACCTGACACCGCATTTCGCCCATGCATTCGAGAAAGGCTGGCGCGAGATGGTGATTACCGAGGATTGCGCCGGCGCCCTTGGCGACACGATCACGTTTTCCACCGACGGCGATATTGCGTTCCGCCTGGCCGAGGTGGTGCGCGAGGATGTGCCGCCGGGAACCGAGTGTTCGTTCTGATAGCCTGTCACGCCGACACTCGCTTTACGCGGAGCGGTGGGGCAAACAGACCGTAGGTGACCAATTCACGCGGACCCGTCTTCGAAAAGGCGGGCCGCCATCAGGGAGATTACCATGGCCCTAGCGCCCGATGTTTCCAGCAGCACCGATCCCAATCCGATCGAGGATGACGACACGCCCCCGGTCAACGCGCCGGGCCTGCAGTATTTCGTCTTCGGCCTGTTCTTCATCTTCGGCGGGATCACCTCGCTCAACGACGTGCTGATTCCCAAGCTGCGCGAACTGTTCACGCTCTCCTACACCGAGGCGATGCTGGTGCAGTTCTGCTTCTTCGCGGCCTACCTGCTGATCGGCATTCCCGGCGCCAAGCTGGTGAAAAAGATCGGCTACATGCGCGGCGCGGTGGCGGGCCTGTGCACGATGATCGTGGGCTGCCTGCTGTTCATCCCGGCCAGCCAGACGGCGACCTACGCGATCTTCCTTGGCGCGCTGTTCATCCTGGCGAGCGGCGTGGTGATCGTGCAGGTGGTGGCCAACCCGCTGATCAGCCTGCTGGGGCCGCCGCGCACGGCGCACAGCCGCCTGACTTTCGCGCAGGCGTTCAATTCGCTGGGCACCACGGTGTTTCCCATTGTCGGCGCCGCCGTCATCCTCGGCAGCCTGGCCGAAATGTCGGCAGACCAGCTTGAGGGCGCTGCCCTGCAAGCCTATCGCGCGGCAGAGAGCGAGGCGATCTGGCAGGGCTACCTTGGCGTTGCCGCGCTGATCGCGGTCGTTGCGGCGGCGGTGTGGATGTTCCGCAACCGCCTGCCGCATGATGCCAAGCTCATGGGCGATGGCGAGTTCGTCTCCAACAGCCGTTACCTGATCGGGCTGGGGCTTGCCGCCATCGGCGCCTTCGTGGCCTTGCAGGTGAACGGATGGCTGGGCGTGCTCATCATTCTGCTCGCACCGGCGCTGTGGCTGTACAAGAACGACCTGCTGAAGCGCAGCCGCTTCAGCTATGGCGCGCTGTGCATCTTCCTGTACGTCGGTGCGGAAGTCTCGATCGGTTCGATCATCATCAACTACCTTTCCACCGAGCGCGTGCTGGGTGAGCCCGAAAGCGTGATCGGCTGGATGATCGGGCTCTACTGGGGCGGCGCCATGGTGGGCCGCTTCATCGGTTCCGGCTTCCTGCGCGTGTTCAGTCCGGGCAAGATCCTGGCTTTCAACGCCACAGGGGCTATCGCGCTGATCGTTATCTCGTCGCTCACCTCCGGCGAGCTGGCTGCCTATTCGCTGCTGGCGGTGGGCCTGATGAACTCGATCATGTTCCCCACCATCTTCAGCCTCGCCTGCGAAAAGCTGGGCGCTCGGGCGGCAGACGGGTCGGGCATCATCAATGTCGCCATCTTCGGCGGGGCCGTTGTCCCGCTGCTCTATGGCGTGGTGGCCGATGCCACGGGCGGCAACCTGGCGCTGGCCATGGTGATCCCCATCACCTGCTACGCGATCATCGCCGGGTTCGGCGTGTTCGCCCGCAAGCCGGCTGCAACCTACGCGTGATTATCCGGGACGGATAACAAGGGGGCGGCGAGTCACTTCGACTCGCCGCCCCTTCTTGTGCGTGTGAGGAAGGTCAGTTGCGGCGCGCCAGCCGCGCAGGTTCCGCGCTGCCGAAGTTCATCAGCACCTGCTGGAACGGCATACCGTCGCCGCCGCGATCGATCACGATGTGCTGGAAGCTGGGCACCTCGTGGTCGCGGAAATCCTCGGCATCGGTTTCCAGCGGCTCGGCCAGCACCATGCGGTAGAACTCGCGGCGCATGAATTCGGACAGCTCGCCCGCTTCCACCGCGCCATCGCCATTCATGTCCGCCCCGCCTTCCAGCGCTTCCAGGAAGATGTGGCTGATATAGCCGCCCGATTTCTCGCCTTGGGCGACAAGGCTCAGCGTATCGGCATCGGAGCTGAAAATGCCCATGCGCTCGTCCTTCTGGTCGATCACCTGGTCGAACCCGCCGGCAAAGCAGGCATCGATCACCAGCAGGGTGCGGGCATCGACGCCTTCCATCATCTCGGCCAGTTCGTAATCGAACAGCGCATCGTCGAACAGCTCGATGGTCTCGGCGCTGCCATCGCGTTCGGTGGTCATGTTCTCCACCTTCTCACCATGGCCGGAAAAGAAGATCAGCAGCGTGTCGTCCGGCCCCACCTGGCTGGCAAGGTCTGCCAGCGCGGCGCGGAAGTTGGCGCGGGTGGCCTCCCGATCGGTCAGCGTTACGCTTTCGGGTGCCAGCACGCCTGCCTGCCGCAGTGCGTAAGTGACGCGTTCGGCGTCCTCGTCGGTGCGGTTGAGCGGGCTGATCCGCTCGTAATTGGCGACGCCCACGCTCAGCGCATAGACCTGCGCATTGCCGCTGGACGGGCGCACGGTGCGAACGCCCGCCGGGGCCTCTGACACACGCACGGTGTATTCGCCGCTCTCGCCATAGGCAAAGCTGCTGGCACCGATGGTATAGGTGCCGTCTGTCGGCAGCGTGATCGAAAGGCTGGAATTGGTATCCTCCAGCCCGCGCCGGTCGTCGTTCTCCTCGGTCCGGCCATCAGGCATGTACAGCGTCAGGTAGGTGTCGATCCGGTCGGATTCGACATCGAAGGTAATGCGCTGGCCCTGCCGTCCGGCGAAACGGTAATAGTCGACGCTCTCTCCGGTCAGCCGCGTGGGGTCGCTCTGCGCCAGCACGCCGGTGAGCGCCTGGCCCATGCCGATGCTGCGTGCCTGCACGCCTGCGGGCACGGGATTGGCCGGGTCCATCGTGGCGAGGCGATAGCTGCCGCTGCCGCTGTTCTGGTAACTGGAGACGGTAACGCGATACGTGCCGTCGGCAGGCAAGCGGGTGTCGATCAGGCTGTTAAGGGTACCGTCGGGGCCGTCGTCGTTCTCGGCGCTGAAGCCGCCGGGGCCGGTGATGCGCAGCACGGTGTCGAAATCGTCGGACGAGAGCGCGATCTGCACGTGCTGCCCGGCTTCGGCTTCAAGCGTGTAGCTTTCCTGCCCGCGCTGCAGCTGTCCGCCGCGCACTTCGCCAAGGGTCAGCGGGCCGCCACGGCTGCCCATGGGCTTGCGCGCCTGCTTGGCCTTTTCCTTGGCCAGCACCAGCGCGGCGTGGTCGCTGTCGCCCGTATCCGGCGGCGTCACAACGCTGGCCGAAAGCTCGGTTGCCGCCAGCGCCAGAGCTGCAACGCCCGCGCTACCCATCAAGAACCGCTTCATCATCAAAGCCCCCTGCTTCTTGTTCATGCCCCGGCCCCTATGCATGAACAATCATGAACGGAGCCAAAATTTGCCTGTAAGACAAGGCTAACCGTTTGCAACCTCTTGGTAGGCGAGCACTGGCTTGCGTGCGGCGTGGGCCTCGTCCAGCCGGGCGCGCGGGGCGTGGTGGGGCGCGGTTTTGAGCGTCTCGTCCCCCGCCTTCGCCCGCTCTGCCAGCGATCGCATGGCCGCGATGAACTGGTCGAGCGTCGCCTTGCTCTCGGTCTCGGTCGGCTCCACCAGCATGGCGCCATGCACAACCAGCGGGAAGTACATGGTCATCGGGTGGAAGCCTTCGTCGATCAGCCCCTTGGCCACATCGAGGGTGGTCATGCCTTCGGCAAAGCCGTGGTCGCTCAGCAGCGCCTCGTGCATGCAATGCCCGGCATCGCCGAAGGGCGCATCCAGCACGTCGTCGAGGCTGCGCAGCAGGTAGTTGGCGTTCAGCACGGCATCGCCCGATGCCTGGCGCAGGCCATCCACGCCGTGGCTGAGAATATAGGCGAGTGCGCGGGTGAACATGCCCATCTGCCCGTGGAACGCCGTCATGCGGCCAAAGCTGTGGGTGTGGCCGAATTGGTCCGCATTCTCTTCCTCGACGAGGTGGACCGTGCCGTCTTCCATCCGCGCGGTGAAGGGAAGCGGTCCGTAGGGACACAGCGGCTCGGAAAGAACGACCGGGCCGGAACCCGGTCCACCGCCGCCGTGCGGGGTGGAGAAGGTCTTGTGCAGGTTGATGTGCATGGCATCGACGCCAAGATCGCCCGGCCGCACCCGGCCCATGATCGCGTTGAAGTTGGCGCCGTCGCAATAGACGAAGCCGCCGGCGGCGTGAACCGCGTCGGAGATCGCCTTCATGTCGCGTTCGAACAGGCCGCAGGTGTTGGGATTTGTGATCATCACCGCTGCCACATCCGGGCCAAGGCGGGCCTTCAGCGCCTGCAGGTCGACGCGGCCATCCGCGCCCGCAGGAATATCCTCCACCTCGTATCCGGCAAAGGCGGCGGTGGCAGGGTTGGTGCCGTGCGCGCTTTCGGGCACCAGCACTACCTGGCGCACGTCGCGGCGCGCTTCCAGCGCAGCGCGGATGCACAGCATGCCACACAATTCGCCATGTGCGCCGGCCTTGGGACTCATGGCAACGCCGTGCATGCCGGTAAGTTCGATCAGCCAGTGCGCCAGCTCGTTGATGACGCCCAGCGCGCCGCGCACGGTATCGACCGGCTGCAACGGGTGCACGTCGGCAAAGCCGGGCATGCGCGCCACCTTCTCGTTCAGGCGCGGGTTGTGCTTCATGGTGCAGCTGCCCAGCGGGAACAGGCCAAGGTCGATGGCATAGTTCTGGCGGCTGAGACGGGTGTAGTGGCGGACGGTCTCCGGCTCTGACAGGCCGGGCAGGCCGATATCGCTCTCGCGCGCCATGGGGCCGAGGCGGTTGGAGGCCTTCGGGTCAGGCGCGGGCAGGTCCACGCCGCAGGTCTCCGCCGTGCCCAGTTCGAACAGCAGTGGCTCTTCCAGCATCAGCGCCTTGTTGCCGGTGACGGTGGGGTAATCGCCGCCATGATCGGCGGCGATGGGCGTGCCGGGCTTCCACCCGCTCTGGTTGATCTGGTTCATGCCAGGTCTCCTTCGGCAAGCGCCTCCTGCAAGGCCACGGCAAGGGTCTCGATATCCTCCTCGGTGTTGGTCTCCGTCAGCGTGACCAGCAGCCCGTTTTCGCGCCCGTCACCATCGGGGAACAACCGCCCGAGCGAGACGCCTGCGAGCACGCCCTTGTCGGCCAGCTCGCGCACCAGCGGGCGGGTTTCGGTGTCCAGCACCAGCGTGAATTCGTTGAAGAACACATCGTTCAGCACGTTCACGCCCGGCACCTGCGCCAGCCGGTCGGCGGCAAGGCAGGCAAGGCGGTGGTTTTCGGCAGCCAGCGCGGCAAGGCCCTTTTCGCCCAGCAAGGTCATGTGGACGCTGAAGGCGAGGGCACACAGCCCGCTGTTGGTGCAGATGTTGCTGGTCGCCTTCTCGCGGCGGATATGCTGCTCGCGGGTGGAGAGAGTGAGCACGAAGCCGCGCTTGCCGTCGGCATCCACTGTCTCTCCGCACAGCCTGCCCGGCATCTGCCGCACGTGTTTGGGGTTGGTGATGGCGAACAAGCCCAGATACGGCCCGCCGAACTGCAGGCCTACGCCCAGCGCCTGGCCTTCGCCGACCACGATATCGGCACCCAGCTTGCCCGGAGCCTCCAGCGCGCCCAGCGCCACGGGTTCGGTGTTGACCACGATCAGCAGCGCGCCTGCCGCATGGGTCGCCTCGGCAATCTTCGGCAAGTCGGGTATGCGGCCCATTACGTCCGGGTAATGCACCACCACGCAGCTGGTTTCCTCATCGATCCGGGCGATCAGCTTGTCGTCGCCAGCGTTGGAGCACAGCACGGGCAGGTCGTAGTCGATGTGCCCCGGCGTGAAATGCGCCATGGTCTGCGCGACGGAGACGTAATGCGGATGCACCCCGCTGCTCATCAGCGCCTTGTGCCGCTTGGTCAGCCGTGCAGCCATGACGATCGCTTCCCAGCACGCGGTGGAGCCATCGTACATCGAGGCATTGGCGATTGCACAGCCATACAGCCGGGCCACCTGCGTCTGGAATTCAAACAGCATCTGCAGCGTGCCCTGCGCGATTTCCGGCTGGTAGGGCGTGTAGGCGGTCAGGAACTCGCCGCGCTGGGTGACATGGTCGACCGTGGCAGGCACATGGTGGCGATAGGCGCCCGCCCCCAGGAAAAACGGCGCATCGGCTGCGGCAAGGTTCTGCTTCGACAGCTGCCGCATGTGTCGTTCCACAGCCATTTCGCTGGCGTGCGCGGGCAAGCCTTCGATGGGGCCGTCGAGGTAATGCTCGGCCGGCACGTCGGCGAACAGCGCATCGATGCTGGGCGCGCCGATGCGCTCGAGCATCGCGCCGCGGTCGGCGTCTGTCAGGGGGAGGTAGCGCATGGCCTCAGTCCAGACCTTCACAGAAAGTCTCGTAGGCAGCTTCGTCCATCAGGCCTTCCAGTTCGCTGGCATCGGCGACGGTCAGCTTGAAGAACCAGCCGTCCTCTTCGGGCGAAGAGTTCACCAGTTCGGGCTCGTCCTCCAGCGCGGTGTTGCCTTCGGTGACGGTGCCCGAAATCGGCGCATAGACGTCGCTGGCCGCCTTCACGCTTTCGACCACTCCGGCTTCGGCACCCTTCGCCAGCTGCGTTCCCGCCTGCGGCGTCTCGACGAACACGACGTCGCCAAGTTGTTCCTGCGCATAGTCGGTAATGCCGATGGTGGCGCTGTCGCCATCGACATCGATCCATTCGTGTTCTTCGGTGAAATAGCGGGGCATCAGGCGGCTCCTTTGCGGTGATACTTGTGGGGGACGAAGGGCAGCGGCACGACCTTGGCCGGCAGGCGCTTGCCGCGCACCTCCAGCTGCAGCCGCGTGCCTTCGCCCGCGTGTTCGGTTTCCACGTAGGCCATGGCGATCGGGTGGCCGAGCGTGGGGGAGAACCCGCCGCTGGTGACTTCGCCCACCAGCGCATCGCCGGCAAAGGCCTGCGCGCCTTCGCGTGCGGGCTGGCGCCCTTCCAGTGCCAGCCCAACGCGGGTCGTGGCACAGCCGCCGTCCTCCAGCCGCGCCATGCAGGCAGCATGGCCCACGAAACCGCCGGTTTCGCGGCGCGACTTGGCCAGCGCGAAGGCCAGGCCCGCGCTGACCGGATCGGTCTCTTCGGTAAGGTCGTGGCCGTAGAGCGGCAGCCCCGCTTCCAGCCGCAAGCTGTCGCGCGCGCCGAGGCCGGTGGGCTTCACTCGCCGATCTGCCACCAGCGCATCGGCCAACGCGGCGGCGTGGCCTTGCTGCACGGCAATCTCGAAGCCGTCCTCGCCGGTATAACCTGCGCGGCTGACCCACACATGCTGGCCGTTCCACTGGAGCAGGCCCGCGCGCATGAAGGACAGCGCGGCCACGCCTGGCACCAAGGCTTCCAGCACGTCCGCCGCTTCGGGGCCTTGCAGGGCGAGCAGGGCGAAATCGTCGTGGTGGGTGAGGGTGACATCGTCGTCCAGGTATTCGCGCAGGTGGGCGATATCGTCCCACTTGCACGCCCCGTTCACCACCAGCGCATAGTGCGCACCCGTGTTGGTGACGATCAGGTCGTCGATGATCCCGCCCCCATCGTTGAGCAGCAGCGAATAGCGCATTTGCCCCTCGGGCAGGTTGGCAATGTCGGTGGGGAGCAGCTTTTCGAGTTCGCTCGCCGCCTTGTCGCCAGAGACGGCCAGCTGGCCCATGTGGCTGACATCGAACAGGCTTGCATGCTCGCGCGTCCACTGATGCTCGGCGACAATGCCATCATACTGGATCGGCATCTCGTAGCCGGCAAAGGGCACCATGCGCGCGCCGTGTTGGCGGTGCCAGGCATCCAGCGGCAGCTTTTCCGGCGGCAGGTCTTCAAAATCGTCGTGGTCGTTCATCGACAGGTCTCTGTGCGCCTTGGGGCACGGTTCGGCAGCACCCGAAAGCCGGGTCCTTCCACCATGCCCCCTCTGTCGTCAGACCTGAGAGACACGCGCCGTCAGCTGGCGCTTACCCCTTCGGTGGTCCCGGCTGAGGGTCGGAACGCTTTCCAGAGTGCCTGAACTGGTCGCGCGGTCCTGTTCACCTGAGAGTTTCCGAGGCGGTTGCTCCTTCGGCCTCCCCGGACAAGTCCGAGGATGTCTCCCGCGCACCCAGCCGATTTCACATATGCGAATCGACAGGCCATTTCCCTTTGCTGCAAGGCTTGCAGGCGGTCAATCGGGAAAGCACAATTATGCAGTAGATTGTGACAAGCAGGATGCTGCCTGGCCGAACCTGCCCAAGTGTTGCCGCAATTTGGGTGTTCCGTTCATCGCCATCGACGGTTAGGAAAGGCCAAAGCAAGGTGAGTTATTGCGTCGTGATCCCAAACAACATCCTGAAATGTGCCGTGGTTCTGGTGACTTCGCTGGCACTTGGAGCGTGTGCGTCGGTTGATCGCTCCTATGGGGCTGCATCGGATATCGAGATTACTTCGCTGCCCGAATTGCCCGCGCCGGCTTCGGTGCTGCCGCGCTTTGCGCCCATGGGCATCATCGAAGTCACCGTGGCGCAGGACGATACCCTTAGCGGCACCTATGTCATCGACGAAAACGGGACGCTCGATTTCCCGCTGATCGGCGACGTCGCGGCGCTTGGCCTCACGCCCACGCAGTTGGCTGCGGTCATTTCCAGCCGCCTGTCCGGCGAATATGTGCTGGATCCCAGCGTTACGGTTAGTGCGATCAATGCAGCTCCGCCGACGGTCTCGATCGGTGGCCAGGTGAATTCTCCGGGCAATTACCCCTCTGTTGTCGCCACAACCTTGATGCGGGCCATCAACAGTGCGGGCGGCCTCGACGAATACGCCCGCCCGGACGATGTACTGGTGTTCCGCGAGGTGGAGGGTGAACGCTATATCGGCCTCTACAACCTGGCAGCGATCATGCGCGGCAACCTGCCCGATCCCGCCATCTACGAAGGCGATATCGTGATGGTTGGCGACAATCCGGGAGAGCGCCGTCTCGAGCGGATTCTGCAGATCCTGCCGGCCGTCACTTCCAGTATTGTCCTGCTTGACCGTATCGGCAATTGATCCATCACTCCTGATGTTGCCAGCGCCTGCCCCACGGATGCGGTGCATGGCTGGCAAGTGCTGGGTTCACGCGATCGGCAGCCGAGCCTAGCAAGCATATCGCAGCCTTTCTCCACTGCCTGGCGCGGCACACGTTGGTCGGCATGGCCGTGTTTACGCTCGCGTTGGCGGGGGCGGCCGCCTACCTCATCCTGCAAGCAAGGCAATACGAGGCGACGGCTCGGATCGAAATCGTCGAGGTGCCTGAAGGAGAAGCTGGCGCGCAGTCGCCACAGCAGTACTACCAGCAGCAATACAGGCTCCTCGAAGCGCCCTTCTTGGCCGAGCGCGTGGTGATGGCCGAAGCATTGGCGCAGGACGCAGGCTTCCGCGCCGATTTCGGTCTCGATGCTTCGCAGGCGACACCTGTCGCCTTGGCGCAACTTGTGGATTTGACCGTCACCATAGAGCCGATCGCCAATTCGCAGTTGGTCGATATCGTTGCGACCGCACCGTCGGCGCAGGCTTCCGCGCGGATCGCCAATGCGTGGGCCGAACAGTTCCTTGCGGCCAATTACGAGAAGCGTTTTGGCGACAACCGGCTGGCGCGCGAACGCCTGGAGGCCCAGCTGGAGGAACGGCGCGTTGCGCTGGAGGAAGCCGAAGCCGAACTGGCGGCCTATGCGAACGAGAACGGGATCGTGGTCCTCGATTCCGCAGATGGCGACAGCGAACAGCCTGCGGGCGGACCGGAAACGCTCACGACATCGCAGCTGTCGGCGCTCAACCAGGCGTTGACCGAAGCCTCCCTGCGCCGCATCGAAGCCCGTAGCGCTCTCGAAGCCGAACGCAGGGAAGGTGATATCGAAGGCGCCGCAGCTCTGCGTTCGCGCCGGGCCGAGGCTGCCGCCCAACTGGCCGGCATGCGTGCCACCCTGGGTGATCGGAACCCACAGGTGCAGGCGCTGGAGGCGGAGATAGAGTCGCTCGATCGCTCGCTCGACAGTGACAGCGCATTGCAGGCAGCGGACCGTCAGGCCGACTATGAACTGGCGCTGCGCGAGGAAGCTGAACTGCGCGAGCGTTTCAATGCGGCGCGCGCCAATTATCTTGCCGAGCAGAACCTGGGTGCCGAGTACGGCATCCTGCGCCGCGAGGTGGATACCAATCGCGAACTGTATGAAGCGATGCTGCAACGCTATACGCGACTGGGTGCGGCCCAATCCGAAGCGGGTACCAACAACATGGTGCTGATCGAACGGGCAAGACCTCCGCGCAGCCCGGCAGGTCCGTCTCTGGCCTGGAGCCTGCCGCTTGCAGTGCTTGTTGCCGCGCTGCTGGCTTCGGCTGTGGCCTGCCTTGTGGATTACTTGCAGCGCCGCCCACGTCGTGCCGTGCGAATGCGCAACTAGCAGGGCGCGCCCGTGCGTTTCCTATGCGCTGGCACGCTGTCCCGTCGCCATACCCCGTTGTTCGGCCATCCCCATCGACACCAGCAGCGGCTGTTCGTCCTGCAGTTCGCGAAAACCGGCCTTGCTCGCCATGCCGCGCCACTCGGCGGTGATCAGCGACTGCGCGACCGCGCCGCCCAGGGTGGTGCCGGGGCCGGTGATGATGAACAGGTCGGGCGCAAACTCGCGCGCGGCCACGGTCAGCGCGCGGGTGAGGCTGTAGGTCTGCGTCACCTGCGCGCCCAGCGTGTAGTCGTAGAGCGCCTGCACGTCGCTGGCACCAGGCCACCACACGCGGCCATGGCCATCGACCAGCGGCAGCGCCGGCTGGCCGAACAGGTCGATTGGCAAGGCCGCGCGGCCCTGCGCGGCAACGGGTTCCTGCATCGCGGTGTGGAAGGCGGCGTGGTTGCCCAGCCGCATGGGAAAGCGCCCCTGAACGGGCTCTACCGCGTCCTCAAAGGCCTTTAGGCCCACCTCGTCGCCCGCCACCACCAGCATGCCGCCTAGGTCGATGGACAGGTGCAGCTGGGCATCCGCGCGCGCGCCGATCTCCTCGACCAGCGCCAGCAGCTCTGCCTTGCGCGCCATGTCCGCAATCCAGTCCTCGTCCATCCACGGGTAGATCGCCTGCCCACCAATCAGCGCGGCCTGCATCAGCGTGCCCATGGTGTTGGCGACGCGAAACCCGTGCTCTGCCGACAAGGCGCCGCCGCAGGCGAGGGTGGTATACCAGCCCATCGAATTGCCGGTCACGGCGACCACCTCGATCGCCTCGCGGTCGATGCCGAGGAAGTCGCCATAGCTTGCCGCGAAGATCAGGCCGGAGGCATTGTCGCCGCGCGTGTGCCTGGCCATGCTGAAGCGCTCTGCCCCGTCCAGCGCGGTGAGAGTCTCCTGCCCTGCATCTTCGCGCAGTGCATCGAAGGTGGCGAGCAAGGCTGCATCGGGGAAGTGCCGGGCAAGATAGCCCAGCTCGGCAGCGTTATAGGTGCCGCGGCCGGGGCAGATAACGACAGCGGTGGTCATTTTGCACCTCCTGCCAGGGCCAGCGCAGCCTCCACGATGGAATCGCGCGAGGGCATGGTGGCGGCATAGGCCGGGCCGGTCGGGATGAAGCTGTCCTGCGCCGTCAGCCGAGCATGCGGCAGGTCGGTGGTCTCCTCAAGCAAGGCCATCAGCGCCTCGGCCACGCCGCCGGTGCGGCGCGTCTCGTCCACCACCAGCGCAGCCTTGCAGTCCTTCAGCGCCGCCACGATTCCCTCGGTTGGCAAGGGCGAGAGCCAGCGGATGTCGATCACGCGCGCCTGCACGCCCCTTTCTGCCAGGATCGGCAAGGCCTGCGTGGCGAGGTAGGCGCCGTTGGCGAAAGTGACGATGGCCAGGTCCTTGCCGTTGCCGGTCACGCCCACTTCGCCCAAGGGGATGGCCTCTCCCGGCGGCGGGTATGTCGTCATCCAGCCACCGTCGCCTGCTTCGTGCAGGTCGCGCATCGGGTAGAGCGCAATGGGTTCGAGGAACACCACCAGCCGCTGCTCCTCGCGCGCCAGCCTCACGCATTCGCGCAGCATCATGGCGGCATCGCGCCCGTTCGACGGGCAGGCCAGGATCAGGCCGGGAATGTCGCGCAGCACGGCCACCGAATTGTCGTTGTGGAAGTGCCCGCCGAAACCCTTCTGGTAGCCGAGGCCGGAAATGCGCACCACCATCGGGTTGGTGAATTGCCCGTCGGAAAAGAATGGCAGCGTTGCCGCTTCGCCGCGCAGCTGGTCTTCGGCGTTGTGCAGGTAGGCAAGGAACTGGATTTCCGGCAGCGGGATAAAGCCGTTCTGCGCCATACCGATAGCAAGGCCCAGGATCGATTGTTCGTCCAGCAAGGTGTCGATTACTCGCGCCCGCCCGAAGCGGGACGAGAGGCGCTGGGTAATGCCGTAATTGCCGCCCTTCCTGCCGATATCCTCGCCCATCATCACGATCTCTTCGTGGTCCAGCATCAGGTCGGTCAGCGCCATGTTGATGATCTTGCCCATGGGCTGGGGCTTTTCCATCGCGTTCATGTCCGGTCCGAAAACTGCGGTGCGGGTATCCGGATCGGGGCCGTTGGTGGGGGCACAGGTGCGCGGCGGCGGCACCAGGCTTGCCATCACCTGCTGTGCGGTCTCCAGCCGGGGACGGGTGACGGCCTCTTGCGCAATCCGCTCAACGCGCTGCGCCTCGCTATCGTAGATCGCCAGCGCCTCTGCAGGCTCCAGCATTTCGGCTTCGGCCAGCTGGCGCGCCATGTGCAGCAGCGGGTCCTGCGCTTCCTCGGCCTCCACTTCCTGCCTAGGCAGGTAGGCCAGCGCCACGTCTGCCCCGGCGTGGCCATACAGCCGGATCGTGCGCACATGCAGGAATGCAGGCTTGCGCCGCGTACGCACATATTCGGCTGCCTCCTGCGCCACGCGGAAGGTGTCGTAGATATCCAGCCCGTCGCATTCGAAGTATTTCAGGCCGGGCCGGTGTTCGAAGCTGGCCTTCACCCACCCGCGCGGGGTCTTGGTGGAGATGCCGATGCCGTTATCCTCGCACACGAACAGCAGCGGCAACGGCACGTGCTGGTAACTGGTCCACTGCGCGGTGTTGAACGCGCCTTGCGCGGTCGAATGGTTCACCGAGGCATCACCGAACGAGCAGTAAACGATGGCATCGTCGGGCGTGGCCTTGTGCTCGGGCGGGCTGCGCTTCGCGAGGCCCAGCGAATAAGCCGCCCCCACCGCCTTGGGCAGGTGGCTGGCAATGGTGGAGGTCTGCGGCGGGATGTTCAGCGCCTTCGATCCCAGCACCTTGTGCCGCCCGCCCGAGATCGGATCTTCGCTGGAGCAGGCGTAGGACAGCAGCATGTCCCACGCCGCGGTCTGTCCCGGAACCTGCTCGGCGCGCTGCAACTGGAAGGCGGCATCGCGGTAGTGGAGGAAGGCCGGATCGCTGGGGCGCAGCGCGGCGGCCACCGCGGCCATGCCTTCGTGGCCCGACGGCCCGATGGTGTAATAGCCCTGGCCCGCCGCCTGCATCCTGCGGCTTTCCCGATCCATCGCCCGCGTCAGGCAGGCGGTGCGGAAGATCGAGGCGGCGGTGATATCGTCCAGCGGGCCGGCGGGCGGGGCGCCCTGCGGGAAATCGCCCGCCGCAACCCGGCGACGGAAATTCTCGTGGACGATGGTGACGCGATCGTTTGCCATGATCCTTGCCTTATCCCCGGCGGCGGCGGCTGTAACGTATCATTTGAAACATTCGCACCGCTGACCATGGGCAGCAGCCGAAAGACAAGCCACGGCTCGCACTTGTCCCCCGCTGTAGGCAAGGCCGGGGTGCGGTTCGGGGCCGCGGATTTTTGGGGAAGGCCGGTGGCGGAGACGGAGGGATTCGAACCCTCGATACCCCGATAGAGGTATGGTTCCTTAGCAGGGAACTGGTTTCAGCCACTCACCCACGTCTCCGGACCCAAGCGGCAAGGCCCGCGCTATAACGAGGGCACCTTGCGGCTTCAAGGGCGCTTTTGCCTTTCTCGCGAAACCTTCTTGCCGCTGCGGGCTGGATTCGATTCATCGCGATTTCGATTCGACTCGCCGCCTATTCATTGCCGCTTCAGGCGCGGGGGACTCAAGTTCACCCTGACGAGGTTCGCTTGCCGCCAAGGCGTGCGAAATCAGGAGGAAAGCATGTTCCGGGTCCGTAAAGCCATCGCTGCCATCGCGCTGCCTGCCCTGGCGGCGCTGTCGCTGCCTGCCGCGGCACAGGAGATCGAAACCGTCGATCCCGACACGATGATCGATGCAGACCTGATGGATCCGCCCGCCCAGACAACGGCACCGACCGAGGCCGCCCCGGCGGAACCGGGCTTCGAAGGCGCCTACGAGGTGTCCGAACCCACGTCGCGCTATGACACCGCGCGCCCGGTGCTGGACCTGCCGCCGGAGGGGACACCCGCCGATGGCACCACGGTGGACGTGGCCGAGGCCCCGGCGGCGCAGAACCCCAGCGGCACCTATGCACAAGACGACCTGATCGGCGCTGCCGAAGGGTTGTTCGGGCGCGGTGCGGAAGGGCTGGCGCGGCTGATCCAGGACATCCTTTCCGAACAGGGTGAGCCCAACGGCTATATCGTCGGGCGGGAAGGCGGCGGCGCCTTCATCGTCGGCGTCCGCTATGGCTCGGGCACGCTGCACCACGCGATCGAAGGCAACATGCCGGTCTACTGGACCGGCCCTTCGGTGGGCATCGATGCCGGCGCCAACGCAGGCAACACCTTCGTGCTGGTCTACAACCTCTACGATACGGACGAGCTGTACGAGCGTTTCCCGGCGGGCGAGGGGCAGGCCTACTTCGTCGGTGGCTTTACCGCCAGCTATGTGCGCAAGGGCGATATCGTGCTGATCCCGATCCGGGTGGGGGCCGGGCTGCGGCTGGGCGTGAACGCGGGCTACATGCGCTTTTCGCGCAACCAGCGGTGGCTGCCTTTCTGACAATTGCGCAAGTTTGATCTGCGCCCTTGCAGATCTTGCGCACTGGCGGCATGGAGCCGCCATCATGCTCGACAGACTCGACCAACAGCCGCCCGACGCCCTCCTGGCCCTCATCAAGCTGTATGAGGCGGACCCGCGTTCCACCAAGATCGACCTTGGCGTGGGGGTCTACCGCACCGCCGATGGCGCCACGCCGGTGTTCCGCGCGATCAAGGCGGCGGAACGGCGACTGGTCGAATCGCAGGAAACCAAGGCCTACCTCGGCCCCGAAGGCGACATGGGCTTCGTGCGCGCGCTGGTGCCGCACGTGTTCGGCGTCAACGGAAACATGGGTGGCCGGGTCGACGGGATGCAGACACCAGGCGGCACCGGCGCGGTGCGCCTCGCCGTGGCGCTGGCGAAGAAGGCGGGCGTGGCGAAGATCTGGATGGGCACGCCCTCCTGGCCCAACCACGCGCAAATCCTGGCCGATTGCGGCGTGGCCACCGGCACTTTCAACCACGCCACCGGCGATGGTGCAGCCGACATGGATGCGCTGCGCGAGGTGATCGCCAATGCCGGCGCCGAAGATGCCGTGCTGCTGCACGGCGCCTGCCACAACCCCACCGGGGTGGATTACGCCAACGAGGAGTGGGACGAGATCGCCGCGCTGGTGAAGGACAAGGGTATCCTGCCGATCATCGACCTTGCCTACCAGGGGCTGGGCGACGGCATGGACGCCGATGCCTATGGCCTGCGCGCGGTGCTGGCCGCCGTGCCCGAAGCGCTGGTGGCCTACAGCTGCGACAAGAACTTCGGCCTCTATCGCGACCGCGTGGGCGCGCTTTACGCCATGGGCGCGAGCGCGGACGATACCACGCGCATCATGTCCAACGGCGCTGCCCTGGCGCGCGCCAACTGGTCGATGCCGCCCGACCATGGCGGCGCAGCCGTGCGCGTGATCCTGGAGGACGAGGCGCTGACCGCCGACTGGCTGGCCGAAGTCGAGGACATGCGCCAGCGCATCGGCCAGGTTCGCGCCAAACTGGCAGAGGCCGGCACGGCTGGCTCCGTCGACCTGACTCCGCTCGGCGCGCAGAAGGGCATGTTCGCCATGCTGCCCGTCAGCAAGGAGCAAGTGCAGGAACTGCGCGAGAAGCACGGCGTCTACATGGCGGGCTCCGGCCGCATCAACGTGGCCGGGCTGACCATGGGCAACATCGATGCCTTCGTCGCCGCGCTGGCCGATGTAACAGGCTGACGCGCCGTTATCGTGGAACGCCCAAAGGGGTGTTTTGAAAAAGTTCGCCATCATCCACCCGGCTGCCGTTCGGTAGCCGGCGCTGGCGCTGCGGCCAGCCGCCGGAGCAGCCGCAAAAGCGCGGAATTGTCGGCTTTCCGGCGCATGCCCATGATCCGGCGACGATGGATCAGCGGCGCGACCAGGCCCACGTCGACGCGGCGAGACAGCTCTTCATCTGTAACCTTTCGCCAATCGACCTGGTTTGCGATGCGGCCCTTGCCAGGCGGGGTAAGCACCACGTCCCACGCATGGGCGAAGCTGGCTGCATCGGCACGCCGACGCAGGCGATAGGCGCTCATCCGGCTCATCCCTACTGCGCGCGCAGCGGCGCTGACGCTGCCCGTCAGGTAGAGATGGCCGAGGAAGGCGCACTGGCGCGCGGGCGTCCAGCCATCCTTGCGGGCACGCAGCGGTACGGGGTGGAAGAACGGCGGGCGGCGGCGCCTTTGGGCGATGGCTGTCGGCATGGGCGCCAGCCTGCGTCAGCTGCCTCGCTGTAGGACAGCCATGACCGGCGTGTTTGCAGCGATGCGGAATCGCCGTAAGTCTGCTGCCCAGGTAAAGCCGGGGAGAGACAATCGTGGCAAGCCGACCGAGAGAGGATTACGGCGCGCTGGTGGGCTGGACCACCAGCGTGCAGGGTGATCGCCTGATGCTGCGGATGCAAAGCGTCGACAAGGCACCGCCGCACGACCGTGGCGATGTGCATTCGCATTTTTACGTGATGGACAGGCAGCAGGCCCTGCAACTGGGCAACTACCTGTTCGAAATCGCCGAGGCGCAAAAGCCTACCCGTCGTGGGCGCGGCCTGTTCGCGCGGCTGTTCGGCTAGGGCCTAGCCCGCCCGCAGCGCCTGCATCCGGTGCAGGTAACGCGCAATCGTGTCGACCTCCAGGTTCACCTCGGCATCCTGTGCCAGTTCGCCCAGCGTGGTGACATCGGCGGTGTGCGGGATGATGTTGAGGCCGAAGTGCACCGTGCCGTCGTCGCGGTCTTCCACCGAATTGACCGTCAGCGAAACGCCGTTGACGGTGATCGATCCCTTGGGCGCGATGAACGGCGCCAGCTCTCCCGGCGCGGCGATGGTAAGGCGCATCGAATCGCCTTCGGGCTGCCAGTCGGCCACGCGGCCCACGGCATCGACATGGCCGGTGACGATGTGACCGCCCAGCTCGTCGCCCAGCCGCAAGGAAGGCTCAAGATTGAGGCGCGCGCCTTCGCGCCACATCTGCGCGGCGGTGCAGCTAGTGGTTTCCGCCGATACGTCGACCACGAAATGCGCATCGCCTTTCGTCCCGCCGCGATCCACCACGGTCAGGCACACGCCCGAACAGGCAATTGAGGCACCGATATCGATCTCCGCCGGGTCCAGCGGACAGGCGATGGTCAGGCGCAGGTCGCCGCGCTGCTCGATGGTGTCGATGGTACCGATGGCGGTGACGATGCCGGTGAACATTCAGGGCCCCTTTTCCAGTCAGCCGCGCTGATAGACTTCCAGTGTGTCGCTGCCAAGCAGCCGGCGTTCCTGGAGCACCAGCCTGTCGGCAAAGGCCGCCTCCAGCGTGTCGTGGCCGATATTGCCCACGGCCGGCGTGCCACCGCCCAGCAGCACGGGCGCGCGATAGACCAGCAGGCGGTCGACAAGCCCAGCGGCAAGGAAAGCCGAAGCGGTTTGCGCGCCGCCTTCCACCATCAGGTAGCGCACGCCTTCCAGCTCGGCGATGGCCTCTGGCGCGCGGATCGCCAGCCAGCCCTGCGGCACCTCGCCGGAGGTCAGCGCCACGCGCCGGGGCGAGCGGGCTTCGAGGCCGGGCAGGCGCACGTCGAGCCGCGGATTGTCGGCGCGCAGGGTGCCGCCGCCCACCAGTATGGCATCGGCCCGTGCGCGTTCGCGGTGGCCGTGCGCGCGCGCTGCGGCGCCGGTGATCCACTGGCTTTCGCCGGTGGCAGTGGCGATGCAGCCGTCCAGCGACATGGCGAGCTTCAGCGTCACGTGCGGGCGGCCCTTGGCGAGCCATGTGGCATGGCCCGAAAGGCCCAGCGCCGCCGCTTCCCAGCCCAGAACGGTAACCTTGGCGCCTGCTGCCTCCAGCCGCGCGATGCCGTCGCCCGCGGTGCGCGGATCGGGATCGCGCATGCCGATAACCACGCGGCCCAGGCCGGCCTGGGCGACAAGGTCGGCACAGGCGGGGCCGCGCGGCGAGACATGGGCGCACGGTTCCAGCGTCACATAGAGCGTGGCGCCGCGCGCAGCCCCTCCCGCCATGGCCAGCGCCACGGCTTCTGCATGGGGGCGGCCGCCGGGCATGGTCCAGCCGCGCCCGGCAAGCACCCCGTCCTTCACGACCAGCGCCCCGACACCGGGATTGGGGCTGGCCAGCGGCCTTGCCCGTTCGGCCAGCGCGGCAGCTGCCGCCATCCAGCGGGTATCCTCAGTTGGCGGTGGCACGCGAACAGTATTCCTCCACCGACAGCGCCACTTCCTCGGGCGTCGGTTCGGTGCCCTCGTCAGCCGCGGCAGCCTGCTCGGCCTCGATCTCGGCCTCCATCGCCTCCACATCGATGAAGGTCGCGCGGCCCAGCGCCTTGTACAGTTCGCGCCGGCGTTCCTCGCTGGCCTCGATCAGTTCCTGTAACTGGTCCTTCAGCTGCTGGTTGGCGCAGTTGGAGGCGATGATCTCCGCCTCGCTGCGCCCGTCCTCGAAGGTGGAGATATAGATAACCTCTGGCAGTTCCGGGTCCGCGCGATAGCTTTCCGGGATGAACAGCATGAACACCGCGAAGGTGGCAGCCATGGCCACGCCCAGGATCTGCCAGCGGTGCGGGGTCGGCTGCTTCCACTGCTCGTGAAAGTCGGTAACCGCGCGGCGCGGCGATATGCGGCGGAAAAAACCTTTCATGCGTGCCTGAATAGGGATGCTGCTGACGTTTCGCCAGTAATTGCTCAGCCGAAGGCGGCGTAAAGCGAGCGGCCCTCGCGCTTCAGCCAGCCGTCGGCGGCGGCCAGTTCGCCTTCGAACAGGTCGCCCAGCAGTGCGTGGAAGGCGGGCGAGTGGTCGAAATGGACAAGGTGCGCGACCTCGTGCGCCACGACCGAGCGGCGCACATGGTCGGGCGCCATCACCAGGCGCCAGTTGATGCGGATGCAGCGCCCGGAGCGGTTGTTGCCCGAGCACGATCCCCAGCGCCGCTGTGCGCGCGACAGGCGCAGGTCGGGCCGGGGCAGGTTGCCACGCTGGCAATAGAAGGCGAGGTCGTCCGCGCACAGCCGCAGTGCTTCGCCTTCCAGCCAGCGGCGCACGCGGCCTTGCAGCCCGTCTTCCGGCCCGCCGACGCGCAGCACGTCGCCTTCGGCCAGCACCTTGCGACCGGCCCCGGCGTCCCACGCGATCCGCATGGGCGATCCGCGATAGGCGATGTGCTCGCCGTCGCTTACGGCCACGCGCCGGGGCACCTTGGCCAGCTGCGCGGCGATCCATTCACTGCGCGCGTGCGCGAAGGCGACGGCATCCAGCGTGCGGCCCCAGGTGGGCAGGGTGATGCGTACCTCGCTGCCGTCCGGCGCCAGTCGCATGGTCAGCCGCTTGGCGCGGGCATGGCGGCGCACGGCAACGGGGATCGATTGCCCGTCGATCTCTATGGCCGGAGCCTGGTATTCGTCGCGCAGCCAGTCGATCATGCGTCTTCGTCGTCCCATTCGACCACGTGGTGTTCCAGCGGTCCGGCCACGGTTTCGCTGATGCAGCGCCCGGCGACGCTGGCGCCCGCTTCCAGCATGGCATCGCGGCTGCCGGTCAGCAGGTGGTGCCAGCGCGGCAGCGGCTTGCCTTCGGCGCGGCGCACATAGGCGCAGGTGGGCGGCAGCCACGGCACCTCCTTCACCAGCTTTGGCGTCAGCCGCAGGCAATCGGGCACGAAGGCCTTGCGGTGGCGATAGTCGCGGCACTGCGCGGTGCCGGTGTCGAGCAGCTTGCAGGCGACATTGGTCTCGACGATCTCGCCGGTGTCCTCGTCTTCCAGCTTGTGCAGGCAGCAGCGCCCGCAACCGTCGCACAGCGCTTCCCATTCCGGACGCGAGAGCTCGTCCAGCTCCAGCTCCCAGAAGCGGTTGCGCAGGTCAGCCATCGGCCGGGCGCACCCATTTCTCCAGCTCTTCCGCCACGGCTTCGCGCGATTGCTCGACCGGGATCAGCGCCATCGGCTCGCCCGCGCGGTCGACCAGGTAGCCCACGCTGGGGTGCTGGATATCGTATTCTCCGCCTTCCTCCACCGGGTCGATGCGGTAGTAGGAGAAGAAGAACGCCTCGGCCGCCGCCTCGATCTGTTCCTGCGTGCCGGTGAGGCCGATCAGCTTGTCGGAAAAGGCCGCGGCATATTCGCCCACCTTTTCCGGCGTGTCGCGTTCGGGATCGACCGTGATGAAGATCGGCTGCACGTCGTCGGCCAGGTCCGGGTGTTCCTCGGCGAACAGGTTGTAGCCGGCCACCATCCGGGTCATGTCGAACGGGCAGACGTTGGGGCAATAGGCATAGCCGAAATAGATCAGCTGGTAGCGCCCGGCGAAATCGCTGCTGCTGACCGGGTCGCCGTTCTTGTCGACGAGGTTGTATTCGCCCGTCAGCGCGCTGCCGTAGAGCGGCGCGTCGGTGACGGGCGGCTGGTTTGCCCCGCTGTCGCAGGCAGCAAGGGACAGGGCGAGGAGGACGGAGGCGACAACCGGAATACGTGCGGGCATGACGAAGCGTTCATGCTCTGCTAACGCGGCTTTCGCAAGGCGAGTCCCGCCCGACTGCGGGGATTTTGCGCACTTAAATTGACAGGAGAAGCGAAAGTGGCTCGCGCCCCCTTTCGACAGTTTACGATGGCAGCGGCAGCCCTTGCCGCGTTCGGGTCGGTTACGATCGGCATGGCCGTGCCGGCAGGTGCCCAACTCTATTCCGAAGGGTACCAGTTCCTGCAGGCGGTGAAGAACCGCGAAGGCGACGATGCGACAGAGATGCTCAACGCGCCCGGCTCCACCGTCGTCAATGCCCGCGATCTCTCCACGGGCGAGACCGGGCTGCACATCACCGTGGAGCGCCGCGACCTGACCTGGACACAGTTCCTGCTGCAGGAAGGCGCCAACCCCAACATCGCGGACAACCAGGGCCGCACGCCGCTGATCGCCGCCGCGCAACTGGGCTGGGTGGAAGGCGTGGAAGCGCTGGTGGAAGGCGGTGCGCGACTGGATATCGCCAACGAGACCGGCGAGACCCCGCTGATCGCCGCCGTGCACGCCCGCAACGTGGAGCTGATCGGCGTGCTGGTGGCTGCCGGGGCCGACCCCGACCGGGCCGACAACGCCGGGCGCACCGCGCGCGACTATGCCTCTATGCCGGGTGTTTCCGCCCGCGTGCTCAACGCCATCGAGAGCAACGAGCCCGACGAGTCCGAGGGCGAGGCGCGCATCTACGGTCCGGTCTTCTGATGGCCGAGGTCGACCTACAGGACGCCACGCTGGACGAATTGCGGCTGGCACTGGCGCCGGAAATCGCCATGGCCGCTATGTTCGACGGCTGGAGCGACGCGGCGCTGGTTTCGGCTGCCGAGATCGAAGGCATCGATCCCGCAGTTGCCCGGTTTGCCTTCAAGGGCGGGCCGATGGACATGATCGATGCCTGGGTCGCCTCGGTCGACGCCAGGATGGAAGCCGAATTTGCCGACGGACGGCTGGACAAGCTGCCGATTCGCGAGAAGATCCGCACGCTGGTGTGGTTCCGCCTGCAGGCGATCGAGGGGTTGGAGGAATCGTTGCGCCGCGCCGCTGCCATCCAGGCCATGCCGCGCAACGCTGCCCGCGCGCTGAAGCAGGGCTGGTCCAGCGCGGACAAGATGTGGCGGTTGGCCGGCGATACCGCCACCGATTACAACCACTACACCAAGCGCGCGATCCTCGCCTCGATCTACGGCGCCACGCTGGCGGTGTTCGCCGGTGACGAGAGCGAAGGTAAGGCCGAGACTCGCGCCTTCCTCGATCGTCGCATCGAAGGGGTGATGAAGTTCGAAAAGGCCAAGGCCCAGCTGCTGGGCAAGGACCGCGAACACTTCGATGTCGCGCGCTTCCTTGGCCGGCTGCGCTATCCGCAGAACTGACGCTGCATCCCGTCGTCATTCTCTATTGATAATCAGTTGCAATTAGCGCGCCGCTCTGGCACCGGACCTTGCCGTGGATAACAACCTTACCCTCGATACGCTTCCCCCGCTGGAACGCGCGGAGATCACCGGCGTCGACTGGGACGCGCTGGCGCCCGAAGAAGCCAAGCGCCTGCGCGCGCTGGGCATCGACGTTGGTGCCCGCGTGGCGATTGCCCATCGCGGCATTTTCCTGGGGCGCGATCCCATCGCGCTGATGGTGGGCCGCATGAACGTGGCCATCCGCCGCGTCCACGCCAGGGCCATGGCGGTGAAGCTGGTATGAGCAGGCTGCGCACAGCTGCCCTGGTGGGCAACCCCAACGCTGGCAAGAGCGCGCTGTTCAACGCGCTGACCGGCGCGCGGCAGAAGATCGCCAACTATCCCGGCGTGACCGTGGAGCGCAAGGCGGGCCGCATGTTCCTGCCTTCGGGCGAGCCGGTGGAACTGATCGACTTGCCGGGCTCCTACTCGCTCGATGCCGCCAGCCCGGACGAGGAAGTTACCCGGCAGGTGGTCGAGGGCGAATTCCCCGGAGAGGCCGTCCCCGACGTCCTCGTGGTGGTGGTGGATGCCGCCAACCTCGAACAGCACCTCGTCTTCGCGCAGGAACTGATCGGGCTGGGCCGTCCCACCGTGATCGCGCTCAACATGGTCGACCTGGCCGAGCGTGACGGGTTGGCGATCGATCCCGATGCCCTGTCTGCCGCGCTGGGCGTGCCGGTGGTTTCCACCGTCGCCGTGCGCAAGCGCGGGCTCGAGGCCCTGGCAGGCGCCATCAACGAGGCCGAAGGGCAGGACATGGGCCTGCGCCACCAGGTCGCCGCGCTGACCCTGCCCGAGCGGCGGCTGGCGGCGCGCAACATCGCCAAGGGTGCGATCATCTCCGAAAGCGGGCAGCACCGGTTGCACGCCCATCTCGACAAGGTGTTGTTGCACCCGTGGCTGGGCCCGCCGATCCTGTTCGCCCTGCTGTTCGTCATCTTCCAGGCGGTGTTCGCCTGGGCAACGCCGTTTGCCGATGCGCTGGACGGCGCCATCACTGCGGTGATCGGCCTTGTCGAAGGCGCCATGGCCCCCGGCATCGTGCGCGATTTCCTGACCGAAGGCTTGCTGACGGGCGTCGGTTCCGTCGTCGTGTTCCTGCCGCAGATCGTGATTCTGTTCGCCTTCATCCTGGCCATGGAGCAATCGGGCTACATGGCCCGTGCGGCTTTCATCATGGACCGGCTGATGGCCTATGTCGGTTTGTCCGGTCGCAGCTTCATCCCGCTGCTCTCCAGCTTTGCCTGCGCCATCCCCGGGATCATGGCGACTCGCGCGATTGCCGATCCGAAGGACCGGCTGACCACTATCCTGGTCGCTCCGCTGATGACCTGTTCGGCGCGCCTGCCTGTCTACGCCGTCATCATCGCCGCTTTCATTCCCGCCGAGAGCGTGGGGCCCGGCGTCGGCCTGCAGGGGCTGGTGCTGTTCGCGCTCTACGTGGCCGGAATCATCGGCGCGATGGTCGTCGCGCTGGTGCTGCGCCGCACGGTGACGAAGGGCGGGGCGAGCGGTTTCATCATGGAATTGCCGCGCTATCAGCTGCCGCCGCTGCGCGACCTGGCCATCGGCCTGTGGCAACGCGCCTGGGTGTTCCTGCGCCGTGCGGGCACGATCATCTTTGCCGCCACCATCGCGCTGTGGGTGCTGCTGAGCTTTCCCAAGGCAGAGCCGGGCGAAAGCCAGCTGGATGCCAGCATTGCCGGGCACGTTGCGGACGGACTGCACGTCGTGCTGGAGCCGATCGGCTTCAACCGCGAGATCAGCCTGGCCATCGTTCCCGCCATGGCCGCGCGCGAAGTGGCGGTATCTGCTCTGGCCACCACATACGCCGTGAACGCCGATGACGAGGAGGAAGAGGCCGCCGGCCTGATCCCGCGCCTGCAGGGCGGGTGGAGCCTGCCCACGGCGCTGGCCTTCCTTGCCTGGTTCGTGTTCGCGCCGCAGTGCATTTCCACCATCGCCGTCGCCAAGCGCGAGACCAACGGGTGGAAATGGCCGGCCTTCATGGTCGCCTACCTGTTCGGCCTTGCCTACCTCGCGGCAGGCGCGACCTACTGGGGTGCGGTGGCGCTGGGCCTGTAGCCATCCGGGCTGCTTGAGGCCCCATTCCCGGAATCGAATCCAAAGTGGAGATAACTCCCGCCCGAGGGGTGGCGACTCGCCCACCCCTTCGATAAGCCATGCCTCGCAAGCGAAAGAGGAATGTGATTCATGGCGGGTAGTCTCAACAAGGTGATGCTGATCGGTAACCTGGGCAAGGACCCTGAAATCCGCAGCTTCCAGAACGGCGGGCGCGTGGCCAATTTCCCGCTTGCCACCAGCGAGCGCTACAAGGACCGCGACGGCAACATGCAGGAAAAGACCGAGTGGCATAATGTCGCGATCTTTTCAGACGGGCTGGTGGGCGTGGTCGAACGCTTCCTCAAGAAGGGCTCCAAAGTCTACGTCGAAGGCCAGCTGCAGACGCGCAAGTGGCAGGACCAGAACGGCCAGGATCGCTATTCCACCGAAGTGGTGCTGCGCGGCTTCAACGGCACCCTGACCATGCTCGACGGTCGCGGCGAAGGCGGCGGTGGCGGCCAGGGCGGCGGTTCCGTCGGCTTCGGCGGCGGCGGCGGTGGTGGCCAGGGCAGCAGCTTCGGCGGTTCCGGCGGCTTCGGCGGCGGTGGCGGTGGCCAACCCTCGGGCGGCGGCTCCAACTACGACGACCTCGACGACGATATCCCGTTCTGAGGTCGTCCGGCCTGAAGCAGCGAAGAGGGCGTCCTAGCGCTTGTCGCCGCGCAGCTGCAGCACGCTCCCCACGTCGGTGCGAAAGCGTTTCAGCCGCAGCGTGACGAGCAGCGACTCGACATTCGCCAGAACGCCGAGGCCCACCAGCGCGACGAAGAATTGCTGCGAATAGCCGAGCACATAGAGCCAGGTGAAGAACAGGCCCGATCCCACGGCCCCGGCCTTCGACAGGTAAAGGTGATAGGCGGGCAGGCAGCCAAATCTTGCCAGGCAGGCCAGCGCGGCCAAGCCATAGCTTATCAGGAACAGCCCCAGCCAGCCGAGCTCCGCCCGCAGGTTGGCGAACTCGAACAGGTACAGGCCCAGGATGCCGGCCAGCAGCGTGCAGGCATCGGCAATCGTATCCAGCCGCGCCCCGGCCCGCGAACTCTGGCCGGACCAGCGGGCAAGGGGTCCATCCACAAGGTCCGTCAGCAGGCTGACAATGCCGAGGATGAAGAAGGCATCGCGAAGTCCCAGCAGCGCCATCGCCGCGATCACGGGCGCTGCGGCGATCCGGTACAGGGTCAGCAGGTTGGCCAGTTTCCCGATGGGATCACCTCAGAAAAAGGCGGTGGCAAATTCGGCCCAAGCCTCGCTGCCGCCCAGCGCCATGCGCAGGGCAAAGCAGGTGACGAACAGCCCCACGCCGAACACGCTTGCCCAGTGCGGCTTGCCGCGCGTGCGCCAGTCGTAGATCGGGAAGGCCAGCAGGATCGCCAGTTCGATCAGCAGCGCGGCGGGCGGTGCGCCCAGCAGGATGATCGCGCTGCGCGCCACCGCCGGATCCATCATCATCACGCCTGCCAGCACCATCAGCCGCTTGTGCGCCTCGCTATTCTTGCGGTTGGCGATCCCCATCACGTAGACGATCGCGAAGGTGACGATGTCGAAGAAGGGGAATATCGCCGAGCCCACGTTGTCGAACCCGGCGATCGACCAGGCCGGGTTGCGGATTGCGTGGGCGACGGTGGAATAGCCCAGCACCACGATTCCCAGTGCAAGGGCCAGGCTGGCCCAGCCGAGTTGCCTGTGCAGGGCGAAGCTGGCGCGGCGGATCAGCAAGGCCTGCACCAGGGTCAGCGCGAACCAGGCCAGCGTCACCGTGCCATGCAGCACCAGCGCGGGTGGCGGCGGAAAGCCGGCGAGGCCGAAGCCGGTAGCAAAGCCCGCGCCGAAACCGGCGAAAACGAACATGACCACGACCAGCGTCATGATCGGGAAAAACGCTTGCGAACGCGCGTAAATGGCCATTGAACTCCCCCCGCAATGCCCGACCCGCAGCTGTCCTATCCGGCGTTTGCGGCGCATGGCAAGTTCGGCGGATACGGACCTTTGGCCTTTCCCATGCATAGAATGGGTATGACACGGCCAACGGATTTCATTTTCGGCACGCAGATTCGCAAGTCCCCGTTCTTCGACGCGACGATGAAGTGGGGGGTGAAGGCATTTTCGGTCTACAACCATATGTACCTGCCCCGCAGCTTCGGCGATGAGGTGGCGAATTTCTGGACCCTGGTGAACGACGCCATCCTGTGCGACGTGGCGGCGGAACGACAGGTGGAGATCGCCGGCCCCGATGCCGCGCGCTTCATGCAATTGCTTACCCCGCGTGACCTGTCCGGGATGGAGCGGGGCGAATGCAAGTACATCGTCCTGACCGACCAGCGGGGCGGGATCCTGAACGACCCAATCCTGTTGAAGCTTGCCCGTGACCGTTTCTGGATTTCGCTGGCCGACAGCGATGTACTGCTGTGGGCAAAGGGGGTGGCAGTGCATGGCGACATGCAGGTCTTTATCAGCGAACCCGATGCTTCGCCGCTGCAATTGCAGGGGCCGAAGTCGGCCGCGATCATGCAGCGGTTGCTGGGCGATTCGATCACCGATCTCGAATTCTTCCATCACCGGCAGGCGGAGGTCGATCGTATTCCCCTGCGCGTATCGCGTACCGGCTGGTCGAAGGAATTCGGCTACGAGATCTTCCTGCTGGACCATCGCCGCGGCGAGGAACTGTGGGATCGCATCATGGCTGCGGGCGAGCCGCTGGGCCTGAAGCCGGGGCATACCTCCACCATCCGCAGGATCGAAGGGGCGCTGCTATCCTACCGGGCCGACGCGGATTCGCGCACCAACCCCTATGAACTCAACATGGGCTGGATGGTCGACCCGCACATGCAGGCGGATTTCATCGGCAAGGCCGCGCTTCGCGCAATCCGGCAGGCCGGGCCCAGACGCCGGCAAATGGGGCTGGTGATCGAAGGCGAGCCCATGCACGAAGCCAACAGCGACTACTGGGGCGTGCAGTGCGGCACGCAGGCGATCGGCAAGGTGACATCGGCCATCCATTCGCCGCGGCTGGAGCAGAACATCGCGCTGGCCCTGCTGGATGCCGGCAGTGTCGCATCGGGTGACTTGGTGACTGTGCGAACGCCCGACGGACCGCGCGCTGCCGAAGTGGTGCCCTTGCCCTTCTACGATCCCGGCAACGACAGCGGCGGCGACTGACTAGGTACCCTTCAGGCCTTTCAGCGCTTCGGCCAGCGGGCCGTCGGCTTCGCCTTCTTCCACCAGGCCATGGCGGCGGCGGGTGTCGTCGGCTTCCGGCCCCACGGCATAGGGATCGATGGCGAGGGCCAGGCTCTGCGCCACGGCTTCGCCCAGGTCGAACGACGTGCCCTCGTAACCGATTTCGTCGAGCTCGTCTTCTTCCAGCTCGATCTCCTCGTCCGCCTCGCTGGCTTCCAGCCTGGCCATGGGCACGAATCGCAAGGTTATTGCGTCCTCGATGGTCATGGGCAGGTCCTCGCCCGAGACAGCACAGCTCTGCACCCATTCGGCCGTCAGCGTGCCGTTGGCGGAGACTTCGTCGCCGTGCGCCTCCAGCGACAGCGTGGCCGCCAGCTTGCCCACCGCGATCAGGCCGAAACGCTGCGCCAGCGCGGCACGTTCGGCCTCGTTCGCCTCCACCGTCACCGGCTGCGCGGTGATACCGCGGATGTCGAAGGGGCGGGAAAATTCGGGCGTGTCGGTCATGCGCGCAAGGCCCCGGCCAGCAGCGTGGCATCGTCCAGCGTGGCCAGCTCTGCATGCAGGGCGCGCAACCGCACGGCGAGGTGGTAGGGCTTCTTCTCCTCGTCCTCCAGCGCCACGTTGCGGGCGAGGATTTCCGCCATCTTCGCATCGCTTTCGATCATCGCTTCGCGCAGCGCGCCGATACGACCGCCCAGCACGCCCATCAGCTTGCCCATGTGCTTGCCCACCATCAGGTCGCCCACGCCGGTATCGCGCAGCTGGCGGTCCATGTCGGCCACGAACAGCTCGGTCAGCAGGGCGCTTTTCGGGCCCAGCTCTTCACTCTCTTCCATCCTGAGCATCACCAGTGCCAGCACCAGGGTAATCATGTCGAAGCGGCCTTCCACCGAATCCTTCGCGCCGCAGTCGGCATACCATTCGCGCTCGCGGCTGGTGGCGACCACGCCGTGCCACAGCGGGCGCAGGTCTTCGCGCGGGTCCTTGCCCAGGCCAAGGAAGCGGGAGATGAAGGACATGGGGCTATCGGCCTCTTTCATTAAGCGGGTGTTCAAAGCGGCAGGGACATTCGGAGGCACGGGCACGCTCCCACGTTGCACAGGCGCGCGCCCTGCCCTAAGGCTTGCCCGCATATAGGAGTGGGACAGGCGCCGTGCAAAGCGGCACTTTGGCCTGTCTCTGACGAAAAGAAGGATTGTTCGATGGGTTTGATTGTGCGGGGAACTGCGATTGCGGCACTGGGCCTGGTGCTGGCAGGCTGCTCGTCGATCGACAATCACCGCGGCTACATCAACGACGAGGTGCTGATCGCGGCCATCCAGCCGGGGCTGGACAACCAGCAGTCGGTGCGCGGCACGCTGGGCCAGCCGACCATGGTCAGCCAGTTCGGCGAGCCGGTGTGGTACTACATTTCCAGCCGGACAGAGCAGACCCCCTTCCGCCAGCCCAAGATTCGCCAGCATTCGGTGCTGTCGATCCGCTTTGACGAGAACGGCAATGTGGCGTCCACGAATCGCACCGGCATGGAGCAGGTGGCGCGCATCAGCCCCGATGGTGACGAAACCCCGACGCTGGGCCGCGAGCGTGGTTTCCTCGAAGACCTGTTCGGCAATATCGGCTCGGTCGGTGCGGGCGTGCCCGGCAGCGGTGGCGGTCCGGGCGTCTGACCCGGTGCCTGGCGGCGCTTGCTCCGCTTGAACCTGCGGGAGCGGGCGCCCATATGCCGCTCATGCATGACGACGCGATATATTCCAGCAGGGCAAGCCACGGCCTGACCCAGTGGCACGGCACCACGATTGTCGGCGTGAAGCGTGGCGATACCACCGTGATCGCGGGCGATGGGCAGGTGTCGATGGGCAACACGGTGATGAAGCCCAATGCGCGGAAGGTCCGCCGCATCGGTGAGGGCAAGGTGGTGGCAGGCTTCGCCGGCGCCACGGCCGACGCCTTCACCCTTTTCGAACGGCTGGAGCGCAAGCTGGAGCAATACTCCGGCCAGCTTCTGCGCGCCGCGGTGGAACTGGCCAAGGACTGGCGCACCGACAAGTACCTGCGCAACCTCGAAGCCCTGATGATCGTGGCCGACAAGGACGTGCTGCTGGTGCTGACCGGCAATGGCGACGTGCTGGAGCCCGAAGGCGGCATCACCGCGATCGGATCCGGCGGCAACTACGCACTCGCCGCCGCTCGCGCGCTGTCCGATTACGAAGACGATGCCGAAGTGATCGCCACCAAGGCGATGCAGGTCGCGGCCGATATCTGCGTCTTCACCAACGGCAACGTCACCCTGGAACGGGTCTAGGCCAGCAGTAGCGCCGCGATTACGACGCACAGCCCCGCCGAATAGAGCACCTGCATGGTGTCGAGCCAGCGCGGCACGGCACTGGCAACGACTGCCGGTGCGCGACTTGCCCGCGATTGCCACAACAACACGGCAGACCATGCCGCCAGCGGGGCCAGGGCAACCCAGTACCGCGCGCTGGACTTGTGGACGAAAGGTTGCAGCGACAGGCAGGCGGTAACGCCCTTTACCAGCATGGCCTGCACCCGCAGCGAATCGTTCTGGCGGAAAAGCAGCAGGTTGGCTGCCAGCAGCATCAGCATGAACGGCACGTAAGTCACCAGCGTAATCGCCAGCAACAGCTGGTAGAGGGGCGCGCGCAGCTCGGGCGGAATGCCGTAGCTCATGGTCAGCAGGTTGCGTAGCCAGCCGCCCGGATCGAGGACAAAGCGCCCCACGTGTTCGCGGGCCTGCGCGAAATAGGAACGCGGCGTCAGCCCGGCGATCGAATACCACATCATCTCGCGCTCCACGTCCAGCGGGTTGCGCTGCTGCGCCTGCGCGGTTTCGCGCGCGAATTCCCAGGCCGGCACGATGTCGATGCCAGGCTCGCACGGACCAAAGCAGGTGCGCGAGGGATCGCCAAAGCTATCGGCAAGGACCAGCGGCACGTTAGTGGTGGTCAGCACCGGCTTGTCGAAATGGGCGCTTACAGCAAGGCTCCACGGCAGCAGCCCGGCCATCACCAGCGCCAGGCCGCCCAGGATCCGGCCGCCGTATTGCCAGCGCCGCGCGCGCGAGCCGAGGCCAAGCGCCAGCAGCACGCAATTCAGCGCCAGCACCACCGCCAGCATCGGCCCCCTGAGGTAGAGCGCGGCCAGCAGGCACAGCTCCATCGCCAGCAGGCCGCGCCAGGCCAGCGCTTCGCCGTGCAACATCTGTCGTGCCAGCGGCACTGCCAACAGCATGGCGGCAAAACCAAGCAGGCCTGCGGGCAAGTCGGGCAGGTGCATGGCGGCGCTGACATGCCACAGCGGCGCGAGGCCGGGGAAAGCCAGCAGGACCATGGCAAGGCCTTGCCCGACGTGCCGCCTTGCCAGCGCCACCACGCCCAGGAACAGCACGCCGTTCACCAGCAGCATCCAGCTGCGGACCAGGGCAAGGGATGCATCCGGCACCGCCATGAACAGCGGCGTGCCCAGCAGGTAGGCACCCGGCATGAACCAGCCGGTGCCGATCAGTTGCCCGGCAAGGTCGAACCCGGCCGGCTGGCGGCCGATCAGGGCATCGCCCAGCGCGCGGGCGCCCGCGACATAGGTATATTCATCCCCGCGCAGGTTGGAATTGGCGAACAGGCGCCAGGTCAGCAGCGTGGTGCCCAGCCAGCCGGCAAGCAGCACGAGGGAAAGGGCCCGGCGATGGCGTTCCGCCCGGCTGGCGAGGCCGTGCAGGGCGGTGCGCACCCGTCCTTGGTCGTGCAATGCCAGCGCCAGAACTCCCTTTCGAAAGCCAAACCCCGGCTTTCTTGAACGGCCAGCGCGCGCTTGGCAATCGGCGAAGATGGCAGCCATGTCTTGACGCTGGGGCACGGCACGCCAAATGGGCGCGGATGGAAAACCTTACCCCCAAGGCGATTGTCGCCGCTCTCGACGAACACATCATCGGCCAGCGCGAGGCCAAGCGCGCGGTGGCCGTGGCCTTGCGCAACCGCTGGCGTCGCCAGCGCCTGAACCCCGACCTGCGCGACGAGGTGACCCCCAAGAACATCCTGATGATCGGCCCCACCGGCTGCGGCAAGACCGAGATCAGTCGCCGCCTGGCCCGGCTGGCCGAAGCGCCCTTCGTAAAGGTTGAGGCGACCAAGTTCACCGAAGTCGGCTATGTCGGGCGCGACGTGGAGCAGATCGCCCGCGACCTGGTGGAAGAAGCCATCCGGCTGGAGAAGGACCGGCGCCGCGAAGCCGTGCGCGAGGCCGCCAGCGAAGCCGCCATGCAGCGCCTGCTCGATGCGCTGGTCGGCCCCGGCGCCAGCGAGGCCACCCGGCAGAGCTTCCGCCAGCGCATCACCGACAATTCGATGAACGATACCGAGGTGGAAATCGAAGTCGCCGAGCAGGGCGGCATGCAGATGGACATCCCCGGCATGGGCGGCGGCGCCACGATGATCAACCTGGGCGAGATGATGGGCAAGGCCTTTGGCGGCCCGCCGAAAAAGAAGCGCAAGCTGAAGGTGCCCGACGCCTGGGACAAGCTGGTCGACGAGGAAGCCGAAAAGCGCATGGACCAGGACGACGTGGCCCGCGTCGCCCTGCAGAATGCGGAGACCAACGGCATCGTCTTCCTCGACGAGGTGGACAAGATCGCCGTTTCCGACGTGCGCGGCGGTTCCGTCTCGCGCGAAGGCGTGCAGCGCGACCTGCTGCCGCTGATCGAAGGCACCACGGTTGCCACCAAGTACGGCCCGATGAAGACCGACCATGTCCTCTTCATCGCTAGCGGAGCGTTCCACGTGGCCAAGCCTTCGGACATGCTGCCCGAACTGCAGGGCCGCCTGCCGATCCGCGTGGAGCTGCGCAGCCTGACCGAGGAAGACTTCGTGCGCATCCTTTCGGAAACCCGGGCCAACCTGGTCAGCCAGTACCAGGCGCTGCTCGGTACCGAGAAGCTGGATGTCGAGATGACCGAGGATGCCGTTGCCGAAGTTGCCAAGATCGCCGCGCAGGTGAACGAAGGGGTCGAGAATATCGGCGCCCGCCGCCTGCAGACGGTGATGGAAAAGCTGTTCGAGGAACTGAGCTTCGAGGCCGAGGAAATGGCCGGGCAGAGCGTAACGGTCGATGCCGGTTACGTGCGCGACAAGCTGAGCGACCTTGCCAGCGACACCGACCTGTCGAAGTTCATCCTGTAGGGAACCGGTCCCATGTCCAGCGCACCGCCCGAAGGAAAGCTGCGTTACCGCCTGCTGACCGGCACCGAGTACCGCGCCTTTTGCGAAAAGGTCTCGCAGGCGCTGGAAGACGGCTGGGTGCTCTACGGCGAACCGCGCACCACCTACGACTGGTGGCGTGGGCAGGTAAAGGTGGCGCAGGCGGTGGTCTGGCCAGGAACGCCGTCGCGTACCGGTACGCTGGACTGATCGCCCGGATTATCGCGCGCGCCGTGCCCGGTGGGCGGCGTCGCAAGAGCCAGCCGTAGGTCGGGCGGCCCGTGTGCCTAGCGGGAGCGCGGCGATCATTCGGGAATGCGCTCTAGAACGACGTACTCGAAATCTTCCGCCGCCTTGTCGCCGCTGTCGACCAACTCGGCATAGTGCCGCACGGCGCCGGCCAGCCCGTCCAGATCGGTAATCAGGCAGCCGATATCGTCGAACTCGACCCCCGCGATGTCGCCGAAATCCTGCGTGCAAACGGCGTTATAGGCCCGCAATTCGCCATCGGACAGCCGCATCAGGTTGTAACCGGCAAGGTCTTCGGCGAGGGGGTTGATCTGCAGTTCGCCATCATCGACCGGCTTTTCGGCGATTTCGTCAACCGTCGGGCGAGACATCTGTGCCGCGTACCATTCGTCATCCACCGCCAGGAAGAATAGGTCGAAGGTCACTTCCCCTTCTTGGCGCAGGGTATAGGCCGCGCCTTCCCCGGTGCTGGCGAGGATCACCGGGTTATCGCTACCGTCGGGGTCGCGATAGGTGCCCTCGAACGGTATGGTGTCGGCATTGTCTGCATTCAGCAGGGGTGCCGGAGAGAACCAGCAGCCCCCCAATGCCAGAGGTAGTGTCATCAGTGCTATCGGGGCGCAAAGTCGCCGGGTCATCGGTCCTCCTGTCGAAACCGGGTCCTAACAAGGATGACGCGGGAAATCCAATCGCCCGCCCACAGCGCAAGTCATCCGGTCATGGTGCCGACCCGTGTCAGGGATGCGGCGCCAGCCCGATCTCGACGCCCGTCTTGTCGGTCAGGGCGAACTTGTCGACCAGGTCGGCGCTCGCCTCGTTCAGGCCCACCACCTGCACGCTGCGGCCGTTGCGGCGCATGCGTTCCACCACCTTGTCCAGCGCGCCGACCCCGGAAATGTCCCAGAAGTGTGCCTTGGTCACGTCGATCACCACGTTGTCGGCAGGGTCGTCCATGCGGCTTTCGGGGCCGATGGCGTAGAAGAACCGGTCCACGCTGGCGAAGAAGATCTGCCCGGTGATGTGATAGGTGGCGGTATCGCCTTCGCGTACCCGTTCCACCTTGAACATGCGCTGCACCTTGCCGGTGAAGAAGATGCCCGACAGCAGTACGCCCGCCAGCACGCCCAGCGCCAGGTTATGAGTCGCCACCACGATCACCACGGTGGACACCATCACGACGGAGCTTTCCCACGGGTGGTGGCGGATGTTGGGGATGGAGTTCCAGCTGAAGGTACCGATCGACACCATGATCATCACCGCCACCAGCGCGGCCATGGGAATCTGACCGACAATGGGGCCGAGCAGTGCCAGCAGAACCATCAGCGTGACACCGGCGGTGAAGGTGGACAGCCGCCCACGACCGCCGCTGGTGACATTGATCACCGACTGGCCGATCATCGCGCAGCCGCCCATGCCTCCGAAGAACCCGGCGGCGACGTTGGCAATGCCTTGCCCGGCGCTTTCGCGCTGCTTGTTGCTTTCGGTGTGGGTCATGTCGTCCACGATCTGCGCGGTCAGCAGGCTTTCCAGCAGGCCGACGGCGGCCATGGTCAGCGAATAGGGCGCGATGATCTGGAAGGTCTCCATGGTCAGCGGCACGTCGGGTAGGATGAAATAGGGCAGGCCTTCGGGCAGGTGCCCCATGTCGGACACGGTGTTCACGTCCCATTCCAGCCCGATCGACAGCGCGCCCAGCACGATTATCGCCACCAGCGGCGAAGGCACGGCAGTGGTCAGCTTGGGCAGCAGGTAGATGATCGCCAGCCCGCCGGCGACCATGGCATAGGTCAGCCAGCTCACACCCTCGTTGGCCAGGTTCAGCTGCGGCACCTGCGCCATGAAGATCAGGATGGCCAGCGCGTTGACGAAGCCGGTGATCACGCTGCGGCTGACGAACTGCATCACCAGGTCAAGCCGCAGCAGCGCGGCGACGCCCTGGAAAATGCCCATCAGGATGGTCGCGGCGAACAGGTATTCCACCCCGTGCTCGCGCACCAGCGGCACTACCACCACGGCCACGGCGGCGGTGGCGGCGGAGATCATGCCGGGCCTGCCGCCGGTGAAGGCGATGATCATGGCAATAGCGATGGAGGCATAGAGGCCCACGCGCGGATCGACGCCCGCAATGACAGAGAAGCCGATGGCTTCGGGGATCAGGGCCAGCGCCACCACAATGCCGGCAAGGATGTCGGCGCGCGGCTGGGCGAGCCAGTCGCGCTTGAACGCGGCTGTGTCGATCATGGAAAATTGTCCGTTGTCTGGGGCGCGAACGAGGCTGCGCCGGTTCAGGTTTGACAGGCCACTTATATGGTGCACTGCACAATGCAAGGGCGGAGGGCGCCTTTTTTGGGCTGGCATTCCTGCGCGCAGGCGTTCAACTCTTGTGACATCCACCGGACAGGGGACTGCCATGAGATTCGCTTTTGTCGTCGCTTCGCTGATTGCCACCGCCTCCGCGCCCGTGCTGGCGCAAGAGGCTTTCACCACCGACGACCTGCTGCGGATAGAGGACCTGTCGGACCCGGTCTTCGTGCCCGGTTCGGATACCATCGTATACGTGGTGAATGCGCCGGGCGATGGCGACACCACGCAAAGCGACCTGTGGCAGGTGAACTGGGACGGCAGCGAGGCCCACGCGATCCAGGCGACGCTGGACCGCGACGAAAGCAGCCCTGCGTTCAGCAGCGACGGCTCCGTGCTCGCCTTCCTGCGCAGCGGCAACGACGACGAGCCGACGCAGCTGTGGGTGAGCGAGAACGGCGCCACCGCGCGCAAGGTCACCAGCCTGCCGGGCGGGGCGGGCGCCTTTTCGCTGTCGCCCGACGGATCGCAGGCGGTCGTCGCCTCGATGGTCGGTACGCAAGTCGGGCGCGAGGATAACGGCAACCCGCCGCCGCCGATCGTGGTCGATCGGCTGCAGGTGAAGCAGGACGGGCGCGGCTGGCAGGATGATCGCCGCAGCCAGCTGTTCCGGGTGGACATGGCCAGCGGCGAGGCCGTGCAGATCACCAGCGGCGACTTCGACAACTGGACGCCCAGCTGGTCGCCCGACGGACAGTGGATCGCCTTCGTCTCGCGCCGCTGCGAGGAGCCGGACATGTGGCCGTGCGCGGATGTATACGTCATCCCGCCGGCCGGCGGAGAGCCCCGCCGCATCAGCACCTCCGACAATGCCGACTCCGAAGGCAGCGCGCCGCAATGGTCGCCCGATTCGCGCTCGCTGGCATGGACGCGCGCGGGCGAGGGGCAGAACATCTGGTACACCCCCACGCAGGTCGTCACCGCCGACCTGGCCACGGGAACCAACCGCGAGGTCGCCTGGATCGACCGCTGGTTCTACACCCCGCGCTGGTCTGCCGACGGCGAAAGCCTGCTGACGCTGGTGGAGCAGGACCGCGATACCTGGCTGGCGCGGATCGAACCGGATTCGGACGAGATCACCTACCTTACCGGCGGCAAGTCCTTCGCCTCCGGCTATGCCGAGGCCGCCGACGGTCGCATCGCGGTGCTGGAGAGCGACAGCAATACGCCCACCCGCCTGCGCACGCTGGAGGCTGGCAGCCGGGTGCTGAGCCCGCAGAATGCCTGGGTTGCAGAGCGGACGCTGGCGGCAACGCAGGACGTTTCCTTCCAGGTCGACGACTGGGAAATCCACGGCCAGCTGCTGCTGCCGCCGGATCACCAACCGGGCCAGCGCCATCCGCTGGTGGTGCGCCTGCACGGCGGCCCGGTGTACCAGTTCAGCCACGAGTTCATGGCCGACTGGCAGGTCTTCGCGGCCAACGGTTACGCCGTGCTGGGCATCAACCCGCGCGGGTCATCCGGTCGCGGTGCGGCCTTTGCGCAGGCGCAGATGGCGCAGTGGGGCGGCCCCGACGTGCGAGACATCATGGGCGGGATCGACCACGTGATTGCCATGGGCGTGGGCGATCCCGATGCCATCGGCGTTGGCGGCTGGAGCTATGGTGGCCTGCTGACCGACTACATGATCGCCAGCGATCCGCGCATCAAGGCCGCCGTCAGCGGGGCGGGAATGGCCAATTTCTTCGGTGGCTACGGAGTCGACCAGTACGTCAGCGAATATACGCTGGAACTGGGCCGCCCCTGGGAGAACGTGGAGCGGTGGATGGAGATCTCCTACCCCTTCTTCCACGCCGACCGCATCCGGACGCCCACGCTGTTCCTGTGCGCCGAAGTCGACTGGAACGTGCCGTGCACCGGCAGCCAGCAGCTCTACACCGCGATCCATGACCTGGGCGTGCCCACGCGGCTGGTGGTCTACCCCGGCGAAAGCCACGGGCTGACCGTGCCCAGCTACATCCGCGACCGGATGGAGCGTTCGCTGGGCTGGTACGACTGGTATCTTCGCGGCGAGGGCGAAGCCCCGCTGGGCGAGTAAACCGGCAGGCGCCGTCCTACTGGGCGTATTCCTCCGGATACCAGAACACGTCGTGGCAGGCCTTGCACTGGGGCTGCATGTCGTTGACCAACTGCGTGACCGTTGCCGCATCCTGCGCTTCGGCGGCTTCCACCAGCTGCGCGGCGTGGCGGGCCATGTTCTGCGAAAGGGCGCGATAGGCGGCACCGTTGGCATCCAGCCGCATCTGGATCGCGGCCAGGTCCGTGCCTTCGGGCGCATCGGCATAGGGGCCGTCGGGATCGGCGGCGACATAACTGCCTGCCGTAGCCATCCGCTCGGCTGCAGCGATCAGCCCGCGCGCGTGGGCCTGCAGCTCGCTCCACGTCTGCGGTGTCATCAGTGCCGGATCGAAATTGCCATAGTCGTCCATCACCTCCACCTGCATGTTCCACATGGCTTCCATCGGCGGGTTGATCTGCTCCACCATGCCGGCGCGCAGGTAATAGACGTCTGCCGCAGCTTCGGCCTGTGGCTGGGCCGCGCCATCGGGGTTGGCAGTGCAGGCGGTGAGCAGGGCGGCTGCGGCCGCGGCGATGGGTAGGGTTTGGCGCATTCTCAGTCCTCGGCGTACCAGTATTGCATGTGACAGCTTTCGCACACGGCATCCATGCCGTTCACCAGTTCGCTGGCGGTGGCGACATCGCGCGCCTCGGCGGCTGCGTGCAGGTCCTCGCCGCGCTGGGCGAAGGCGGCGGCAAGGGCGCGGATGCCGTCCGGGTCGCGGTCGATCAGGACCTGCACCCGGCTCATCGGGATCTCGTATTCCTCGGTGGCCATGTTGTCTGCTGCGGCCACCTGCACCGTTTCGGCCGCAGCCAGGTCATGCCCGAAGGCGGCAAGTCGGTTTGCCTGGTCGGCAATCGCGGCCCAGCCGGCATCGTCGATGCGGGCAGGATCGAGCGAACCGTCGTCTGCCATGGCATTGTTGGTCACATCCCAGATGGCCAGCATGGCCGGGTTCACCTGTTCGACCATGCCTTCGCGCAAGAGGTAGGTGCCGGAACCGGCCTGGGCAGAGGCACCGCCGGAATGGGTCGCAACGGCGGCGACAAGGGCAGCCGCGGCAGCGGCGATCGGCATCGTGTGGCGCATCGGTTTCTCTCTCCTATTCCGCCGCGTCGCGCGTTTCGGCGTCTTCGCTTTGCTGCCTGTTCCACATCTCGGCGTAAAGCCCGCCCCTGCGCAACAGGTCTGCATGGTTGCCCTGTTCCACAATCCGGCCCGCTTCCATGACATTTATCAAATCGGCATCGGCGATGGTGGAAAGGCGGTGGGCGATGGCAATGGTGGTGCGGTGCTCGCTCACCCGCCGCAGCGTGGCGAGGATATCCTGCTCGGTGCGCGAATCGAGCGCGCTTGTCGCTTCGTCCAGCAGCAGGATCGGCGGATCTTTCAGCAGCGTGCGGGCGATGGCCACGCGCTGCTTCTCCCCGCCCGACAGCTTGAGGCCGCGCTCGCCCACTTCGGTGTCGAAGCCTTGCGGCAAGGCCTCGACGAAGGGCAGGATCGCGGCATCGGCTGCCGCTTGCCTGATCGCCTCGTCCGAAGGATCGTCGCGACCGTATGCAATGTTATAGCGGATGGTATCGTTGAACAGCACGCTATCCTGCGGGACGATGCCGATCTGGCGGCGCAGGCTCTCCTGCGTCACTTCGCGGATATCCTGCCCGTCCACGCACACGCGCCCCTCCCACGGGTCGTAGAAGCGGAACAATAGCCGCCCGATGGTGCTTTTCCCTGCGCCCGACGGCCCCACCAGCGCCACGTGCGCGCCTGCCGGCGCTTCGAAGGAAAGACCGTGCAGGATCTGGCGATCCCTGTCATAGCCGAAGCTGACGTTCTCGAACGTGACCGTGGGGCGCCGCACCACCAGCGCGGGCGCGCCGGGCTTGTCTTCCACCTCTACCGATGTGTCCATCAGGCGAAACATGTCGGCCATGTCGATCAGCCCCTGGCGGATCGTGCGGTAGACCCAGCCGAGCATGTCGAGCGGGCGGAACAGCTGCATCAGGTAGGTGTTCACCAGCACCAGGTCGCCCGGCGTCAGCTTGCCCTGGCTCCAGCCCCAAACCGTCCAGGCCATGGCCCCGCCCATCATCAGGTTGAGGATGGAGGCTTGCACGATGTTGAGCAGGCCGAGTGAATTCTCGGTCTTGATCGCGGCTTCGGCATAGGCGCCGGCGGAGCGGGAATAGCGTTCGCGCTCGCGCTCTTCCGCGCCGAAGTACTTTACCGTCTCGTAGTTCAGGAGCGAATCGACCGCGCGGGCCATCGCCTGCCCGTCGAGGTCGTTCATCTCCTTGCGCAGCTTCACCCGCCATTCGGTGATGCGCTGCGTAATCCAGATGAAGCTGACCACGGTCACGGCGACGGCGGCCACCAGTTCCCAGCCGAACACGGTCCAGAAGATCACGGAGACCACCACCAGCTCGACCGCGGTGGGGGCGATGTTGAACAGCAGGAAATACAGCATCGAGCTGATCGACTTGGTGCCGCGCTCCACAACGCGGGTAATCTCGCCCGTGCGGCGGCTGAGGTGGAAGCGCAAGCTGAGGCGGTGGAGGCGCGCGAACACGTCTTCCGTCAGGCCCAGCACCGCGTCCTGCCCCACCCGGTTGAAGGTGATGTTGCGCAGCTGGTCGAACAGCACCGTGCCGAACCGCCCGGCGGCATAGGCAATCACCAGCGCCAGCGCCAGCCACACGGCAGGGTCGCCATCGGCGCTCATGGTGTCGACCGCGCGGGCATAGGCAAAGGGCAGGGTGAGCACGACCACCTTGGCCAGCAGCACGAACAGGCCTGCGCCAAGTATGCGGCGCTTCAGTTCCGGGCGGCCCTTGGGCCACAGGTACGGCAGGAACCGGCGCATGGTTGCCCAGTCGGCGCTTTCGCCGGTTCCCGTCCTGTCGCCGAAGTCTCTCACCCCGCCAAGGTGGGGCCTTGCGCAGGCGAGGGCAAGCTTGCCGCTAGTTGCGCAGGCGCGTGGCGCGCTGGTTGAAGTTCCACGACTGGTCCATGGGGACATCGCCCGGCATGTCGAACAGGACGCGGCGCGAGCGGAAATCGATCGCCACCCGTTCGAACAGGCGCAGCTCGCTCATGCCCAGGATCAGCGCCGGGCGATCCACCAGGTCCAGCGCGTGGAATGTGGGCGAATCGGCGAAGGAGACGACCATGTTGTTGACCTGCGCCGAGCCCAGGTGGAGCTGGCGGGCCACGCGCGTCTCGCCGGCGATCTGCACGCCGTTGACGTCGGTCATCACCGCGTCTTCCAGCTGGCGACGGCGGCGCAGCCGTTCCTGCAGCGCCATGTTGCCGACCGACCCTTGCGCGCCGGTATCGACGATCACGTCCACGTTCACGCCGTCGATCTCGGCACGGTGGATGATCAGCTGGCCCAGCCGTTCCTGCGCGCGCACGACGATGTCGTAGCCGCCCCTGCCGCCGCTGCCGAGCGAATCGGAGACGTGCATTTCGCCGGTCGCGAAATCCAGCAGCACGCGCTGGTCCTGCAGCGAATCGAGGCCGAGGATGCCGTCCGCCCCGCCGATGTGCTGCCCTTCCACCAGCGGCGCGGTGCGGATGGTCATCGATCGTTCGCCCAGTATGAAATCGGGCACCATGGTGGTTTCCACCGCGCGGCGGCTGGCCATGCCCACCAGCGTGGCCGGCTCGCGGTCGAGCAATTGCAGCCGGTCTGCCAGGTCGCGCGAAAGCACGGTGGCCTGCGCTCCGGTGTCGACCATGAAATCGAACGGCCCCTCGCCCATGATGGTGACCGGCACGGTCATCCGGCGATAGCGTTCGATCTCCATGGCGATGGTGTCGATGACGATGGCGCCGGTTTCCGCCACTTCTCCCGGAATGGCGCCTGTGGGGACCGAAGGGGCCTGCTGCACAGGCTCCGTCGTCTCTGCGGCGGCTGCCGTCGATAGCAGGGCCAGCGCGCCTGCCGTGGCGATCCATTGCATCGTTTCTCTCCCGCCCGCCGGACGTGTCCCATCGACGGCGAGCACGGCGCGCAGGATACCACGGCTGTGCCCGCGGCCCAAGTTTGCCCTAGCGCGGGGCGGGGACGAGGCCGCTGCAGCCGAACCGCGCCAGCGCCTGGCACGCGAAATGGTGGATCTCGAAATAGGCCGGGTGGCGGATCTGGCGCAGCGTCACCAGCCACAGGGCCACGCCGACCATGGCCGCGCATGCCACCTGCACGAAACCCGCCTCCGCCGCGGGCGCGATCCAGACATAGGACAGCCACACCGGCAGTACGGCCACGCCGGTTGCCAGCGCCGATTGCAGCCAGATGCGCGCCAGCCTGCGCCAGCGGAAACCGACGCCGGAGTGCAGGAACGGGGCGTGGATCGCCAGCCAGGCAAAGCCATAGGCCACGCGGCTGGCGGCCGCAGCCTCCAGCGAGAACCACGCGCCGATGGCAAGCAGGATGACAGAGGCGGCGGTATCGAGGCCGAAGCGCCACAGCAGGGGGCGGGTGCGTTTCAGCAGGATCGGCAGTTCCACGTGCAGCGGCAGGGCGATCATCAGCACCTGCGCCATGGCGATCCATTCCAGCGGTCGCGCCGCGCCCAGCCAACGCTCGCCATAAAGGATGTGCACGACCGGAACCGCGCAGGCGGCCAGGCCGGCCATGGTCGGCCAGGTCAGCGCGGTGAAGCTGGCGGTGACGCGTTCGTAATGCGGGCCCAGCGGGTCGCCCCGGTCGCGGAAGCGCGCAAAGGCGGGGTAGAAGACGGTGGTCATCCCGCCCGAGACCAGCCAGCGCAATTGCCACGCCAGGCCATAGCCGCGGGCGAACAGGCCCACTGCCACGGTATCCAGCAGCCGCCCGATCAGCAGTTCGGGCAAACGCGATCCCAGTTGCGACAGGCCATTAAGCACGGTGGAAAAGCCGCCGAAGCGCAGCACCGGCATGGCGCCTGCAAAGCGCAGCGGGATCGGCAGGCGCCCGCCCACGCGCCACTGGGCGATGGCGGCGCGCGCCACCTGCTGGGCAAAGGCGCCCCAGGCCAGGGCAATTGCGCCATAGCCATGCCAGGCCAGCGAGATGGCGACGGCGGCATTGGCCAGTACCACGCCGATCTCGATCATGGTGTTGGAACGGAAATCCATCGCCCGGTGCAGCAGTGCCATGGGCACGGTGGCCAGCGGCACGAAGAAATAGCTGGCCGCCACTACCAGCAGCAGCGGCAGCAGGCCGGGCAGGTCGTAAAAGGCCGCCGCCGGCCAGCTCAGCACCACGCACAGCAGCGCAATCGTCCAGCTGATCGCCAGCGAAACGGAAAAGGCGGTGCGGATGCCGTCGTCGTCGAGGTCGGGCTCGCCCGCGACATAGCGGTTGATGCCGAATTCCTGCAGCACTGCCAGCAGCGAGACGAAGGAAAAGGCAATGGTGAACAGGCCCAGCTCGTCAGGGTCGATGAACCAGCGCGCCAGCACCACGCTGGCAGCGAACTGGATGACGAAGGCACCCATCTGCGAAGCCATCGCCAGCAGGGCCGCGCCCCGAACGCTCATGGACCGGTTCATGCGGGCACTGCCTTGTCCGTGGCCTTGCGCATCGCGGCGCTCTCGGCATCGGGCGCACCGGCCCCACGCGCATTGCGGCGGCGGCGATGGGCCAGCATCGGGCCGGCCAGCTGCGGCACGAGCGACCACAGCGCGAAATAGATGCGCCACGCCGGGCCAAGTTCGGGCCCCGCGCTGGCTTTCAGCTCGGCAAGGGCGTGGCTGTCGCCGTCGATCACCCGGTCCACGGCCAGCGCGAATCGCAGCTGGCGCGCGTTGTCGGCGATCATGGCTTCGGCCACGGCGACTT
>CAJXJR010000001.1 GCA_913055155.1 uncultured Erythrobacter sp. | reverse complement strand
ATTCATCAGCTCCTTCCAAGCCGTAAATAGCCGAAATCCTAACTCTCAAAACGGACCACTTTCTTGGGGGAAGGTCAGAACTGTGAAGGGGTCGCGGCGGTCTGCATCGTCAACGGGATCGTAGATGGAAAGCCCCTTGAACGGGTTCGAGGTGACCCACTGCTCATTGAACGCCCAGTTGAACAGGGAAGCGATGTGCCGCAGGTATCCGTCGTTGATGGTCTTGGGGCCTATCGTTGGAAGGCCCAGCTTGCTGGCCTTTTCGATTGCCTCAGGGACGGACAGACCCGCCAGTTCCTTCCTGCGGCCCATCGCCAAGGGCAGGCTCTCCAAGAGCTTCACCGCCTCGCGGGCTTCTTCTCGCGTGATGCTGGCGACAGCTCTGCCCTTGAACACATCCCGCATGAAGCGGAACACTGGCTTCACCGCCTTCTTGGTGGACTCGCTCCAGCGGGGCGACTTGTCCTCCTCGTAGGCTTCGATCAGCTCCTCCACGGTGCGCCCTTCGGCTGGCCCCTGGGCGGGCGCTGGGGCATCCCGCATGGCAGCATCGCTTGGCGTGTAGTCAGGGTTGCCGGAAAGGTTCGCCGCTGCTGCCTCATGGAGTTCGACAAAGGCCCGCATGAGCATGCGATGCAGGGTTTCCCAAGCGGGGGAACCATCGGGCAGCGCAAGGCCCGCTTGCTGGGCGAGCGTACGGGCCACGCCCCTGACGGGTCCGAAGTCATTCCGCCCCAGCATTCGTCTTGCCGCATCGCGCCGCTGCTGGGTGTCCTGTAGCAGCCGCTTATGCTCCACGGGGTCTAGCGGGCGCTTCACGATGTAGCGGGGCAGCATGTCTCGGTAGAAGCTCGCCGCCATGCGATGCGCCTCGGCTTCGCTCAAGGCTTCCCTCGGGGCCTCCGCCAGCTTGGCCCGTGCCTCTGCCACTGCTTTCTCGTACTCAGCAGCCAGATAGGGAAGTTGGGCTTGCGCCGCTTTCCGGTCTTCTTCGCCTGTGGACTTGTTGAACTCGCCCTTGAGAATCGGGGCTACGTCACTGGGCCAACGCTTGCGGACCTGCCACTTGGCAGAACCCTTTCGGCGGGACAGCTTGAACATCTCTTCCATGCCTTCCGTGTAGCAACATTGTGTAGCAGTCGGAAGGTAGAAGTGGCTGTTTTCTGGGCTTTTCTGAGGCTTGAGAGGCGGTGGTGGACAGGGCTGGATTCGAACCAGCGTACGCTTGCGCGGGCAGATTTACAGTCTGCTGCCTTTAACCACTCGGCCACCTGTCCACACCGTTGCCGGAGTGCGGGCTTTCGCCTGCATAGATTGGCTTCCCCGCAGGGAAGCCGATCAGCCGAGAGGCGGCTCTTTGGCGAAGCGCCGCTTGCCTGTCAATGGGCGTGCTGGCAGGAGGCGCCAATCTTTCGAAAAAGCGAGGCATGATGGCCAAGGACAAGAAGAAACTTCGCGGGCGCGCCGGACGGATGCAGGGCGGGCGCGGATCGGGCCGCGCATCCAAGGGCGCCGTGCGCCTGTGGGGCCGCCATGCGGTGGAAGCTGCGCTGATGAACCCGCGCCGGCAGCACCGCAAGCTGTGGGCGACGCGCGAAGGCATCGATTCGCTGGACGGGGAACTGCCGCCCGATTTCCCGGTCGAATATGCCGACGTCACCGACCTTGCGCGGCTGGTGGCCAAGGATGCCCCGCACCAGGGCCTGGTGCTAGAGTGCGAGCCGCTGGAAGACCTGCATCTGGCCGACGTGCTGGACGGCGACCCTGCACGTCCCATCGTCGTCCTCGACCAGGTCACCGATCCGCACAACGTTGGCGCGCTGCTGCGCTCTGCCGCAGCCTTCGATGCCGCCGCCATCGTGACGCAGGATCGCCACGCCCCGCCCGAAGGCGGAGTGATCGGCAAGAGCGCGTCCGGCGCGCTGGAGATCGTGCCATGGGTGCGCGTGGTGAACCTGAGCCGCGCGCTGGAGGACATCGCCGAAGCCGGATACTGGCGCATCGGCCTGGCCGGGGAAGCAGAGGCGACGCTGGCCGAAGCCCTGCCCGCCGGCCCCGTCGCGCTGGTGCTTGGCGCAGAAGGCGAAGGCATGCGCCACAACGTGGCCCAGCACTGCGACGCGCTGGCCCGCCTGCCAATCAGTAACGCCATGGAAAGCCTCAACGTGTCCAATGCCGGGGCCATTGCGCTTTATGCCATGGCGACACGCAAGCAGGAGGACTGAGAACCATGACAATCGTCAAACGCCTGACTGCCGCCGCCACCCTGCTGGCCGGTTCCGCCATGCTTTCAGGCTGCCTGTTCCAGCCGGGCGCCTTCGATGCCACGCTGCACATCACTGCAGATCGGCAGTTCGCTTTCGAATACCAGGGCGAGATCGTGATGGCGGGCATGAACCAGCTGGCCGAAATGGCGCAGGAGGCCGAGGGCGAGCGCCCCTGCTACAGCGACGACGGCAGCAAGGAGCGCCCCTGCACCGAGGAGGAACTGGCCGAGCGCGCCCGTGAAGACGCGATGGGCCGGCAGATGATGGAAGGCATGCTGGGCGGCGCCGACATGTCCGACCCGGAAAGCGTGGCCGAGATGACCGCCATGCTGGAACGGCAAGCGGGCTGGAACAGCGTGGAATTCATGGGCGACGGCGTGTTCCTGGTCGACTTTTCCATCACCAGCACGCTTGGCCACGATTTCGACTTCCCCACTTTCGAGGACATGCCGATGTCCAATTCCTTCGTCCAGGTGCGCTTGCGCGATGGCAACCGGGCGCGCGTTTCCGCGCCCGGCTTCTCTCCCGCAGCAGGCAATCCGATGAGCGCGTTGGTCCTGGGCATGGCGGGGGCCTTCTCGCAGGACCTGACCGAGGGCGAGGCCAGCGCCCCAACGCAGATGGACATGCGCCAGCCCGAAGGCACCTTCCGCCTGGTCACCGATGCCCGCGTGCTGGCCAACAACACCGATGAAGGCCCGGTGGACGATCCGCGCGGGGTAATGCTGGTGTGGGATATCGACAGCACCACCACGGCTGCACCCACGGCCTTGCTGGAATTCGCTCAATAGAAGCAACTCGCCTTCAGGAAAGTGAAAAGGGCCGCCCCGACAGGGACGGCCCTTTCTCCCCCCGCATTCGGCGTGCGGAACGCCTCCGGTGCCCTGACCGGATTGACGCGTCTTAGTTGACGGCGTCCTTAAGGCCCTTGCCGGCCTTGAACTTCGGCTGGGTGGAGGCCTTGATCGTCATCGGCTCACCCGTGCGCGGGTTGCGCCCGGTGGATGCCTTGCGCTTGGCCACCGAAAAGGTGCCAAAGCCGACCAGGCGCACTTCATCGCCCTTCGACAGCGTGCCGGTAATGGTGTCGAAAACGGCTTCGACAGCCTTGGTCGCATCGTTGCGCGACAGGCCACTGGCATCTGCGACTGCGCCGATCAGTTCATTCTTGTTCATGTTCTGGTGAACCCCCTCATCTGTTCTAGGCTCGAGACGAAATTCTGAATCGCTCTGCGATTGCGGGAATTGAGCGAGTTTTCAGGGCAGAGTCAAAGGCAAAGCCGCTCCATTGGCGGGATTTTTGAGGCGACGCGTAGCTTTCTCTCGTCAAACGACCCTAAAGTTACAGCGCACCCATGGGTCCGCGAGGCGATTGGCGCATTCTTACAACTCGCCAACCGCCTCCGCGACTCAATGCGCCGTGGTGGTAGGCGGCTCGCCCGGCCCGGCACTTTGCGGCTGGCTGGCAAGATCGTCCGCCTCGGTCCACTCGATCGGCGACAGCGTTTCGGTCAGGGCACGCGCCAGTACCTGGTCGACGTGGCTGACCGGAATGATCTCCAGCCCTTCCTTCACGTTATCGGGAATCTCGGCCAGGTCCTTTTCGTTCTCTTCCGGGATCAGCACGGTCTTGATGCCACCGCGCAGCGCGGCCAGCAGCTTTTCCTTGAGCCCACCGATCGCCAGCACCCGGCCACGCAGCGTCACCTCGCCGGTCATCGCCACGTCGGGGCGCACGGCGACGCCCGTCAGGGTGGACACGATAGAGGTGACCATGCCGATACCCGCCGAAGGGCCATCCTTGGGCACGGCGCCTTCGGGCAAGTGGATGTGCACGTTCTTGCGCTGGAAGATGCTGGGCTTGATGCCGTAATGCGGCGCGCGCGCCTTCACGAAACTGAAGGCTGCAGCGACGGATTCGTTCATCACCTCGCCCAGCTTTCCGGTGGTCTTGATCTCGCCCTTGCCCGGCGTGGTGACGCTTTCGATGGTCAGCAATTCGCCGCCCACCGAAGTCCAGGCCAGGCCGGTCACGGCGCCAACCTGCGGCTCTTCCTCGCTCACCCCGTGCTTGAACTTGCGCACCCCGGCAAAGTCGCTGAGGTTTTCCGGCGTGATCGTCACGCTCTCGCATTCCTTTTCCAGGATCTTGCGCAGGCTCTTGCGCGCCAGGTTGGCGATCTCACGCTCCAGCGTGCGCACGCCCGCCTCGCGGGTGTAGTAACGGATCAGGTCGCGCAGGCCCTCTTCTGTCAGCGTGAACTCGCCTTCCTTCAGGCCGTGGTCCTTCACTTGCTTGTCGATCAGGTGGCGCTTGGCGATCTCGACCTTCTCGTCCTCGGTATAACCTTCCAGCCGGATGATCTCCATCCGGTCGAGCAGCGGCTGCGGCAGGTTGAGGCTGTTCGCGGTGGTCACGAACATGATGTCCGACAGGTCGATATCCAGCTCCAGGTAATGGTCCTGGAACTTGTTGTTCTGTTCGGGGTCGAGCACCTCGAGCAGCGCCGATGCCGGGTCGCCGCGGAAATCCTGCCCCAGCTTGTCGATCTCGTCGAGCAGGAACAGCGGGTTGGACGTGCCGGCCTTCTTCAGGTTCGACACGATCTTGCCCGGCAGAGAGCCGATGTAGGTGCGGCGGTGGCCGCGAATCTCGGCCTCGTCGCGCACGCCGCCCAGCGACTGCCGAATGAACTCGCGCCCCGTGGCCTTGGCGATGGACTTGCCGAGGCTGGTCTTGCCGACACCGGGAGGGCCGACGAGGCACAGGATCGGCCCCTTCAGCTTGTTGGTACGCGCCTGCACGGCCAGGTATTCGATGATCCGGTCCTTGACCTTCTCCAGCGCATAGTGATCCGCATCGAGGATCTCCTGCGCCTTGCCGATATCCTTCTTGATGCGGCTCTTCTTGCCCCACGGCAGGCCCAGCAGCACGTCGAGGTAGTTGCGCACCACGGTGGCCTCGGCGCTCATCGGCTGCATGCCTTTCAGCTTCTTCAGCTCGCTTTCGGCCTTGGCGCGCGCTTCCTTGGAGAGCTTGGTCTCCTCGATTTTCCTGGTCAGTTCGGCGATCTCGTCGCCGTCCTCGCCATCGCCACCGCCCAGCTCGCTCTGGATCGCCTTCAACTGCTCGTTGAGGTAGTATTCGCGCTGGGTCTTTTCCATCTGCCGCTTCACGCGGCCGCGGATCTTCTTTTCCACCTGCAGGACGGAAAGCTCGCCCTCCATCACGGAATAGACCATTTCCAGCCGCTTCAGCGCATCGCTTTCGGCCAGCAGCTGCTGCTTGGTTTCGACCTTGGCGGTCAGGTTGGCGGCAATGGCATCGGCCAGGCGACCGGCGTCGTCGATGGTGTCGAGCTCGTCTTCCAGCTCTTCCGACATCTTCTTGTTCGACTTCGCATATTCGGTGAACTGGCTGAGCGCAGAGCGCATCATGGCCGAAACTTCGGTGCCGCTGGCGGTGGTTTCCTCCACCTCCTCGGTCTGCGCCATCACGAAATCGTCGCTCAGGCGCATGTCGGTCATGCGGGCGCGATACTGGCCTTCCACCAGCACCCGCACGGTGCCGTCGGGCAGTTTCAGCATCTGCAGCACCTGCGCCACCACGCCAAGGTCGAACAGGTCGTCCTTTTCCGGGTCGTCGCAGGCCGGGTCGAGCTGGGCGACAAGGAAGATATCTTTGCTGGCTTCCATCGCTGCCTCCAGCGCCGCCACCGACTTGTCGCGCCCCACGAACAGGGGCACGACCATGCCGGGAAAGACGACGATGTCGCGCAGGGGAAGAAGGGGAAATGCAGTCATTTTGTAATCCGTATATCTAGCTTAGATACGAATATGGGGGCGACTGCGTGCACCTGCAATGACGGCTTTGGGTTAAGGGGTGGATAGCCCCGGCAAACCGCGATCTCGCCGCGGGCCACCGGTGGGCCAGCGGCCACGGGTCAGTTCATTACGTAGGCAATGGCAACAGTGTAGTAACTGGCTATGGGATTGCCCTGAACATCCAGCGCGGGGAAGAATTCACCTTCATCCATCAATTGCTCGCAAGCCTCGCGCTCGAATGCAGGTTCGCTGATCGGTGCCTGGATGTGGCAAGCGGTGGGCTCGCCGCTCTCCGAAATGTCTAGCCGGGCGCGAATGAAGCCGGGCATCCTTCTTGCCTCCATCCCATTGGGATAGGCCCGCTGCAACGAACGAACCAGCTTGGCATGATCCGCCGGCCAGACCCGGCGGCTCAGGCTGGCGTGTGCTTCGGCATCGATTCCCCAGTGGGTCACCAGTTCATCGAGGCAGGCCCGCATGGCTTCCATCGGCTCATGCATTTCGCCCGTTTCCAGGACCATTTGTTCCTCGAAGGCTTCACCCACGAAAAGGCCGGTGACTTCGCTTTCGGCCGCATCACGCTCTGCCAGGTATTCGGGCGATGCCTGCAAAGCCTCCCTCGCGGCGATGCGGGCAAGAACAAAATCATTGTCCTGCGCCAGGCGTTGGGCGGCACGGCCATCGGGCTCCAGCTCGGTCATGCGATCGAGCAATGCCAAGGCCTCCTCGCTCACCAGAGGAGATGCGACTGCGATCTCACGGGCTCGCTCTTCGGGAAATGCAAGCTGTATCGGCAAGCTGAGCAGGCGGCCATGGTAACCATCAGCGCCGCTCAACTCGAAACTGCGAGGGACCAGCGTCGGCGGTACCCTGCCCGGCAGCCACCCTATGCCCAGCGCAGGGCTCTTGGGTTCAAAATCGGCCGAACCGACGATCACCTGCGGGGTATCGTGCGGACCGAATTGACGCAGTTCCAGGTAGACCTGTTGTCCCTGTACCCCGAATACCCGGCGCAGGGCGCAGGAATCATCGTCGTAATCGAGGTTCCAAGGCATGGATGGCGCAAGGCGGAGCGCATCCTCACCCGGATGCTGGCCCGTATTCTGTGCCTGCGCCGACAGTGCCGCGCCGGCAAGAGAAAGAGCAATCGCAAATCGAATCAACATCATAAAGCGTCCCTAGCATGCTTTCGCCAGATGGGAACAAGGGGCAATGCCGCACCCAATCCTGCGCAAAAGTGCCTAAGCCATTCGACCGATTTCGTAGCATCCCGCACGCTATCAACGCGCCCCAGGTCACAACGGATATTTTCGTGTTACAGCAGCGGGTCGCAGCCACGCCAGAAGACGATGCCGGACAAGGCGCCTTGCCGGGCGGTTGGCTCGCACTTGTGCTGCCGCCATTGCTGCTGGGTGCGCTGTGCAAGTTGGCAGTGGATCATGGCGTGCTGGCGCCAGGAATCGCGATCGGCCTGCTGGCCATCGCAATGGCGATTGCCTTGCCGTTGGTCGCGTGGCGCCTTGGCGGGATGACGGAGGCGCCATCACCGCCAGCGCCTGTTTCCCTCCGCGCTGCCGAGGCGGACGCCAAGGCCAGTTTCCTCGCCAACATGAGCCATGAAATCCGCACCCCGATGAACGGCATCCTCGGCTTTGCGCAGGTATTGCTGGAAAGCGACCTGCCCGAGGAACAGCGCCGCCACGTGATCCATATCCACGAGGCCGGGCAAGCGCTGGTGACGATCCTCAACGACATTCTCGACTACGCCCGCATCGAAACCGGGCGCATGACCTTGCAAAACGAGCGGTTCAGTCCGCGCCTGGCGCTGGAGAACACCGCGCGATTGATGCGCGGGGCTGCGGTGCAGAAAGGCCTGCAACTGCAACTCGACTACGACCGCGGCGTGCCCCCGACCCTGATCGGGGACGAACTACGGTTCGGCCAGGTGCTTGCCAACCTCGCCGGCAATGCGGTGAAGTTCACCAGCGCGGGCGAAGTTCGCATGGTGGTGCGAAGGCAGGGCCGCTGGCTTACCGTCATGGTCAGCGACACCGGCTGCGGTATCGCGCCCGAACGGCTGCACCACGTGTTCGAACCCTTCGCTCTGGGCGACGACAGCCGCACGCGCCAGCCCGGTGGTGCCGGGCTGGGCTTGCCGATCAGTCGGCGGCTGGCAGAGATGATGGGCGGCACGCTGACGCTGGAAAGCGCACCCGGCAAGGGCACCACGGCGCGCTTCAGCGTTCCGCTTGGCGGTTAGGTCTCAGCCCATGCCGGGCAAGTTGAAGCCCGGCGGCAGGCCCAGGCCCTGCTGCATTTCCTGCATCTGCTCGTTCGCGGCGCGGTCCGCCTTGTCGCGCGCATCATTGAACGCTGCTGTAACGAGGTCTTCGAGGATCGACTTTTCCTCTTCGGCAAACAGGCTGTCGTCGATCGACACGCCGATGATGCGCCCGCGTGCGCTGGCGCGCACCTTTACCAGCCCGCCGCCGGCGCTGCCTTCCACCTCGATCTGGTCCAGCTTCACCTGTGCATCGCTCATCTGCTGCTGGATCTTCTGCGCCGCTTCCTGCGCGGCCTTCATCATTTCTTCCATGCTTTCCATGTGACTTGCTCCTTGGGGGGGAATAATCAGGCTCGCCGTGACCAATCCCTGCGGCCGCGTGGCGGTTCCACCTCTTCCACCAGCTGCGCATCGGGGAAATGTTCGCGCACGGCGCGCATCATCGGATGGGACTCAAGCCGTTCCTTCTCCGCCTGTTCGGCCAGTTCGGCCTGTTCGAACAGGCTGGGCATGCCCTTGCCTTCGCCCTTGGTGACTTCCCAGCGCTGGCCGGTGACATCCTGCAGCGCCTGGCGCATGGCGGGGGCGATATCGTCGTCGAATCCGCCGGGCTGGGTGTAGACCAGCTTGCCCGGAGACAGTTCAATCACCCGCACCTGGCGCGACATGATCGAAGCCATCGACATGGCGTTTTCGATGCCGGACCGGTCGACCCGCTCCACCAGCTCGCGCCAGTCGAACGCCTGCGGACCGCCGCCACCAGCGCCACCACCTGTACTGCCGCTGCCGGCGCCGCCTGCCAGCGCGGCTGCCTTCAGCTCCTTCGCCAGCTTGCCGGGATCGGGCATGTCGGCGGCATGCAGCACGCGCAGCAGCGCCATCTGTGCCGCCACCAGCGGATCGGGCGCGGTGCGCACTTCGTCGTGCCCCTTCAGCAGCAGTTGCCACAGGCGGTGAACCTGCCCGGCAGACAGCCGCTCCGCCCACTCGCCCAGCGCCTCGCGCTCTTCGGCAGTCGGCGCGTCGGCCTCCCCGCCGCTCACCTGCGTTACCGCGATGCGGTGCGTGAATTCCATCAGCGCGCGCATCAGCGCCAGCGGCTCCACGCCAAGGGCATATTGCTGGTCGACAGCTGCCAGCAGCGCCTTGGGATCGCCTTCCAGCAGGTGCTGGAACAGCCGCCGTTGCGCGCCCTTGTCCGCCAGCCCAAGCATGTCGCGCACCTTGGCCGCGCGCACGACGGTGGCGGCATCGCCCGTTTCCATGTCGGCATGGGCAATCGCCTGGTCGAGGATGGACAGCCCGTCGCGAACGGAGCCCTCGGCGGCGGCAGCAACCATGGCCAGCGCCTCGTCCTCCGCCTGAACGCCTTCCTTCTCGCAAATGGAGGCAAAGTGCTGCTGCAGCATCTCGCGCGGAATGCGCCGCAGGTCGAAGCGCTGCGTGCGGCTGAGCACCGTGACCGGCAGCTTGTCCACCTCGGTCGTGGCAAACAGGAACTTCACATGCGCGGGCGGCTCTTCCAGCGTCTTCAGCAGCGCGTTGAAGGCGTTGCGCGACAGCATGTGCACTTCGTCGATGATGTAGATCTTGTAGCGTGCCGAGACGGCGGCATAGCGCACCGCCTCGATAATCTCGCGCACGTCGTCCACGCCGGTGTGGCTGGCGGCGTCCATCTCGATCACGTCGATGTGGCGCCCCTCGGCAATCGCCTGGCATGGCTCGCACTGGCCGCAGGGATTGATCGTGGGGCCGCCCTGCCCGTCCGGCCCGACGCAGTTCAATGCCTTGGCGATCAGCCGCGCGGTGGAGGTCTTGCCTACCCCGCGCACGCCGGTCATCAAAAAGGCATGGGCCAGCCGGTCACGCTCTATCGCGTTGCCCAGCGTGCGCACCATCGGCTCCTGCCCGATCAGTTCGGCGAAGGTCTGCGGACGGTACTTGCGCGCCAGCACGCGGTAAGGCTGCGCCGGATCGCTGGCAGGCGCGGCGGGCTCGTCAGCAGCGGGAGGCGCCGCCACCGGCGGCTCCTCGGCAGGCAGCGGTGGCGTTGCAGGCGCAGGCGCCGGCTCGCCGAACATCGAATTCTGGCCAGCCGCCTCCAACTCTGCCGCCGAAGGCTGCTCCTGCTCGTCCTGCTCGTCACCCGCCCACGGCGGTGTGTCCGGATCGTCCGGGGAATCACTCATGGCAGCGAAGGTAGGCGCTGCCAGCGCGAATGTCATCGCAACAATGTGGTGGAAAAAGGAGCCGAGCGACCCGCTGCCATTTACCTGGGCTGCTTCCTTCCGGACCTGACCCGGTGAGCAAACGCGAACGTCCACCCGACTCCCGGGGCGCCATATGATACCTAAAGCCGGGCATTGCAAGATCCTGCAAACGGCGCATGATCGGCGCTCCAGTGGGAGGACCCGATCATGCGTAATTTCCTGAGCTTACCGATGCTGGCCGCTGCGGCCTTCAGCCTGTCAGCCTGTGGCGGCGATGCTGCCGAGGAAGAGAGCACTGCCGATGGCGCCGAAACCGCGACCGCTGACGCCCCTGCAGGCGAATCGGTGGCTGCCGCATCGGGGATCGATTTCGGCGACGACGCCAGCCGCTGGTCGAACGATGGCGAATGCGACGATCCGCGTTTCCAGGGACCGGGCATGACGGCCGCGCCGCTGCTGGAAGAAGACATCATGCACGACGCCACCGACTGCCGCGAGGCCTTCGAGCGCGGCGACCTGGAGCTGGCGGCTGCGGGGAAGTAGCCGTTTCGAACCGCGTGACAATTGCATTGTCGTGATCGAGGTGCGAAGCCGCGCTCATGACGCGTATCGATGACGAGCGACAGTCCAAGATCAACGCCCTGATCGCGTACTCTCCGGAACTGCGGAAGGCGTTACCTTCAGATCTTTGGCCAGAGGAACTGCACCCACACGATATCTACGATGTGCTGGCTGTGGTCGGACAAGCCATTGCGCGAAAACGCAGTCCAATTCCGGCAAGCGAAACAAAACCGCTATTCGCCAAGCTCGAACTGCTCCTGAACGATGAAGACGAGCTGCTGGCAAACGCAGCGGCAGGCTTGCTCCGCGCGATCGCCGATGCCGAAAAGCGGAGCGGATTCGACGTTTCGACGCTTGATACGGTGCTCGGCCCCAACGCCAAGGCCTACCTCGCAGACTGGTCGCGCCCTTCCGGCTGACAGCGCTACTTGAAGTTGTCGGCGTAGGCCTGGATCTTCAGCTTCTTCGGCGGAACCGTGTGCACGCGCGCGCTGATGCCGTATTTCTCGGCATAGGCCTGCGCCGCCTCGCAGCTGGGAAACTTCAGCTGCACCTGCTGGCGCGTATCGCCGCTGCCGGCCCAGCCCATCAGCGGATCGGGCTTCTTCGCCTCTGCCGGCACGAAATCGAGGATCCACTGGTCGGTCAGCGCCTTGCCCGACTGCATGGCGTTCTTGGGGCGTTTGTAGATGCGTGCGTCCATAGTGGATCGGCCTGTAATTCAGCTTCCCGCGTTTTTAAAGGCGTTCTTGGTCATCAAACTGGGTTTTTCCGCCCATGGCTCGTCCGGCCAGCGATGCTTGGGATAGCGACCCTTCATGTCCTTGCACACGTCCGCCCAGCTGCCGCGCCAGAAGGCGGGCAAGTCGCGGGTGGACTGGATCGGGCGACCCGCCGGGCTGGTGAGTTTCAGCAGCAGCGGGGTGGTGCCGATCATCGGGTGCTTCTCCAGCCCGAACAGCGCCTGCACACGCACCTCCACCGATGGGGCATCGTCGCCGGTGTAGTCGATCTTGTGCGTCGTGCCCGCCGGACTGGTGAACTCGCGCGGGGCTGCCTTATCGAGCGCTTGCCGCTCCTCCCATGACAGCAGGTGCAGCGCGGCCTCGGCAAATCGCGACGGCGGCAGGTCGAGGTTGCGCCGACCGTGCAGCAGCGGGGCCAGCCATTCGTCCGCCCGCGCGGCCAGCGCCTCTTCCGAGAGTGTCTCCACCCCGGCATAGCGCGCCCTAGCCAGCAGGCCGGGCGGCAGCAGTGTCCCCAATTGCTCCACCGCCTTATCCACAAGGATATCCACAATCGCCCGCGGGTCGGGATCGGGGTCCGGCCCGGAGGCCAGGGTGATCGCGCCAAATCGCCTTTCCAACCGCACTTCCACACGTTTTTCACTGGAATTCCAACGTGCCACGGTGCGCTTCTCGATCCGGTCTGAAAAATGCTTTTCCACTTCGGCAGCGGACAATTCCGCCGCCGTCGTGATCCGCGCGCCTTTCGCCTGTCCTTGCGCATCGGCAATCACCAGCCACTCGGCGCGCGCCAGTGGCGACGCGGGATCGAGCATGAAGCCACGCCCGCCGACAGACAGCCAGTTCTCGCCCGAGGAATCGCGGCGGCGAGCCACCATTTCGGGCCGCGCCAGGGCGAGGAACAGCGCCGGGTCAATCGCTTCCTCGCCGGTTTCGTGAACCAGCCGCTCCGCTGCCTTGGCCCAGTTGCCTGCCAGCTTGCGGGCTGCTTCCGCGCGTTTGCCCCGGTCGCCCTGCCAACGATGCAGCCGTGCCAGCAGGTCTTCCCCGCGCCCGGCAAGGCCGCGCTCCTGCATCAGCAGCACCAGCTGCGCGGCATCGCGCGCTTGTCCGTGCCCGGCGCCGAACAGCACGGCGGCTGCCGCAACCGGGTCCATCGGCAGTTGCGCGATCTTCTCCCCCCAGTGGGTGATCGCGCCGCTATCGTCGAGCGCACCCATGCCGTGCAACAGCTTGCGCGCAGCACCAACCGCAGCTTCGGGCGGCACGTCTAGCCATTGCAGGCTGGCTGGATCGGTGACGCCCCACTTGGCAAGGCTCAGCACCAGCGGCGCCAGGTCGCTGGTGAGCATTTCGGGCGCGTCGAACTCGGGCCTTCCCGCGTGCCCGGCTTCCTCCCACAGGCGATAGGCAACACCCGGCCCCTGCCGCGCCGCGCGCCCTGCCCTTTGCGCGGCCGAAGCCTGGCTGGCGCGCTGGGTGACAAGGTGGGTGGTGCCCGCCGCCTTGTCGAACTCTGCCCGGCGCGACAGGCCGCTGTCGACCACGACCGACACACCGTCCAGCGTTAGCGAAGTCTCTGCGATACTCGTGGCCAGCACGATGCGGCGGCGGCCTTTCGGATCGCGGCGAATGGCCGCGCGCTGGTCTTGCGGCTGGACTTGCCCGTGCAGCGGCAGCACCACGGCGGCCGAAAGCCGCTCTGCCAGCCGCTCGCGCGTGCGCTCGATCTCGCCCACACCGGGCAGGAAGGCGAGAATATCGCCTTCTTCCTCGCGCCAGGCCTGCAGGATGGCCGAGGTCATGGCATCCTCGATCCGTTGCTCAGGCCGCGCGCCAAGCCATTCGATACGCAAGGGAAATGCCTTGCCTTCGCTTTCGACGACAGGCGTGCCCTCGCCCATCAGCCGGGCGAACCGGGCGCCGTCGATGGTGGCGGACATTACGCAGATCCGCAGGTCCTCGCGCAGCACCTGCTGGCTTTCCAGCGCCAAGGCGAGGCCAAGGTCGCTGTCGAGATGCCGCTCGTGCGCTTCGTCGAACAGGATCGCGGAGACGCCGTCGAGTTCCTGGTCCGCCAGCAGCCGGTTCACCAGGATCGCCTCGGTCACGACCAATATCCGCGTGGCCTTCGACTGCTTGCTGTCCAGCCGGGTAAGGTAGCCGACGCGTTCACCCGCTTTCTCGCCCAGCAGTTCCGCAATCCGTTCGGCGGCAGCGCGCGCGGCGACACGGCGCGGGGACGTGAGGATGATCTGGCCGGTGCACCACGGCTCGTCCAGCAGCGCAGGCGCGACCGCCGTGGTCTTGCCCGCCCCCGGCGGCGCGACCAGAACGGCGCCGTTGCCATCACGCAGCGCGGCAAGAAGGTCCGGCAGGACAGCGTGGATGGGGAGGTCTTGCGCCACTGCCCGGCGGGTCAGTAGCCGCGCGCCACCGCGAACTGGGCAGCTTCCACCATCGCGCGGCGCGCCGCGGAATCGGGGAAGATCGACAGCGCATCGCAGGCGCGTTGGGCATAGTGGCGGGCGCGTTCGCGGGTGGCCGCAACACAATCGTGCTTGCGGATCAGCTCCACCGCGTGGGCTAGGTCTTCGTCCTCTACCGCGAAACCGGCGATGGCATCCTGCCAGAAGCGGCGTTCTTCATCGTTACCGCGAGCATAGGCGAGAATGACGGGCAGCGTCATCTTGCCTTCACGGAAATCGTCGCCGCGATCCTTGCCCATTTCAGTAGCGTCGGAATCGTAGTCGATGGCATCGTCCACCAGCTGGAAAGCCACCCCAAGGTTGCGGCCATAGGCATCCAGCGCCAGTTCCTCGTCCTCGCCCTTTTCCGCCACCACCGCGGCGATGCGGCTGGCAGCAGCAAACAGCGCGGCGGTCTTGGCGCCGATGATGTCGAGGTAGCGTTCCTCGCTCGTCTCGATCTTGCGCTGCGCGGTCAGCTGGTCGACTTCGCCCTGGGCGATGATGGCGCTGGCGCCGGAGAGGATCTTCAGCACCTTCAGGCTGCCGTCCTCCACCATCAGTTCGAAGGCGCGGCTGAACAGGAAATCGCCCACCAGCACGGTGGCAGGGTTGCCATAGACGATGTTGGCGGCAGACTTGCCGCGCCGCATCTCGCTGCCATCCACCACGTCATCGTGCAGCAATGTGGCCGTGTGGATGAATTCGACGGCAGCGGCCAGTTTATGGTGGCGATTGCCCTGGTAACCCACCAGCTCTGCGCCAGCCAGCGTCAGCATCGGCCGCATGCGCTTGCCGCCGCCGGCGATCAGGTGGCCGGCCAGCGCCGGGATCAGCGGGATTTCGCTCTGCATCCGGTCGAGGATGATGGCATTCACCGCGTTCATCGGCGTGGCGGTAAGGGACAGAATCGGGCTCAGCGTCGGGGGAGACGCTTCGGGACTGCGCTTGATCGGGACGACGTTGTCGCTCATGCCGCCTCCATGCGGATACACTCGGCGGTTGGCAAGCGTGCATTTCTCCCGCAAGAGGAGCCAATGTCCAACCCGTCGCCCCAGCCGCAACCCGTATCGACCATGGCAGAACCGCAAACCGACCCCGTCCTCGCCGGCTTCCGCAAGAGCATCGACAACATCGATGCAGCCCTGATCCACATGCTGGCAGAGCGTTTTCGCATCACCCAGGCCGTGGGCGAATACAAGGCGAAGACGCAGCTGCCGCCAGCCGACCCGAACCGCGAGGCGCGCCAGATCGAACGCCTGCGCAAACTGGCGGTGGAAGCCGACCTGGACCCGGAATTCAGCGAGAAATTCATCCGCTTCGTGATCGACGAAGTAATCCGCCACCACCGGATCGCGCGGGGGGATTGACCCTCCGGCCCAACCCGCGCCCTACCCCGCCCTTGGCAGCTTGAGCGTAACCGCCAGACCGCCCAGGTCTTCGCTTTCGCCCAGTTCCACCGCCCCGCCGTAGATTTCCGCCACGTCGCGCACGATGGCGAGGCCAAGGCCGGTGCCGGGCTTTTCGGTGTCCAGCCGCGCGCCCCTGCCGAAAATGGCGGCGCGCTGCGCCTCGGGGATACCCATGCCGTCGTCTTCCACCAGCACCGCGCAGCGCTGCCCACCGGGCTCTGCATCGACAGTCACGAACACGCTGCCGCCGCCATACTTGGCCGCGTTCTCGATCAGGTTGCCCAGCAGTTCGTCGAGGTCCTGCCGCTCCACCGCCACTTCGCTGTCGGTCTTGCCATCGATGTCGAAGCGCACTTCGGGATAGAGCCGCGAGACCGCCCGCTCCACTGCCACGGCGCTGTCCATCACGTTGGCGCGGCTGAGGCCGACCGCCCGCCTGCCCACCGCGCGGGCACGGGCGAGGTGGTGGTCCACCTGCCGCCGCATCGTCGCCGCTTCGCGCAGCACGGTGTCATCAAGGTCCGGCGCATGGGCGCTGGCGGCGTTGGTCAGCACGGTCAGCGGGGTCTTCAGCGCATGGGCCAGGTTGCCCGCGTGGCGCCGCGCTTCCTCTGCCTGCAATTCGGAATGTTCGAGCAGCGCGTTCAACTCGTCCACCATCGGCTGCACTTCCAGCGGCAGCGGATCGGTGACGCGGTTTGCCCCGGCGGTGCGGATATGGGCAATCGCCTTGCGTACGCGGCGCAAGGGGCCAAGGCCGTACCACGTCTGCGCCATGGCCATCAGGAACAGGCCGATGCCGAGCACCGCGAAAGACCAGGCCAGGATGGCGCGGATATCGGCGATCTGCTGGTCCAGTTCCTCGCGGTTAGCAGCAACAACGAACTGCCATTCCACGTCGCTGCCGGGCAGTGCCACCGTGCGCTGCGCCAGCCGCAGCGTGCCCAGTTCCGGCTGGTCGGAATCGTAGAAGACCGTTTCATATGCCTGCGCGTCCTCGCGAACCGCCAATCGCTCGTCCCACAGCGAACGCGAGGGATAGGGCTCCACCCCGCCCCCGCTGATCTGCCAGTAGAAGCCGCTGTTGGGCTCGAGGAAGCGTTGGTCGCCCAGGATGCGGTTGAAGCGCACCTCTCCGAACGGGTCCAGTTCGGCAGAGAGCACCATCGAGGTAAGCGAGATTTCCAGCTGCTCGTCGAACTGGTTGGAAACCAGGTTGGTCAGCGCCCGGTCCAGCGCCAGCCCGCCCAGCAGCAGCAGGGCGAAGATCCAACCCGCCGCGATCAGCATCATGCGCCGGGCAAGGCTGCCGGTATGGCGCGGCCCGACGGGAGCGGCCTTTTCGCGCTCCTTCGTCTGCGTCACCGAACCTGCCGCCGCCGGAGTGTTACTCGCGGGGTGCGTCTTCGGGGTCGTCGAGGCTGTAACCGAGGCCACGGATCGTCGTGATTACGTCTGCACCGAGTTTCTTGCGGATACGGGTGACAAAAACCTCGATCGTGTTCGAATCGCGATCAAAATCCTGGTCATAGATATGTTCGATCAGTTCCGTGCGGCTGACCACCTTGCCCTTGTGGTGCATCAGGTAGCTCAGCAGCTTGTATTCCTGCGCGGTCAGCTTCACCGGTTCGCCATCCAGCGTGACGCGGCCCGAACGGGTATCCAGCCGCACCTTGCCCGCCGTCAGTTCGCTGCTGGCGTTGCCCGATGCACGGCGGATCAGCGCGCGCAGGCGGGCGATCAGTTCTTCGGTTTGGAAAGGCTTGGCGAGGTAATCGTCGGCCCCGCTATCCAGGCCCGCCACCTTGTCCGACCACGAATCACGCGCGGTCAGCACCAGCACGGGGAAATTGCGGCCTTCCTTGCGCCACATGCCCAACACGGTCAGCCCGTCGATTTCCGGCAGGCCAAGATCGAGGACGACGGCATCGTAATCCTCCGTGGAGCCGAGGAAGTGGCCGTCTTCGCCATCGGTGGAAAGGTCCACCGCATAGCCGTTCTGTTCCAGCGTCGACTTGAGTTGCTGGCCGAGTGTCGGCTCGTCCTCGACGATCAGGATACGCATTTCGGTAAAGTCCCCTCTGCAATCAAACCCGACAATTGGGCTTTTGCCTCAAACGCGTCAAGCAAGGGGCTGGTTTCCGCAGTGTCGTGGTTGTGGAGCAAATCAGCGCGAAATGCGCAGGATACGCGCGGTCTGCGCATCGACATCGACCCAGATCATGCGCCCATTGCGGATGAATTTCAGGCGATAGGCCTGCGCCGTCGCATCGTATTCGAAGCCGATGTATTCGTCGCCCTGCTCCATGCGCGGGATGATGCGCCGCTCGATCTCGCGGATGGGCATGTTGCGCCCCGCCTGCATTTCCGCCCGTGCGCTTTGCTGGTCGCCGCGCGACTGCTGGCCCTGCGGCATGGCCTGCGCAGGGACGGCACCCAGCGAAAGCGCCAGCGCCAGGGCAGCAAGAGAGGCAGAAATCGTCTTCATCGTGCCTGTCTGCCTAAAGCCGCAGCATTGAACAAGGTGTGAATATGGGTGCGGCATTCGGTTCATCGGGCACTGTGTCCCGCTTGCCAGCGGCCATCATCGCCCCTACCTGCCGCGCACCATGGCTGAACCACCGATCTTGAGCTGGGAAGGACTGGGCCTGCAACAGGGCGGGCGCTGGCTGTTCGGCGATCCCGCGCAAGGGCCGGGCCTGGACCTGCACATCGGCCCGCGCGACCGGCTGGCGCTGATCGGGCGCAACGGCGCGGGAAAAACCACGCTGCTGAAGCTGATAACCGGCGATATCGAGGCTGATCGCGGCACGCGCAAGGTGAAGCCGCATATCAACATCGTGTGGCTGGAGCAGGAGCCGGACTTTGCCGGTTTCGACACGCTGATGAACTATGCGCTGTCGGGCGATCGCCCTCCGGCAGAACACGAAGTCGAATCGATTGCCGGCCAGCTGGGTATCGACATGACCACCAGCGCGGCAGGCGCCAGCGGCGGCGAGAAGCGCCGCGCCGCCATCGCCCGCGCGCTGGCCCTGCAACCCGACCTGTTGCTGCTGGACGAGCCGACCAACCACCTCGACCTTGCCGCCATCGACTGGCTGGAAGCCTGGCTGACCCGCTACAAGGGCGCCTTCATTGTCATCAGTCACGACCGCACCTTCCTGAAGCGCCTGACCAGGTCGACCCTGTGGCTCGACCGCGGGCAGCTGCGCCGCAAGGACGTGGGTTTCGGCGGATACGAAGCATGGGAAGAACAGGTCTACGCCGAGGAAGCGCGCGCGGCGGAAAAGCTGGATGCCAAGCTGAAGATCGAGGCGCACTGGCTGGAACGCGGCGTTACCGCGCGGAGAAAGCGCAATCAGGGCCGGCTGGAAAAGCTGTGGGAAATGCGCGCGGCGCGTGCGGCGATGATTACTCCGGGCGGCACGGCCAAGCTGAAGCTGGCTAGCGACGAGGACTTCAAATCGAAGTCGGTTATCGTGGCGGAGGATATCTCCAAGAGTTATAGCGCCGGAGATAACCTGCGCACGATCATCAAGCCGTTTTCCCTGCGCATCCAGCGCGGCGACCGCATCGGCATCGTCGGCGCCAACGGTGCGGGCAAGACCACCTTGCTCAAGATGCTGACCAAGGAGATCGAGCCAGACACCGGCACTGTCACCCACGCAAGGACGCTGGCCGGCGTGATGATCGACCAGCAGCGCGCGCTGTTGCAGCCGGAACTTACAGTGCGCCAGGTGCTGGCCGAAGGCGGCGACTGGATCGACGTACGCGGGCACCGCAAGCACGTGCAGGCCTATCTCAAGGATTTCCTGTTCGATCCCTCGCTGGTCGATGCCAAGATCGGCACCTTCTCCGGCGGCGAGCGCAGCCGCCTGCTGCTGGCTCGGGAATTCGCCCGCACCAGCAACCTGCTGGTGCTGGACGAACCGACCAACGACCTCGACCTGGAAACGCTGGACCTGCTGCAGGAAGTGATTGCCGACTACGAAGGCACGGTGCTGATCGTCAGCCACGACCGCGACTTCCTGGATCGCACGGTCACGGTAACGCTGGGGCTGGACGGCAGCGGCACGGTGGATATCGTGGCAGGCGGTTACGAGGACTGGGAAGCCAAGCGCAAGAAGCGCACGGCCAAGAAGGACACAAAGGCACCCAAGGGCACCGAAACGGCACCGCCTCCCCCTCCCCCACCGCCCGGCAACCCGGCAAAGCTGAGCTACAAGGACCAGCGCGATTACGAGCAGTTGCCCGCGCGGATCGAGGAACTGGAAGCGCTGATCGCCAAGGGCGAAGCCGCGCTGGCCGATCCCGACCTTTACAGCAAGGATCCGGACAAGTTCGCGCGTATCTCCAAATCGCTGGAGCTGGCGCGCACCGAAAAAGACGAAGCGGAAGAACGCTGGCTCGATCTGGCGGCGTTGGTCGAGGGTTGAAGCCGCATCCGGCGGTTAATTCGCGTTAACCACACTTGCTCACGGCGTTTGCACCAAACCCCCGCAAAAAGCGCCTTATGGGGAATGCGACCAGCTCCGCTCTGCGTGCCGAAGATGCGATGGCACCCGCTGCCATGGGCGGCGACGACGGCCCTGCCTTCGGCAGCCTCGCCAATCTTGGCGGCCCCCGCAAATTCAAGAAAAAGCCCGTCCTCGTCCTCGATCCGGAGGAACTGGAAAAGGCGCACATGATGTTCCAGGAAGCTTCTGCCGAAATGCTCGGCGAAGAGGCTCCGAGGCATGAGAAGGGCGCCGCCGTACTGGGCCTTGCGCCGATGGATGACGATGACGCGACGCCCGAGGACATGGGCGCCAGCGACGATGCCGAAGCCGGCGAAGACGACGAGGCCATCCCCTCGGCAGATAAGGTGCTGCGCATGACCGAAGCGCGCACGCCGATCGACCCGGCGATGGTGGACGCACACGATGACTATATTGCCCAGCAGCTGGAAAGCCTGGATGTCGACCACCGCATCTTCCCCAGCCTGCCGCTGAAGAGCGAAGCCGAGATCGCCGCCGAGGAAGCAGCCGAGCGCGCCGCCGCGCAGGCTGCCGGCGAAAGCGAAGAGGCGGCAGCCGCTGCGGCCCCGGTCGAAACACCGGCACCGCGGATCGACTTCATACCCGAAGAAGAGCCCGCCAGCCCCTATATCGCGCCGTTCGAGAGCCTGCGGTCGATCCCGGAAAACGGCGTGCCTGCACAAGAGACCGACGCCGCCCCGCCCCCGCAGGCCTTTCCGGTCAATCCCCTGCCCGAACCCGAACCCGAAGCCGAAGCCGAGGCGGAACCGCTTGCCGAAACGACGCCGCAGGTAGCCAACATGTTCGGCGAGGAACCCTTTTTGGACTTCCCCACCGAGCCGCTGCGGTTCGAGTACGAGCCGGAGCCAGCAGCCGATGCCACGACCGGCCATGCGCCCGAAGTGTTGGAAGAACACGAAATCGCACCGACACAGGCCTTCGAGCCCGAAACCGAAACGCCAGCCGTGCCGCATGCGCCGATGGAAGAACCCTCCGCTGCCGAGGCGTGGGAAGAGCAACCCGTCGAACCGCAGCCCCAGCCGGAGCCCGAGCTTTCTCTGGACAGGCACGACGCCATCGACTGGGACAACGACGCCCCGCTCAACCTTGGTCCAGACCACGAACCGGAGCCCGAAAGCGAACCCGACGGCAGCTATACCGAGATCGAGGACGAGCCGGTCGACGGCTATGCCTTCATGTACGCCCACAATCCGCGTGTCCGCACCCTGCACGCACTGGCCGAGGGCGAAAGCAATTCGCTACGTGCGAAGCTGCTGAAAGAGCGGCAGGATGCGATGGCAGAGATGGAGCTGGCTGAGCAGCGGCCTTCGATCTGGGCGCGTTTCACCAGCTGGCTGCGCGGGCTGTTCGGTTAACCGGGTTAGGTTATCCGGTAGAAGTCGGCCACCCGGTCCAGCGCCAGTTTCAGCACCAGCTTGCCGCTGCGCGCCGGCCAGGCCAGCGCCTTTTCCGCCACCGGCAGCGTCTCACCCGCACAGACCACGCGCCACAGGATATCCTCCAGCCCGCGCCCTGCTTCGCGCAGGGCCCCGTCGAACCGGCTGCGCGCGGCCACTTGCCGCTCGGTCTGGTTCAGGCCCTGCTCGCCGCTGCCTTTCACCCGCACAGGGTCCCACCGCATGGTGACATTGGCGCCAAGCTGTGCACGCTCGTAATCGGCACGCAGGCGCTCGCCCGCGTCGTACAGCCGATCATCGAGGTGGCCGTGCGCATGCAGCCAGCTGAGTGGGCTTTCGGCGACGTTCACCGTCACGCTGCGACGCTTGCGACTGGCACCACCCCGGCGACGCGGGCCTTCCTCGGTCAGTTCGCGTTCCACCAGCTTGCGATTGTTCATGCGCTTTCCCCTTCTTCCGCCAAGCCGCGCCTTGCAAAAGCGAATCGGGTGTAGGAAAGGGAAATTTGCAACCAGATCGGTTAGTTTGGAGCCATCCCGCATGATCAACCGCATCCGCGACATCCGCAAGCAGAAGGGCCTGACGCTGGCCGAAGTGGCCGCCGCCTGCAACCCGCCCACCACGGCGCAGACGATCGGGCGGCTGGAAACCGGCATGCGCAACCTTTCGCTCTCGTGGATGAACCGCATCGGCGAAGCGCTGGGTGTCGATCCTGAAACTCTGGTGAAGGGTGAGAAGCAGGAGCAGCCGCAAGTCATTGCGAAACTGACCGAGTCAGGCGCCGAAAGCCTGTCTGCCCCGCGCGATGCCATCCTGCCGACCGAACTGGTGGATGGCGGCGCGCTGGTGTGCCTGGCGATCGAGACCAGCCAGGGCGAATACCGCAGTGGCGACCAGTTGTGGATGCGGCAGGTCTCGCCCGAGGATGCCGGCCAGCTGATCAACCGCGACGTGCTGGCCCCGCGTTCGGGCGGGCGCTTTGCCTTCGGGCGGCTGATCGACCGGCAAGGCTCGCTGGTCGGCCTGCTGCCGCCGGGCATCGGCCAGCGGCAGATCGTGATCGACAGCCCGGCCTGGCTGGCGGTGGCCGAGATGCTGGTGCGAAAGCTCTAGGAGGGCCGTTGGCGCCATGCCCCGCGTGCTCTCCATCGCCACGCTCTATCCCAACGCCCACGTGCCGCGTTTCGGCACCTTCGTGGCGCGGCAGATGGAAGCGCTGGCCGCGCGCGGTGATTGGGACGTGACCGTCATCAACCCCATCGGCGTGCCACCCGTTCCGCTGGGGCGGTACAAGGCGCTGGCCGGTGCCGCCGTATCGGGAGAGGAAGGCGGCGTGCATGTGCACCGTCCGCGCTTCACGCTGATCCCGGCGGTGGGCGGACCGTTCAACCCGGCGATGATCGCGAAAGCCGTGCTGCCGATCGTGCAGCGCATCCACGCGCAAGAACCGTTCGACCTGGTCGATGCGCAGTTCTTCTACCCCGACGGCCCGGCCGCCGCGCAGATCGCACAGGCGCTGGGCCTGCCGCTGTCCATAAAGGCGCGCGGGGCGGATGTGTCGCACTGGGGGCACAAGGCCTATGCGCTGAAGAAGATGCAGGCCGCCAGCGAGCAGGCAGCAGGGCTGCTGGCCGTCAGCGAGGCGCTGAAGCGCGACATGGCGGCGATCGGCCTGCCCGCCAGCAAGATCACAGTGCACTATACCGGGCTGGACCGTGAATTGTTTCGCCCGCTGGAGACCGCGCAGTGCCGCCAGAAACTGGCCGACGATTTCAACGTGCAGCTGGAGGACGGCGAACGCCTGCTGGCCACGGTCGGCGCGCTGATCCCGCGGAAGGGGCAGCATTTCGTGATCCGCGCGCTGGCCGAATTGCCCGATACCCATCTGGCGCTGGTCGGCGCCGGCGGCGACCGCGCTGCGCTGGCAGAGCTGGCGCACGAGTTGGGCCTGTCTGCCCGCGTGCACTTCCTCGGCAGCATCGATCACGGGGCGCTGCCGGTGGTGCTTTCGGCCGCCAATGCCATGGTGCTGCCGTCTGCCAGCGAAGGGCTGGCCAATGCCTGGGTGGAAGCGCTGGCTTGCGGCACGCCGCTGGTCATAACCGATGCAGGCGGGGCGAAGGAACTGGTGACCGCGCCCGAAGCCGGGCGGATCGTGGCGCGCGATGCCGATGCCATTGCCGCGGGCGTGCGCGAAGTGCTGGCGGCGGACTATGCACCGCAGGATGTGGCGAAGACGGTCGACCGGTTCAGCTGGGAGGCCAACGCGGCAGCGCTGGCCTCATATTACGAAAGCCTGATCGCCCGCAGCTGAGTCAGACCTCGCCGCGCGCCTTCTTTTCCTGCCGTTCCGCTACCGATTCCTCGGGCACGAAGCTGTCGCTGGTCACGCCCAGCCAGATCAGGATCGGCGCGGCCATGTAGACCGAGGAATAGGTGCCGATGAACACGCCCAGCACGATCGCGGCAACCATGCCGAACAGGCTGGCCGGGCCAAAGAACAGCAGCGGAATCAGCGCTACCAGCAGGGTGAGCGAGGTCATCACCGTGCGCGCCAGCGTTTCGTTCACCGACAGGTCCAGCAGTTCGGGCACCTGCATCTTGCGATATTTCTTCAGGTTCTCGCGGATGCGGTCGTAGACGACGATCGTGTCGTTCAGCGAATAGCCGATGATCGCCAGGATCGCGGCGATGATCTGGAGCGAAAACTCCAGCTGGAACAGCGCGAACATGCCCAGCGTCAGCGACACGTCGTGGAACAGCGCGAACAGCGCGCCCACGCCGAATTGCCATTCGAAGCGGATCCAGATGTAGGCAGCGATGGCCAGCATGGCGAACAGCAGGGCGTAGACCGACTTCTCGCGGAATTCGCCCGAGACCTTTCCCGACACGGTGTTGTTCGAATCGACACGGAAATCGGCATGTGCCGCAGTGACGGTGTCGATGATCCGTTCGGAAATGGCATTGGCCGCCGCCGGGTCGCCTTCCGCCTCTTCGGGCAGGCGCACGCGGATGGAGACCTGGTTGGCCTCGCCAAAGCGCTGGATCACCGGTTCACCCAGCCCCAGCGTGCTGAGGGTATCGCGCAGTTCCCCGACCGGCGCTTCGGTCTCTTCCACGAAGGTGCCGGTAATTTCCTGGCCGCCGGCGAAGTCCACGCCGTAGTTCAGCCCCTTGGTCATCACCAGGCCCCAGCTTGCCGCGATCAGCAGCAGGCTGACCACGTAGAAGGGGACGCGCCACTTCAGGAACTTGATGTTGGTGTTTTCGGGGACGAGCTTCAGAAGTTTCATGTCTTTTCTCCGCCCCTTACACGTTGATCTCGGTGGGGCGCTTGGCGCGCAGCCAGCCGGCCACCCACATCCGGGTGAGTGTGACAGCCGTGAACACCGAGGTGAACAGGCCGATGATCAGCACAACGGCAAAGCCGCGCACCGGGCCGGAGCCGAACAGGAACAGCAGCACGCCGGCGATGAAGTTGGTGATGTTGGCGTCGTAGATGGCGCGGCTGGCTTCCTTGTAGCCGTTCTCCACCGCCGCCACGACGCGCCGCCCGCGCCGTCGCTCTTCGCGTATGCGTTCGTTGATCAGCACGTTGGCGTCCACCGCGGCACCCACGGTCAGCACGAAACCGGCGATGCCGGGCAGCGTCAGGGTGGTATTCATGAAGGCCATGATGCCCAGCACCATCAGCACGTTGAACACCAGCGCCACCGTGGCATAAACGCCGAAGCGACCGTAGCTGGCGACCATCAGCAGCACCACCAGCAGCGAACCGATGCCCATGGCCACTGCACCCGCCACGATCGAATCGCGGCCGAGGTCGGGGCCCACGGTGCGTTCCTCGATAATGGTCAGGTCCACCGGCAGCGCGCCCGAACGCAGCGAGATCGCCAGCGCATTGGCACTCTCGACGGTAAACCCGCCGGAAATCTGCGCCGAACCGGACAGGATCGGCTCGTTGAAGGTGGGCGCGGAAATCACTTCGCCATCGAGGATGATGGCGAAGCGGCGCCCGGTGTTCTCGGTGGAAAGCTGGGCGAAGCGCGCCCCGCCCTGCGGATCGAACTGGATCGAGACGACCGGCTCGTTGGTCTGCTGGTCATAGCTCTGCTGCGCCCCGGTCAGGCTGTCGCCACGGATCCCGCCCAGGCGGCGCACGGCCTCGTACTGGCCAGCGAAATCGCTGTCCTCGGCATAGGGCACCAGTTCGCTGCCGGGATTGACGATGCCCTGGGCGATGTCACTGGGCAGTGCATTGGCGTCGACCAGCTTGAATTCCAGCCGCGCGGTCTGGCCCAGCAGGTCTTTCAGCTGCTGCGGGTCTTCCAGGCCGGGCACCTGCACCACGATGCGATTGTCGCCCTGGCGGATAATGGTCGGCTCACGCGTGCCCAGGTCGTCGATACGGCGACGCACCACGTCGGTGGCCGAATCCATGGCATCGGACACGGCCTGGTCCAGCCCGTCTTCGGTCTGCGTCAAAACCACGCGGTTGCCGTCGAGCACGGCGAGGTTCCACTCGCTGATGATACCGTTGCCGTTCATCAGCGGCGTCAGGAGCTCGCGCACGCGGTCGATCTCGCTGGGGTCTTCGAGGATGAACGACAGCCGCTCGTTCGCGGTCGAGACATCGCCGATGCGGATGCGCGGTTCGGCGGTGCGCAGTTCCTCGCGCACGGCCTCTTCCATCGTCTCCAGCCGCTGGGCGGCGACTTGCGAGGGGTCGGCTTCCAGCAAGATGTGGCTGCCCCCGGCAAGGTCGAGGCCGAGGTTGACTTCGGGCCCTTCGGCCCAGTCCGGCAGGCTCACGCCCGAAAGCGAAGCGACAGAGGGAAGCGCAGCCAGGGAAAACAGCAGGGTTACGGCCCAGAGCGCAATCCGCTTCCAGAGGGGAAAATCGAGCATTGTCAGCTATCCGCCCGTATAATCAGTCGTTGGCGGGCTTGCCGCCCGATTGCAGGACGTCGCCGATGGTGCTTTTCACCACCTTGACCTTCGTTCCCTGGGCGATTTCCACTTCGGCGTAGGTATCGTCCACCTTGGTAATCTTGCCCACGATGCCGCCGGCGGTCACCACCTGGTCGTTGCGCTTGAGCCCTTCGACCTTCTGCTGGTGTTCCTTGGCGCGCTTCATCTGCGGGCGGAACAGCAGGAACCAGAAAATCACGATCATGCCGACGATGGGCAGGAACTGCAGCCAGCCCGGAGGCGCATCAGCGGCGGCTGCGGCGGAAAGAATATCAAGCATCAATCGAGGTCCATCCCGAACAGTGGAAGACATAAGAGTGGGGAGGCCGCAGCGAGGTTCAAGTCGCGCCCCTCTCCGGCACGTTGCGGGCGCGCCTAGCAGCATTGCGAAATAGAGGCAATCGAGGTGGTTGCCAGACCGGAAATGCCCGCCTATAGGGCCGCTCTCCACTGGTCTCGGGAAGTAGCGCAGCCTGGTAGCGCATCACACTGGGGGTGTGGGGGTCGCAGGTTCGAATCCTGTCTTCCCGACCAGTGGACATCCCCTTACAAGAACTGCGTTTCGCCTTCCTCGTCCACGGGATTGCGGTTGTTCTCCGAACACTGGAACTCGATCAGCGTACCGTGCCGGTCTCGGGCATAACGCATGGTGACTTCCCACGGCTGGGCGAAGGCGGCCGGGTCTTCCATGCGCATCTCGTTCACCAGCACGTCGGGATTGTCGGGATCGAGGTGGATCCGCTCTATCAGCCGGAACTGGTCCGAATGGCGTGCGCCGTCGTCGATTTCCAGCTCCGGATCGATGCCCACGGTGTCGACCACCAGCACATCGCCCTCCCAGTGGCCGATCGAGTGGCCGTGGTAACTGGGATCGAGATCGTCGGGATCCGGATGGTCGCGCCCGTCGGTCCAGATCGTGCGCGTCTGCATCCACGCTTCCTGGTTGATCGTCACCCGGCCCGGCGTGAACAGGAATTCGTACGGATACTGCGGCAGCATCATGATGCGCGGCAGGCCGGGCGGCGAGCAATTGCCGCGCGGGCGCATCTCCACGCCGTTGTTGGCGCGCACCTCCTCGCGCCATTGCTCCAGCATGTCGAGGTATTCCCCCTGCAGCTGCGGCTGCGACGGCGGGTTGCCGCGATCGAACTGGACGAACCAGATGCCGCCCCAGTCGGGCAAGGCATCCAGCTGCGCGTAGCGTCCCTTGGCAAAGCCGGCGCTTTCCTCGGGCGATGCCAGCCCATCGGGCACCGGCGAACTGACCTGCGCCTGCGCGGCAACTGCACCTGCGAGCGCGACGAGGGCGACGAGCGAACGCTTCATTCGACCTCGCCCAGCGTCGTGCCATCCGCCAACCGCACGCCGGCATAGCTGCCACCCTTTGCCCCGCTGCGCAGCGGGTGGACATACAGCTGCACACGGTCGCCCTGCCGCAGGGTGCGCCGCGTCCAGCCTTCCTGGACCAGATTGTTGGGGCTGGTCATCTCGATGGACCACAGCTCCACCTCGTCACCTGCGCGCGCATTGGCACGGATGAAGGCATGCGGGTTCGACCAGCGGAACTGCACGATCTCGGCATCGAGCACGATCGTGCGCTGCATATCGAACATCGAATAGGAATGATGCGCTGCACCGGGGACCGGAGCCATTGCCGCCAGCGCGAGCAATCCGGCGCCGAGTTTGAGTAGTTTCATCGCTCCCCTCCTCACAATTGCGGCACGTTGACCGGCGTGCCGTTCCGCGGCAGCCCCGAATCGAGCTCGGTCCCGTCGGCCTTGGTCAGGTACAGGAACAGCCCGCCGTGGTGCCCTTCGCGCAGCGGATTCATGCGCAGCGTGATTCGTTCTCCGGACCGCAAGGAAGTGCGCCGCCAGCCTTGCCGGCGAAGGTTGTTGGGGCTGTTCAGTTCGATCGACCAGTGCACCACCTGCCCTTGCTGCTCCACGTCCATCTCGATGAAGGCGTGCGGATTGGTCCACTGGAATTCGGTGACCGTGCCTTCCAGCGTCATGATCCGGCGCTGGTCGAACATGGCAAAACTGTGATGCGCCAGCGCGCTGCCTGCCAGCGCCACGCTTGCCGCAAGGGCGCCAAGTGCCAGCCGCTTCATTCGCTTTCCTCCCCTTGCTCGTCCACAAGTTCACTCTGCCCGCGTTCCTCCGCCGCTTCGCTGCCAAGGTCGGTGCCGGGCAGGTTGGCGTTGTAGGCGAGGATGCAGTTCGCTTCGTTGATGTCGGTGTAATCCGCACGGTTGAAGCGCTTGGTGGATCGCCATTCCCCTTCCCACATCTGTGGGTCGGTCATCACGTATTCGATCTGCATCACCTCGTTGTCTTCGCCAGACAGCGTGAAGCGTTCGATGATGCGAAACTCGTCGCTGATTGGGATGCCGTAGTCGATCCAGTGGTTGTCGGTCTCGAAATAGCGGCTTTCCACCACCAGCGTATCGCCTTCGAAATGGCCGATGGATTCGCCGTTGTAGCTGGGTACGACCAGGTCCGGGTCGGAGAACTCGCGCCCGTCGAGGAAGATCGTGCGGACCGAATTGTTGAAGCCCGAGATCATGTAGATCGCCGTGGGCAGCTGGATGAAGGCGTGCGGCCACACCCGCGTCATGATCATCGGCATGCCGGGCGGGTAGCACTGACCGATCGAATCGCGATAGGTGCGCCCCTCCGCCTGCGCCGCGGCGGCATCCACCAGCGCTTCGACGCCTTCCGGGCCAAAGCGCGGATAGGGCGGGCCGAACAGGAAGTGCAGGAAGCCTTCGGACAGGTCGACGAACCAGGTGCCGGTCAGGTCGATCGGGGCCGGTGGGCGGTCCGCCTGCAGGTTGGCGGGCGCCAGCGCACCCAGGTATTCAGGATGCTTGGGCACCATCTGCTCCAGCCGTTCCGGCGGGATCGGCGTGTAGACACGCTCCACCTCGGGCTGTTCCAGCGGCCCGTCCTGCGCTGCAGCAGGTGCAGCAATAACCAGCGCGATGGCCGCGCCGACCGCAAATCTGTTTGAGTCCATGCGAACCCTCTCCCTCACCGGCTATCCTGCCGCATGGGGAAAGGGTTCGCAAGCGTCCGTCAGAACGCGAAGTCCAAGGTTATCAACGGGGCGTGGCCGACTTCGTCCGGCGCGTTGTCCTCGAAATCCTGCTGGCGCAGGTATGTCAGGCCAAGTTCGATGGTGTCGCTGATTTCATAGTCGAAGCCCACCTGCGTGCGCAGGCCGGTGATGCCGGTGCCGCCACCCGCACTGGTGCCGCGCAGCGTCCAGAACAGTTCGGCATCGGAACCGAATGACAGGCGTTCCGCCACCGGGATCGCCACGCCCAGTCGCGGGCGCAGGCGCAAGCCCATGCGGCCGCCGCGATTGTCGACGAAGCGCTGTTCCAGCCGCAGCCGGGTGCGCACGATGCCGTGGCGAGTCGAAAGCTGCTGCATCACGCGGGTTTCGTTGCTGCCTCCATCGTTGATGCGCCGTTCCAGCGCACCGGCCAGGGTCACGTTGTCGGCAATATCCTGCGCCAGCCAGGCGCGGAAGAAATAGGTGTCCACGCGGCCGTTGCCGGCAGAGCGAAAGCGTTGCGCGGTTTCAAGCTCGAGCGATGTGTCGCTGTCGAGATCGTAGGCGACCGAAGGGTTGAGCCAGAACTCTAAGTCGTCGTCGGTAGCCTGGGCCGGGGCGGCAAGCACGCCAAACGCGGCGCACGCGCCCAAGGCCGCAAGAAGGCGGGTCTCTGTCATGGTGCGATGTCCTTGTGAAACAGGGGACCGGATCGCCCGGCAACCCGGCCCCCACCGGCAGGTTCGGTGTTACTCGGGAGCCACCAGCAGGCGACCGTTCAGCAGCTGTAGCGGGCGGGCATTCATGCCCATCACGCTTTCCATGGCGGCCAGCTGGTCTGCGCCCACTTCCACCGGCTGGGGCACGACGTGCCAGTTCACCCCTTCGCTGCACGGCGGCGTGGTGAGCGAGCCCATGTAGCGGTAGAACTCGATCTCGTCGCCGCCATCGGGCAGCAGCATGGCGGGATCGAACATCACGCCCTCGACAGTGGCTGCTTCGGCAGCCTGGGCGGGTGCGGCATCGACCAGTTTCTGCATTTCGGCATGGCTTTCGCCCGCCACGTACATCACGCCCAGCACGGCCAGCTCGCCTTCGTCGCTGGCGTGGACGAAGTGCGCGGTCAGCGGATAGCGCTCGCCGTTCACGGCGTGCTCCGACGGCGTGTGGAAGTGCACTTGCACCAGGTTGAAGGTCTTGCCCCCGCTCATCATGGTGGACCCGGCGGCGAAGTTCGCCTGCACCGTCTGGCCGGTGTTGAGAATGGTCAGCGGGCCTTCCTGCCAGTTCACGCTGACCGGAATCTCGCCGGTGGCATTGGCATGGCCAATGTCGATCGGCGACTGCATGATGCCGCGCTCGCACATCTCGAAATCGGTGTGCAGGTGTCCCCAGCGATCGGCCCCGGTCTCGGGGTCTTCATAGGTCCAGTCGGTCGCCACGGCGGGTGTGGCGATCAGGCCGGCGATGGCAGCGCTGGTGAAAAACTTGCGAAACATTGACTAAACTCCTCTTCACATCTGCCGATGCGATCAGAGGAGCTCGGGCTCCGTCAAACGGCATCGGCTGTCCGATGCGGCCCGACATCACGCACGACCGACTGTCGTGCGCCATAGGGGCCCGGTACCCGCGCCCAAGAAAATGCGGCAATGGCGAGACGGTTCCCGCCATGGGCCAAAGCCCGTGTCAGGCGATCAGGATGGATAGCACCACGGCCAGGCCAAGGGCGCCTGCGCCGACTGCGGCGAGGATCGGCCCCTGCTTCTTCGACCTGGCCGCCTTTTCGGGATCGGAAATCACCTTGTCGGCAAAGAAGGTCAGGAAAAGGCCGCCGATCAGCAGGCCAAGACCACCATAGGTAAGCATGAGCAAGTCCCCCCAAGTCTCGAAGATCGGGAGTAGGCAGAGCACGGGGCGCCCCACCTTGCCATACCCCGCTTCTGGTAGCGATCAGCCCGCCTGCCCGGCCAGCACCAGCTCGATACAGGTGCCCTCGTCCCCGCTGCGGATATCCAGCTGTGCGCCGATCGCCCGTGCCCGCTGGCGGATGTTCTGCAAACCCCGGCCCGCCTTGGGGCAAGCGGGATCGAAGCCCGTGCCGTCATCGCAGATACTGAAGCGCAGCGCGTCCCTGCCCTCGCCCGCCGGGGAGGCGACGATCGTCACCCGCCGCGCGCCCGAATGGCGCAGGGTATTGGTGATCGCTTCCTGCAGGATGCGATAGACGTTCAGGATCGTGCGGGGTTTCAACGGCGGATGGTCCGGCGGCAGGTCGATGCGCGTTTCCAGCGCGATGCCCTCCGCTTCGAGGTCGGGCCGAACGCGCTGCTCGAACGCCTGCATGGCCGAGACCAGGTCATCGCCCACCCCGTCCATCGCGGTTACCATCAGGCGCAGGTCGGTAATGCCCTTGCGGATGCCGTCGTGCACCTCGTCCATCGACAAGCGCCCGCCCTGGATCTGTACCGAAAGGCCCAGCAGCAGCGATCCAACGCCATCGTGCATGTCGCGCAGGATGCGCTGGCGCTCCTCGATGGTGGCGCGCTCGCGCTCCAGTTCGGCAGTCTGGCGAAAGCTGTCTTCCAGCGCCCGCGCCTGTTCGTTCACCCGCCGGGTCAGTTCCCGGTTGGCGTTCTGCATGATGTTGCGGGTGGCCGTGGCCTGCGCTGCCAGCGTGGCGCACAGGCCCAGCCCCAGCAGGATGCCGAAAGCGGGCGTCTTGTAGTTGACGAAGGCCAGCCCGTCGAACACCGGCAGCATCACGTCCCAACGGTCGTCGACGCAATCGAACAGGATGACCGACAGCGCGATCAGGAACAGCAGCGTCTCCACCACGCCGTATTCGCTCGATCCCGGCTGGCGCCCCGCCAGCTTCCACACCAGCGCCGCCATGCCGGCGAGGCAGATGGTGATGGTCAGCGCCACTTCCAGTGTGAAGGCGATGCCGAAGAAATTGCCGGGGCCCAGCGTCGGGTTGACCACGGCCAGCACCGCCATCAGCCCCAGGAATGCCACCAGAAGGGCGCGATTGGTCCAGCCCGGTGCCCGCGTCCAGCGCAGCAGGAAGAAGGCCAGCCCGGCAAGGAAGGCAAAGATGATGGCAAAGGTGTAGTAAAGCCGCCAGTCGTCGGGCGCCGGGTCCATCACGTTGAGGTGGGCCAGGTTGCGCACGATCCATGCCCCCAGCAACACGGCCAGCCCGGTCATGCGATAGCGATCCGCCCGTGGCCAGCGCGCGGTAAGGATGATGAGCAGCACCAGCGCCATCACGGCAATGGCGGCGATCACCAGTTCGATGTCGAACATCCGGCCCCAGGCGACCGCCTGCAGCACGTCGGCCGGCGTGGAGACGTAGAAGGCCGGGGCGACCTTGCGGCTGCGCCCGTCGCCGATGATGCGCAGTTCGTTATCCTCTGCCTGCAGCACGTCGGCGGGGATGATGTAGGCGGATGCTTCGTAGCCGCCCAGCACGCCCCAATAGTCGAGGTCGGTCTGCTGGCGCAGGGTGGAGCCGTTGACTTCGATTGCCACGATGCGCCGCGTCCAGCTCATGAACGGGCCCATGTCCGCGCCGGCTTCGATGGCATCGAAATGATGGACGAAAGCGACATGCTCCGCTTCCTCGGGCGGATCGGGGTCGATCCAGACGTAGCCGGGCACGGCATCGCGCGTCAGCACCTGCGGCGGCGGCGCGGCGCCTGGCTCGCGCTCGATGAATTCCATCGTGATGGTCAGCGGCGACGTGCTGCCCGACGGGCGCGAAAGCAGCTCCGCGCCGATCAGGATCGGCCAGAACAGCAGCTGGCTGGCCAGCAGGTAGCCCAGCGCCCGCAGCACCCGCCGCGCGGTGCCCTTTTTCCGGGCGGCGCTATCGCCGGAATTGGCAGCCATGTTCACTCGCCAAACCGGATCAGCCCTTCGTTTACCGCTTCGAACACCGCTTCGGACCGGCTGCGCACCTGCATCTTGCGATAGATCGCCTTGGCATGGGTGCTGACGGTCAGTGGGGAAATGCCCATGCACTCACCCACTTCGACATTGGTCAGCCCCTTGGCCAGCAGCTTGAGCAGTTCGATCTCGCGCTTCGTCAGGTTGAAATCGTTGCCGCTGGGCGCAGGGCGGCGCACGCGGCGCAGCAGGTGGGTGGCGGCTGCCGCGCTGATGGGGGATCGCCCGGCCAGCACGTCGCGCAGGGCGCCTTCGATGCTGGTGACGGGCCCGTCCTTCAGCAGGAAGCCGTCGGCACCGGCATCGAAGGCCTGCAGGACCGCGCGCTCGTCTGCCAGCACGGTGACGACAACGATCTTGATCGCTTCGGAGGTGTCCTTCGCCTCGGCAATCAGGTCCAGCCCCGATCCATCGATAAGGTCGAGGTCGATCAGCGCCACGGAAGGCTCCTGCGTGAACAGTTGTCGTCCTTCAGCCACGCTGTCGGCCTCTCCGCAGACGGTGAAATCGTCGATCTGGCCGATCATAGACCGCAGGTGTTCGCGCAGCACCAGGTCGTCTTCGATAATCACAACCTTATGGGCCATTGTGCTGCTCCTGCCCCGGTCCTTCCATGCCCCCGCGCCGGTCAGACCGGCTCCGTCACGACGATACCGTGTAATCGAAACAGGATTCGGAAATGCGGTGATCCATCAGCCGCTCTCCCCGGTTTACCCGCACGGTGCCGGTATTCCCGTCGATTTCGCGCCGTTCATCCATAACATCAGAGAATTGCGCGAAAACCTTTACACAATAGGTCGCGGTAAAGGGGTAGCTTGCATTACGGCTTTCCGCCAGCGCGCGGGTGAAGCGTGCAAGATCGGGACAGCGGTTCTCGCCCATGCCCCACACTCGCGCATCGTAGGCCGGCAGGCGAAAGTCGCAGTCGGGCACATCGCCGATGTCGAAGCGCTGCTGGTTCATGCCGGATTCGCTGGCATCGTAGCTGAAGCGCATGCCGCCCACGATATCTGGCTCCTGCGAATCACGCACCGGATTGCGCAGTTCCAGGTCGGCGAAGTACTCGCCATTGCGCAGGCTATTGGAACGCCGGCCGTTGCGCGCATAATTGCCCAGCGGCTGGGCAAAATAGCAGCGCACGAACACGTCCTCCCCGTCGCTGAAACTGGTCTTGCGAGAGCGATAGGCTGCGCTGCCTTCCTCGCCGAAACCCAGCGCGCGGTTGGAGAAAATGCAGTTGCCCACGCCATCGCTGTCTACCTGGCGATACTGCTGGGCAGCAGCTGGGGTAGAGACGGCCAGCAGGGCAGAGACAGCCAGTGCGGCGCGCACGATAGTAGGGATCACGGATCGCCTCCTGTTGCAGAAGTATGCCCCAAGAGTCTGCGATTACCCCGCCCCGGTCCATACCGAGGATGGGGTAGGACTGCCCAAGAACCCTGTAATCACTCCAGTTCCAGGATAACGGCGTCGACGACCAGCGTTTCGCCTTCGGCGGCGTTGATCGTAGCCACGGTGCCGGCTTTTTCGGCGCGCAGGATGTTTTCCATCTTCATGGCTTCCACCGTGGCGAGCGGCTGGCCGGCTTCGACCGCCTCGCCTTCGGCCACGTGCAGTGCGACCAGCAGGCCGGGCATCGGGCACAGCAGCATTTTCGACGTGTCGGGCGGCACCTTCTCGATCATGTGGCTTACGAGCGGCGCGAGGCGCGCGGGCAGCGCGTGCGCCGTGTAGGTGCGGCCGTGGGTGTTGATCAGCCAGTGTGGGCGCTGGCGCGTGACCTTCAGGCCCAGCACTTCCCCGCCAGCTTGCGTGGCAGTGGCGGTGCGCATGCCGGGCATCCAGTCGCAGGTGCCCTCCACCGTGTGTTCATCGACCAACGCGTGGCCATCGCCCAGCGTGACCGTGTGATCGACGCCATCGACGCGCACCATCCATTCGCTGGTTACCGGTAGCGGGCCATCCAGCTGGCCGCTGATCTGCCGCTGGCGCGCCTGGTGGGTGAACTCGATCCCCGCCGCAATCGCCGCGATCGTGCGGGTGCGGTCGTCGCTGGTGGCCGCGCCTTCGAAACCGTCGGGATATTCCTCGGCGATGAAGCCGGTGGTCAGCTCGCCACTGCGGAAGCGCGGGTGCTGCATCAGCGCAGAGAGGAAGTCGACATTGTGGCCGAGGCCTTCCAGCTCCACCTTGTCGAGCGCCGCGATCTGCAAGTCTGCCGCTTCGTCGCGGGTCTTGCCCCAAGTCACCAGCTTGGCGATCATCGGGTCGTAGAAGATGGACACTTCGCCGCCTTCAGCCACGCCCGAGTCAACACGCACACCGTCCACACCGCGCAAGTTCCCGTCCCATGCAGGAACGGGCGTGCTGTAACGCACCAGTCGCCCGGTGCTGGGCAGGAAGCCGCGATAGGGGTCTTCGGCGTAGATTCGGTTCTCGATCGCCCAGCCATCTATACCGATGTCAGCTTGCGTCAGCGCCAGCTTCTCGCCCGCAGCCACGCGGATCATCTGTTCGACCAGGTCGACACCGGTGATCGCCTCGGTCACCGGGTGCTCCACCTGCAGGCGGGTGTTCATCTCGAGGAAGTAGAAGCTCTCGCCCGTCGGGTCCGCCCCGCTGACGATCAGCTCCACCGTGCCCGCACTGTGATAGTCCACCGCTTTCGCCAGCGCGACGCACTGCTCGCCCATCTTGCGGCGCATCTCCGGCGTGACGAAGGGCGATGGCGCTTCCTCCACCACCTTCTGGTGGCGGCGCTGGATCGAACACTCGCGCTCATTCAGGTAGAGCACAGTGCCGTGCTTGTCGCCGAGCACCTGGATCTCGATATGGCGCGGGTCCTCGATGAACTTCTCGATGAACACGCGGTCATCGCCGAAGGAATTGAGGCCTTCGCGCTTGGTCGCTTCGAACCCTTCGCGCACGTCCTTTTCGGAGTACGCCAGCCGCATGCCCTTGCCCCCGCCCCCGGCAGAGGCCTTCATCATCACCGGATAGCCGATATCGTTCGCTATCTCGACCGCGTGCTCGGTATCGCGGATCTCGCCGACAAAGCCGGGGACGACGTTGACGCCCGCTTCCCTGGCCAGCTTCTTGGACTCGATCTTGTCGCCCATGGCCGCGATGGCACCCGCAGGCGGACCGATGAAGGCGATGTCTTCCGCTTCAAGCGCCTCGACGAAGGAGGCCCGTTCGGAGAGGAAGCCATAACCCGGATGCACGGCCTCTGCGCCGGTCTGCTTGCAGGCGGCAATGATCTTGTCAGCCAGCAGGTAGCTCTCGTTGGCAGGAGGCGGACCGATATGCACGGCCTCGTGGGCCATCTGCACGAAAGGCGCACGCGCATCGGCATCGGAATAGACCGCTACCGTCGCAATACCCATGCGCCGCGCGGTCTTGATGACCCGGCAGGCGATCTCGCCGCGGTTGGCGATAAGGATCTTGGAGAACATCAAATTGTCGCCAGCGCCTGCTCGAGATCGGCAATGATATCGTCGACATGCTCGATGCCTACGGAAATGCGGACCACATCCGGCCCGGCGCCGGCCGCCACCAGCGCGTCGCCTTCAAGCTGGCTGTGCGTGGTGCTGGCCGGGTGGATGATAAGGCTGCGCGTGTCGCCGATATTGGCAAGGTGGCTGAAGAGTTCGACGCCCTGCACCAGCTTGACGCCCGCCTCGTAGCCGCCCTTCACGCCGAAGGTGAACACCGCCCCGCCCTTGCCGCCAAGGTACTTGTCGGCCAGCGGCTTGTAGGCATTACCTTCCAGCCCGGCGTAGCTGACCCACTCGATTTTCGGGTGGTCCTGCAGCCACTTGGCCACCGCCAGCGCGTTGTCGCAATGTCGCTCCATCCGCAGCGCCAGCGTTTCCATGCCGGTGAGCGCCAGCCAGGCGTTTTGCGGCGCCATGGCCGGGCCAAGGTCGCGCAGGCCCAGCACGCGGCAGGCGATGATGAAGGCGATGGGGCCGATGGGCTCCAGCGCATCGACCAGCACCGCGCCGTGATAGCTGCCGTTCGGCTGCGTCAGGCTGGGGAACTTGTCGCCCTGTGCCTTCCAGTCGAACTTGCCGCTGTCGACGATCACCCCGCCGATGGCATTGCCGTGGCCGTTCAGGAACTTGGTGGTCGAATGCGTCACGATATCCGCGCCGTGTTCGAACGGGCGGCACAACGCCGGGCTGGCCATCGTATTGTCCACGATCAGCGGCACGCCGCCTTCATGCGCGATATCGGCGATGGCCTGGATATCGGTGACGACGCCGCCCGGATTGGCAAGGCTTTCGATGAACACGCAGCGCGTCTTGTCGTCCATCGCCGCGCGCACGTTCTCGACATCGTCGGTATCGACGAAGCGCGTTTCCCAGCCGAACTTGCGGAAGGCCTCGCCCATCTGGTTGAGCGAACCGCCGTAGAGCTTCTTCGCCGCCACGATGTTGCAGCCCGGCTCCATCAGCGTGTGGAAGGCGATCAGCTGCGCGGCGTGTCCGCTGGCGACGCCCAGCGCCCCCACACCGCCTTCGAGCGCGCAGATCTTCTGCTCCAGCGCATCGCAAGTGGGGTTCATGATGCGGCTGTAGATATTGCCGAATTCCTTCAGCGCGAACAGGTTCGCCGCATGCTCCGCATCGTTGAAGACATAACTCGCCGTCTGGTAGATCGGCGTGATGCGCGCGTTGGTGGTGGGATCAGGCTGCTGGCCCGCGTGAATGGTGAGCGTTTCGATCTTCTGGTTGGTCATTTGCCATCCCCTCCAATTATTCTGCTGCGTCGAGATCTTCGTCTGCCGGCGGCATGTTGTGGCCCAGCAGGCGCAGCACGTCGGCGGCGGCTTCCACCACGTTGGTGCCGGGGCCGTAGATGCCCTGCACGCCGGCCTTCTTGAGAAAGTCGTAATCCTGCGGCGGGATCACCCCGCCGGCGATAACCTTGATATCGGCGCGGCCTGCATCGCGCAGGTGGCCGATCAGCTCGGGGATCAGCGTCTTGTGGCCTGCCGCCAGCGAGCTGGCACCGACGGCGTCCACCTCGTTCTCCAGCGCCATCTTCGCCGTTTCCTCCGGCGTCTGGAACAGCGGGCCGGAGAGCACGTCAAAGCCCATGTCGGCAAAGGCGCTGGCGATCACGTTGGCGCCGCGATCATGCCCGTCCTGGCCCATCTTCGCGACCAGCAGGCGCGGCGTGTGGCCCAGGCGGCGGGTGACGGCTTCAACGCCTTCCACCACCGCCCGATAACGCGCATCGCCTTCGTAGGCAGCGGCATAGACGCCTTTCACCGGCGTCGGCACCGTTTCATAACGGCCAAAGGCCTTTTCCAGCGCTGCAGATATCTCGCCCAGCGTCGCATCGGCGCGGGCGGCCTCGACAGCCAGCGCCAGCAGGTTGGTCTCGGCCTCGGCGGCCAGCTTCTCCAGCTGCGAGGGCGGCAGTGGCACACCCTTCTCGTCGCGGCCTTCCTGCAGGAGCGCTTCGTTCTCCGCCCGGTCCACCTTTGCGCCGCGCGTGAGGTTGGCCAGCGCCACCTTCACCTGCTCCTCGTCGCGATTCCGGCGGACCTTCTCGATCCGCGCGATCTGCGACTGGCGCACCTTGTGATTGTCGATATAGAGCGTGTCGATCGGGTCTTCTTCCGCCTTGCGGTACTTGTTGACGCCGACGATCACCGTCTCGCCCCGGTCGATCTTCGCCTGCTTGGCGGCGGCCGCTTCCTCGATCTGCGCCTTGGGCGCACCGCTGGCGACATAGGCGGTCATCCCGCCTGCCGCGTCCACTTCGGCGATCAGCGCGCGCGCCTTGTCGGCGATCTCGGCCGTCAGCGCCTCGATGTAGTAGCTCCCGCCCAGCGGATCGGCGACATTGCACACGCCCGACTCTTCCTGGATCACCAGCTGCGTGTTCCTCGCAATGCGGGCGGAGAAGTCGGTCGGCAGCGCGATCGCCTCGTCCAGCGCGTTGGTGTGCAGCGACTGCGTGCCGCCCAGCACGGCAGACAACGCCTCCAGCGTGGTGCGGATCACGTTGTTGTAGGGGTCCTGCTCCTGCAAGCTCACGCCGGAGGTCTGGCAGTGCGTGCGCAGCATCTTCGACTTGGGGTTTGTCGCCCCCAGTTCGGTCATGACATCGTGCCAGATCATGCGCGCGGCGCGCATCTTGGCGATCTCCATGAAGAAGTTCATGCCGATGCCCCAGAAGAAGCTGAGGCGCGGCGCGAAGGCATCGATATCGAGGCCGGCTGCCATCGCGCGCTTTGCGTATTCCTTGCCGTCGGCAATGGTGAAGGCCAGTTCCTGCACCGCCGTCGCCCCTGCCTCGTGCATGTGATAGCCGCTGATGGAAATGCTGTTGAAGCGCGGCATGTGCGCACTGGTGTAGGCGATAATGTCCGACACGATCCGCATCGATGGCTCGGGCGGATAGATGTAGGTGTTGCGGACCATGAATTCCTTGAGGATGTCGTTCTGGATGGTGCCGCTCAGCTTCTCCTGGCTCACCCCCTGCCGCTCTGCCGCGACGATGTAGAACGCCATCACCGGGATCACCGCGCCGTTCATTGTCATCGAGACGCTCATCTCGTCGAGCGGGATCTGGTCGAACAGGATCTCCATGTCGCGCACGGTGTCGATGGCAACGCCTGCCTTACCCACGTCGCCCACCACACGCGAATGGTCGCTGTCGTATCCGCGGTGGGTCGCCAGGTCGAAAGCGACCGAAAGCCCCTTCTGCCCCATCGCCAGGTTGCGGCGGTAAAAGGCGTTGCTCTCCTCTGCCGTAGAGAAGCCCGCATACTGCCGTATCGTCCACGGACGCCCGGTGTACATGCTGGCATAAGGCCCGCGCGTGAATGGCGCGAAGCCCGGCAGGCCGGGATCAAGACCCTCGGCATCGCCCGCCGTGTACAGCGGCTGCACGTCAATGCCTTCGGGCGTGTGCCAAGTCAGGTCACGGCCCTTCACTTCCTTGTCGGCCTTGGCCTGCCAGTCGGCTTTCGAATTTTGGTCACTCATGAAACCATCCTCATACAGAGGCGCATCGAGGTTTCAACGCACGGAGACATCAAGAGGTTGCGTCGAAGGTGAAAGTCACCCTTACCGACCCGGCAAGGTTTTCAGCGCTGGAGCCGGTGCCCACGCCAAAGGCGTTGCGGTCGATCGTGGCGCTGCCCTCTACCGTGCGGGCGTTGCCGTTGCCGGTCAGCGTAAAGCTGATTCGCTGGGATCGGCTTACACCTTTCAACGACAGTGTTCCGTCCGCCTCGTATCGGTTGCCCGAAACCCGCCGCACCTCAGTGCTGCGCCAGGTCGCTTGCGGGAAGCTGGACGTGTCGAAGAAGTCCGCACCGCTCAGCATCGAATCCTGTGTCGCATCGCCGAGGCTGGCGCTGGCAAGGTCCACGGTAATGGTGATCGCGGCGCTTTCGGGTGCCTCGGGGTCCATCATGATATCGCCGCGCCATGTGCCGAAGCTGCCGTTAAGGGCGCTGCCCGCATTGTCGACGCTGAAGCGCAACGCGCCGCCGGGCTGGATCGTCCAGCTTGGCGGGGGTCCGGCGGGTTCCGGGGTGGCCATTTCGGGTTCCCCGACCTCTTCCGGAGCGGCTTCTTCGGCAGGCTCGTCCTCCTCTTTGGGTACGGCCTCCTCGCTTGCGGTCTCTTCGGCTGTCGGTGTCGGTGTCGGTGAAGGCGTCGCTTCGGCCACCGGTGCAGTCTGCTGCGCCGGCGGTTCGATCTGCATGTCGCGATCCTGCGCCACGCCGAACAGCACGCCCAGTCCCAGCGCCAGGGTAAGGCCCAGCATGGCCAGCACCGCGCCCGCATTCGGTCCCATGCGGGCCAGCAGGCCATCCTTCAGCAGGAAATGATGCCGCAAGGCGCCAACCACGTGCAGCGCGAACAGCGCCAGGCCGCCCCAGGCCAGCCACTCGTGCGCCTCGTGCGATAAGTGGTTCCATTCCTCACCCAGCGGCAGGTGCGGCAGCGGCACCACGCCGAACAGCACCGTCGGCACGTCGATCGGGTCGGACGAGACCAGCGCCCACCCGGTCAGCGGCATGGCGATCATGAAGGCGTAAAAGCCCACGTGCACGGCCTTCGCCAAAAAGCCTGTAACACCGCCTTCCAGCGGCACAGGCTGCACGTGGGTGAAGCGCCAGCCCAGCCGCACCAGGCTGAGCAGCAGGATGGTGATGCCGATCGACTTGTGCAGCTGGTATTCGGCAAAGCCACTGGCATCCTTGGGCATGGCAAAGCCCAGCGCGATTTCCCCCGCCAGCGCCAGCGCGATCAGCCAGTGCAACGCAATGGCGCCCTTCGAATACCTCTCGACTGCCTGCAAAAGTCCCTCCCGTCGGTTTCGGGGCCGTTCTTGCCCATCACCGCGCGCCGATCAATCCCGCACGGGGCTTTCCTACAATGCGGCGGCACGCGCAGACCCGCTCGCGACTCCAACAATGCACGGACCCATCACCCCATGGCCATCATCGAATCGCTTATCGGCCCCCTCGCCTCCATCATCGACAAGATCATTCCCGACAAGGAAGCTCGCGACCGCGCCAAGCTGGAACTGATCAAGCTGGAAGGCACGCAGGAACTGCAACTGATCGAATCGCGCCTGTCCGCCATCGTGGCCGAGGCCAATTCGTCCGACCCGTGGACCAGCCGCGCGCGGCCCAGCTTTCTCTACGTGATCTACATCCTGCTGCTCACCGCGCTGCCGATGGGCGTGCTGTCGGCCTTTTCGCCCACCACTGCGCAGGAGATCGCCCGCGGCATGAACGATTACCTCGGCGGCCTGCCGGAACCGCTCTACGCGCTCTTCGGCACCGGCTACCTCGGCTACACCGCCGCGCGCCAGTGGGGCAAGGTAAAGGGCGTCGAGAAGTAGCCGTTTACCAAAGGCTTACCTGCCGGGTGTAAACGGTTGCACGAAACAGGTGGGGACGCCGGAAATGATCGATACCCTCAGCACGGCTTTCAGCGCGGCCGTCGGCGTTCTCGTGCTGATCGGCTTGTTCGTCTTCCTGCAACGGGCGGAAATGAAGCAGTGGAATGTGCTCGCCCGGCGCTTTGGCGTCACGGCCTTGCCCGAAATCCTCGCCAGGAAGACGGCCGCGCTGGTCGTCGTCAGCGATCGACCCAGGCGCGAACTGTTCGCCACCGGGTATCACAAGTACCCGCCCGTGGTGTTTGCCGTGCACGAAAACGGCCTGTCGCTGCGGATCGCGAAGCCCTTCGGCCTCGCCGCAAACCCACTACTGCTTCCTTTCGACGGCCTGGTGATCCAGCCCACCACCTGGCAGGACATTGCCGGCGAGGTGGTGGCGATCAGCCACGAACGCGGCCCCGATGCCTACATCATCGCCCACGCCGAGATGGCCGAATGGATCGAAGCACGGCGGCCTGACCTTGGTGAGCGCGACTATCGAGCCGCCGCTCGGGCCTGCGCCTGATCCGCAGGCCTGAGCCCCCAAGCCTGCCCGGCGCAGCCACGCGCGGGAAAGGAATTGCGGAACAGCAGCAATCACCCCTTGGCCGCGCCCCCCTCCCCCGGCTAAGGGCATGGGCATGACCGATACCGTATTCGTCCTCAACGGACCGAACCTGAACCTGCTGGGCGTGCGCGAACCCGAGATCTACGGGGCCGATACGCTGGATGACATTGCCACCCGCCTGGAAGAGCGGGCAAAACCGCTGGGCATCGCAATCGAGATGCGCCAATCCAACCACGAAGGCCACCTGTGCGACTGGCTGCACGAAGCGCAGTCCGACGGGGCCAAGGCGGTGATCCTCAATGCGGGCGCGCTCACCCACACCTCGCTGGCGCTGTACGACGCGATCAAGTCGATCAAGACCCCGGTGATCGAGGTGCACATCTCCAATCCCGCCGCGCGCGAAGCATATCGCCACAAGAGCTATGTCGGCATGGCCGCGCTTGGCTCCATCGCCGGTTTTGGTGCATACGGATACGAACTGGCGCTGGACGCCGCATCGAAGCTTTGATCGCCGGGTGAGGCTTGCCTTGCGGAGCGACAGGCTCTAGCGCGCAAGTCGAATTGCAAACTGGTCGCAGAAACGGGGAATGCATGGCTGAAAAGAAGGCCGCTCCTGCCCGCAAGGGTGGTTTGAACGTCGATACCGCGCTGGTGCGCGAACTGGCAGACATCCTGGCCGAAACAGGCCTGACCGAGATCGAGGTGGAAGACGACGACCGCAAGATCCGCGTCTCGCGCGGTGCCGTTGCCGGCGCCCCTGCGCCGGTCGCGGTCGCCGCACCTGCTGCTGCGCCCGCCCCCGCCCCGAACGACGCACCCGCACCCGCACCTGCGGAACCTGCTCCGGTCGATCACGCCAATGCCGTCAAATCGCCGATGGTCGGCACCGCCTACCTCGCGCCCGAACCCGGCTCGCCCAATTTCGTCAGCGTCGGTGACAGCGTGAAGAAAGGCGACACGCTGCTGATCGTCGAGGCGATGAAGGTAATGAACCCGATCGCCGCGCCCAAGGATGGTACTGTGACCGACCTGCTGATCGGCAACGGCGAACCGGTCGAGTTCGACCAGCCGCTCGTCGTCATCGCTTAAGGGGCGCTATCCATGGGCATTTCCCGCATCCTGATCGCCAATCGCGGCGAAATCGCGCTGCGCATCCACCGTGCCGCTCACGAAATGGGGATCGAGACGGTGGCTGTGCATTCCACCGCCGACGCCGATGCCATGCACGTGCGGCTGGCAGACCATGCCGTGTGCATCGGCCCACCCTCGGCCAGCGAAAGCTACCTGAACCACGCGGCGATCATTTCCGCTGCCGAAATCACCGGGGCGGACGCGATCCATCCCGGCTATGGCTTCCTGTCCGAAAACGCCAAGTTCGCCGAGATCGTGGAAGCCCACGACATCGCCTGGATCGGGCCCAAGCCCGAGCATATCCGCACCATGGGCGACAAGGTGCAGGCCAAGAAGACCGCAGGCGACCTCGGCCTGCCACTGGTTCCCGGCAGCGACGGCGCCGTGTCCGATTTCGACGAGATGCGCGCGGTGGCCAAGGAAATCGGCTATCCCGTGCTGGCCAAGGCCGCAGCCGGTGGCGGCGGTCGCGGGATGAAGGTGATCCCCAGCGAGGATCAGTTGGAAAGCCTGGTGAAGCAGGCGCAGAACGAGGCCAAGGCCGCGTTCGGCGACGACACCATGTACCTGGAGAAATACCTCGGCAATCCGCGCCACATCGAATTCCAGGTGTTCGGCGACGGACGTGGCAACGCCATCCACCTGGGAGAGCGCGATTGCAGCCTGCAACGCCGCCACCAGAAGGTGTTCGAGGAAGCCCCCTCCCCCGTCATCACGCCCGAAGAGCGCGAGCGCATGGGCGGCATCGTGGCCAAGGCCATGGCCGAAATGGGCTATCGCGGTGCGGGCACGATCGAATTCCTGTGGGAAGACGGCGAGTTCTACTTCATCGAGATGAACACCCGCCTGCAGGTGGAGCATCCCGTGACCGAAGCGATTACGGGCGTTGACCTGGTGCGCGAACAGATCCGCATCGCCGATGGCAAGGACCTTTCTGTGAAGCAGGAGGAACTGGTGTTCAGCGGCCATGCCATCGAATGCCGCATCAACGCGGAGGATCCGTTCACCTTCGCCCCCAGCCCGGGCAAGATCGATTACTATCACCAGGCCGGCGGCATGCACGTGCGCGTCGATAGCGGGCTCTACGCCGGCTACACCATCCCGCCCTATTACGATTCGATGATCGCCAAGCTGATCGTCTACGGTCGCACCCGCGAAGGCTGCCTGATGCGCCTGCGCCGCGCGCTGGAGGAAATGGTGATCTCGGGCGTGAAGACATCGATCCCGCTGCACGAGGAGCTGCTCAGGCAGCCCGACATCATCAGCGGCGATTATACCATCAAGTGGCTCGAGGAATGGCTCGCCAAGCGCGCTGAAGACGAAGCCTGACGGGCACGCTGCTCGCCATGCCCCCCATCACCGATATCGGCATACTTCTGGCGGGCCTGGTCCTGCTGATGATCGGCGGCGACGTGATGGTACGCGGCGCGGTGGGCATTGCCGAGCGGTTGCGCCTGTCGCCCATGCTGATCGGCCTGGTCGTGGTCGGGCTTGGTACTTCCAGCCCGGAACTGGCTGCCAGCGTGCAGGCGGCGCTGGCCGGATCGCCGGGGCTTGCCATCGGCAATATCGTCGGCTCCAACCTTGCCAACCTGCTGCTGGTGCTGGGCACGGCGGCCCTGATCGCGCCGATGGCAGTGGATCGCACCGCGCTGTGGCGCGACGGCGGTGTGGGGCTGGTGGCGGCACTGGCCCTGATGGCCGCCAGCTACACCCTGGGCCTGGACCGGATTGTGGCCACGCTGCTGCTGGTGGGCCTGGTCGCCTATATCTGGCGCGCGTACCAGCAGGAGAAGCTGGCGCCTGTCGACCAGCCCTATGACCATACCGCCGCCTTCGACCGTGCGGCCGCTTCCGAAGCCTTCGACCCGGCGCTTGTTCCACAGGAAAAGCCTGCCCACAGCCTTGGCCATGCGCTGGCCTTCTTTGCGGTTGGCCTGGGCCTGATCGTCGGCGGGGGAACGCTGCTGGTCGATGGCGCGGTGGCGATCGCCTCGTCCATGGGGGTGAGCGAGGAGATCATCGGCCTGACCATCGTCGCCTTCGGCACTTCCGCCCCCGAACTGGTAACCTCGATCATCGCCGCGATCAGGGGGCAGAGCGACATTGCGCTGGGCAACGTGCTGGGCTCCAACATCTACAACCTGCTGTTCATCGGCGGGGTGACGGGCATGGCCGCACCCGGCGCGATCCCGGAAAAGATCGTCCAGTTCGACTTGCCGCTGGCGACCTTGGCAGCCTTCGTGGTGATGGTCTTTGCCTTTACCGGCGGACGCCTGTCGCGTCGCGAGGGCGGCCTGCTGCTGGCGGGGTACCTGGCTTATACCGGTTTTACCTCTGGGCTGATCTAGCCCGACGGCCAACAGTCCTAATCCAGCGGAACGCCGGGCAGGTGCTTGCTTGTGCGGATCGTCAGCGAGGTCTTCACGCTGGCCACGTTGGGCGCGGGCGTCAGCTTGCTGGTGAGGAATTCCTGGAAGCTTTGCAGGTCCTTGCTCACGATCTTGAGGATGAAATCGATCTCGCCGTTGAGCATGTGGCACTCGCGCACTTCGTCCAGCCCGGTGATGTGATCCTCGAACGCCTTGAGGTCTTCCTCGGCCTGGCTGCGCAGCGACACCATTGCGAACACGGTGATGGCGAACCCCAGCTTCGAGGCGTCGAGATCGGCGTGGTAGCCGCGGATCACGCCCTCTTCCTCCAGCGCCCGGACACGGCGCAGGCACGGCGGCGCCGTCAGGCCGACGCGGCGCGCCAGATCGACATTGGTCACGCGCCCTTCGGCCTGCAATTCGGCCAGCAGGCGCCGATCGATCTTGTCGAGTGTGGACATCAAGAAGTCCCCCTTTGCACAACCCGCCCTCTCACACACGGATCACGCAATTTCTATCACGCCAATTGACGTTTTCGCACAATAAAGTTCCCTATGGCCGCAATTGTCCCCTTTTGCAACGCATCGGTCCTTAACCATGCTTGCCTCGCGGGACACGGCTAATGCCACGGTTGGTAATTTTTTAACCGCGTTTCCGACCGGAGCACTGCCCTTGTTCGATGACCGCCTAGCCACCGTGCTGCGCATGCGCGCCGGCAGCGACGCGGCACTGCGCACGCAGTTCAGGCAGTTGCTGGACCTGCTCGGCTCGCGCGAGACGACGCTTTCGGGCCAGGCATTGGCACGCATCGCACGCGAGGCAGACGAACGTTCTCCGTGGGAAATCAACCGCATCCTCAATCGTTCGGCACTGGAAGGCGATGACCGGCGGCTGGATACCATTGCCGGGTTCGTGCGGCTGCACGAATTGCAGCAGGCGATCCCGCAGGAGGAACAAAGCGCTATCCTGCGCGAGCCGGGCCTGCGCCTGCGCAACCCCGAATTCGTCGCCTTTTTGGCCGAGGGAGAACCCAAGCCCGCTGCCGCCGCCGTTGCCACCGCGCGGCTTAGCGAAGAGCAATGGCTAGACCTGATTCCGCGCCTGCCGGTGACCGCGCGCGGTTTCCTGCGCCATCGGCGCGACTTGCCGGCCTCGGTCAAGCGCCTGCTCGAAAGGCTGGGCGTGGGCGACCTGGTGCTGCCCAGGGCCGATTCTGCCGATGCCGAAGCGCCGCCTGCACCAACCGAGGCCGAAGGCGAGAGCGCACCCGCCACCGTCACGCCGCGCGCCACCGGCCCGCTGGACGGGATCGGCGCCCTGCGACGCCGGATCGAGGCATTCCAGGAAAACCGCCAGCAGGCCCGCAACGCCCCGCGCCTGCCGCTGGGCGATCTCGCGACCCAGACAGAGGCTGCCGGCAGGGGCGTGCTGGACGTCATCACCGATGCCGGCGGCAAGGTTATCCGCGCCGAAGGGCTGGCCGCACCCATGCTGGCAGGGCTTGGCCTTACCGCGCCCGGTCCCGGCGACCTGGTGGACTTCGCCGATGACGTTGCGGTCGCCCTTCGGCGGCGACTGCCGCTACACCATGCGCCGCTGACCATCGATGCCGCGCCCGAGATCAGCGGCGAGTGGCGCATGGACGCCGCCCCGCTGTTCGCGCCCGACACCGGCGGCTTCACCGGCTATGCCGTGCGACTCTACCGCCCCAACCTGCCGCAGGAGGCGCAGGAACCCGACACGCAGGGCGACGCCATGCGGCAAGTACTGCACGAACTGCGCACGCCGGTGAACGCGATCCAGGGCTTTGCCGAGATCATCCAGCAGCAGATCTTCGGCGCCGTGCCGCACGAATACCGCGCCCACGCCGCCAGCATTGCCGGCGATGCCGCCACGCTGCTGGCGGGTTTCGACGAGGTCGACCGGCTGGTGAAGCTGGAGACCAAGGCGCTGGCGCTGGAGGAAGGCACCAGCGACCTGCGCGAGGCACTGGCAAACACGGTCGAGCGGCTCGACCGCGTGCTGCGCTCGCGCAATGCAGGCTTCAAGCTCAAGGTCTCTGGCGCGCCCTTTACCGTCGGTCTCGATCGCGGCGAGGCCATGGTGCTGTGCTGGCGGCTGCTGGCAACGGCAGCAGGCGCCATCGGCCCCGGCGAGGAATCGCAGCTGGACCTTGCCAGCGACGGCAAGACCATCACGCTGCAGCTGGACGTGCCCGAAAGCCTGCGCGATGCTCCGGCGGACACCGGTCGCGACAGCCAGCGGCGCAGGGCCATCAGCGCCGGCATGTTCGGCCCGGCCTTCACCTTCCGGCTGGCAGAGGCCGAAGCTCGCGCGGCAGGCGGATCGCTGGCCTGCGAGGACAACCGGGTATCGCTGCGCCTGCCCGTCTTGACCTCTACGGACGCGGTCCATAGCACCGGCAGCGGGACCGGAGGCGCGTAACCTCCAAGTGAGGGAGATCATCTTGCCGACGAGCAACCTGCTCGACCCGCCACCGCAAAGTGCCAGGGCGCGGTTTACCGACGATTGCCCCCGTTTCCTGCTGACCGTCGACACCGAAGAGGATTTCGACTGGGACAAGCCGCTGACCCGTGACAGCCACGATACGCGCCACGTCCCCAGGCTAAAGAAATTCCAGGAATTCTGCGAGAACGAAGGGGTCGTGCCGGTTTACCTGGTGGACTGGCCCATCGCCAATTCGCGCACCGCGAGGGAAATCCTGCGCGAGCCGGTGCTGGCCGGGCGGGCCGAAGTGGGCGTCCAGCTTCACCCCTGGGTCAACCCGCCGTTCCAGGAAGAGGTGACGCAGGAAAACTCCTTCGCCGGCAACCTGCCGCCCGACCTGGAAGAGGCCAAGCTGAAGGCGCTGCGCGATGCGATCGAGGAAAATTTCGGCGTAGCTCCGCTGATCTACCGCGCGGGCCGCTATGGCCTAGGCCCCAACACGGCGGGCCTGCTGAAACACCACGGCATCGCGATCGACACCTCGGTGCGGCCGCTGTTCGATTATTCCAGCACCGGCGGGCCGGATTACCGCGAGCACCCGCTGCATCCCTATTGGGTCGATGCAGAGAAGAGCCTGCTCGAACTGCCGCTGACCAGCACCTTCTGGGGCATGCTGCGGCGCCAGGGCGGCTTTATCTACCCGCGCCTGTGGCGATTGCCCTCGATGCGCGGGGTGCTGGCGCGGCTGGGCCTGCTGGAACGCGTGCCGCTGACGCCCGAGGGCGTGAGCGTGGAAGAGGCCATTCGCGGCATCGACATGGCGCTGGACGACGACGTGCCGATGCTGGTGCTGTCGTTCCACAGCCCCTCGCTGCGGCCCGGCTCCACCCCCTATGTGCGCGACGATGACGACCTTGACGCGCTGTACGACTGGTGGCGGCGGATCTTCGCCTACCTGGAACAGCGCGGGGTGAAGGCCAGCAGCGTGCGCGAAGTCATGGGCGCGATCGAACGCTAGGCGGCATCGATCACCACGCTCATGCGTTCAGCCGCGGCGAAGGGCGTGGTCGAGTGATAGAGGAAACTGGGAAACAGGATCAGCCGGCCTGCGCGCGGGGTGAAAGTGGCCACCGGCTCCAGCGCCAGGCCGATGTCCTTCGGCGGCCGGCCCAGCTCCAACATGCCCTCGCCCGGCGCTGCCCCGGCGGGCACCACCAGATGGCAGGCAGAACTGAGCAGGCCGTTGTCGTGCATGTGCGGCACGTGGAAACCGCCAGACGTCAGGCGCACCGACCAGCTGGCGGTGACCTGCGGCGCGCGGGCGGCCAGCGGGGCCATGGGGTGATCGCCATCGAGGCCTTCGAGCCGTGCTGAATAGTCCGCCAGCGCGCGGCGCATGGCGTCGAACACCAGTGCCAGCACGGGATCGTCGCGGCGGTGCAGGTTGCCGCGCGTCTGCGTGCCGCCGCGCAGGCTTTGCGAAAGCGGCGCGGCACGGCTGGAATGGAGCCGGCGCAAGGTATCGCAAAGCGCGGCCAGGTCCTTCTCATCCAGCCCTAGGTCGTCTGCCGCCAGCAGGTCTTCGCCGCGCACCAGCCAGCCGTGGCGATTGTCTCCCAGCGCGCGCCAGGCGATTTCCGCCATGGCCCACATGCGCATATCGCCCTGCATAGAGGAGCCTGAGAGCACCCGGGCCGCCTCACCCGCCTCGCCACGCTGCAGCGCGTTGCGCGCTTGCTGGTAGGCCAGATCGGGCAATTGCGCGGGTAGGCCTTGTAGCAGTCGGGCCCCGCGCTGCGGATCGCCGCCCTGTCCGGCAAATCGCGCTTCCAGCAGGCGCAGCGCAGGCACCTCACCCACGCGGCGGCGCAGGTCCGCAGTCTTGTCTGCCGCCTCGATATCACGCCCCAGTGCCGAGAGCAGGTTGAGGTAGCAATGCCATAAAGCCGGATTGTCGCGCTGGCTGGACAGCGCGCTCTCGATCACGGCCAGGGGCTTGGGGAAGCCGAATTCGATCGTCAGCTGCGCCAGTGCACGGTGACCGGTCACCCAGCTCGGGTCCTGCTGCAGCACGTCTTTCAGCCGAGCGAAAGGGTCTTCGACGCCATTCTCCGCGCGCGCCGAGGCATGGGCAAGCAACAACGCGCCGTCATGGGGTTGCGCGCGCAGGGCGGCCTCCAGCAGCTCCGCACTATAGGGCGCCCGCCGCTCGAACGCATCCAGCGCGGCTGCCCTGCCCTTGCCATCAGGATTGCTTGCAGAACTCATAGGCCCTTTGAACCAGTCTGACCTTGCACAGTGATTACACCCGCGCGGCAGCGCAAGCCCGCTTGGCAAGCGCAGGCCGCTGGCGCACAAAGACACAAAAGCGCAACCTGCCTGGCGCAAGGCGTCGGCGACACCGCTCTTCGAAGGGACAAGCACCATGGCCGACTGGCAAGCCAAGCGCATCGAGCTGAACCGGCGACACTTGCTGCGCAGCTTTGGCGGCGCGGCGATCACGGCGATGGGCTTGCCGCTGGCCGCGCCTGCCCTGGCGGCGCCGGTGTTCCGCAATTACCCCTTCCAGTTGGGCGTCGCCTCAGGCGATCCCGCGCCCGACGGGTTCGTGATCTGGACGCGGCTGGCGCCCGATCCGCTGGAAATCGACTATGGGATGCCCGCCGCAGCGGTGGAGGTGGACTGGGAAGTCGCTGCCGACGACCGCTTTCGCGAGGTGGTGCAGGCCGGCACCGCACTTGCCCGCCCGGAGCTGGGCCATTCGGTGCATGTCGAAGTCGCCGGGCTGCAACCGGGCCGGCCTAACTGGTATCGCTTCACCGCCGGGCGCGAGCGCAGCCTGTGGGGCCGCGCGCAGACCCTGCCCGCCCTCGGATCGCCGTTACAACGCGTGCGCTTCGGCTTGGCCGGGTGCCAGCACTTCGAGCAGGGGTTCTATACCGCGCACCGCCACCTTGCCTCCGAACAGGCGGACTTCGTGTTCTGCTATGGCGACTACATATACGAAGGCCGCTCCAACCGCGTGTGGAACGGCGGGGCGATGGGCCCGCTGGAGAACGTGCGCCAGTATCGGGGGGACGAACTCTATACGCTGGGCGACTATCGCCGCCGCTATGCGCAGACGAAGATGGACACCGACCTGCAGGCCGCGCACGCCGCCGCGCCGTGGTTCATGACCTGGGACGATCACGAGATCGACAACAACTGGGTAAGCGACATCGACCAGGACGGCACGCCGCCGGCGATCTTCGCCTTGCGCAAGCAGGCGGCGATGCAGGCCTATTACGAAAACATGCCGCTGCGCGCCGCGTCGATGCCTGTCGGCCCCGCGATGCAGCTGTACCGGCAGGCGCGCTATGGCGACCTGCTGGACCTGAACCTGCTCGATACGCGGCAGTATCGCAGCGACCAACCGTGCGAGGATCGCTGGGGCGTGGTGTGCGAGACCGTGGACCGCCACGACGCTGCCGTGCTGGGCGGCGCGCAGGAGGAATGGCTGATCGGCCGCATGCGCGCCTCCGAAGCACGCTGGCAGGTGCTGGCGCAGCAGGTCATGATGATGGACCTCGACCGCACGCCGGGAGAGGTGCGGACAGAAAACCTCGACAGTTGGGCGGGATACCGGCAGTCGCGCCGCCGCCTGCTCGAGGCGGTGCGTGACCAGGGCCGCGGCAACGTGGTGGTGCTGACGGGTGACGAGCACCAGAACTACGCCGGCGAACTGCATATCGACGGCAAGGCGCCGGGACCGCGCCCGATCGCGTGCGAATTCGTCTCCACCTCGATCACCTCGGGCGGCAACGGGGTAGACCAGCGTGCCGATACCATAGCGATCCAGCAGGAAAACCCGCAGCTGAAATGGCACAATGCCCAGCGCGGCTATGTGATGTGCGAAGTGACGCCCGAGCTGTGGACCACCGAGTTCAAGACGCTGGAGAGCGTGCGCGAACGCGGCGCGGAAATCCGTACGCGGCAACGCATGAGCGTGGAGCACGGTCGCCCGGAATCGCTTTCGGAAGCGTAATCAGCCCTTTTCGAAGGTAAAGGCGGCAGGCAGCAGCGCGCTGATCGAGGTGACGACGCGCTGCTTGCCGGTATGGTCGCAGCAGGTCACCTCGATATCGCGGCCGGACAGGCTGGCTGCCTCCAGGATCGCTTGCCTGCACCCGCCACAGGGCATCACCGGCTCGCCCGGCTTACTGCCATCGGCAGCATGGGAGCCACCCACCACCACCAGCCGCACGACCTTGTCCAGCCCGAAAGCGATCTGCGCGGCGGCCAGCGCCGATTGCTCGGCACACACGCCGAGGCGATAGCAGCCGTTTTCCATGTTCGCACCCAAGGCGATCTCCCCGTCCTCGCTTTCGACTGCGCAGCCGACGAAGAAATCCGAATAGGGCGCGTGCGCACCTGTCCGTGCCTTGATCGCGGCCTTGACCAGGTCCTCGCTCATGCTTTTACCCCGTCCAGCCGCCTTGCCAGCGCCACCGCGCCCAGGATCAGGAACGGCACCAGCACGAACGACAGCACGATCTTGGCGATTGCCTGCCCGACCAGCAGGCTGCCGATGGGAAATTCGCCATAAAAGGCCAGGGTGATAAAGATCAGCGTGTCAACCGCCTGGCTGATGGCAGAGGCAATCGCCCCGCGCGCCATCAGCCAGAACCCGCGCGAACTGGCCCCGCCCTTGCCGCGCAGCCTGTCGAAGATCCACACGTTCAGCAGCAGCGAGACACCGTAGGCCACCGGGCCTGCCGCCATGATGCGCGGCGTCTGTTCGTGCACCTGCCGGAAGGCGGCGAGGTTTTCCGCCGGCATTTCCGGCGAGGCAGGCAGCAAAAGCACAAGCCCGATCAGGCCAATCGATACCGCCAGCGGCAGGAAGCCCCACAGCACCAGCCGGTCTGCCATGGCCTTGCCGTGCAATTGCGACACCGCGCTGGAAAGCACCACCAGCAGCAGGAAAGCCAGGATACCGCTTTCCACCACCAGCGGGCCGATGGCGAACTGCTTGTAGGCGAGCACGCCCGCGATCACGGTCATCCCGCCATAGAGCAAGGAGAAAACGAACAGCGAGCGGGGGATCGATTCGGCGGGCGATGTCTGGTCCATCCCCGACCGCTATTAAACGAATCTCGCAAAGGAAAGGGCCTAGCGCAAATCTCCCTGCCGAGAATCCGTTTGAACGGCGCCATTAGATCGGCATGATAACCAGCGTAACCAACACAGGATTCGCCGTGCCTCCCCAATTGATATCGCTCGCGGGTATTGCCGCGATCCTGCTGCTCGCCTTCCTTCTGTCCAACGCCAAGAAACGGATCAGGCTGCGCATCGTCGGCGCAGCCTTTGCCTTGCAGGCCGGCATCGCCCTGCTCGTGCTGCGCACCGATGGCGGCGCGGCGGTGATCCGCACCATGGCCGATGGCGTCTCCGCCCTGCTCTCCTACGCCAATGCGGGTACCGAATTCCTGTTCGGCAGTGCCGAGAGCAATCCGCTGTCGGGCACCTTTGCGCTGGGCGCGCTGCCGGTGATCGTGTTCTTCGCCTCGCTGGTGTCGATTCTGTATCACGTAGGCGTGATGCAGCGGCTGGTGCGCTGGCTGGGCGGAGCGATCGGGTGGATCACCGGCATTTCCAAGGTGGAATCGCTGGGATCGGCGGCCAACATCTTCGTCGGCCAGTCGGAAAGCCCGCTGGTGGTGCGGCCCTACCTGGCGGCGCTCTCGCCGTCGCGGCTGTTCACCTTGATGACGGTGGGCATGGCTGGCGTGGCGGGCACCATCCTGGCGGCATATGCCGGGTTGCTCGGCCCCACTTACCTGCCGATCCTGCTGGCCGCCGCCTTCATGTCCGCGCCCGGCGGTATCCTGATGGCCAAGATCATCATGCCCGATACAGAGGAAGCCGCACCCGAAGCGGAAGGCGAGCTTTCCCTGCCGGAGGGCCGAATCAGCGGCGAGGGTCCGGCCGCGATCACCGAGGGCGAGAGCCCTCACGAAGTCGAAGCCGCCGCCCATTTCGACGAACATGGCCGCGCCGCCAACATCATCGAGGCCGCCGCGCAGGGCGCGCAGACCGGCCTGAAGCTGGCCGTGGCGGTGGGCGCCATGGTGCTGACCTTCGTCGCCCTGATCGCACTGGCCAATGGCGTGCTGGGCGGGATCGGCGGCTGGTTCGGCATGCCCGACCTTTCGTTCCAGCAGCTGCTCGGCTGGCTGTTCGCGCCGATCATGTACCTGCTGGGCATCCCGTGGGACGAAGCGATGACCGCCGGCGGCCTGTTCGGCACCAAGATCGTGCTCAACGAATTCGTCGCCTTCATCGATCTTGGCGCGCTGGCCGACGGCACCCTCAGCCCGCGCACGGCAGCCATCGTCACCTTCGCGCTGTGCGGCTTTGCCAATTTCAGCTCCATCGCCATCCAGATGGCGGTGACCGGCGGACTTGCTCCAAATCAACGACCGGTGATTGCGAAACTGGGATTGAAGGCACTCGCCGCCGGCTCGCTCGCCAACCTGATGAGCGCGGCACTGGCGGGCCTGTTCCTGCCGTACTAAGGGGCTGACCCATGGATAGAATCGCCTCGATCTCGCTTGCCCGACCGGTAGAAGAAATTGCCGACGAGCTGGGCCGCAGCTTTTCCGAATTCGGCTTTGCCGTGGTGCGCGATCACACCATCCCGCAGGACCTGATCGACCGGGCCGATGCCATGGCGCGCGACTTCTTCGCCCTGCCGACCGAGGTGAAGCAGGGCTATCACATCGAAGGCGGTGGCGGCGCACGCGGCTATACCCCGTTCGGCAAGGAAATCGCCAAGGATGCCAAGGTCCACGACCTGAAGGAATTCTGGCACGTGGGCCGCACCCTGCCCGAAGGCCATCCGCTGGCAGACGTGATGCAGCCCAATATCTGGCCCGAAGAACTGCCCGGCTTTCGCGAGACTTTCGAGGAGCTATTCCTCGCCTTCGAGGAAACCGGGGCGCGCATCCTGAGCGCGATTGCCCTGCACCTGGGGTTGGAGGCGGACTGGTTCGAGCCGACCGTGAAGGACGGCAATTCGGTAATGCGCCTGCTGCACTACCCGCCGCTGCCCGAAGATGCGCCCGCCGGTGCGATTCGCGCAGCCGCGCACGGCGATATCAACACCATCACCCTGCTGCTGGGCGCCGAAGAAGCGGGCCTGCAACTGCTGAACAAGCAGGGCGAATGGATGCCCGTCTCCCCGCCCAAGGGCGCGCTGGCGGTGAACGTGGGCGACATGCTGGACCGGCTTACCAACGGCAAGCTGCGGTCCACCACCCACCGCGTAGTCAATCCCGAAGGCGAGGCCGCACGGCGCTCACGCTATTCGATGCCGTTCTTCCTGCACTTCAGGCCCGATTTCCTGATCGAGGCGCTGCCGCAGTGCGTGGACGAAGGCGAGACTCCGCCGCCACCGATTCTCGCGCACGATTACCTGGCCCAGCGCCTGCGGGAAATCGGCCTCGCCTGAGATCGCCTGAAGGACGACTCGCACACACGTTCACCCCCGGACAAGTCGTTGCAACTGTCACCGTGTTGCGATGCAGCAACAGCTGGGCATCATTATGCCGCGCTGCACCAAAATGTGTTCGAAATCAGTCCGCAATTCGGCGCATTGTCACATCACTGCAAGAAAACTGTTCCGTTGTGCGGTTAGACGGCGCCCAGCCAGTCTGACCGGCCTCCACTCACCATTGAGGAATAATCGCGAAATGAAACTTCGGTATCTTCTCGCTGCCAGCGTCCTTAGCGTCGCCGCAGCCGCCACCGCGCCGCAAGTCGCACATGCACAGCAGACCACTTCCGGCGTCCAGGGCGTCGTGACGGACACCGACGGCAACCCGCTGCCGGGCGCCACCGTCACCGTTACCGACGCGCGTACGTCGTCGACCCGCACGCAGACCACCGATTCGAACGGGGGCTTCCTGTTCGGTTCGCTCGTCACCGGCGGTCCCTACACCGTCACCGTGACGGCCGACGGCTTCGAAGGCCAGTCGGTCGAAGACCAGTTCATCACACTGTCGGGTAACACCGCCTACACCTTCGAGCTGACGGCCGACGCCAGCGCCGCAGCCGACAACTTCATCATCGTGACCGCCGCACGCGTGAACGCGCAGCAGCTGGCGGTTGGCCCGGGCATCGCCTTCGGCCAGTCCACGCTGGAAGGCTTCCCCTCGCTGACCCGCGACATTCGCGACATCATCCGCATCGACCCGCGCGTCAGCCTCGACCGCGCCAACGAAGTCGATCGCATTTCCTGCCTCGGCGGCAACGACCGTTCCAACACCTTCACCGTCGACGGCGTGGTGCAGGCAGACGTGTTCGGCCTGAACGGTACTCCGTTCGCCGCGCGTAACTCTCTGCCGCTTCCGTTCGACGCCATCGGCGAAACCTCGGTGGAATTCGCCCCGTTCGACGTCGAGTATTCCGAATTCACCGGCTGTCTGGTGAACGTCGTCACCAAGTCGGGCCAGAACCAGTTCCACGGCAGCGCGTTCTACGCGTTCCGCAACGCCGACCTGCGCGGCGATTCGATCGACGGCACCCCGAACATCGTCGACGATTTCTCCGAAAAGCGCTGGGGCGCCACGCTGTCCGGCCCGATCATTCCCGATCGCATCTTCTTCTCGGCTGCCTATGAAGAAACCGACCTGGGTTCGGCCAACGACTTCGGCCCCGCCGGTTCGGGCTTTGCCAACGAAGCCAACTTCGTCACCCAGGCCCAGTTCGACCGCTTCGCCGACATCGCCAGCCGCGTGTACGGCCAGGACGTGGGCGGCTATCCCACTACCCTGCCGGAAAGCTCGGTGCGCTACTTCGGTCGTATCGACGCGATCATCACCGAAGACCATCGCCTCGAAGCCACCTACCAGCGCCTGGAAGAAACCAACGTCGAAAGCGACACCGGTTCCCAGGAACTGACCGGCTACAACAGCTTCGAAGACGAAGGCACGGTGTCGGATTACTACGCCCTGCGCCTGTTCTCGCAGTGGAGCGACGACCTTTCGACCGAAATCCGCGTCAGCCGCGCCGACGTTTCCGACGTGCAGGGCCCGGTCGGCTTCGGTGAAGCCCAGTCGGACAACCCGACCGTGCGCCTTGCGGTCGGTGTCGTGGGTCCGACCCAGAACGGCATCCTGTCGACCGGCCCGGGCATCTTCCGCTCGGCCAACGCACTGGAGACCAACATCGACCAGGCCAAGTTCCAGATCAACTGGACGCCGGGCGATCACGACTTCAAGTTCGGTGCCGAAGTCAACGACCTGGAAGTCTACAACCTGTTCGCCATCAACGCGACCGGCACGATCTTCTTCCGCAACCTCGATGATTTCGAAAACGGCGTGGTCGCCAGCGGCGGCTTCTCCAGCGTCTTCGGCTCGGCCGACGACCTGGCCGGCGGCGCCCTGGGTGGTGCCACCATCGCCCAGACGCCCAGCGGCGACATCAACGAGACCGCTGCGACCTTCAACCGTCGCATCTTCTCGCTCTACGCCCAGGACAGCTGGCAGGCGAACGACAACCTGACCCTGACCGGCGGCCTGCGCGTGCAGTGGTACAGCGGCGACGCACCGCGTCCTAACCCGAACTTCGCCGACCGCTATGGCTTCAGCAACGAAGTCTCGTTCAGCGACCTTGGTGCCATGTGGCTGCCGCGCTTCGCGATGGACTACGAATTCGACAACGACGGCTTCTTCTACAACACCCGCTTCACTGCCGGTGTTGGCCGCTTCACCGGTGGTGACCCGGTCGTCTACTTCTCGAACGCGTTCTCCAACAACGGCTTCAGCTACGCCAACGGCGACACGTTCTCCGACGCTTGCGACGGCCTGCTGGACGCCAACGGCAACTTCAACGTGCTCTCGGGCGGTTCGTTCAGCGGCATCCCCGCTTGCGCGCTGGCTGACGCACAGGCCACCGCCGGTGCCGGCCTGGCCGACACCCAGTCGACCGATCCGAACTTCACGGTTCCCAGCGTGTGGCGCGGCAACCTGGGCATCGCGACCCAGTTCGGTACCCAGACCGGCTTCTTCAGCAACTGGTCGATGAACCTCGACTACATCTACAGCCGCTTTGTCGACACGCTGAACTTCGTCGACCTGTCGCAGGCGCCGAACCCGTCTTCGGGCATCGGTGGCTACACGGTGGACGGTCGCCCGATCTACGCCGCGATCGATCCCTCGATCCCGGGTTGTACCGCTGCCCTGCAGGGCACGGGCGGCACGCCGCCGGTGTACTCGATGGTCAACGCGGCCTGCTTCGGCACCCGCCGCGATGACGAGATCCAGCTGACCAACGGCCCGAGCTACGACAGCCACGTCGTCTCGCTGCTGCTGTCGAAGAGCTTCGACGGCGGCCTGTTCACCTCGGGTGGCCGCGTCGACATGAACTTCGGCTACGCCTGGACCGAATCGAACAACAACCGCAACAACGGCAGCTCGACGGCAACGTCCAGCTACGACGTGACGGCTGCGTTCGACCGCCAGGATCCCGCGATTAGCACCTCGAACAATGAAACCCGCCACAACATCACCTTCGCGGTGAACGTGCGTGAACAGTTCATCCAGGACTACGACACGCAGCTGGGCTTCATCTTCATCGCCCGTTCGGGCCGTCCGTACTCGCTCACCTTCGATGGTGGCGGCGTGTTCAACGACAGCTCCTCGGGTTCGGACAACGCGCTGCTGTACGTGCCGACCGGTGTGAACGATCCGTTCGTCTCCCCGCTGTCGGATGCTGATGCAGTGCAGAGCCTGATCAACTACGTCGAAGCCAGCGGCTGCGACTACGAAGCCGGTCAGTCGATCGCGCGCAACTCCTGCCGCAACGACTGGTTCTTCGACCTCGACCTGCGCTTCAGCCAGGAAATCCCGGGTCCGGCCCACTTCGCCGGCATCGCGGATGACCGCATCGAACTGTTCATGGATTTCGACAACTTCCTGAACTTCTTCGACGACAGCTGGAACGTGTTCCGCGCTCGCGGCGACTTCGTCGACGTGGTCGATGGCGGTGTGGACGCCGATGGTCGCTACATCATCAGCGGCTTCAACCCGGACGACCAGAACTTCGTCGGCACGACCTCGTCGATCTGGCGCATCCAGCTGGGCGCTCGCTACGAGTTCTAAGCTGAGACAGTAGTTCGTCACACAAGGGGGCGGCGGCGTTCTGGGGGGAACGCCGCCGCCTTTCTTTTGTCACCGGCATGGGGAATAATCTTTCGATGCACACCAGAATCGCTGCCGCGCTGCTTACCTGCGTCTCGCTCTCCGCCTGTGTCGCCACTTCGGTGGAGGAGCCGATCCGGGCCGCCCCCTCCCCCGCGACCGTCACCGTGCAGCTGCTGGCGATCAACGATTTCCACGGCAACCTGGAAAGCCCGCAAGGCACGCTGAGCTACATCGACAACGGCGAAGTGCGGCAGGCGCGCCTTGGCGGGGCGGCGCAGCTGGCGGCCACGCTGGCGGCGTTGCGCAAAGACAATTCGCTGACCGTCGCGGCAGGCGACCTGATCGGTGCCAGCCCGCTTGCCTCCTCGCTGTTCCTCGATGAACCGGCGATCCGCGTGTTGTCGGACATGGGGCTCGACGTGGCCTCTGTCGGCAACCACGAATTCGATCGCGGCACGGACGAGTTAAGGCGCATGGCAGGGGGCGGCTGCGAACAGTTCACCCGGCGCGAGCCCTGCGCGGTGGAGCCCTTTGCGGGCGCAGGCTTCGCCTATCTTGCCGCCAACGTGGTGGACGAGGAGACGGGCGAAACGCTGCTGCCGGGCACCGACATGCGCCAGGCGGGCGGCGCGACCATCGGCTTTGTCGGGATGACGCTGGAGGGCACGCCCGACATCGTCTCCGCCCAGGCCACCGCCGGCTACAGCTTCCTGGACGAGGCAGAGACCGCCAACCGGCTGGCGCGGCAGCTGCGCGCCGAGGGGGCGGACGCGGTCGTGCTGCTGATCCACCAGGGCGGCGAAGTCGATCCCGGCTTCAACGACAGCGGGTGCCCCGGTCTCGACGGCGATATCGTGCCGATTGTCGACGCGCTGGGCCCGGATATCTCGGTGGTCGTCTCGGGTCACACCCACCTCGCCTACGTCTGCGACAGGCAAACCGCCGCAGGCGGGCAAGTGCTGCTCACCTCTGCCGGGCGTTATGGCGCTTTCGTCACCGATATCGACCTTGTGGTCGACCCGGCGAGCGACGCGGTGCTGGCAACCGAGGCGCGCAACGTGCCGGTGCCAGCCAGCGGCCCGCGGGACGAGGCTATCGCCGCCTATGTCGCGCGCTACGTCGAGGCAGCCGGCCCGGTCGCCAACCGCCAGGTCGGCGCCATCGTCGACAGCGGCGGCAAGGGAGAGGACTGCCTCGACGACCCGGCGGAAGGGCTGGTCGCCGACGCCTATCTCGACGCTGCCCGCCGTGCTCCCGGCGAAGGCGCGGACTTCGCCTTCGTCAACTCCGGCGGCGTGCGCACCGACCTGTCAGGCGCCGCCGACGGGGTGCTGACCTATGGCGAGCTTGCCGCGATGTCGCCCTTCGGCAACGGCGTGCTGGTGCTGGACATGACCGGCGCGCAGTTCGCCGCATTGCTGGAAGCACAGTGGTGCGATGGCGAAAGCTGGGCCAGGCCGTGCGAATCGGTGCTGATCCCGTCTGCCAATGTCAGCTACGATGTCGACCTGTCCGCGCCGCAAGGGCAGCGGGTGACGGAAGTCTTGCTCGACGGCGAACCGCTGGACCCGGCACGTCACTACCGCGTGGTCAGCAACAGCTTCCTTGCCGGCGGGGGCGATGGTTTTGCCATGCTGGCAGGCGTGCCGCAGCTGGCCAATGTCGGCTACGATATCGACGCGCTGGAAGCCTATGTCGCCGATCGCCAGCTGACCGTGCCCCTGTGCGGGCGCGTGCAGCGCGACTGAACGCTAGCGCAGCGGCGGCTCGTCGAAGCTGCGCAGCTTGCGACTGTGGAAGCTGCCCTCTTCCTTGCTCAGCAGGTGCAGCGTCTCGATCCCGATGCGCAGGTGCTGGCTGATCGACTTCTCGTAGAAGGCATTGGCCTGCCCCGGCAGCTTGATCTCGCCGTGCAAGGGCTTGTCCGACACGCACAGCAGGGTGCCGTAGGGCACGCGGAAGCGGTAGCCCTGCGTCGCCACGGTGGCCGATTCCATGTCGATGGCGACGCCCCGGCTCTGGTTGAAGCGCAGCGCAGAGCGGGTGTAGTGCAGTTCCCAGTTGCGATCGTCGGTGGTCACCACCGTGCCGGTGCGCAGGCGGCGCTTCAGCTGCTCGTCGCTGTCGCCGGTGATGCGGCGCGCGGCTTCGAACATGGCGGTCTGCACTTCGGCAATCGGCGGGATGGGAATTTCCGGCGGGATCGCGGCATCCAGCACGTTGTCGTCGCGCAGGTAGGCATGGGCCAGCACGTAGTCACCGATGGTCTGGCTGGGGCGCAGGCCGCCGCAGTGGCCGATCATCAGCCACACTTCGGGCCGCAGCACGGCAATGTGGTCGCAGATGGTCTTGGCGTTGGAAGGCCCCACGCCGATGTTCACCAGCGTGATGCCGGCATTGTCCTTGCCCACCAAGTGGTAGGCCGGCATCTGGTGCTTGCGCCAGGTGCCGCCGGTCACGCGGTCGCGCGCGCCCTCCAGCTCGTCACGCTCGATCACCACGCCGGGGGCAGAGAACCGCTCGTACCGGCTGTCTGGTTTCGCCAGTTCTTCCAGAGCGAAATCAATGAATTCCTCGACATAGCGAATATAGTTGGTGAACAGGACGTAGCGCTGCACGTGGCCCGCCGGAGTGCCGGTGTAGTGGCGCAGCCTCGCCAGGCTGAAATCGGTGCGCAGGGCGTCGAACAGCGATAGCGGGCGGCTGCCACCCTCCTCGTCCAGCCAGGTGCCGTCGACCACTTCGTCGCCGATCTTCACCAGGTCCGATGCCGGGAAATGCCGCGTCAGTTCCGCGCTGCCCGCCTGCTGAAGGTCCAGTTCCCCGCCATCGAGCACGTACTGGTAGGGAATTTCGTCAGCCGAGCGGCTGACCGACAGCTCCACGGCATAGTCGCTGACAAGGTGGGTCAGCTGCTCTTTCAGGTAAGGCCGGAACAGCCGCGGTTCGGCAATCGAGCTGGAATAGGTGCCCGCCTGGTTCAGCCGCGCATAGGCGCGCGCGGGGTACGACAGACCTTCGTCGCTGGGAAAATGCAGCGTCAGCTGGGGATAGGCGAACAGGCCCCTGGCGCGTTCGGCGGGATCAGGCGGCGTCCGGCTTTCGGCATAGTCGCGCAAGGCGGCGACAAGATTGGCACGGGAGGCATCCGAGATCTCTTCCAGCTGGTCCAGGATGCCGTCGATTTCGCCGATAGTCGTCGTCACATGATCTCCGTAAACTGCTTTTCGCAGAGCGCCTTAGCTCATTCCCCGGCAAACACCCAGTCGAGATAGGCTGCCAGACGAATGCCCGATTGCGCCAATCGTTCCTCTGCCGTGGCCATCCACGTCCAGTGGTAGCGGTAACCGATCATGGCCGGCGATTCGGGGGTGCCCTCGCCCAGCTCGCCGCCGGTTTCGGGATAGATGCGGTCGCGCAGGATCGCGCTTTCGCTCACCCAGGTGGCAGGATCGGCATCCCACCAGGCGATCACCTGCTGCGGGCCGATGCGGCGTTCCAGCCGCGCGGTGTATTCGCCGGCAGGCAACTGCTGGCGCAGGATCATCCCCTCGTCCCATACCCAGTGCAGGTTGGTGGTATTGTCGAACCAGTCGACGATCATGTCGTTCCCGCCCCGGTCGGTGCCGTTCCCGGCGTGCAGCGGCTGGTGCAGGTCGGAAACGATATGCACGATGAAACGCAGCGCCGCCGCCTTGTCCTCGGGCGTCGCGGCATCATCGCGCAGGGTGGCGGTAAAGCTTTCCAGCGCCGTCAGCGCGTCGCCTTCGGGCGGGTGCGCCATGTGTTCGACGTCGGTGCCCGGCGGCAGGGTGACATAGTGGAACGGCGAGGCGGTTTCCTGCCAGAAGGGCGACGGGTTCGATCGCTCCTCGTCAGGCCGCGTGCTGGCCTCGCGCAGGCTTTCGTGGCCAAGGATTTCGGCAATCTCGGCGCGGGTCTTGCCGCTGACATTGTCCTCGGCGATCTGCGCGCTGATGCGGTGTCCGATGGGGCCCCAGGCATGGGCGGGCGCCGCCAGGCAAAGGCTGGCAAGCGCGGCGGCAAAAAGCTGTCTGGTCATGGAGAACGACCTATCCTCGTGGTGTGGCACTGGTGTGAAACCCGCAAGGCTTCGCCCGTGCCAGGATCGAGTGAATGGTCGGGGAGACAGGATTCGAACCTGCGACCCTCTGTTCCCAAAACAGATGCGCTACCAGGCTGCGCTACTCCCCGGACCGGCACCGCCCTTAGGTTTTGCGCGAAAACGGTGCAAGCGCCAATCCGCCTGTTGGCGGCAAAATGCGGATTGCAGAACTGTTCCGTTCGCCCGGACCTGCGCAATTCTCCTTATGGTTATGCCTCCGGAACGGTAGCAGAACTGCACGCAAGCTGCGCCAAACGCCCTCTAGGCCGGTGCCATGCTTGCTTTCACGACCGCCATCGCCCTCACCCTGTCATGTTCCGTCACCGATGGAGATACCATCCGCTGCGGCGACGAACGCATCCGCATCACCGGCATAGACGCGCCCGAAACGCGCCGCTGCCGCCAGGGCCGGCAATGCGTGCCGGGCGATGGTGCTGCCTCGACCCGCACGATGCAGGCCGCTGTCGAAGGCAAGCGCCTGACGATCGTGCGGCTGGGTCGCGACCGCTATGGCCGCACGCTGGGTGTGGTCTATGCCGATGGCAAGAACGTGGCCTGCGCGCAGCTGGAGGCCGGGCAGGCCTTCTATATCGAGCGCTGGGACGACGACGGCCTGGTCGCCGCCGACTGTCCCGACCTTGCCGCAGCGCGCACCGTGTGAAGCGAAGCGCGCAAGGTGGTGGGCCCGGCAGGATTCGAACCCGCGACCTAGCCGTTATGAGCGGCCAGCTCTAACCGCTGAGCTACAGGCCCACATGATACCTTGCGTGCGTCAGCGCCCCTAGCTTCCGCTCACCTTCCGGGCAAGCGCAAGAGGCGATCACTCACCCGTCTGGATAGACCCCGCCTCGTTGGCGAGGATGCCGACCACCTGCGTCCATACCGCCACGTTCTGGCGCAGCTGGACGGGGTCTACCTTGTCCAGCGTATCGTCGGGCGTGTGGTGCAGTTCGAAATAGCGGGTGCCATCCTGCTGCAGGTCGATGATCGCCCCGCCCTGGTCGCGCGAGATGTTGATATCCGCCCCGCCGGTGGCGACGATGGTGGAATTGGCAACGCCGAAGCGCGCCACCGATTGCGCCAGCCGTGCGTGCAGGTCGGGATTGGTCTCGCGGAAATTGCTTTCGAAACGCCAGATCCGGTCGGCGCCGAAATCGCTTTCCATGCCAACGCCGATGGGCTCGTCGATATGTGCGGCGCTGTAGGCTTCGCTGCCCCACAGGCCGGTTTCCTCTGCCCCTGCCATCAGCACGCGGATGGTGCGCAGCGGCTGGCCTGCCTCGGCAACGTTCAGCGCCGCGGCGGACACGATGCCGCAGCCTGCCGCATCGTCGATGGCGCCGGTGCCAAGGTCCCAACTGTCGAGGTGGCAGGCCACCAGCACCGGCGGCAGCGAAGGATCGCGGCCAACTATCTCTGCCACCACGTTGCCGCTGGTGGTCTCTCCCAGCCACTGCGGGGTCAGCACCAGCGTCATCCAGATCGGCCGGCCATCGGCGCGGGTGAACATGCGTTCTAGGTTGTCGGCATCGGGGTTCGACAGCGCGCCTGCCGGGGTGGGCTCCACCCCTTCGGGGAAGCTCGTGCCGCCGGTGTGCGGGGTGCGGTGGTTTTCCGTGCCGATGGATCGGATGACCGTGGCAATCGCGCCCTTGCTGGCGGCAAGGCCCGGCCCGGTCCAGCGCGCAGGCCCGGCGAAGCTGTAGCCGGAACCATCCTGCGTCGGGCGCATGTCGTGGCTGATGAAGGCAATCTTGCCATCCAGGCTGCCGGGTTCTGCCGCCTCGAGATCGGCATAGCTGGGGAAATAGACCACTTCGGCCTCGATCCCGTCCGGCCCGGTGCTGGCCGTGTTGCCCAGCGCGGTGATGTGCATCGGCTGTTCGAAGGGCAAACTGATCCACGCGGTCTCTTCCCCGCGCACCCAGGTCTGCATCTGGAACGGCTCGTCCGCCACGTTGGCGAACCCGCGTTCTTCCAGCCAGGCCATGGCCCAAACGCGCCCGCGCGCCTCGGCCTCCGTCCCCGCCTGGCGGGGGCCGACTTCGGTAGTGATTCCTTCAAGGAAATCCCACGCGGCCTCGTCATGGTGCAGTGCGTGGTCGGCCTGCGCGGACAGCGGGTCTGCGTGGTTGTCTGCCAGGGCAGCGGTGGGAAGGGCGAGCGAGACGGCAGCCACGGCCGCGAGGAGATGTTTGTGCATGGAGCGAGGAGCTAACGCCCGGCGCGCCGCTTGCCAAGCACTACCAGAAACGACTGCCGGGAACGCCCTTGAACGGGCCTGCCACCTTGCTGGTGATCCACCCGCCATAAAACTCGCCCGGCTGCGGGATCACTTCCTCGCCATCGACCAGGCAGCGATCGAAGGGGGCGGCGTAGAACGACAGGTAGTTGGCAAGGATGGCGAAGGGCGGCGTGGGATTGGGATAGGACCAGCCGACGCGTTCCAGCACGTCGTCGCCAACCACCACGTCCCAGTATTTCGCCGCGCCTTTCCATTCGCAGAAAGACGATCCGCCCGCCCGGCGCAGCACACCTTCGGCAATGTCGGCGGGCGGGATGTAGTAGTTGGGAGGATGGCTGGTTTCCAGCACGCGCACGGCATTGCGGGTATCGACTACGCGCTGGCCACCATGCTCGATGACGATATGTGCGTCGGTCGGCTCGGCAATGGCAGGCCGCGGGTAGTCCCACACGCTTTCCTGTCCCGGCTGCACCGGGTCGGGTTTCGGGTGCCTCATGCCGCTTCTCTTCGCGCAATCCAGCGTTGCAGGCGCGGGCGGACCACCAGGAAGCGGCGATAGAGCCGCTCCAGCAGCCACGGCAGCGGCGGGATTCGCGCCAGTTCGCCCAGCGGTCGCAGCAGCGGAATGGCGCGCCACATGGCTGCAAAGGCAGCTGCGCCCGACAGCACGCGGCCGTTCTCGCGGGCATGGAAACGGGCGAGGAGGTCCTCTTGCGACAGCGGGCAGCTCTCCGGCGCGCCTTCGCTGACATCGACGAAACGGATCGCTCGGCGCCGGTCCAGTTTGCGTAAGGCCGCGATCTCGCGGCGGCACAGCGGGCAGGCGCCATCATACCAGACGACGAGGTCAGCCATGGTCGAGCACCTTCTGCGCCAGTTCCAAGCCGGACAGGAAGGCGTTTTCCACCCGCGGGCCGCGCAGCCAGTCGCCGCAAGCGCCGATGCGCGTGTCCGCATCCCACAGCGCGCCCTCGCCCGCTTCGCCGCACAGGGCATAACGCCAGCGATGGGCGTCAACATGGCGTACGCGCGGAAGCTCTCCGCCAGCTTTCCTGCCCAGCGCCCCCAGCAGACGCTCTGCCACCTCCCCCTTGTCGCACTCCAGGTACTCGCGCGACCAGGCGGGCGAGCCCTGCACCACCCAGCATTCCGCCGGGCCGCGCCCCGGCTTGGAGGCATTGCGCGCCATCCAGCCAATCGCACCCTCGGTGCGCAGCGTGTCAGGCAGGTTGGGCTGCGCATCGAAAGCCACCATCAACGTCCAGCAAGGGTCGGAAACGGTCGCCTGTGCCAGCGCGGCGATATCCGGCGCGTCCGTTGCCAGCAGCGGGGCCACCTGCTCTGCCGGCACGGCGGATATCACCGCGTCGAACAGGTCGCGCGGCGCATCCGGCCCAACCAGTCGCCATCCCGTGCCGACCGCCCGGATGCCTTCGATTCGCACGCCGAACTGCACGTCAGCCTTGGCCGCCATGGCCTTGATCGGCGCGTTCATCGCCGGCGTGCCGACCCAGGCATCGGAACCGGCCTCGGGCCAGCGCGCCACGACGCCATCGGCTTCCCATTCCTCGACCTGGCGCAGGAACCGTTGGTCATGTGCAGTGAAGAACTGTGCGCCGTGGTCGAAATGCAGCGTCTCGCCATCGACTTCGGCGCGCCTTGCGGACATGCGCCCGCCGGGGCCGCGCCCCTTGTCGAACAGGCGCACGCCGTGGCCCGCAGCCGTCAGGCGCTGCGCGCAAGTCAGCCCGGACATACCGGCCCCGATGATCGCGAATTCCATGGCCCTCTATTTGGCGTTTGCCGCGCCGCAGACCAATACATGCCTTGTGAGGTGTGCTGGCGTCGCTGTCAGTCTTCGGAAAGCAGCTCGAAACGGCCTGTAATGACCGCTTCGTCGCCATTCGAAATCACCGTGAAGGGCGCCCAGGCCGCCGGATGCGCCCAGTCTGGCTGCCAGCCATCGATCCCCTCGCCGGTGCGCACGTGGCGCATGGCTTGTTGCAGCGCCCGGCCCGGCCCCGTATCGGACTGTTCGCTCGCCAGACGCAGGGTTTCGGATGTCAGGTAGGGCGTCACGTCGTCGCGCACCGGCCAGTGGCTGGCCATCACCTGCAGCGCTCCGGCGCTGAGGAAGGCACTGGCGAGCGCGGACAGGCTTTCCCCCTCGCCATTGCCGGTCGCGGTGTTGCAAGCCGACAGGATCACCCAGGCCGCGGCAAGATCCAGCTGGCGAACTTCGCCGGCAGTCAGCAAGCCATCGTCCTGCGACGAGGCACTTTGCGGCGGGGTCAGCACCAGCGCAGGCTGGGCAATGTCCCAGCGGTTCTGCCGCGGCAGCAGCCCGTGCGTTGCCAGCAGAACGTTGCGCGACTGCCGCAGCCGGGCATTGCCCTTCAACGCGGTTTCGGTGGCCAGCGCGCCTTGCAGCACGACGCTGTCCTGCGGGGCGAGGATGCCGACCAGCCGGTCCAGTTCCCGCTGCGTGCCCGGCAAGGCCGCCAATTGCCGGATCGCTTCGAGGTTCGCCAGCGCGCCGCGCGCATCGGCACTGAACAGGCGGGCAGAGCGCAGGTCACCGGGCGCCTCGCTGCCGCTGAAGGCCGGGTTCACCACCGCGAACAGCACGTCTTCGCTCTGCTGCTGCAAGTCGAACAGGCGATTGGGGCGAAAGCTGGCGAGCGATGGCACGGTGGTGAAGGCATAGCGATCCCCCAGCCACGGCGCGTCGCGCATCGCGGCGTAGTCCGCCCAGTCGATGCCTTCGGCAGGCGGCTGCGTGACCAGTGCCGAAAGCGGCAGGCTGGCCATGCTGCCGCGCGCCATCACGAAGATGTCGTCGCCAGGTGCGAACACGCGCTCCACCGGGGCGAACAGCAATTGGTACAGCCGGTGCGCCGCCGCCATGTCGAAAGCCGGCTGCCCGGCGTCCTCCAGCGCGGAGACCGGCTCTGTATTCAGCGACAGGATGGCCTCTGCCGTGCAGCTGTCGGCATCGACCTGGCAGCGCAGCCGCTGCACCAGCGGATCGACCAGTGCCACGCCACCCGGCACGTGATGCCAGGCAAAGCTGGTGTCTTCCTCGTGCCCCACGGCAAACACATGCAGGTCGCCGTCTGCCGGAACGATCATCAGGAAGGCTTCGGTATTGGCCTGCCGCTGCGCGAGGTACCACGGGTGCACCGCGTCCTCGGTGTAGAAGAATTGCGCGCGCTCCAGCGGGTCTTCGACATAGCCGCCCGCCGCATTCACCGCCTCTCCCAGCTTGCGCAGGTCGTTCTCGATCGCACGTAGGTCTTGCGCCAGCCGCACCTCGGCCGCTGCGTCCGGCGGCGACGCAACGAACAGGGCCAGCAATTCGTCGCGCTGGCGGAATAGGTCGGCGGCAACGGAAAGGCTTTCGCGAACGGCGGGATCGCCCTCCTGCCGCACGGCATTGGCCAGCATCGCCGCATCGCCGGCGGGATCGGGCAGCAGCTCCTGCGCCAGCATGAAGGCGGCGGATGGCAGTTGCGGCAGGTCGGGGATGAAGGGGCGGCGCATGACCGGGGGCGAACCGCGCGCATCCCAGATCGCGCGATAGAGGTTGAGCAGCTGCGGCCCGCGATCGCCTGCCAGTTCCCACTCGGGGATTGCCCAGTCGGCATAGACCCCGCCTTCGACCGGCTCGCCGCCCAGCGGTGTGCGCGGGAACACGGCCTCTACGTCGGCACCCTGTGCCAGCATGGCCCGGCCGATGAGGTGGCCGAGGCCGGAATCGAGATTGCCCAGCGGCACGAGTTCCTGCCGTTCCATGTCCGGCAGGCTGGCCAGCACCATGGCCGACACCAGCAGTTGCTGCGCCTGCGCCACCTCGCCCGCATCCAGCGCCAGGTCTGCCTGTTCGCGCGCAGCACGGATGGCGAAGCGCAGCTGGTGCAGGCTGGCGCCGTCGGCGAGCCGCGCCAGTTCGCCCCAGTCTTCGGCAGTGAACGAGAGATGCCGGAGCCCGATAAGCCGCGTTTCCGCGTCGGCGGCGGTGGCTGGCTGCTGCGCGGCAAGGCGAGCCTGCAGCTCTGCATCGGGCAGGCCCTGCAGCAGCGCCAGTTCCTGCAACAGCGCCACCCGGCGGGCCAGGGCACCTTCGCCAAGGCGCCCTGCCTCGCGCGAGAGGATGGACCTTGCGGCAGCATGTTCGCCCAGCTCCAGCAGCACCTCGCTCGCGGTCACCGCCAGCCACCCGCGCGCATCCGAGTTGTCCGCGTGGCTCAACAACAGGCCGCGCACCAGCCGCCCTGCCAGCTCGGTATCGGCCTGTTGCAGGGCCAGCGCCAGCCGCCCCTCGCACACCAGACCCGCCACGTCGTCGCGATCGGCTGCGTAATCGCGCCGCTCCAGCTCGTGCGCTGCCAGCGCCTGCCGGGTCATGCTGGCAGGCAGCGAAGCTGGCAGGCAGTCCCCCAGCCCGGCTTGCTGCATGGCGGCATCGGCCACGACAATCGGCCCATTCGCCTGGCCTTGCGCCGGCACTGGCGCAGCCAGAACAGCGGCACACCCCGCCAGCAGCACGCCGACGACGGACTTGCGGGCGAAACGGCGGACAATTGCAGCGAATATCATGCTGGCAGACTGTCACGCTTGTTTCGCGGTGCAACCCTCATTATCTGCCGCTGCAAACCCATCCCGCAATTCCAGCCTTTCCCGAAGGACCGAAAATGGCCGCCCAATACGCATATGTCATGAAGAACATGACGAAGACTTTCCCCGGTGCGCAAAAGCCGGTGCTCTCCGACATCAACCTGCAGTTCTACCGCGGGGCGAAGATCGGCATCGTCGGACCCAACGGCGCGGGCAAGTCCACGCTGATGAAGATCATGGCGGGCATCGACACCGATATTTCGGGCGAGGCCTGGCCGGGCGAGAACATCACGGTCGGATACCTGCCGCAGGAGCCGGAACTGGACCCGAACAAGACCGTGCTGGAAAACGTGAAGGACGGCGCGCGCGACATTGCCGACATGGTCGAACGCTTCAACGCGATCAGCGCGGAAATGTGCGAACCCGATGCCGATTTCGACGCGCTGGGCGCCGAGATGAGCGAACTGCAGGACAAGATCGACGCGGTCGACGGCTGGACGCTCGACAACCAGCTGGAAATCGCGATGGAGGCGCTGCGCTGCCCGCCGTCCGATGCCCCGGTCGAAAACCTTTCCGGCGGTGAAAAGCGCCGCGTCGCGCTCACCCGCCTGCTGATCCAGAAGCCGGACATCCTGCTGCTGGACGAGCCGACCAACCACCTCGACGCGGAATCCGTGCAGTGGCTGGAAAACCACCTCAAGGAATATGCCGGCGCCGTGCTGATGATCACCCACGACCGCTACTTCCTCGATAACGTGGTGGGCTGGATCCTCGAGCTCGACCGTGGCTCGTACTACCCCTACGAAGGCAACTACTCGACCTACCTGGAAAAGAAGGCCAAGCGCCTGGAGCAGGAAAGCCGCGAGGAATCGGGCCGCCAGAAGGCGCTGTCGCGCGAACTGGAATGGATCCGCCAGACCCCGTCCGCCCGCCAGACCAAGAGCAAGGCGCGTATCCGCAAGTTCGAACAGCTGCAGGACGAGATGGGCGACCGCAAGCCGGGCAAGGCGCAGATCGTCATCCAGGTGCCCGAACGCCTGGGCGGCAAGGTGATCGAGGCCAAGAACATCTCCAAGGCATACGGCGACAAGCTATTGTTCGAAGAACTGTCCTTCATGCTGCCGCCGGGCGGCATCGTGGGCGTGATCGGGCCGAACGGCGCGGGCAAGTCCACCCTGTTCAAGATCATCACCGGGCAGGAACAGCCCGACAGCGGCACCATCGAGATCGGCGACACCGTGCGCCTGGGCTATGTCGACCAGAGCCGCGACCACCTCGATCCCAACCACAACGTGTGGGAAGAGATTTCCGACGGGCTCGACTACATGAAGGTGAACGGCCACGACGTGTCCACCCGCGCCTATGTCGGCGCGTTCAACTTCAAGGGCCCGGACCAGCAGAAAAACGTCGGCAAGCTGTCGGGCGGTGAACGCAACCGCGTGCACATGGCCAAGATGCTGAAGCAGGGCGGCAACGTGCTGCTGCTGGACGAACCGACCAACGACCTCGACGTGGAAACGCTGGGCGCGCTGGAAGAGGCGATCGAGAACTTCGCCGGCTGCGCCGTGGTGATCTCGCACGACCGCTTCTTCCTCGATCGCCTGGCCACCCACATCCTAGCCTTCGAAGGCGACAGCCACGTGGAATGGTTCGAAGGCAACTTCGAAGCCTACGAAGAAGACAAGCGCCGCCGCCTTGGCGATGCAGCGGATCGGCCGAGCCGGGTGAGCTACAAGAAGCTGACGCGGTAACTGAGGTTGGGACCGGTCGAAATCTCGATTGGTGCGGCAGAGTATCAATGGTGGGACCTCATTCCCGCCATTGTTGGAGGTATCATTGGCGCCATGGCCGGTGGCCTAGCATCTTATTTGCTAGCACGCCGAGGATCCAAAGAATTGATGCGACGGGACGCCGAAGAAAGGGCAGTAACGCACCGCGCCAAAGTCTTTCGGGTGTTTTCCGAATTTGTCCAAATATTCAATTCCTTCTCGACAACATATGGAAGTGTCTGGGAGGATATCGCTGGTAAGAGTTGCCAGTTGGGCGACCACGCTCCGAACCAAAGGATTCTTCGACCTCTTGCGAACCTAGGATCGGAGCGAGATATACGTTTTTCTGCGGATGATATTGCCCCTTTTTTCGAGGCCGGACGGGACAATTTTGTAAACGACCTGCTCTTTTGTGCGGCAAAATATAACTCCACAATGGAGTCTCTTCGCCAATTCGGCAGGATGAAAGAAGACCTCATCACGCTGATTTCGGCCGCCGAGCTGGTCGAAATAAAGGAAGACGGCGAAGCAATCGGTAAAGTCGGCGAGAAAAAAGAGTATCTCAAGATTAAGCTGGCCGAGGTCCGCATAGAATCTTTCATCCGTCCGACGCTCGATCATATGAACGATCTAATGAGAGATCTTCTGGACGTCGCAGAACAGTTCCATCACGAAGCGAAGGCTGTTTTGGGTGAAGGTCAGCGGGTTCCCGGCATAAACCCTTCCGATATCACTAGATTTAGGGAAACCTTCGGCTTTGTCATAAGCCCGGATAGCGCTGCCGCGCACGGCGCAAGAAGCGAGGAAAGCGAATCTTCTGAGACAAAGTAGCCCCACCTACCTCATCATCCACGGCCTCGTGCAGGGCGTGTCCTACCGCGACTGGACCGTTTCCACTGCGCGCCAGCTTGGCCTGAACGGCTGGGTGCGCAACCTGCGCGATGGCACGGTGGAGGCGCATCTCGAAGGCGCGGCTGAGGCTGTCGAGGCGATGATCGACAGGATGCACGAAGGCCCGCCCGCCGCGCGGGTGGAGCGGATCGAGCGGCACGAAGCCGAACCGCAGCAGTGCGAAGGTTTCGTGCGGAGGTAGGCCCGCCTAGGATGGCCCTGCTGCCGCTGGGCTATCCTCCCGCAGCAAGGACCAGTGGTAGCGCACCGCCGGATGCGTCTTGAGCGAATAGACCGCCTCGGTCAGCAGGCTGGCCGCGCGGTTGCAGTGCAGTTTCGCATTCGCCTCGCTGGAAGAGGCAAGCGCCAGCAGCACTTCATCGCGTGCTTCCTTCATCGATAGTGGAACTTCGTCTGCATCCATCTCCGGTCTCCCGTGCATCGTCGTTTCTTGGACTTCGGCGTCATCATCGACCGCCCGCAGTGCGGTGCGAAGTGACGCCGAAGAACTCTTGCCCGGTAGCGATCAGGAACGTGCGGCCGGCACCATCGTGACGGCGAGCATCCGGGGATCGAGGTTGCCGGAGGCGATCAGGGCGGCGTTCTCGTCCGCCACGCGTTCGGCCAGCCGCTCCGCATCCCGGTTGTTGGTGGCGAAGATGATGCTGAGCAACACGTCCTGTCCACCCTCGTCCGACCATTCGGTCGACCCCAGGTTGTCGAGCCGACGAACCGCCCTCAACGCGGCACGATCCATGCTGTGGCTGCCGGAGCGCTCGAACAGGTCGACCCGCTCCGCCCTGCCCGCGCCGTTGGCCACGAAGCGTACTTTCACCACGCCTGACTGGCGGAAGCCTGCAGGGTAGGGAATGCGATAGAGTTGCCGGTCGAGCTCGCGCCCGAGATTCGCGACGAACCGCCCCTGGTCGGGCTGGACGACGATCGTTCCATGCCGATCAATGTCCTGGGCGGAGAGCGGAGTGCCAAGCACGGCACATGCGATTGCAACGGAAACAAGCTTTTTCATCAGATCATCCTTTCCTCAAAAAGATGATCGGCCGCAGTGTTAAAGCGCGCCCTGCATGACCCTCTAGGGGGCGTGTTTGACCTAAGGTCGATCACGTCGGTCAGCGTCTGCGGCTCGCCACCGATGCGGGGTTTCTTCGCCGCAATTGTGGCGCATATGGGGCAGAAGGCCGATTATGACACAAGGCAGCCAGAATTTGTTCTTCTGTATTTGAAAACGGAAATGAACAGGCGGATTTCCGCCATTTTCGCACAGGTCCGGGATTGAATAGCACAGTCGGGTTTCGCCCCTCGCCCCGACTCGTGCGAGGCTTTGACGGTATTTCCAGACCAGAATCACGGCTGCAGACCAGCAGCAGGGCCCTTGCCGGGTTCAGGCCGGCGGCGGCGCTGGGCGGAAATGGCCATGTCCTACACCCGCGCCATCGGTGCACACCCGCGCCCATGCGCTCTGCCCCTTCCCCGCCGCAAGCTCGCAGAATTGCGCCATTTCCGCCCCGTCGGTTTTTCACCGCAGGACAGTGCTCCAGGTGCTCCACATTAGCGCGGGGAATTGCGCGTTCAGGGGGTGACCCAGCGCCCTTCCCCACTCGCCAGGTCGATCTGCGCGCGGCGGTGGCCGGTGTGGGCAAGGCTGAACCAGTCCGCCGTTTCCAGCTCCACCAGCAGCACGGCGAAGTGGCTGCGCGCTTCGGCCAGCTGGTCCTCGCCGGGCTCCACCCCTTCCGCCCATTCGGGCAGGCCGCTGGTCGGCACTTCGGACACGGCACCCGGCCCATCGCCCAGGTAACAGCGGCGCGCGAAGTTGGTGCTCTGCGCCCAGGCCTCGTCCACCAACGGCGTATCGGTCTCGATCCGGCCGCGCCCCTTGCCGCGGATCTGCACCTTGGCTTCACGATCGTAGAACAGCAGGCCCACGGGCGCGCCACCACCTTCGTCGGCACCGATCACGCCCACCTTCGGCGAGCGGGCATCGGTGTGGAAGCGCAGGCGCCATCCCACCCGGTCGAACGCGCGCAGCACCATCACCCGCACGTCCGCATCGGCGGTCGCCACCACCGGCGTATGCATGGCGGATCGCCGGTTTTTCGCCCCGTCGAGCAGTCGGTTTGCCACGTCGTCGCGGATTTCTGCGAATGTTTGCAGCATCTTGCCTCCGATACCGGTTGTTCAGCTTATTCGCGCCCAACATGAACGTTAAGCAAACAAGGTGGTTCAGTTAACGCTCATCGCGAATCGCTACAACCTGTCACATCGAATGACTTTGAATGACTTAATCCCGCCGCAGCACTCGAGCGGCATTGGTCAACACTAGGGAGATGTTGCAATGCAAATCGCAGACCTGCTCAAGACCGTGGGCCTCGCCGCTCTTGCCGTCGCCATGACGGTGCCGCTGTTGCCGGAGGCCGCGCAGGCTTCTGCCGACACCTCTGCCGAAGCGCAGCAGCGCGGTGAGCGCCAGGCCCGCGAAGGCCGTCGCGGCAATCGCGGCGAAGCGCGCCAGAACCGCAGCAATCGCCGCGAGGCACGCCAGGAGCGTCGCCAGAACCGTGAAACGCGCACCAACCGCGGCAGCCAGGCGCAGTATCGCGCCCCGCGTGAGCGCGGCGAGGCACGCACCGCACGCCGTGACACCAACCGGCAGTACCGCAATTCAGACATGGCGCGCGCACGTGCCAACCGCGAGGCGGCTGCCCGCCAGCTCGACCGCCGCAGCGAGCGTCGGGCCGACCGGGTCGAGAACCGTGGCAACCGCGCCGCCAACCAGGCGCGTCGCAATGGCAACTACCGCGATGCGCGCCGGATCGATCGCCGCTCCGACCGCCGGGCAGACCGGATCGAGCGGCGCGGAGATCGCCGCGCGGACAATATCCGCTATCGCGACCGCAACGTGAGCACGCGCAACACCAGCTATCGCGATCGCGACCGCAACCGCAGCTATCGCGACAATGACCGCAACCGCAGCTATCGCGACCGCGACCAGCGCAACTATCGGGATCGGGACCGCTACCGCGACCGCCGCGACTATCGTGACCAGCGTCGCTATCTGGACCAGCGCGACTATCGCCGGGATCGACGCGAGGCACGCCGTGACTACCGCCGGTGGAATCGCAACCAGTGGCGCCGTGACAACCGGTACAACTGGAGCCGCTATCGCGCCAACAACCGCCGGCTGTATCGCCTGGGCCGCTACTACGCGCCTTACCGGAACTACAGCTATCGCCGCCTGAACATCGGCTTCTATCTCGACAGCCTGTTCTTCGGCAGCCGCTACTGGATCAGCGACCCCTGGCAGTATCGCCTGCCCGAGGTCTACGGCCCCTACCGCTGGGTGCGCTACTACGACGATGTCCTGCTCGTGGACATCTACACCGGCGAAGTGGTCGACGTGATCTACGACTTCTTCTGGTAAGGAAGGACACTGTCATTGCCGGAGCGAGTGGCCGGCAATGGGCCCCCTGCCCATCCATGGGCGGGGGGCTTTTTCATGGTCCTCAGCCGCGGGGCTGTCCTACAGGCAGCATCCGCCACAAGTTGCCGTCCTTGTCGATGAACATGTGTTTCAACATGCCGATGATGTGCAGCGCGATCAGTGCCAGCATCACGGTTCCGCCGGTGCCATGAATTTCCTCCAGCGTATGGGACAGCGCTTCGTTCTCGCCAACCGGCAGGGCAGGAAGCGTGAACAGGCCCCAGATATCGACGGTGTGCCCTTCATAGGATTCGGCGGCCCAGCCGATCAGCGGCAAAGCGACGAGCAGGATGTAGAAGGCGATGTGCACGGTGCGCGACAGGGCCTTTTCCCAGGCCGCCATCCCGTCGCGCAGCGGCGGCGGGCGATGGACAAGTCGCCAGGCAAGGCGAACCAGGGTAAGGGCCAGGATCGTGATGCCGGTCGCCTTGTGGTTGGCCATGTAAGCGATCGCGTCGGACCGCACGGCGTTCTCTGCCGCTTCTGCCAGGCGCCAGTTGACGATAACGGCGACGGCGATCAGCCAGTGCAGCAGCATGGCAACGCCAGAATAGCGGCGAGACTGGGTCATGGGAGCTTCCTTCCTCGTATCGAATCGATGACTGCCCTTGCCTAGCAGCCGAAGCAATGGAAAAGCTGACAACATCATGGCGAGCGAAACGAAGAGCAAATATCCGTCCAATGCCGACCAGGCGCGCCTGCGCACGCTGGGCCAGCAGGTGCGAGAGCGGCTGGCGGGCAACCCGGCGGTCTACAAGGTGCCGACCGAGGAGGCCGAGATCTTCGCGGTGGGCGATTTCATGACGCCTGCGGAATGCAGCAGGATGATGGAACTGATCGACGCCACGGCCAAGCCCAGCAAGGTCTTCGACCTCGACTATTCCAGCGGCTATCGCACCAGCTATTCGGGCGATGTCGATCCCTGCGATCCCTTCGTGAAGAAGATCGGCCGCCGCATCGACGACCTGCTGGGGATCGAGCCGTTGTGGGGAGAGACGATCCAGGGCCAGCGCTACATGCCCGGGCAGGAATTCCAGCCGCATCACGACTGGTTCCATCCGGGCACCAGCTACTGGGATTTCGAAATGGGCCGCGGCGGGCAGCGCAGCTTTACCACCATGGCGTTCCTGAACGAGGTGGAAGCGGGCGGCACCACCGATTTCACCGATATCGGCATTTCGATAGAGCCCAAGCCCGGCGTGCTGATGATCTGGAACAACGCCAGCCCGGATGGACTGACCAATCCCAAGACCATTCACGCCGGCCGCCCGGTGCAGGCAGGCGCCAAGTACGTCATCACCAAGTGGTATCGCACGCGCAAGTGGCACTAGGCCACGGCGTTCATCAGCGCGCCAGCGCCTCGGCGATCAGCTTGCGGGTGTTCTCCACGCCATACAGCGCGATGAAGCTGCCCATGCGCGGTCCCTGGGAAGAGCCAAGCAGCGTCTCGTACAGTGCCCTGAACCAATCGCGCAGGTTTTCGAAGCCGTGGGCCTCGTCCTTGCCGATCTCGTAGATCATGGTCTGCAGGTCCTCTGCAGCCATGTCGGCCGACACCTGCGCCAGCCGCGCGTCGAGCGCCTTCAGCGCCTCTGCCTCGTTCGGCTCCGGCGCGCGCTTTACCAGCGTGGGCGCCACGAAGTCGCGGTTGTAGGCCAGCGCCTTTTCCACCAGCCGGAACAGGTCCGGGTGATCGTCCGGGTCCATGTCGTGGATGTAGTTGCCAAGGTACGACCACACCTGCTCGTGCGTCGCCGTCGCGCCCAGCACACCGACAAGGTTGAGCAGCAGGCCGAAGGTGACGGGCAGGCTGTCGCCCGAACCGATCGGCGGCTGCGCGCCGCTGCTATCCTTCACCCGCAGCAGGTTCCAGACCGGGTTGCCCAACTGCTTGTCGAGGTCCTGCTCCGGAATGCGCTCGCGGAACTGCCAGTAATCGTCCACCGCGCGCGGGATCACGCCAACGTGCAACTGCTTGGCGCTCTTGGGATTGGGGAAGATGTAGAAGCCCAGGCTCTCTTCGCTGCCGTAGGTCAGCCATTCCTCGATGGTCAGGCCGTTGCCCTTGGACTTGGAAATCTTCTCGCCATTGGCATCCAGGAACAGCTCGTAGATCAGGCCTTCCGGCTTGCGGCCGCCCAGTACCTTGGCAATCTTGCCCGATTGCACGCCGGTGTCGGTCAGGTCCTTGCCGTACATCTCGTAATCGACGCCCAGCGCCACCCAGCGCATGGCGAAGTCGACCTTCCACTGTAGCTTGGCCATCCCGCCCAGCGCGCTCTGCTCGATCACGCTGCCGTCTTCGTCGGTGAAGCGCACGATCCCCTCGTCGGCATCGACCACTTCCACCGGCACCTGCAGCACATGGCCGGTGGTGGGCGAGATCGGCATGATCGGCGAATAGGTGGCCGCGCGTTCGGCGCGCAGGGTGGGCAACATGATATCCAGGATCGCCTGGTTGTTGCGCAGCACGCCGCGTAGCGCATCGTCGAACGCGCCGGAGTTGTACTGGCTGGAGGCGGCGATGAATTCGTATTCGAAGCCGAACCGGTCGAGGAATTCGCGCAGCATGGCGTTGTTGTGCGCGGCAAAGCTCTCGTACTGCTCGAACGGGTCGGGAATGCGGCTCAGCGGCTTGTGCAGGTGCTCGGCCAGCATGTCCTTGTTGGGCACGTTGTCGGGCACCTTGCGCAGGCCATCCATGTCGTCGGAAAAGGCAACCAGCCGCGTGGGCGCGGGGGTGCCGTCGTCGCTCGCCGCGACGATTTCATAGGCCTTGCGCACCAGCGTGGTGCGCAGCACTTCCTGGAACGTGCCGATATGCGGCAGACCGCTGGGGCCATAGCCGGTTTCGAACAGCACGGGCTTTCCGCCGGGTTTACCATCCGGATATCGCTTTGCTAGGCGCTGGGCTTCCTGGAAGGGCCAGGCCTTGGACGTGCGAGCGGCTTCGATAAGGTCAGTGCTGAACATGGGCTGCGCCCATTGCCCAAGCAGGCCGCGCACGCAAGTGCGAAGATCGTTCGGAACCCGATCCGTCACGCGCGATTGAATAGCAAAACAACCAAAACCGGGGATTCTCTTGAGCTACATTACCATTCTCGAAAACCAGATTACCGCCATGTGGGAAGGCGCCATCGCCGTGCTGCCCAACCTGGCCATTGCCGTCGTTGTCGTGATCCTGACCTGGATCGTCGCGAAGTTCGCCGTTCGGCTGGCCAACAAGGCGACCGGCAAATCCAGTATGCGCGAGGACCTGCGGCAGCTAGTGGAAACCTTCGTGCGGCTAGCAATCTGGATTGCCGGCATCATCCTGGCGCTGGTGGTGGCCATTCCGGGCTTCACCCCGGCCGGCCTGATCGCCGGCCTTGGCATCGGTGCCTTGGCGATCGGCTTTGCCTTCCAGGACATTTTCGAGAATTTCCTGGCCGGCGTCCTCATCATGTTGCGCGAGAAGATGCGCATCGGCGACCTGATCGAAGTGGAAGGCGTGCTGGGCAAGGTGGAGAAGATCACCCTGCGTGAAACCTACGTCCGCCAGTTGTCCAACGAGCTGACGATCATGCCCAATTCGATGCTGTTCAAGAACGCGGTGAAGATCCTGACCGATGACGAAGTGCGCCGGAACGAGGTAATCGTTGGCGTGGCCTATGACACCGACCTGGAACTGGCGCAGAAGGTGATCGGCGAGGCGATGGATACCGTCGATGCGATCGTGAAGGATCGCCCGGTGGTGGTCTACGCGCAGGAATTCGGCGGCAGCTCGATCGATTTCCTCGTCCAATGGTATGCCCAGTCCGCCGCGCGCGACCTGCGCCAGACCAAGAGCGAGGCGATCAAGGCGATCAAGAAGGGCCTCGATGCGGCAGGGATCGACATCCCCTTCCCCATCCGCACCAACTATTTCCCCGAAGCCTTGCGCATCGAGCAGGTGCCTGCACAAAATTCGGCGGACTAAGTCAACGAAAGCGATTGGCACTGGCGCGGCGCTGTGGCATCTTTCCCCGCAATAATAGAGGGGAGAGAGGCACATGGCGACGCAGCCTGTAGCCAGCAGGAAGGCCTATCCGGACGTTCCGCTGTTCCGGTACGACTATACCGACCTGTCTATCGAGGAAGTCTCGCGCCGCCTGGCTGCGCCAGTGCTGTCGGGTCCGCAGGGCCTTGAACCTTCGGTCGATCTCGCGGGGGAATACCTGCGCTTCCGGTCGGAGGATGGCCCTTCGGTGGATTTCCACTTCAACGCCGAAATGCGCGTGGAGGTGAGCGGTGCAGAAACGGCCTACGGCGCGCTGACGCTGGACCATGTTACGCTGGTGGCGCTGATGATGCCGCATTCCGTGCGCGGCTATGCCCTGGCGTGGGACCGGCACGACAACCGCGCAACGCTGATCGAACTGTGGTTCGGCGACGGCCCCGCGCCCACCGCGCGCGAGGTGAACCGCGAAGTCTGGCACGGCTATATCGATACAGGCAACGGCGCCCCCGAGGCCGAGCTGCATGCGCCCACCGCCCGCTGCGAGGGCCGCGCCTGCATGTGGGCGGAAGACACCGGCAACCGCACCATCGACTATTATCCCAGCTCCGCCTTCTCCCACTGGGTGGAGCTTGATCGCATGGCCGAAGGGCGCGGCTATTCCGCCCCGTCGGACTACATCAAGCTGACCGAGGACCTGTACCTCTACACCCGCACCGAAGCCGAGTTTTCGGGCCTCTGGCACATGTACGTGATGGACGCGAACCGGCTGGAAAGTGTGGGCCTGCGACTGGGCTTCAACGGGCTGGACGAACTGGAATACTACATGTTTCGCGGGCACGGCGAATGGCTGGGCCAGCTGGCGCGGTTCCAGACCTTCGGCGATGTCTCGGGCGACCCGTTGGCCTTCGAGGATGCCGAACGCGGCGAGCGCCGCATCTACCGTCCCTTGCGCGACTGGGACACCATGACGGAAGCCGAAGTCGATGCCGCCATGGCAGAGCACGGGGCCAAGGTGTTCGAGCGTGCCAGCCCGATGGCGGGCCACGGCCTGCCCCCCAGTGACGGCCTCTCCGGCAAGAGCTTCACCATCCATTACGATGGCGGTCCCTCCATGGAATACCGCTTCACCTCCGCCGATGCTTTGCAGTGGCGTGAAAACGGGGGCGGCTGGACCACGGCCCGCTACAACGCCTGGCAGAACATGCCCGGCGTCTTCATCTTCGGGCACTATCTGCAGGGCAAGCCGGACCATGATGGTCATATCGTCGTCGCCGACCTGGAAACCGGCAAGGCGACGGCGTTCCGAGGCTATCTGAACACGCCGTATTTCGCCAACGAGGCCGGTGCCGAGACGTGGTTCGGCAAGCTGGAAGGCGAAGGCATTCCCGATCCCGGCGAGGACCGACACGAGCGCACGCTTGACCTGCTGGGCCGCGCCTTCACCTGGTCCTATTCGCCCGGCCTTACATCCATGCACCTCTATTCCAGCCCCAACACGGTCAGCTGGATCATCTTCACCCCCAGCCAGCACGGCGGCGCGGAATGGAGCGGCAGCGGGGACTACGTGAAGATTCGCGACGAGCTGTATTTCGTGCGCTGGCAGGAGGAGGCGTGCAACGGCACGCTGGGCACCATCCTCATCAACATGCGCACCATGCACGACAGCGGCATCGGCTATCACATGGGCCGTGACGGCCTCTCCATGAGCCCGGTCGGCGCCTATGCCCGCCACGCCGGCCGCATCGAAGGCGTACTGCCTTACCTAACTGACAAGCCGGGAGGTACTTCGGTATGACGACTCGCCGCGAAGCCCTGAAACTCGGCGCCCTGGCCGCAGCGCCTGTTGCCGCGCTTGCCCCCGCAGCCGCACTGGCGGGTGACGACAACGCCGCACGCCTGGCGCGGCTGGAGGACGAGCGCGCCATTGCCGATCTGGTGAAAGGATTTGTCCGCCGCTTCAACGGCAGCAAGGACTGTGCTGCCTTCGTCGCCCATGCAGGCGCAGTACGGATCGACCCGCAAGTCAGCGCGATCCGCCATGACACGGCCCACGATCCGCAGCTTTCCTTTGCCGAGGATGGCCGCAGCGCGCGCTGGCAATCGCGGGCCGAAGTCGACCTGGTAAGCGCCTTCGACGGCGATACCACGATGGAAAAGATGGCCCGCTTCCAGGGCCAGGGCAGCGCTTCTGCGCGTACCAGTCGCCGCCTCGCAGCTGACCTCACCCGCACCAACGACGGCTGGACCATCAGCCACGTCACCCTCGCCTGATCCGGAGATATCCATGCGCTTTCTTGTCGCCACAAGCACCCTTGCCATTCTCGCCGCCTGTACCACCGCGGACTCGAACGAACCCGATGCCACGCGCGGAGCAGCACTCTCCGCCACCCAGTGCGAATTCCTCGCCACGCAGGAAGCAGGCGAACTGCCGCTTTCCACCATCTGGGTACCCGCAGCGGAGGGATTGCCTTCCTATTGCGAAGTGACCACCACGCTGCACCCGGTCGACGGCTCCAATATCGGCGTGGTCTACCGCTTGCCCGAAGAATGGAACGGCAACGTCCTGGGCATTGGCGGCGGTGCCTGGCTGGGCAACGTGACGCTGGATGCCGCGCGCGATGGCTTGACCAAGGGCTACGCCACCATGCAGACCAACGGCGGTCACACCAGCACCAATCCCTGGGGCAATGAATGGGTCATCAACCCGGTTCAGGCGGAGGATTTCAGCCACCGCGCCATCCACACGATGACCGAAACCGGCAAGCAGGTGGCCGCCATGTTCTATGGCCAGGAACATGACACCGCCATCTACTCCGGCTGTTCCACCGGCGGGCGCATGGGGCTGATGGAAGCGCAGCGGTATCCGGCGGATTACGACGCGGTGATCGTCGGCGCGCCGGTCTACACGCTGCAGGTGCAGACCAGCGCGGTGCTGCGCAACCAGACCTTCGCCCAGCCGGGTGCGGGCTTTACAATGCCCGAGTTGCAGATGGTGCAGGATGCCGCGTTGGCTGCCTGCGATGCCAACGACGGGCTGGAGGACGGCCTGATCAACAACCCGCGCGCCTGTTCGTGGCAACCACGCGCGCTGCAATGCGCACCCGGCGAGAGCGAAGGCTGCCTCAGCCCGCAGCAGGTCGATGCGCTGACCGCGCTCTATAACGGGCGCCGCGCGGCGGACGGCAGTTTCATGATGCACCCGATGAGCCGCGGCGGCGAAGCGGCCTGGGGCTTCTTCAACCGCGCCGATGGCAGCGGCCAGAACGCCGATCCCACGCGCGGCGGCGGCCTGATGGGCCTGCAACCGGTGATTTTCGGCGCGCGCCCGGTCGACTGGGAGAACTTCTCCGAAGCCAATTACATGACCGTGCGAAATTCCGACTTCGCCGAGATGTACGAAGCGAAGGACCCCGACCTGTCCGCCTTCTTCGAGCGCGGCGGGCGCCTGATGCTGTGGCATGGCGAGAACGATGCCGGCCCCAGCCCGGTGCTGTCGAACGACTATGCCCGCGCCGTCTACGCCGAAAACCCCGAAGCGGGCCAGCAGTTCAGCTACTATCTCGTGCCCGGCATGGGCCACTGCGCGGGCGGCCCCGGCGCCGACCGGATCGACTATATCGGCGCGATGGAAGACTGGCTGGAAAGCGGCGAGGCGCCGGATAGGCTGATCGGCGGCAAGGCGGACAGCGACCTTGTGCGCCCACACTGCGCATGGCCGAACGTCGCCCGCTACGATGGCGCAGGCGACGCGAACGATCCCGATAACTGGAGCTGCGTGCCCCGGCGCTGATGCCGGGGCCGTGCCCGGCTAACCGCCCAGGCCGCCGGTATCGACCAGCACGCGGGCGATCTGGCCGTCTTCCACCCAGATGGCGGTGACGGTGCAGCACACTTCCGTGCCGTCTTCGTAGACATAGCTTTCGCGCTGCACGATGCCACCGCCAGAGGCGCGACCCTGCCGCTCGATGATCGCCTGCGGCGCGCCGGGGCCGAAGCTGGGCGCATAGCTGGCGGCGATCTCGTCGCGCCCGCGATATTCATAGCCTTCGACGACCACCACGGCATCGTCCGCGAAGGTTGCGATGAAACGCTCGAAATCGCCTTGGGTGTAGGCCTCGTTGTGCACGCGCACCACGTCGTGGTTGTTCGTGCCATAAGGCTCGGCCAGCAACGGCGAAGTTGCAGCAGCAATGGCTGAAGAAGCGGCAATGGCATAGGCGAGCGTGCGCATGGCTGGTCTCCCTGGTCTCTCGTCCTGGCAGCGTTACCGGCACAGGGATGAGGGCGGGTTACGGTCTTTGCCTAAGGCGTTGTTAACCCTGTTCGATCTGCCGATCAGCCCTGCACGCGGGCCAGCACGATCTTGCCATCTTCGATGAAATAGGCCGTGACCGAACAGCACCACACCTGCCCGCCGAAGTCGTATTCCTCGGTATCGATCACGCGATTGGCATAGGCTTCGCGCTCGATCACGCGCACGCGCGGTGCACCGCGCTCGAAATTGGGGGCATAGGCGGCAGCGATCTGCGCGCGGCCTTCGAAGCTGAGGCCATCGAGTTCGACGACCGCGTTGTCGGCGAAGTGCGCGAGGAAGCGCTCGCGATTGCCGGCCTGGTAAGCCGCCACCGCGCTCTCGACCACGGCCACCGGTTCTGGTGGCACCTCCTGTGCAGGCACGGCTGCTGGACTGGCCAGCACGCCTGCGGCCAGCACGGCGGAAACGCCCTTGCGCATGGAATATCCCCCTGAGTTAGCGCTCATCCACCACTTCATGGCCGCTCACGCGTTTACATTTCGTTCTCACAGGGGATAGTGGGTCGCGATGGCCGACCCCGCCCTCCCCGAAAGTGACGTGCCACTGCCCGCGCTCCACGCCAGCCACGCCGGCAGTTGGCTTTGTGGCACCGACGGCACGGTGCGCGGAGCCTCGAAGGGCGAGGCGGTGATGGCGGCCGCCGATACGCCGCACCTCATCCTGAACGCACCGCTGGTGGCGACGCGGCTGGGCTATCCCGACCTTTCCGGACTGGACCTGCTGGAGCTGTTCGCCTTCGTCCACCCGGCGAAATTCTGCGTGCCCACACCCAAGGGCCTGGCCCATGCGCTGGACCTGCCCGAACCCGAAGACGGCGCGCAGGTGCCGCGCCTGTTGCGACAGGCGGCCGGCGTGCTGCTGGCAACCTGCGAGCGCAAAGACTGGGCGGCACGAGATGGCGCGTGGAGCGTGCTGCAATCGCTATCCCGCTTGCGCTGGCCCTGGGCGCAAGTGCTCGGCCCCCATGTCGCCAAGCCGCAGCGCGCCGAGAAATGGCTGTTTTCACGGCTGCCGGAGTGGGAGGACGCTGCCGAACGTCCGCAGCCGGTGCAGGTGACCCTGGGCGACGCGGCGATCCTGAACCAGCTGGAGACACTGACCGGCGAGGGCGCTGAACGGCGCGAGGGCCAGCGTGCCTATGCCACCGAAGTCGGCACAATCTTCGCCCCGCGCGAACGGCGCGACAAGCCGCACGTGCTGCTGGCGCAGGCAGGCACCGGCATTGGCAAGACGCTGGGTTACCTCTCGCCCGCCTCGCTGTGGGCCGAACAATCGGGCGGCACGGTCTGGGTCTCCACCTTTACCAAGAACCTGCAACGCCAGCTGCGCAGCGAAGCCAGCCGCGCATGGCCCGATCGCCGCGCCGACGGCACCCGGCCGGTGGTGGTGCGCAAGGGTCGCGAGAACTATCTGTGCCTGCTCAACCTGGAAGACGCGCTGCAAGGCGGCTTTGGCGGGCGCGCGGCGGTGCTGGCACAGCTGGTGGCGCGCTGGGCCGCCTATTCGCAGGATGGCGACATGATCGGCGGCGACCTGCCCGGCTGGCTGGGCACGCTGTTTCGCCAGCGCGCCATCAAGTCGCTGACCGACCAGCGCGGCGAATGCATCTATGCCGGCTGCCCGCACTATCGCAAATGCTTCATCGAACGCGCCGCCCGCGCCAGCGCGCAGGCAGACCTGGTCATCGCCAATCATGCGCTGGTGATGGTCAATGCAGCGCGCGGGCGCGACCATGCGCAGCGCCCCACCCGCGTGGTGTTCGATGAAGGCCACCACGTATTCGACGCTGCCGATTCCACCTTCGCCGCGGCGCTGACCGGGCAGGAAGCCATCGAGATGAAGCGCTGGATCCTGGGGCCGGAGCGTGGTTCGAAAGGACGCAGGCGCGGCCTCGCGGCGCGGCTGGCCGATGTCGCCAGCTATGACGAGGAAGGCGGCGAAGCCATTGATAAGGCGTGCGAAGCTGCCCAGGCCCTGCCCGGCGAAGGTTGGCTGTCACGGCTGGCCGAGAACGAACCTTCGGGCGAGATCGAAGTGCTGCTCGCGGCCGTCCGTGCCATCACCTACGCGCGCGACGAAAGCGGCGCGCTGGATGCCGGATACGGCATAGAGACAGAGGCTGCCGGGCTCGACGGCGATTTCGTGGAGCGGGCCCAGGCCGCCACGCGGGCGCTGGCAGAAATCCGCAGCCCACTCATCAAGCTGGGCCTGCGGCTGGAGGCCATGCTGGAAGATTCGCCCGACTGGCTGGATGGACAAGGCCGTGCGCGGATCGAGGGGGCGCGTTTCTCGCTCAGCTGGCGGATCGACACGCTGTCCGCGTGGGAGGCGCTGCTCAATCGCCTTGGCGGACCGGCAGACCCCGAATTCGTCGACTGGCTTTCGGTCGAACGCAACGACACGCGCGAATTCGATATCGGCCTGCATCGCCGCTTTCTCGATCCGATGAAGCCGTTTGCCCGCGTGGTGCTGGAACCGGCCCACGGCGTGATGCTGACCAGCGCCACGCTGACCGATCGCGGCGAGGATGGGCCCGACTGGGCCAGCGCCATCGCGCGATCCGGCACGTCGCACATCGAGGTGCAGCCACGGCTGGCCGATGCCACCAGCCCGTTCGACTATGCCGCGCGGGCAGAAGTGCTGATCGTTACCGATGTTAAGAAGGGCGACCTTGCCGGGCTGGCCGGCGCCTATGCCCGCATTATCGAGGCCAGCGGCGGCGGGGTGCTGGGACTGTTCACCGCGATCCGCCGCCTGCGCGCGGTGCACGGACGCATCGCCGACCGGCTGGCGCGCGAGGGCCTGCCGCTGTTCGCGCAGCACGTCGACCCGATCGACACCGGCACGCTGGTGGATATCTTCCGCGACGACCCGCACGCCAGCCTGCTGGGCACCGATGCCCTGCGCGACGGGGTGGACGTGCCCGGCCACTCCTTGCGCTGCGTGGTGATGGAACAGGTGCCCTGGCCCAAGCCCAGCATCCTGCACCGCGCGCGCCGGGCTGCGGGCGGCGGCAGCGCTTATGACGACAGGATCATTCGCGGACGGCTGGCGCAGGCTTTCGGTCGCCTGATTCGCAGCGCGGACGATCATGGGCACTTCATCGTGCTCTCACCCGCCTTCCCCTCGCGCCTGCTCACCGCCTTCCCGCCCGGCGTGCCTGTCACACGTCTGACGCTGGACGAGGCTTTACAACGTGTCGCTGCGGGTGTTTCCTGCCACGACGCCACATTCGAAGAGGACGCGCGCAAGTGAAACGCCTGGGCCTGCTGCGCCATGCCAAGTCCGACTGGGACGACATGAGCCTGCGCGATTTCGACCGCGGGCTGAACGCGCGCGGGCGCAAGGGCGCAGCGTTGATGGGCGAACATATCCGCCGGCAGGGCGGCGCTTGGGATCTGGTTGTGGCAAGCCCGGCGGAGCGGGTGAAGCGCACCTTCGAGGCGAGCGGCCTGGATATTCCGGTGCAGTTCGAGGAACAAGCCTACCTTGCCGACAGTCCCACGCTGATCCAGCTGCTGTCAGCCTGCCACGACAGCGCCGATGCGGTGCTGCTGATGGCGCACAATCCCGGCCTGCAGGAACTGGCGCTGGACCTGGTCGCCCCCGAGGCGGAGAACGACCTGTTCAACGAGGTATTGCAGAAGTATCCGACCGCGGCCTTTGCCGTGCTGGAACTGGATATCGACCACTGGGCCGATCTCGCCACCGGATGCGGCAAGCTGGTGCATTTCGCACGTCCGCGCGATCTCGACCCGGAACTGGGTCCGCAAAGCGTCGGCTGATCCCGCAGGATCGGCACAACCTTCTGACTTCAAGCAATTCTAGTCGGCAAGTGCGCCGGCAAGGCGATGACGAACCGATTGCAGCCGCGCTACGATCTGGGCGATGGAATCGTCCTTGTTCCCGCTTTCGGCGGCATTGCGCGTGCGCCCTGCGCCAAGTTCGGCAGCGAAATCGACATCGCCTTTCAACAGCGCCTTGTTCGCGCCCTTCAGCGTATAGCCTTGCCGGTTCACCAGCTTGTCGATCTGCTCGACCAGCGCGATGTCCTCCGGCCGGTAGAGGCGACGACCGCCGCTGCGCTTGAGCGGTTGCAACATGGCGAACTGCTGCTCCCAGTATCGCAGCACGTGCGGCTTGATGCCGAAAGCTGCAGAAACCTCGCCAATCGTGCGCATGGCATCAGGCGCCTTGCCGTCGTCAAAGCGCGCCATCCAGGGAAGCTCCATGGCCATCAGCCCTGCGCGATGCGCTCTTTGAGTTTCTGGCTGGCGCGGAAAGTCATCACCCGGCGCGGCGTAATCGGAACTTCGACACCCGTCTTCGGGTTGCGGCCGATACGTTCTTTCTTGTCACGCAGTACGAAACTGCCGAAGCCGGAGATCTTCACGTTCTCCCCATCGGCCATAGCATCGCACATCTTGGCGAGGATCGCCTCGACCATGTCGAGGCTTTCGGCCCGGGAAAAACCCATCTTGTGGTTGATCGTCTCGGCCAGGTCGGCACGTGTCAACGTACCCACGGATCGCATTACGTTCATGCGCTCCTACTCCTTCAATGCTGACGACCCATTTATGCGTATGTAGGAAATTGCTCGACAACGCAAGGTCGGGTGCGGTGCCGTGGGGGAAAAATCCTACGCGCGCAGCAGGCTGGCGCCCCAGGTGAAGCCACCGCCCATGGCTTCCAGCATCACCAGGTCGCCCTTCTGGATGCGGCCGTCCTTCTTCGCGACATCGAAAGCCAACGGCACGGAGGCAGCGGAAGTGTTGGCGTGCCGGTCAACCGTCACCACCACCTTGTCCATCGGCAGGCCCAGCTTGCGCGCGGTGGCATCGAGGATGCGGAAATTGGCCTGGTGCGGTACCACCCAGTCGATATCGCCCGGCTGGCATCCGGCTTCGGCCAACACCTCGCCCAGCACGCTGGAAAGGTTGGTCACGGCATGGCGGAAGACCTCGCGGCCCTTCATGCGTACCTTGCCCACTTCGCCCGTGGTGGAGGGCCCACCATCGACGTAGAGCATGTCGCCATGCTCGCCATCGGCATGCAGGCGGCTGGCGATGATGCCGGGCCCGTCCGCAGCAACGTCCTGCGCCTCGATCACGAAGGCGCCCGCGCCATCGCCGAACAGCACGCAAGTGGTGCGGTCTTCCCAGTCGAGGATGCGGCTGAAGGTTTCTGCCCCGATCACGATGGCACGCGTGGCCATGCCGGTACGCAGCATGGCGTCAGCCGTGCTGAGCGCATAGAGGAAGCCCGAGCAGACGGCGGCCACGTCGAAGGCGGGAAAATCCTTCCCGCCCAGCTGGTGCTGCACCTTGGTGGCGGTGGCAGGGAAGGTGTTGTCGGGCGTGGCGGTGGCCAGCACGATCAGGTCGATATCGGCGATGGAAAGGCCCGCATCGTCCAGCGCCGCCTGTGCTGCAGCCGTGGCCAGCGTGCCCGTCGTCTCGCCCTCTGCGGCGATATAGCGCTGGGTGATGCCCGTACGTTCGCGAATCCATTCGTCGCTGGTATCGACGCGCTTTGCCAGCTCATCGTTGCTGACACAGTCGCTGGGCAGCGCAGAGCCGGTTCCAATCAGGACGGAGCGGATCATGCCTCGTCCATCTGCCCGGCGGACGATCCGCCATTGCCGCTCTCGCGCAGGGCGTCTTCGCCCATCTTCGCCAGGTCGGCGGAAATACGGTCGGTCAAGTCATCCTCCAGCAGGCGTGCAGTCACTGCCACGGCATTGGCCACGCCTTGCGCATTGGCGCTTCCGTGCGACTTCACGATCACGCCGTTCAGGCCCAGGAAGACCCCACCATTGTGGTTGTTCGGATCCAGGTGGTGGCGCAGCAGTTCCGTGGCCGGGCGCGAGACGAGAAAGCCGATCTTCGACCGCAGCGAGCTGGTAAAGGCGCTCTTCAGCAGGTCGGTCACGAAGCGGGCCGATCCCTCGATCGCCTTCAGCGCGATATTGCCGGAGAAGCCATCGGTCACCACCACGTCCACTTCGCCGCGGTTGATCTTGTCAGCCTCGACATAGCCGTCGAACAGCATATCGAGGTCCTTTGCATCGCGCAGCAACTGGGCTGCCTTGTGCAGGTCGTCGGTGCCCTTGATGCTTTCCGTGCCGATATTCAGCAGGCGCACGCGCGGGGTGCGCCCTTCGTTCACGATGCGCGAATAGGCTGCACCCATGATGGCGAACTGCACCAGGTTGCGGGCGTCGCAATCGGTGTTGGCGCCCAGGTCCAGCATGATGACATCGTGGTCTTCCAGCGTCGGCATCAACGCGGCCAGCGCGGGCCGGTCGATCCCCGGCATTGTGCGCAGCGCCAGCTTGCTCATCGCCATCAGCGCACCGGTGTTGCCCGCGCTGACGGCGGCGCCGCAATGCCCGTCCTTCACCGCCTGGATGGCCAGGCCCATGCTGGTGGTTTTCGCACGACGAATGGCGCGGCTGGGCTTCTCGTCGCCCGATACCACGTCGTCGCAATGCAGGATCTCGCTTGCTTCGCGCATGCCCGGGTGATCGTCGAGCGCGGCCTTGATCCGCGTTTCGTCACCCACCAGCAGGAAGCTGAACTTGTCGTGCCGGCGCCGCGCAAGGGCAGCGCCGGACACCATGACGCGCACGCCATGATCCCCGCCCATCGCATCAACCGCGATACGGGGCAGGCTCATGCGCGCGACCTCCTTGGTCCGGTTTGGACTTTACAGACCCTTGGGCTCGACAACCTGGCGGCCGTTGTAGTGGCCACAGGCGTTGCAGAGCATGTGCGGGCGCTTCAGCTCGCCGCAGTTGGAGCATTCGTGAAAGGCTTCGACCTTCAGCGAATCGTGCGCGCGGCGATTGCCCCGGCGATGCGGCGATACTTTTCTTTTAGGGACAGCCATCTCGGCACCTGTTCCTTGAATTCGTTCAAAAACTGCGTCGGAGCCGCCCTAGGGCAAGCCTGTCCGCTGCGCAAGCGCGCCGGAAAAGCCATCCAAGGATGCGGCGAAGGCGCGCGCTATAGCGATTTCTCGGCCAGTTGCAAGCACACCTACCCATCTCTAGCGAGAAGATGGGACCACCGGGGAGAACTATCAATGGCAGACCTGCATATCAGCCTGTTCAGCGTGGCAGCGGCAGCGCTCGTCAACCTGTGGCTTGCACTGCGCTGTGGCAAGGCGCGGATCGACGGAAAAGTGCTGCACGGGGATGGGGGCCATATCCCGCTGCAAAGACACATGCGGGCCCAGGCCAATTTCGTGGAATACACGCCGTTTGCCCTGCTGCTGATCCTGTTGCTGGACCTTTCCGGCCAGGATGGCTGGCTGCTGGGCCTTTCCGCCCTCGCCTACTTCGTGGCGCGCGTGCTGCATCCGTTGGGCATGCAGGCGGATCATCCGGCAAAGACGCGCCAGATCGGCATCGGCGCAACCTTCGTCCTGCTGCTGTTCTGGAGCGTGTGGGCAGTGCTGGTGGCCTTGCGGCTGGTCTAGCTGCCCGAACGCGCCATCGCGGCGTCGGAGACGTAAGGATTGGTCTGACGTTCCTGCCCGAATGTGCTGGTAGGGCCGTGGCCGGGCACGAAGGTGACATTATCGCCCAGCGGCCACAGCTTCTGCGTGATCGCATCGAGCAGGTCCTGGTGGTTGCCCATGGGGAAATCGGTGCGCCCGATGGAGCCCTGGAACAGCACGTCGCCGACAAAGGCGAAACCGGTGGGACGGTGGAAGAAGACAACGTGGCCGGGCGTGTGGCCCGGGCAATGGAGGACTTCCATCTCCACCTCGCCAAAGCTTACGGTATCGCCATCGTTCAGCCACCTGTCGGGTTCGAATATCTCGCATTTCATCTGGAACCGCGGGCCATCGTCCTCCAGCCGGCTGATCCAGAAACGGTCATCCTCGTGCGGGCCTTCGATCGGCAGGTTCAGTTCCTTGGCCAGCATGCCCGCCTGCCCGCAGTGATCGGCATGGCCGTGGGTGAGCAGGATCTTCTCCAGCGTGACACCCGCCTTGGCGACGGCATCCTTCAGCTTGTCGAGGTCCCCGCCCGGATCGACCAGCACCCCGCGCATGGTCTTGCTGCACCACACCAGCGAACAGTTCTGCTGGAACGGGGTGACAGGGATGATGGCGGCGCGGATCGGGGCTTCTTGCATGCTTCGCTAACTGGCGGTGACGCGCGCGGCTTGCAAGCCTAGAGAACGCCCATGAGCACCCTCACCTATCGCGACGCCACCCCGGAAGACCTGCCCTTCATCGCTGCGCTGGGCGATGCCGACGCCGTGGCCGCCGCGCGCGATCCCGTGCGGCCGGGCATGGCCGACGAACAGCGCGAGGCGCTGGACGCCATCACCGCCGATCCTTGTCACCGCCTGCTGGTGGTTGAACGCGACGGAGAGCCGGTCGGCAGTTTCCAGCTCAGCTTCATTCCCGGCGTATCGCGGCAGGGCGCCTGGCGCGGCCAGATCGAAAGCGTACGCGTGGTGGAGCACCTGCGTGGACAAGGCATCGGCGAGGCGATGATGCGCTGGGCGGTAGCGCGTTGCCGGGAAAAGGGCTGCGGCGTGGTGCAACTCACCAGCGACAGGCAACGCGAAGCGGCGCACAGGTTTTACGAACGGCTGGGATTCCAGCCGACGCATACCGGCTTCAAGCTGAAGCTGGTGCAATCCGGATAAGCAGGTTTGCCGTGTCCGGGCGCAGGCCTAGGCAGGGTCTCTTCGGAACCACGAAGCATGTGCAGGCAGCACAAGGCAAATCAGGCCAAGGAAGATGTAATCGAGCATCTGGTTCACACTCGACCATTCTTCGAGAATGTAATGGCCGAACAGCAAGCTGAGCATGAAGGCGAACCAGCCATAGACGGTATAGCCCTTGTAGCGATTGCTTATCAGCGCCAGCCCCAGACCGATCTCTATGAAGGGTACAACCGAGAGATAGAGCTCGACGAAAATCGACGGCAGGGTGATGCGCAATGTCTCAGCCGCGAAGAGGCCGGTATAGTATTGCTGGAATCCACCCCCGCTGAAGAACTTGCTGGTCCCGGCGGTGAGCAGGATGAGGATCATCGTGGATCTGGCGATCCTTTCGGCATCCTTCATCAGCCGCAGATCGAAACGAAATGTATTCTTTTCATGCATTTTCAGGCTTCCTCCCCGGAGAAAACCTAGAGATCGGTCGACCCGTTGGCCACAGCTTTTCGGCCCGGAACGCGGTCTTTGGCTGCAACTGGAATCCGGGAACGGCTAGACCCGCCCGCTCTTCCACACCACGCGACCGATAATGTCGAAGTCCTTTGCGCCCACGTCGATCGGCGGATAGGCAAGGTTCTGGCTGAGCAGCGAATAGCGTCCGCCGCCCTTGCTGGCGACCCGCTTTACCAGCAGCAGTTCGTCCAGACGCACCACGTGGACACCGTCGCGGAAGGGCTGTTCGCGGCAATCGACCAGCACCTCGTCGCCTTCGCGCAGCAGCGGTTCCATCGAATCACCAACCACCCGGATGGCGGAGAGATTGCCGCCGTCCAGGCCCTGTTCGGTCAGCCAGCGACGCGAGAACCGGAAGGCGTCGAAGACCTTTTCCTGCGCGCCGGCGGCACCGGGACCGGCAGACGCATCGACATCCAGCCGGGGCACCTCCACCCAGCCGCCATCGTCGCGACCGCGAAACGAATTGTCCTTGGGACCACCCAGGTACTCTTCATCCACTCCCAGGAACTGGGCCAGGACCCGGCGGTCCTCCTCCTCCAGCTTCTTGGGGCTCCCCTTGGTGATATATTGCTGAAGATACGTAGGGTTGCGTGAGAGCATGCGCGAAAGCGAGGCGAGGCTGGTGCCCCGCGCCTTTGCCAGTTCTGCCAGTTTCTCGCGCGGGTCCATCCGGAACTTCCTACGTTGTTACGCAAAAACCTCCTACACGAAGTATTTTTCCTAGACAAGTAGGATTTGCCCGGCAACATGTTGCCCAGCGAGTCGCATAAGTGGCTCGCCTGACTAGGGAAATTGGAAGAGGGGTTTGCACCATGCTCATCCGCAAGATCGAAGTATTCCTGCGCCACACGCGCATGCCACCCACCAAGTTCGGCCGCCTCGCGACTCGCGATCCGCGATTCGTGCTCGACCTGCGCAACGGACGCACGCCACGGGCTTCTACCGAAAAACGGGTGGAACATTTCATGAACGAATATCGGGAGGCCACCGGTGCATACTGATCCCATCGTCCCTCCCCCGGCAAAACGCCGCACGCGGCGCGGCCCGCGCGAACTGCTGGCCGATGCGCTGCTGGCGCTGGCCGATGGCAAGGGCCGTATTGCCAGCCATTCGGAAAAGAGCTGGGCCAGCATCACCTTTGCCGGGGCGCGCCACCGTGTGGAAATGGTCTTCGAAGGCGAGGCAGCGGTTCAGGCCGGCGAGGACCTGATCGCCGTCCTGCCCGAACACGAATTTACCATCCGCGGTCAGTTGGTCGCCGATGCTACCATCGTGGAGGCAAGCAGCACCGCGCGGCCGCCAAGGCTGGCGGTGACCTGCGAGATACTGCTGCTGGAAGAGGGCTAGATCCGCCGGATCACCAGGTTCCGGATCTCGGTCATGTCCTCCATGGCGAACTTGATGCCTTCGCGGCCGAGGCCGGAATCCTTCACCCCGCCATAGGGCATGTTGTCAACGCGGTAGCTGGAAACGTCGTTCACCACCACGCCGCCAACGTCCAGCGTATCCCATGCGTCCAGTACCTGGTGCAGGTCGCGAGTAAAAATGCCCGCTTGCAGGCCGAACTTGCTGTCGTTCACCTGGTCCAGCGCCTCGTAGAAGTCCGAAAACTTGCTGAGGTTGGCGAGCGGGCCGAAGGCTTCCTCCGTCACCGCGTCGCAATCTCGCGGCACGTTTTCCAGCAGCGTGGCCTCCAGCATGTTACCGTTGGTCAGCTCGCCGCCACACAGCAGCGTAGCGCCTGCCGCCACGGCATCATCGATCCAGCCTTTCAGGCGTCCGGCTTCCTTGTCGGAAATCATCGGGCCGATGAAGGTGTTGCGGTCCTTCGGGTCACCCGCCACCAGGCTGGCGGTCTTTTTCACCAGCATGTCCTTGAAGGTATCGTAGATATCCTCGTGGATGATGATGCGCTGCACGCCGATGCAGCTCTGGCCGCTCTGGTAGAAGGCACCGAAGATGATGCGTTCCAGCGCGTGGTCAAGGTCGGCATCCTTGTCGACGATCACCGCCGCATTGCCGCCCAGTTCCAGCACCACCGGCTTCTTGCCCGCCTTGGCCTTCAGGTCCCAGCCTACGCCCGGCGATCCGGTGAAGCTGATAAGCTTCAGGCGCTCGTCGACCGTGAACAGGTCCGCCCCGTCGCGGCTGGCGGGCAGCACGGAGAAGGCGCCTTCGGGCAGAATGTCGCACTCGGACAGAACCTCGCCCATGATGATCGTGCCCAGCGGCGTCTTGCTGGCAGGCTTGATGACGAAGGGACAGCCCACGGCAATCGCCGGTGCGATCTTGTGCGCGGCCAGGTTCAGCGGGAAGTTGAACGGGCTGATGAAGCTGCACGGCCCGATCGGCACGCGCTTCCACATGCCCATATAGCCCTTGGCGCGTGCCGAGATATCCAGCGGCTGCACCTCGCCGTAATTGCGCGTGGCTTCCTCGGCAGCGATCTTGAAGGTGTCGATCAGCCGGTCGACTTCGCCCTCGGCATCCTTGATCGGCTTGCCCGCCTCAACACACAGCGAATAGGCGAGCTCGTCGTACCGCTCGCGGAAGCGCTTGACGCAATGCATCAGCACGTCCTGCCGCTCGTAACTCGCCATCTTCGCCATCGGCTCCGTCGCGCGGACATTACCGGCGATGGCCTCGTCGATGATGTCGGGCGTCGCGAGCGCAGTGCGGAACGCGACTTCGCCGGTGTACTTGTCGGTCACCTCGAGATCGGTATTGGGCTGCGCCGCCTTGTTGTTGAGGTAGAGTGGATAGACGTCTTTCAATTCGGGCATTCGGACCTCCTGAAGGTTCGACTCAAAGCTTCTTGCTCAGTTCCTTGATGTCGACGTTCAGGATCTGGTCGTTCTCGCTGTAATCCACCGGGCAATCGATCAGGTGCACGCCGTCGGTCGAAAGGCAGTGGTCGAGCACTTCCTTCAGGTGATCGGCACTTTCCACGCGGTGGCCTTTCGCGCCGTAACTTTCGGCATAGGCCACGAAATCGGGGTTGCCGTAAGTCAGGCCCCAGTCCTTGAAACCCATGTTCGCCTGCTTCCAGCGGATCATGCCATAGGCGTCGTCGCGCAGGATCAGCACGGTCATGTTCAGGCCCAGGCGTACGGCGGTTTCCATCTCCTGGCTGTTCATCATGAACCCGCCATCGCCGCAGATCGCCATCACCTTGCGCCCCGGATAGAGCATGGCGCTCATCATCGCGCTGGGAAGCCCCGCGCCCATGGTGGCCAGTGCGTTGTCCAGCAGTACGGTGTTGGGCAGGTAGGCGGTGTAATTGCGCGCGAACCAGATCTTGTATACGCCGTTGTCCAGGCAGATGATGCCATCCTCGGGCATGGCATCGCGCACCTTCTGCACCAGGTGCGGCGGGAAGATGGGGAAGCGTTCGTCCTGTGCCAGCGGCGTTGTGTGCTCCACCTCTGCGGTGCGGTAGGCCAGCATGTGGTCGAAGTTCCACTTGCCCTGCGGCACCACGTCTTCCTTGATCTGCCAGATGGCATTGGCGATGTCGCCGATTACCTCGATCTGCGGGAAGTAGACGGGGTCCACTTCCGCCGTCTTGGTGGAAACGTGGATCACCGTGGGGCCGTTGGGCTGCATGAAGAACGGCGGCTTCTCGATCACGTCGTGCCCGATGTTCACGATGCAATCGGAATCCTCGATCGCGCGGTGCACGAAGTCTCCGGCAGACAGCGCCGCACAACCCAGGAACAGCGGGTGGCGTTCGTCTATCACGCCCTTGCCCATCTGGGTGGTGACGAAGGGGATACCGGTTTTCTCGATGAACTGGTGCAGCATGCGCCCGGTCATCTTGCGGTTGGCGCCTGCGCCGATCACCAGCACCGGGCATTTGGCCTGCTCAAGCGCCTCCACCGCAAGCCGCACGGCCTTTGGCTCGGCAGAGGGACGGCGCGCCACCGATGCGGCGATCGGGCGGCTGTCGGTCTGTTCCTCGGCGATATCCTCGGGAAATTCCAGGTGCACCGCGCCCGGCTTTTCCTCTTCCGCCAGGCGGAAGGCTTCACGGATGCGGCTGGGGATGTTGTCGGCACTGGCCAGCTGGTGCGCGTACTTGGTGATCGGGCCCATCATGTCGACCACGTCGAGGATCTGGAAGCGGCCCTGCTTCGATTTCTTGATCGGCTTCTGCCCGGTAATCATCATCATCGGCATGCCGCCCAGCTGGGCATAGGCGCCCGCGGTGACGAAGTTGGTCGCCCCCGGCCCCAGTGTGGCGACGCAGACGCCGGTCTTTCCGGTGTGGCGACCGTAAGTCGCCGCCATGAAACCCGCGCCCTGTTCGTGGCGGGTTAGGATCAGCTTGATCTTCTTGGAATCCGAAAGGCTTTCGAGGAAATCGAGGTTTTCTTCCCCCGGCACGCCGAAGATATATTCGACGCCTTCTTCCTCCAGGCACTCGATGAAAAGGTCGGACGCTTTCTTGGTATCGGACACGGTCGCAATTCCCCCCATTGCAGCATGACGCCCCCCTGAGCGCCTGCGTAAGCCAGAATCTGCGACCCGCCGACCGCTTGGGCGGCCTTACCGTCCAAGGCGTAACAGACTGCCCGCAGCCTGTCAGTTCCTAATATCTGTTCTCAATAGCCCCGCACCAGGTCGACCTGGCCTTCCAGCGGCTGGCCGGTGCGGAAACGCTCGCAATTGTCGAGGAAACGCTGGGCAGCACGTGCGCGGCTGGCTTCGTTGGGAATGCCGGAGAGGTGCATGGTGATGTGGGCGTTCTCCAGGGTCCACAGCTTGTGGTCCGCAGGCAGCGGTTCGGGCTCGGTCAGGTCGAGGATCGCCCCGCCGATCGCCTCGCGCTCCAGCACGTCCACCAGCGCATGCTGGTCCACCACTTCGGCGCGGCCATAGTTCACGAAGAAGGCATCGTCCTTCATGCCTGCGAATTCCGCTGCGCCGAACATGCCCGCCGTCTCGGGCGTATGCGGCAACGACAGGATCACCCAGTCGAAGGTACCCAGCTGTGCGCGCCATTCGTCCGGACTCAGCACGCCCTCCCCCGGCTTGCTTCGCACCGGCACGCAGTCGACGTTGAACCCGCCCAGCATGCGCGCAATCGCCTGCCCGATGGAGCCATAGCCAAGGATCAGCGCGCGGCTGCCTGCCATCTCGCGCATCGAGGGCGGCCAGCCGAGCCATTCGTGCCTGTCTTGCGCGCGAACGATCTCGCGATAGCCGCGCGCGGCGGCGAGCATGGACATCACCGCGAATTCCGCCACCTGGTTCGCCGCCAGCCCGGCCCCGCACGACAGCACCACGCCGCGCGCCTTGAGGTCTCCCAGCGGCATCCAGTCGACCCCGGCATAGGCGCTGGAAAGCCATTGCAAATCGCGCGCCTTGCTGATCGCCTCCAGCGCAGGCGGCTTTATGTGCATGTCGAACCAGCCGATCTGCGCATCGGGCGCAAGCTCGATCAGTTCGGCTTCGTCGTTCCACCACGCGGCGTCGATCCAGTGCGGCAAGCGGGCTTCGATGCCATCGCGCGCCCAGGCGGGAAGGACAGCGCGGATCATCGCCTTGCCTCCAGCGCCCACTCCCAGCCCAGCGGATCGCCGTCCATCACGTCCACCCCCTTCGCCGCGAGTTCATCGCGCAAGGCGTCGGAGCTGGCAAAGTCCTTCTCCGCCCGCGCGGCCTTGCGGCGGGCCAGCGCTTCTTCGATCTCGGCTTCGGTAATTTCGGCGTCCTTCGGGCGGATACGCAGGTCCGTGCGCGACAGATCCATCAGGCCAAGGCCAAGCACGGCATCCATCGTCTCCACCACGGCGCGCTTGATCCCGGCGTCCACCTTCTTCACCGCCAGCGCATCTTCCAGCGCGGTCAGCGCCACGGCGGTGTTCAGGTCGTCGCTGATCGCCTCGTCGAACCTGGCCAGCAGCGGGGCAAACTTGGGATGCTCGGGCGTGCTCGCCGCGGCATCCTTCAACCGCTCTGCCTGCATCACCATGCGCTTCAGCCGGGTCAGCGCCGCACCCAGCCCTTCCCAGCTGAATTCCAGCTCGCTGCGGTAATGGGCCTGCAGGCACATCATGCGATAGGCCAGCGGGTGATAGCCCTTGTCGATCAGCAGTTGCAGCCGCAGGAACTCGCCCGCGCTCTTGCTCATCTTGCCACTGCGCTCGACCAGGAAGTTGTTGTGCATCCACACCTTCGCGCCGCTGTTGGTCGCTTCCGACAAGCCGCCGCAGTGGCAGAAGGCCTGGTTCTGCGCGATTTCGTTGGGGTGGTGGATTTCGCGGTGATCGATCCCGCCGGTGTGGATATCGAAGGGGAAGCCCAGCAGCTTTTCGCCCATGACAGAGCATTCGAGGTGCCAGCCGGGGGCGCCACGGCCCCACGGGCTGTCCCATTCCATCTGCCGAGTCTCGCCCGGCGGAGTCTTGCGCCAGATGGCGAAATCGGCGGCGTTGCGCTTGCCTTCGACGGTGTCGATCCGTCCTTCCCCTTCCTCGGTGACTGCGCGCGCCAGCTTGCCGTAATCCTGAACGGTGGAGACATCGAAGTAGAGCCCGCTATCGAGTTCGTAGCAATGATCGGGGGCGATGCTCTTCGCGAAATCGAGCATGTCGTCGATGTAGTCGGTGGCGATCGACCAGTTCGACGCATCGGGCTTGCCGTTCTTCATCGGCCCGCGAATGTTCAGCGCCTTCACGTCGGCCCAGTAGGCTTCGGTATAGTGCTTCGCGATATCCCAGATCGACTGCGCCTTTTCTGCAGCCATCTTCTCCATCTTGTCCTCACCCGCGTCGGCATCGTCGGTCAGGTGGCCGACATCGGTGATGTTGATGACGTGGGTGAGCGTGTAGCCCTTCCAGCTCAGCGTGCGGCCCAGCACGTCGGCAAAGACATAGGCACGCATGTTGCCGATATGCGGGTAGTTATAGACCGTCGGCCCGCAGGTGTAGACGCGCGCCTCACCGGGGTGGACGGGCTCGAACGTCTCTAGCTTGCGGGTGAGCGAGTTGAAAAGCTGAAGGTCTGTCATTTCGGCCATGCGCTTAGAGCGGGTGCGCGCGGGGGACAAGCGTGCTCGCGCTAATGTGGAGCACATGGAGCACTGTCCTGAAGGCAAAAGCTCCGCCTCCGATTGGCCACCTGTGAAGGCAGGCAACAGCGGTCGGATTTCACGCATGCGGGCATCCTGGGCGCAGGCCCGCGCTGTAGGACACTCGCCTCAGGGAAGCTCGAACCCGGTCAGCTTCCAGCCCAGGCCGTGGCGCGCGAACAGCAGGATCGGGCCGTCCGTGCCGTCCTCGAACGTGCCCGCGGCACGGAAATGGTCCAGGCCCTCGCGCTCGACATCCCACTCGATCTCCTGCCCGCGCAGCCGTTCGGGCAGCAGCCCGGCGGCAAAGCTGCCGGTGACGACAAGGTTGCCGACCATGTCCGGCGTCAGCGCCCGGTCGATCGCCGCGCGGCCCACCCGTTCTGCCAGCGCGCCGCCGAGTTCGCCCAGCACGCCCTGCCCCTCGCGCCGCCGCGTGGCTTCGGAAATCTGGTCGCTGGCAGAAGCACGCAGGGCGGGAAAATCGACGCGCGCTTCCAGTTCGGCACTGTCGTTCGCTTGGGCTGCATCGGCAAGGCCCTTCATCGCGAGCCAAGGCGAGGCGAAATACCAGCCGCCGACGATCAGGGCGACGACAGCAAGGAGGGCGAGGAGTTTTTTCACTCTTCGGGGAACGTCCGCACGACTTCAATCTTGCCGACAATCGCAGCGTTGAACGCGTCGAGGTCTTCGGCTGGAATCCAGTATTCCTCGTGCGCCTTGCCGCCAGCAAGTTGACGTTCGTATTGATCGAGGAAGTCCTTGCGGACCTCGAAGCGCGTCACGTAGCGCACCCCGCTGCTCGGCACGTTCCAGTCGCGCGCAATCTTCACAGCATATTCCTCGGTGGTCACCGGATAGAAAATCGGTTGCTCGGGCAGGCGCGGAGGCCATGCCTTCCAGTCGCTGTCTTCGACCAGCTTGAGTTCTTCAGGCCCCGTTGGCCGCCAAAGCGTAACAGTTTCCATCACTCGATCTCGAACAAGTCAGCCAGCTGCTCGATAATCGTGCCGCCCAGTTGCTCGGCATCCATGATCGTCACGGCCTTCTTGTAATACCGCGTCACATCATGGCCGATGCCGATGGCGACCAGTTGCACCGGGGAAACCTTCTCGATCCACTCGATCACCTTGCGCAGGTGCGCCTCCAGGTAGCCTGCCGAGTTTACGGACAGCGTGGAATCGTCCACCGGCGCGCCGTCGGAAATCACCATCAGGATGCGGCGGTCTTCGGGGCGGGCCAGCAGGCGTTCGTGCGCCCACAGCAGCGCCTCGCCGTCGATGTTTTCCTTCAACAGGCCCTCGCGCATCATCAGGCCCAGCGAACGGCGCGCGCGGCGCATGGGTTCGTCGGCCTTCTTGTAGATGATGTGGCGCAAGTCGTTCAGGCGGCCGGGGTTGTCCGGGCGGCCGTCGGCCAGCCACTTCTCGCGTGACTGCCCGCCCTTCCACGCGCGGGTGGTGAAGCCCAGGATTTCCACCTTCACCCCGCAGCGTTCCAGCGTGCGGGCAAGGATATCGGCGCTGATCGCGGCGATGGAGATCGGCCGTCCGCGCATGGAGCCGGAATTGTCGATCAGCAGGGTGACGACGGTGTCCTTGAAGTCCTGCTCCTGCTCCTGCTTGTAGCTGAGCGAGGAACCGGGGCTGACGATCACGCGGGCCAGCCGCGCGGCATCCAGCAGGCCTTCTTCCTGGTCGAAATCCCAGCTGCGGTTCTGCTGCGCCATCAGGCGGCGTTGCAGGCGGTTGGCGAGCCGGGTGACGACGCCCGCAAGCCCCGCCAGCTGGCTGTCGAGGTAAGCGCGCAGGCGATCGAGTTCCTCGAAATCGCACAGGTCGGTGGCTTCCACCACTTCGTCGAAACTGTCAGTATAGGCCTTGTAGTCGAAGGTATTGGGAATGTCCTGCCACGGCGCGTTCTTGCGCTGGGGCAGCTGCATTTCCTCGCCGTCTTCGCCGGGATCGCCTTCCTGCAATTCGTCTTCGCCGGGGGTCTGCTCGCCTTCCTCGCCTTCGCCTTCCTCGCCCTCGGCCCCTTCGGCGCGGGTTTCCGGCTGGTCGGACTGGTCGGCGCCGTCCTCGTCCTGGCTGTCGTCCTGCGTTTCGTCCTGCCCGTCTTCGGACTGGTCGTCATCGTCGAAGCCGTCGTCCGGCTCCATCGGCACCATGTCGAGGTGGCGCAGCATGTCGAGGCCCAGTTTCTGGAAGGCGGACTGGTCATGCAGCACTTCGGATAGTTGCTCGAAATCGTCGCCGGTGCGGCTTTCCACGAATTCGCGCACCATTTCCACGCCCTCGCGCGCGGCTTCGGGGATCGGCTGGCCGGTCAGCTGTTCGCGCAGCATCAGGCCCAGCGCGGTATGCAGCGGCACGTCGTCGGCGCTTTCGGCGCTGGTGATGGGGTCGCCCGCCAGGCGGCGGTCCTGCATCGCCTCCATATTGGTGCGCATGCCCGAATATTCGCTTTCGCCGATGGCTTCGTAGCGGGCCCGCTCGATCGCGTCGTAGCAAGCGCCGGCAGCGGGATCGTCGGGCCGCATCTTCGCATGCAGGGCGCCGTTGTGATGGCGCAGGCGCAGCGCGAAACTGTCGGCAAAGCCGCGCGCCTCGCGGGCCTGCTCTGCCGTGATGTCGCGCCCCGGCATGGGCACGCGCGCCATCTTGCCCTGCGTCACCGGCTGGTCGGCGGTCCAGCCGATCTCCGCCTCGTGGTCACGCGCAATGGCACGCGCGGCACCGGTCAGCACGGTCTTGAATTGGTCGAGGGGGGATTCGTCAGCCATGGATTACCTTTGCGCCGCTGCCTAGCGGTTCAGGCGCGCGGCACAAGGGGTCTTTAGAGCAGGCTGCCCGCCCCGAACACGCCGATCAGCAGCGGATCGTCGGTTTCGCGCGGATTGGCGCGGATCACGGCTTCCTCCACGCCCATCTCGCGCCAGATGGCAGCGTCCACCCGGCCCGCCACGTTGCGAGAGACGCCCGCCACGTCGATGCCGGTCAGGCCCGCCAGCAATTCCGCCACCAGCGGCTCGCTCGCCACGCGCATCGCCGTGCCCAGTTCGGGCACCATGGCTTCCACCAGTGTCTGTCCCATGTCCTGCCGCAGGAAGCCGGTCGCCGCCGTGGGTCCGCCGTTTACCAGCGCCACCGCGTTCTCGATCCCGATCACGCGCACGGCATCGGCGACGATGGGCGCGGCGCGTTCCGCCCCTTCCAGCGCGATATCGGCAAAGGCGCCTTCCAGCCGGCTCTTGAACAGGCTGGAGGTGAGAATACCGGCCACCACGCCCCCGCGCGATCCGATCAGTTCGGGCAGGCCCAATGCCGCCACCTGCTCGTCCCAGAAACCGCCGGGCGCGGTCAGGCGGGCAAAGGCGCGTTCGCTGGACAAGAACAGCAGCCGCCGGATCGCATCGACCAGGCTCCAGCCGCCCATGCTCTGGCAGGCAGGGAAGGCAAGAAGGCTGGCGCTCGCGCCCATGCCGGCAAGAAAACGGCGGCGGCTGGCCTGCGATGATGCGAATTCGGTCATAAGGCGTCTCCTGTCCTTGCCGACAGGCTTAGGCCCGTCGCATATGGCTGGCAATGCCTGCAAAACGCGCCCGCCTGCTTGTGATGAACGCCGCCCTCGGCCCGCTCGACTACCGGGTGCCCGAAGGCATGGCGGTGGAACACGGCAGCGTGGTGGTCGCCCCGCTGGGGCCGCGACAGGTGATTGGAATCGTGTGGGAAGAGGAACGCCTGCCCACCAACCCGGTGCCCGAATCGAAGCTGCGCCCGCTGCTGGGCGTGCTTGACGTGCCGCCGATCAGGGCGGAGCTGCGGCGGCTGATCGAATGGACGGCGGACTACTACGTCGCTCCCATGGCCGCGGTGGCGCGCATGGTGATCGCCAGCGGCGGCGCGCTGCGTGGGCCGGCCACTATGACCGAATACCGCCTGACCGGCGGCACGCCAGAACGAATGACCCCGCAACGCCAGCAGGCGATAGAGGCGCTGGAGGGCGAACAGGCGACGATCCGCGAACTGTCGGGCCTGTCCGGCGTCTCCGAAGGGGTGCTGCGCGGCCTGGTGAACCAGGGCGTGCTGGAACCGGTGGAAGTGGACGTCGACCGCCCTTACCCCCGCGCCCATGCGGAACATCACCTGCCCGAGCTGTCGGACGACCAGCGCGAAGTCGCAAACCGCCTGATGGAAGCGGTGAAGGCGCGCGAATTTGCGCCCATCCTGCTCGACGGCGTAACCGGCTCCGGCAAGACCGAGACATATTTCGAAGCCATCGGCACGGCGATCGAGGAAGGTCGGCAAGTCCTCGTCATGCTGCCCGAGATCGCGCTGACCGAGGCCTTCCTCGGTCGCTTCGAGGCCCGTTTCGGTGCCGCTCCGATCGTCTGGCACTCCTCGCTGAAAAGCACCGAGCGTCGCCGCGCCTGGCGCGCGATCGCCAGCGGCGAGGCCCAGGTGATCGTCGGCGCGCGCTCTGCCCTGTTCCTGCCCTATGCCAACCTGGGCCTGATCGTGGTGGACGAGGCGCACGAGATCAGTTTCAAGCAGGACGACGGCGTGCGCTACAACGCCCGCGACGTGGCGGTGATGCGCGCTCGGTTCGAGAAGCTTCCCGTTATCCTCGCCAGCGCCACGCCGGCGCTGGAAAGCCTTTTCATGGCGGACAGCGGCATTTACGAGAAACTGGTCCTACCCAGCCGTTTCGGCGGCGCGCAATTGCCCGATATCCACCTTGTCGACCTGACCGAGGAAAAGCCCGGCGCCGGCGCATGGATCGCCCCGCCGCTGCGCCGTGCGCTGTTCGACCGGCTGGAAAAGGGCGAGCAATCGCTGCTGTTCCTGAATCGCCGCGGCTATGCCCCGCTGACGCTGTGCCGCCATTGCGGCTTTCGCTTCCAGTGCCCCAATTGCAGCGCCTGGCTGGTAGAGCATCGCCTGTCGAAACGGCTTGCCTGTCACCATTGCGGGCACGAAACCGGCGTGCCGGAAAAATGCCCCGAATGCGGCGAGCCCGATTGCCTTGTCGCTTGCGGGCCGGGTGTGGAACGGATTGCCGACGAAGTGGCCGAAATGCTGCCCGAAGCGCGCGTGGCCGTCGTCACTTCCGACACGCTCAATTCGCCCGAAAAGGCCGCCGAATTCGTCGCCATGGCCGAAGCCAAGGCCATCGACGTGATCGTGGGCACGCAGCTGGTAACCAAGGGCTTCCACTTCCCCGAACTCACGCTGGTGGGCGTGATCGACGCCGACCTTGGCCTGGAAGGGGGGGACCTGCGCGCGGCAGAGCGCACGTACCAGCAGGTGGCGCAAGTTGCGGGCCGTGCCGGGCGCGGAGCGAAGCCCGGCGAAGTGCTGATCCAGACGCGCCACCCCGAAGCGCCCGTCATCGCCGCGCTGGAAGCGGGTGACCGCGACGCCTTCTACGAAGCCGAGACAGAGGCCCGCCGCTATGCCCACGCCCCGCCGTTCGGGCGCTGGGCGGCGATCATCATTTCCAGCGAGGACGAGAAGGAAGCGCGAGAGGCCGCGCAAAGGCTGGGCGACACCCGTCCGCGGCCGGACGACGTGCAGGTGCTGGGCCCCGCCCCTGCCCCCATGGCGCTGCTGCGCGGGCGCTATCGCTATCGCCTGCTGCTGAACGCGAAACGTTCGGCGGAACTCCAGCAGGTTATCCGCGTTTGGCTTTCGAACGTCGAGCATCCGCCCGGCGTCCGCATCGGGGTGGACATCGATCCCTACAGCTTCGTCTGAAGCATTATGGCAATGTTGCGCATTGCATTCTTGCGTGCCTCGGAAAGGCCCGATAACCCGTTGAATCAGTTGCAGGACAGACGCGAGTAGGAACGACATGATCAGTGACGGCAGGCCCAATCCGGCTATCGACCCTGGCGATCCCCCACCAATCCCGTCGGGCATTTCTCGCGAAACGATGGACGACCTGCCATTCTCTCTGGTCATCGCCGATGCGCAATTGCCCGACATGCCGCTGATCTACGTCAATGCCGCGTTCGAGCGCATGACCGGGTATGATCGCAGCGCCGTGATCGGGCGCAATTGCCGCTTCCTGCAGGGCTCCGAAACCGACGACAATGATCGCATGTCGATCCGCGAGGCTCTGGTGCAAGGGGAGGAGATCACCGTCGATATCCTCAACTATCGTTCCACCGGCGAACAGTTCATCAACCGCCTGCTGCTGTCGCCGCTGAAGCAGGACGGCAAGATCACCCATTTCCTGGGCATCCAGTCACAGCAGCCCAAGGACCGCGCCTTTGCCGAACGAGCCACCAAGCTGGACGAACAGCTGCGCGAGGTACAGCACCGGGTGAAGAACCATCTGGCGCTGTTGCTGTCGTTGATCCGCATGGAATCGCGCAAGGCCACCGATGCAAAGGCTTCGCTGGATGTGCTGGCGAACCGCGTGGAAGCGCTGAACCTGTTGTACGATGAATTCTCGCGTCCCGGTCGCACGATCGACAACGAGGTTGCGCTGGGCGCCTATATCTCGCGCGTGTGCAGCGCGCTCAACATGCTCGACGGGCACCGCGAAGTGCGCATGAACCTGGAGACGGACGAATTGCGTGCCTCGGTGGATGCGGCGTCGCAAATGGGCCTGCTGGTCTCCGAACTGCTGACCAACGCCCTGCAACATGCCTTCGATGCCGAAGGCGACGGGATGGTCGACGTGCGGCTGTGGAACGATGGCGACGGCAGCACGGTGTGCCTGCAGGTGGTTGACAACGGCAAGGGCATCCCCTCCGACGTGGACTGGCCCAACGACGGCAGCCTTGGCGCACGCATCGTGCGCGAGCTGACCGGGCGGCTGCAGGGCGACCTGCAGGTGGAAAGCGACGAGGACGGCACGACCGTGACCATCGCCTTTCCCGCCACCGCCTTGCAGCCGAAAGGCTAGCTAGGAACCGCAGTCGCCTTCGCGCACTGCACCTGCATGGCCAACCCCATCCTCGTTCCCGTGCTGGGCGACCAGTTGACCCGAGACCTTGCCTCAATCAGGGGACGCACCAAGGACGATACCGTGGTGCTGATGATGGAGGTGTGGGACGAGGCGACCTATGTAAAGCACCACAAGCAGAAGATCGCGCTGGTCTTTTCCGCCATGCGCCATTTCGCGGCCGAGCTGCGCGATGCCGGCTGGCAGGTCGACTATGTGCGGCTGGATGACGAGGACAATTCGGGCAGCTTCACCGGCGAGGTCGCCCGCGCCGTCGAACGCCATGATCCGCGTGCGATCCACGTGGTGGAGGCAGGCGAATGGCGCGTGCAGCAGATGCTGGAGGAATGGCCCGACAAGTTTCCTTGCGAGGTGGAGATCCTGCCCGATGACCGCTTCATCGCCAGCAAATCGGAATTTCGCGACTGGGCCGAAGGGCGCGAGGCGCTGCGGATGGAATTCTTCTACCGCGAAATGCGCCGCAAGACCGGCCTCCTCATGGACGGCGACAAGCCGGTGGGCGGCGAATGGAACTACGACAAGGACAACCGCGAGAGCCCGGACGACGGCATGGACCCGCCCGAGCGGGCAAAGTTCGAACCGGACGACATCACCCGCGAGGTGATCGACCTGGTGGAGGAACAGTTCGGCGACCACTTCGGTTCGCTCGAGTGTTTCGAATGGCCCGTCACCCGTGACGAAGCCGAAGAGGCGGCGGACCGTTTCTTCGAAGATCGGCTGGAGACATTCGGCCCTTACCAGGATGCCATGGTCCACGGGCAGGACGACCTCTATCACTCGATGCTGTCGACCAGCATCAACCTCGGCCTGCTCGATCCGCTCGACCTGTGCCGGCGCGCGGAGCAGGCCTATCACGACGGCAAGGCGCCGCTGAACAGCGTGGAGGGGTTCGTCCGCCAGCTGATCGGATGGCGCGAATATGTACGCGGGTTCTACTGGTATTGCATGCCGGACCTGGAAAGCGCGAACCAGCTGAATGCCCAGCGCGCCCTGCCCGAATTCTACTGGACCGGCGAAACCGACATGCGCTGCATGGCAGACGCCATCCGCTCCACGCGGGAGAATGCCCATGCCCACCACATCCAGCGGCTGATGGTGCTGGGCAACTTCGCCCTGCTGGCAGGGATACGCCCGCGCGAGGTGCAGGACTGGTACCTGGCCGTCTATGCCGATGCCTATGAATGGGTGGAGCTGCCCAATGTCGCCGCCATGGTGCTCTATGCCGATGGCGGCAAGCTGGCGTCCAAGCCCTATGCGGCGAGCGGGAATTACATCAACAAGATGAGCAACTACTGCAAGGAATGCCGCTACAAGGTCAGCCAGAAGACCGGCGAGGAGGCCTGCCCCTTCAACCCTCTGTACTGGCATTTCATGCACCGCCACCGCGACCGGCTGGAAGCGAACCACCGCATTGGCCGCATCTATTCCACCTGGGATCGCATGGGTGAGGAGCGGCAGCGCGAATACCTCGACAGCGCGAAGGCCTTTCTCGACACGCTGGAACCGGCGGCGAAAGGCTGGGCGCGGAGCGACTGACATCCGAACCAAAGTTCAGGTTTCATTCGTAATCAAGGCCGCTAAGGTGGCAAGGAATTCGAATCGCTAGACTTTGGGGACGCACACATGCGGCTGCTGATCGCTGCCTTCGCCTTGCTTTTTACCGCCAGCCCGGCCGCCGCAGAGTGGTGGCGTGCGGAAACCAACAACTTCGTCATCATCTCCGAAGACGGTGAAGACGACGTGCGCGAGTTCGCCATCAAGCTGGAACGTTTCGACATGGCGCTGCGCTATTTGCAGAACATGCCGATCGGCGAGCCGCAGCCTACGCCGGCCACCAAGCTGACCGTCTACCGCTTCGGCTCTGTCAGCGATATCGGGCGCATGGCCGGCAGCTCTGGCGTAGCAGGCTTCTATATCCCGCGCGCAGGCGATTCCGTCTCCTTCACGCCCGTTCGGCAGGACCGCCGCCGGTCGATGACGGTGGTGAACGTCGACCGCAGCCGCAACCGCCAGGCAGAGCTGGATACGGTCAGCGTGCTGCAGCACGAGTACATCCACTATTTCATGATGCAGCATTTCCCGGCGGCTTACCCCGCCTGGTACGTGGAAGGCTACGCAGAGCTGCTGGCCACCATCCGCTTCAACGACGACGGCACCTTCCACGTCGGCGATCCGCCGCAGTACCGCGCCTTCCAGATCTTCCAGCTGCGGCAGTTCCCGATCGAGGACATGCTGAACCAGCAGCACGAGCTTTCGGGCTACGAAGGCTTCCAGTTCTATGGCACCGGCTGGCTGCTGGCGCACTATCTCAACTTCGATCCGCAGCGGCTGGCACAGCTGAACGAGTACCTGGTTGCCATCGGCGAGGGCGAGGACAGCCTGACCGCCGCGCGACGCATCTTCGGCGACCTCGACGAAATCGACCGCGCGCTGCGCGAATATCGCGATGGCCCCTTCCCCGGCTACGACGTGACCATGCCCGGCTATGTCGAGCCGCAGGTGCAGATGCGCCGCCTCACCGACATGGAGGAAGAGCTGATCCGCGAGGAGATGGAACTGCGCCGCGGCGTGAGCGAGGACGAGGCGGCCGACATTGCGGGGGATATCCTGCGCAAGGCGGACGGCAATCCCCTGCCAAGCAATTCGCACGCGCTGGGCCTGTTGGCGCGCGCCTATTATTACGCCGAGGACTACGACAACGCGCTGGCCGCGGCAGAGCGACTGATCGAGGTCGACGAGAACAACATCATGGGTCCGCTGGTGGCCAGCTGGGTGGCTTCCGAACGGTCCGAAGACGATCCGAGCTGGCACGACCGGGCCGTGCAGTACGCCGCCGATGCGCTGTTCATCGACGAATACGATCCGCGCACTCGCATTGCCTATTACTACAGCTTCCTGGCGGCAGACATGGAAGTACCGGAAAACGCCATCATCGCGCTGGAACAGGCCTTCGACACCGCCGGCAGCGACCCGACCTATCGCGTGTTCCTGGCTCGCCAGCTGATCTATGAGGATCGCCTGCCCACGGCCAAGCAGGTGCTGCAGCCGATTGCCTTCCGCGGCCACAACCAGGGCCCGCGCGATGACGAGGAAGAACGCGATCCCAGCGAGCGTCCGCCCAGCCTCGACGACATCATGGCCAAGATCAACGAAGGCGACCGCGACGCCGCGCTGAGCATGATGGACGAACTTATCGACTGGGAGCCGGAGGACGCCTGATCGCGTCCTCCCGGCGCTAGCCTTCGCGCTCGCGCCGCAGCAGTTCGGCCTTGATCTGCGTGCCATAGGCGTAGCCGCCCAGCGATCCGTCTGCCGCAATAACCCGGTGGCAGGGAATCAACACGGCGATATTGTTCGCCCCGTTCGCGCCGCCAACCGCACGGCTGGCCTTGGGATTGCCCAGCGCGGCGGCCAGTTCGCCGTAGCTGCGCGTTTCGCCGGGCGGGATGCGGCGCAGCTCTTCCCACACACGTTGCTGGAAGGCGGTGCCCTGCACGTCGAGCGGAATATCCTGCCCGCTGCCGGGTTTTTCCACCGCTGCCGTGACCTGTTCGAACAGCGCCCGAAACGCCTGGCCGCCCTCGACCAGTTCGGCCCTGGGGAAGCGGGCGCGCAGTTCCGCCTCGCCCTCGCCAAAAGCCACGCAGCACACTCCCTTGTCGGTCGCCGCCACCAGCATCGCGCCCAGCGTGGTCTCGATCACGGCAAAGTGGATCATGCGCCCCGCGCCGCCATCGCGACGATCCTTCGCGCTCATACCCTGCCCCTTCATGTCTTCGTAGAACCGTGACGGCGCCGAATAGCCAGCCTCGTATATAGCCTCGGTAACGCTGTCCTCGCGCACCAGCGCCTCGCCCGCCCGCTCGCGCCGCAGCGCACGGGCGTAGGCGGCAGGCGACAGGCCCACAGCGCGGGTGAACACGCGTTGCAGGTGCGTGGGCGAGTAATCGGTCGCCGCGCCCAGCTTCTCCAGCGACACCGGCCCTTCCGCTTCGCGCAATATCTCCAGCACGCGCAGCACCATGGCTTCTTCGCGGCTCTGCTGGTCGGGCGCGCAGCGTTTGCAGGCGCGCAGGCCGGCGGCCTCGGCATCCGCCGGCGTGGCGTAGAAGCGCACGTTTTCCCGCCTGGGCGCGCGCGCCGGGCAGCTGGGACGGCAATAGATGCCGGTGGAATGCACGCCGGTAACGAACACGCCGTCGAAACGGCGGTCTTTCGCCAGCGCGATGCGCCAGCGGTCGTCGTCTGAAAGCGGTGTCTTGGTCATACCTTGTATATGGCAGCTGCACGCAGGCTGCGCGTCCCGAAGCTTGCGGTCAATCCCCACTGCTATAGAAGCCCGCCATATATGCATCGGATCGCTGCCCTTTTCGCCCTGTTGCTGTCCGCCATCGCGGCCATGCCCGCACCTGCCCTGGCCGATGCTGCCGATATCGAGGCAGCGGCGCGCGGCGTGGTGCGCGTCATCATCATCGGGCAGGACGGGGAGGAGATCTTCCCCATCTCGCACGGCACCGGCTTTGCCGTGGGTGGCGAGCGGATCATCACCAACGCCCATGTCGTGGCCGAAGCGATGGAGGACAATCGCCTGTCGATCGGCGTGGTGCCGGCAGAGGGGGAGGAAGCAGTCTATGCCCGGCTCGTGTCGGTCAGCCCGCGCAACGACCTGGCGCTGCTGGAACTGACCGAACCGCTGGGCCTGCCCCCACTCACCATTGCCGGCAACCCTGCCCAAAGCGGCCCTGTAACCGCCATCGGCTATCCGCTGAACGTAGACCGGGCACAGGGCCTGGGGCAGTCCGACATCTTCCGCGCGCAGCCGCCGGTCACGGCGACCGGTTTCCTGTCCGGCAGGCGCCCCAGCCGCGAGTTCGACACCATCCTGCACACCGCGCCGATTGCACGCGGCAATTCCGGTGGGCCGCTGGTGGACGATTGCGGCCGGGTGATCGGGGTCAATTCCTTCGGCACCGAAAGCGCCGGGTCGGATGCGGAATTCTTCTTTGCCATCAGCACGCGCGAGCTGCTGCCCTTCCTGCGCGCCAACGACGTGACGCCGCGCCTCAATTCGCTGCCGTGCCGCTCCATGGCCGACCTGGAGGCAGAGGAGCGCGCCCGCGCCGAAGCGGAGGCAGAGGCCGAGGCCGAGCGGGCTGCGCGCGCTGCGGAGGCGCTGGCGCAGCGTACCGCAGAGGCGCGCCGCAACATCACATATGAAGTGATGGAAGCCCGCGCCAACGGCATGGCGCTTTCGCTGCTGCTGCTGATCGTGGCGCTGGGGGCAGGCGGTGTCGCGGCGTTCGGCCACGTGCAGCGCGACATGCGCCTGCGTGCCATCGGCGGGGCGGCAGCTCTGGTCGCCATCATCGGCGCGCTGGCCGCATGGATTTCACGCCCGGCCTTCGCCGAGATCGATGAACGGGTGGAAGAAACGCTGCGCAGCGGCGTGGAAACCGAAGGTCCCACCGGCACCATCGCCGCACCGGAAGCGACCGCCAGCGGATCGGGCATGCTCAGCTGCGTGCTCGACACCGATCGCAGCCGCGTGGTGGGCGATCCGCAGGACGACCTGCGGATCGAATGGAGCGCGGACGGCTGCGTCAACGGTCGCACCCAGTATGGCCGCAGCAACGGCGACTGGACGCGCGTGTTCGTGCCTGCCACCGAAGCTGCGGTCTCGGTCAACAGGTTCAACCCGGCAGATGGCGAACTGGTGATGGAGCGTTACCTGCTCGACCTCAATCGCATGCGCGATGCCCGCGCCGCGCGCGGCAGCTATGTCGCGCCAGAATGCGGTGCCGGCGAGGAAGCGGCGCAGGAACTGGGCGCCAACCAGGCGGCAGTCATCTCCACCCTGCCCGATCGCCCGAACGAGCGGCTTGTCTATCGCTGTTCGGCAAGCGTCGAGCAGCCGGTGGAGGAGTAAGGGCAACACATCCTTGCCCCCTTGCCCACCTGCGTCCCGGACTCGGGTTGCATGAATCAAACCCCGGTGCTAGTCGCGCGCCAGCCTTACGGGGGTGCGTTTGCCGCGCCCGCAATAAAGGCGCCCAGTTTTTCCGTTTCTCGGACCTTGAAGGACACTCGCGCGTGGAGCTTTCCGCCGGTATTCAGGCCAGCCTTGCCGGGCGTTATGCCTCGGCCCTGTTCGATCTTGCCAGTGAAGCTGGCACGGTAACCGCCGTCGAGTCCGATCTCGACAAGCTCGACGCTGCGCTCAGCGAATCAGACGAGCTTTCGGCGCTTATCACCAATCCCGAAATAAGCCGCGCCCAGCTGGGTAGCGTGATGGAAGGCGTGGCCAAGCTGCTGGAGCTTTCCCCGCTCACCTCCAATTTCCTCGGCGTGCTGGCGGAGAACCGCCGCGTGTCGAAGCTTCCGGGCATGATCCGCGCCTTCCACACCATCGCTGCCGCCCAGCGCGGCGAGGTGCAGGCCGAAGTCGCCAGCGCCCACGCCCTCACCGATGCCCAGCTGGCAGAGCTGGAAGGCAAGCTGCGCGCCCGCGAAGGCCGCACGGTGAAATTGAAATCGCGCGTCGACCCCGATCTTCTGGGCGGGCTCGTCGTCACCATCGGTTCGAAGCGCATCGACAGCTCGATCCGTACCCGTCTCAACTCCCTCGCCCAGGCCATGAAGACCGCCTGAGTAGCCATATCTGAAGAAGGCTGATTGCAATGGATATCCGCGCCGCAGAAATCTCCAAGGTCATCAAGGACCAGATCGCCAATTTCGGCACCGAAGCCGAAGTCAGCGAAGTCGGCTCCGTTCTCTCGGTGGGTGACGGCATTGCCCGCATCCACGGCCTCGACAAGGTGCAGGCCGGCGAGATGGTGGAATTCGCCAACGGCATCCAGGGCATGGCCCTGAACCTCGAAGCCGACAACGTCGGTGTCGTGATCTTCGGCTCCGACGCCGAGATCAAGGAAGGCGACGTGGTCAAGCGGACCGGCACCATCGTGGACGTGCCGGTCGGCAAGGGCCTGCTGGGCCGCGTTGTGGACGCGCTGGGCAACCCGATCGACGGCAAGGGCCCGATCGCCGACGTCACCCGCGCCCGTGTGGAAGCCAAGGCGCCGGGCATCATCCCGCGCAAGTCGGTGCACGAACCCGTGCAGTCGGGCCTCAAGGCGATCGACGCGCTGGTTCCCGTCGGCCGCGGCCAGCGCGAGCTGATCATCGGTGACCGCCAGACCGGCAAGTCCGCCGTCGCCATCGACACCTTCATCAACCAGAAGGAAGTCAACCAGGGCGACGACGAGAGCAAGAAGCTCTACTGCATCTATGTTGCCGTGGGCCAGAAGCGCTCCACCGTCGCGCAGATCGTGAAGAGCCTCGAGGAAAACGGCGCGATGGACTACACCATCGTGATCGCCGCAACCGCTTCGGAGCCTGCCCCGCTGCAGTACCTGGCGCCCTACACCGGCGCCGCCATGGGCGAATTCTTCCGCGACAACGGCATGCACGCCGTGATCGTGTACGACGACCTTTCCAAGCAGGCCGTGGCCTATCGCCAGATGTCGCTGCTGCTGCGTCGCCCGCCGGGCCGCGAAGCCTATCCGGGTGACGTGTTCTACCTGCACAGCCGCCTGCTGGAACGCGCCGCAAAGATGAACGACGAAAACGGTGGCGGCTCGCTGACCGCGCTGCCGATCATCGAAACGCAGGCCGGCGACGTCTCGGCCTACATCCCGACCAACGTGATCTCGATCACCGACGGCCAGATCTTCCTCGAAACCGACCTGTTCTACCAGGGCATCCGTCCGGCCATCAACGTGGGCCTCTCGGTCAGCCGCGTGGGCGGTTCGGCCCAGACCAAGGCGATGAAGAAGGTGGCCGGCTCGATCAAGCTGGAGCTGGCGCAGTACCGCGAAATGGCGGCCTTCGCCCAGTTCGGCTCGGATCTCGATCCCTCGACGCAAAAGCTGCTCAACCGCGGCGCGCGCCTGACCGAGCTGCTGAAGCAGGCCCAGTTCTCGCCCATGCCGATGGAAGAGCAGGTCGTGTCGATTTTCGCCGGCACCAACGGCTACATCGATAGCGTCGCCGTGGACCGTGTGACCGAATACGAAGCCGCCATGCTCAGCTTCATGCGCAACGAGCATGCCGACGTGCTGAAGACCATTCGCGACACCGGCAAGTTCGAAGACGACACCAAGGCCGCCGTGGTGGCCGCGCTCGACACCTTCGCCAAGCAGTTCGCCTGATCCGGAAACCGAGAACGATAGGGAGCCGAAATGGCTAGCCTCAAGGAACTCAAGGACCGGATCAAGTCGGTCAAGTCCACGCAGAAGATCACCAAGGCGAAGCAGATGGTCGCCGCGGCGAAGCTGCGCAAGGCACAGGCCGCCGCCGAAAGCGCGCGGCCCTATGCCGAGCGTCTGGCTGGGGTCATGGGCTCGCTCGCCAGCAAGGTGAGCGGCGATTCCGCCCCGCTGCTGCTGCGCGGCACCGGTGCCAGCCAGCGCCACCTGCTGGTGGTGGTGAACACCGACAAGGGCCTGTGTGGCGGTCTCAACTCGAACGTGGTGAAGGAAGCCAAGAAGCAGGCCGAAAGGCTCATCGGCCAGGGTAAGGACGTGTCCTTCTACCTGATCGGCAAGAAGGGCCGCGCCCCGATCAAGCGCGACTATGCCGACCGCATCGATCACCACTACGACACCAGCGAAATGCGCAATCCCGACTTCGCCGAAGCCGAGAAGATTGCCGAAGAACTGGTCGGCAAGTTCGAGGACGGCGAATTCGACGTCGCCCACCTGATCTACCCGATCTTCAAGAGCGCCCTGGCGCAGGATCCCACCACGGTGCAGATCCTGCCCGTCCCCGCACCGGAACAAGCCGTGACGTCGGACGCAGCCGTGGAGTACGAGCCGGACGAAGAGGAAATCCTCGCCGACCTGCTGCCGCGCTACATCCGCACGCAGCTGTTCGGCGCGCTACTGGAGCGTGAAGCGAGCGAACAGGGCGCCTCGATGACCGCGATGGACAACGCCACGCGCAACGCAGGCGAACTGATCGACAAGCTGACCATCCAGTACAACCGCAGCCGCCAGGCCGCGATTACCACCGAACTTATCGAAATCATCGCTGGCGCGGAAGCGCTCTAAGCAGGACAAGACAACCGTGAAACTCACCGCCCCCCTCATCCTTGTACCCGCCCTTGCGATCGCCGCCTGCGGCGAAGAGCCTGCGCCCGAGCCGGTGCCGACTGAAACGGCAACGCCCGAGCCGACGCCGACGGTACCTGCGCCCGACCAGGAGCTGTTCTCCTCGCTGTTTGCCGCCACCTGCCCGGATGCGGAAGCCGTGAACGAATCCTTCTGCCAGCGCGCCTTGGGTGCCGACACCGTGTCGTGCGAATTCAGCCTGGGTGACGACGAATACCTTCGCAACGACGCAACGCTGGAAATCGACGAGACCGGCGAAGCCTGGGTCATCGCCGACGCCGAGACAGTCTGCGCCCAGTAACTACTCGAAACCGAACCAGACACCTATCCGAACGCCACAGGAAACAATCATGGCTACCGCACCTGCTCTTAACCAGACCACCAATGGCACCATTGCCCAGGTCATCGGCGCTGTCGTCGACGTGACCTTCGAAGGCGAGCTGCCCGCCATTCTCTCCGCGCTGGAGACCAAGAACGGCGACAACACGCTCGTGCTCGAAGTGGCGCAGCACCTCGGTGAAAACACCGTGCGTACCATCGCCATGGACGGCACCGACGGCCTCGTCCGCGGGCAGGAAGTGATTGCCACCGGCGCGCAGATCAGCGTTCCCGTCGGCCCCAAGACGCTGGGCCGCATCATGAACGTGGTGGGTGAACCGATCGACGAGCGGGGCCCCATCGGTGCCGAGCAGACCGCGCCGATCCACGCGGAAGCGCCGGAATTCGTCGACCAGTCGACCGAAGCCGACATCCTCGTCACCGGCATCAAGGTGATCGACCTGCTCGCCCCTTATGCCAAGGGCGGCAAGATCGGCCTGTTCGGCGGCGCCGGCGTGGGCAAGACCGTGCTGATCCAGGAACTGATCAACAACATCGCCAAGGGCCACGGCGGCGTATCGGTGTTCGCCGGCGTGGGTGAGCGTACCCGCGAAGGTAACGACCTCTATCACGAGTTCCTCGACGCCGGCGTTATCGCCAAGGACGACGAGGGCAACGCCATTTCCGAAGGGTCCAAGGTGGCACTGGTGTTCGGCCAGATGAACGAACCGCCGGGCGCGCGTGCTCGCGTGGCGCTGTCGGGCCTGACCATGGCGGAATACTTCCGCGACCAGGAAGGCCAGGACGTGCTGTTCTTCGTGGACAACATCTTCCGCTTCACCCAGGCCGGTTCGGAAGTGTCGGCCCTGCTCGGTCGTATTCCTTCGGCCGTGGGCTACCAGCCGACCCTGTCGACCGACATGGGTAACCTGCAGGAACGCATCACCTCCACCACCAAGGGCTCGATCACCTCGGTGCAGGCCATTTACGTTCCCGCGGACGACCTTACCGACCCGGCGCCTGCAACCTCGTTCGCTCACCTTGACGCAACGACCACGCTGAACCGCGCCATTTCCGAGCTCGGCATCTACCCGGCGGTGGACCCGCTGGATTCGACCAGCCGCGTTCTGGAACCGCGCGTTGTCGGCCAGGAACACTACGAAACCGCGCGCAAGGTCCAGGAAATCCTGCAGAAGTACAAGTCGCTGCAGGATATCATCGCCATTCTCGGCATGGACGAGCTGTCCGAAGAGGACAAGCTGACCGTGGCCCGTGCCCGCAAGATCCAGCGCTTCCTGTCCCAGCCGTTCCACGTGGCCGAAGTGTTCACCAACATCCCCGGCAAGTTCGTTCAGCTGGAAGACACGATCCGTTCGTTCAAGGCGGTTGTGGACGGTGAATACGACCACCTGCCCGAAGCTGCCTTCTACATGGTCGGCGGCATCGACGAGGCGGTCGAAAAGGCTGCCAAGCTGGCTGAAGAGGCCTAAGCATCATGGCTCTCCACTTCGAACTGGTCACGCCGAGCAAGCTCGTCCGCTCCGAAGACGTCCACATGGTGGTCGTCCCCGGCAGCGAAGGCGAATTCGGCGTGCTGGAGGGCCATGCGCCTTTCATGTCGACCATCCGTGACGGCGCGGTGCAGGTCTACAAGACCGCCGGCGGCGAGCCGGAGAGCATCGAAGTGCGCGGCGGTTTTGCCGAAGTAGGCGACGCTGGCCTGACGGTGCTGGCCGAACACGTCGAGGACTGAGAGGTCTTACAACGAACACGAAAGGGGCCGGGGCGAACACATCGCCGCGGCCCCTTTGCTTTAGCCTCGCGGTAACTCTGCCATGCTATCCTACCGCGCATGTTGACCACGCTCATCATCGCCACGGCGCTCAGCGGCAGCGCGCTTGTCGAGGAGGCCGACCGGCGTAACCTCGCCTATACGCAGTGTCTGTTCGAACAGGTGCGCTCCTCGCGCGAGGAAAACCTGACGACGGCAGCCATGCTTGCGCGGGTCGAGAGCACCTGCCGCGCGCAGAGGCTGGCGCTTGAAGACCTGACGATCGCAGTGTTGCAGGAACGCGGCGAAAGCAGATCCCAGGCGCAAGCCAATTGGGAACGAGTCCACGCCAACAGTATCGAAGCGGTGCGCCGCGCCTACGAACTGCGACTGGCAGAGCAGCAGGGCTGACGCACCGTCATTTTGGGCGACGCACCGGCGCGTGGAAATCGGGCGGCTTGTCGCCAATCCAGCGCAGGAACTTCGCGACCTCTTCGTGCGCTGCCACCGGGCCGCGCTCGCCGTCGATCCGGACCAGCTGCGCATTGGTAAAGTGCAGGTGGATCGTCTTGTGGCAGATGGGGTGGACAGGCACGGTGTCGCGTCCCTTCTTGGCCTTGGGCACGGTGTGATGCCACTGCACGCGCCGCCCCAGCGGTCTTTCGCACAGCCAGCAGGTCGCGGCCTTGTCCTCGCTCATAAGCGGTTCTTAACCATAATGGCGCATGGCTGGCCACCATGTCCGGCCATGCGACCACGATGCCGTCGAAAAGCGCTGCGGGCAGCACCGGTGTGCTGCGCGGCGACTGGCCGTGGCTGCTGGCGCTGGCTGTGTTCACGATTGCGCTGCGTTCGATATGGTTCGGCGATCCGGCCGCCGATTTCGACGAGCAGCTCTACTCCTTCATCGGCTGGCGCATGCAGTACGGCGAGCTACCCTTCGTCGACTGGTGGGACCGCAAGCCATTCGGCCTGTTCGCCATTTTCGGCGTAGCGCATGCGCTGTTCGGGCCGAGCGCGCTGGCATACCAGATTGTTGCCGCCGCATCCGCTTTTGCCACCGCCTGGCTGACATTCCGCCTCGCGCGCCGCCTGGTGGATCGCCTGACCGCCACATTTGCGGCTGCCATCGCGGTGATGCTGTTGTCCGCCTATGCCAGCTATTCCGGGCAGAGCGAGGTCTTCTTCGTCCCGTTGATGCTGGGCATGGCCAGCCTGCTGGTCGATGCCGACCACCCGCATTTCACTCGCCGCGCCGCCGTGGCCATGCTGCTGGGCGGGCTGGCCTTGCAGGTGAAGTACACCGTGGTGCCGCAATGCCTGTTCTTCGGCGCCTGGGCGCTGTGGGTGGAATATCGCCGCAATGCCGCCCTCCCCGCGCTGCTGGGCAAGGCAATGCTGTTCGCCGCCATGGGCCTGTTGCCCACCGTCGCCGTGGGCGTCTTCTACCTCGCCCTGGGCCAGTTCGAGGCGTTCTGGTTCGCCAATTTCGCCAGCTTCTTCGAACGCGCCGCCGCGCCGCAGGGGCGCTGGGTGTCGAGCCATGTCATCGGCGTTGCCCCGCTGGCCGTGCTGGCGCTGGGCGGCCTCTATGTCGCGCTGCGTGTCAGGCGGCCACAGCCCGTTGCCGCCTGGGCCTTCTTCGCCGCATGGGCGCTCTCCACGCTGGCGACGGTGCTGCTGCCGGGCACGGTCTATCTCTACTACTACGCCGCGCTGTCCGCGCCTGCTGCGTTGCTGGCGCTACCCCTCCTCGATCGCCACGGACCGCTGAAGATCGCGCCTGCGGTTGTCCTGTCAGTGCTGATGCTGGCGCTGTTGTCGCTGCCCGACCGCTACGAACAATCGCAGGACCAGCGCGCTGCTGTTCGCCAACTGGCCAGTGCCATCGCCCCGCATGTGAACAACCGCCATTGCCTGTGGATCTGGGACGGGCCGACCGTGCTCTATCGCCTGGCGGACAGCTGCGTGCCCACGCGTTTCGTATATCCCGATCACCTGAACAACGCGCTGGAAACCGGCGCACTGGGGGTAGACCAGGTGGACGAGATCAGCCGTATCCTGGCCACCGAACCCGGCGCGATCGTGACGGCGGACAACGGCATGACAATCCGCAACGCGCAAGCACAGGCGCTGGTTGAAGCGAGGCTGGAACGCGATTACGAACCGCGCCTTTCGGTGCAGATGCACGGGCGCGAGCTTACGGCGTGGGTGCGCTCTTCGCCTGCCGAACGCGGGCCTGCCACCACAGGAACAGCCCCGAACCGATGATGATCGCGGCGCCCAGCAGCGCCACCACGTCGGGATAGTCGCCGAAGAATATCGCGCCCAGAACCACCGCCATCAGCAACTGGCCATAAGTCATCGGTGCAATCGTGCCCGCCCCGGCCTTGGCCGTGCCCATGTAGATCAGCCACTGCGCCAGCGTGGCAGAGCAGCCGATGAAGGCGCAGCGGGCGATGATGGTCCAGTCGGCCCAGTGCATGGTAAAGCCCTCGACACCGCTGAAATGTCCGGCCGCCGTCGCCAGGATAAGGAAGATCATCGCGGTGACCGACATCCAGTATTGCATCGCCAGCACGCTGGCAGAACCGTGCACCTTACGGTTGAGGATGATGACCACGGCCATGCCCGTCGCGCCCACAAGCGGCAGCAGCGCGCCCCAGCCTGCATGGTCGAAACTGGGGCGCAGCACGATGAAAACGCCGCCGAAGGCCACCAGCGTCGCTGCCCAGGTGCTCAGCCGCGCGCGTTCGCCCAGGAACACCATGGCCAGCACGGCGGTGATCATCGGCTGCATGAACATGATCGCGGTCGCTTCGGCCAGCGGCATGATCCACACCGCCAGGAACATGCCCACTGCAGACATGCTGATCGCCACGCCGCGCAGCCATTGCAGGCCGGATCTGGGCAAGGCCAACGAGGCGAATCCCTCGTGCCGCACCATCAGCACCGCAAGCACCAGCGTGCCGACGATATAGCGCGTGGCCGCCATGGCCGGCGCTGGCCATTCGCCCGCCATCCCCTTGATGATGGCATCACCCAGCGAAAGCGTGCAGAAACCCGCCAACGCGAACAACAGGCCTGCCCTGTCGGATTGTTGCATGTAACCCCTATCCCTTCCGCTCGCGGCTTAGGGACCGGATGCGCGCTCTGCAATGGCCAGCGGCGTTCAGCCCTGCATCTTGCCGATCCGCCGCACGCGCCCCGCGCGCCACAGCCACAGGCCCGCCAGCACGATCAGCCCGGCGCCTAGCATGGCCGTCAGGTCCGGAACTTCGGCAAAGAAGACATAGCCGACCAGCGATGCAGCGAACAGCTGGCCATAAGTCATCGGCGCAACCGTGGCCGCGCCGGCCAGCTCCGTGCCCTTGTAGATCAGCCAGTGCGCGGTGCTGGCGGTGACGGCGATGATCGCAACGCGCGCCGGAATGTGCCAGGCAGGCCATTCCAGCTGCAGCTGGGCCATGCCGCTGGCGTGCCCCGCCACCATCGCCACCAGCAGGATCGCGCTGGCGAAAATGGCGACATAGGCCTGCATCGCCAGCGCGCTACCCGTGCCTGCCACCGCGCGATTGGCGGTAACAAGGATGGCCATGCCCAGCGCCGCGCCCAGCGGCAGCAGGGCGGCCAGGCCGATTTCGGCAAAGTTGGGTCGCAGCACGATCAGCACGCCGGCAAAGGCCACCAGGATTGCCGCAACGGTCTGCCAGCGCAGTTTCTCGCCCAGGAACAGGGTCGCCAGGATGGCGGTAAACATCGGCTGGGTGAAAGCGAGCGCGATTGCCTCTGTCAGCGGCATCAGCCAGACACCGACGAAGAAGCAGATGGTGGCCATCGCCACCGCCGCCCCGCGCAGCCATTGCACGCCCGGTCGCGGCACGTCGAACAGCGCCCGCGGCCCCTGCTTCACCACCAGCAGGATGGAAAGGCCCAGCGCGCCAAGGCCATAGCGCCAGGCAGCAATCGCCGTGGGCGCCCAGGCTCCGTCGATCCCCTTCACGATGCTGTCACCGATGGTGAGCATGCAGAATCCGGCCAGCGCATACAGCAGCCCCGACCGATCCGATTGTTGCATTGCGAACCGCCCTCCATGTGCGGTCAGCGCCGCTTAGGAGCAGCCGCGAGGCCGGGCAACGAATTCCTTTGGCCAGCCTCGGAATTTTACGAAGCGTTAAACGGTCATGCTTAACAAAGCCCTATGGCGTGCCCGCGTGGGCACAGTTGCCGGGGGCCAGATTTTGAAGCTGATTATCCAGATTCCCTGCCTGAACGAGGCCGAGACACTACCGACAACGCTGGCGGCCCTGCCGCGCCGCGTGGCGGGCGTGGACGTGGTGGAATACCTCGTGATCGACGATGGCAGCACCGATGGCACTGCGCAGGTCGCACGCCAGTGGGGCGTACACCACGTGGTCACCCACCGCCGCAACCGTGGCCTTGCCGCCGCTTTCCGCAGCGGCGTGGACCGCGCGCTGGCCGAAGGGGCCGACATCATCGTCAACACCGATGGCGACGGGCAGTACGAAGGCGGCGACATAGAGGCGCTGGTGACCCCGATCGTGCAAGGCCGTGCGGATATCGTGATCGGCGATCGCGGCGTGGCCGACAACGCGCACTTTTCCGCCCCCAAGCGGCTGATGCAGCGGGTGGGCAGCGGCGTGGTGCAGCACCTTGCCGGAACGCACGTATCCGATGCCGTCAGCGGTTTTCGTGCCATCAGCCGCGATGCCGCCCAGCGCATCAATATCACCACCGAATTCAGCTATACCACCGACATGCTGATCCAGGCCGGGCGCAAGCGCATGGCGATTGCCACCGTGCCGGTGCGCACCCATGCTGCCGCACGCCCCAGCCGCCTGTTCAAGTCGATTCCGCGCTTCGTGATGAATACGGGCATCACCATGGCGCGCAGCTTCACCGCCTACAAACCGCTACGTGCCTTCGTCGGCACCGGGTCGCTGATCGCCTTTATCGGCCTGCTGCCGATATTGCGTTTCCTGTGGTTCTACGCCCAGGGCGACGGCGGTGGCCACGTGCAGTCGCTGGTGATCGGCGGTGCGCTGCTGGTGCTGGGCACGCTGGTGGCGATCATGGGCATGGTGGCAGACCTTGTTGCCGCCAACCGCAAGCTGTTGGAGGAAAACCTCGTCCGCACGCGCAAGCTGGAAGACATGCTGGCCGAAATGCAGCGCGAGCGCGAGACAGATGCACCCGCTCCTGCCCGCCCTCGCCACAAGGACGCCGCGTGACCACGCAGGCCATTCCGGCTGACCTTGCCGACAACGGACAGGCCAGCCGCCTGCCCGCCGCAAACAGCGCCGCGTGGCCGCTGGCCGCCATCGGCCTGCTGTTGGCCATGCAGCTTTCCATGGTGTTCACGCGCGCGGTGAACTGGGATGAATTCTGGTTCTACTACCACGTCGCCGATTTCGAGCGCGGCGTGCTCACCCAGCCCTTGCAAAGCCTGCACGTCCGGCTGTTCGCCTGGCTCCCGGCCCTGCCCGGCAGCGGGATCGACAAGATCGTGACCGCGCGGCTGGTGATGCTGGGCTGCGAAGTGGTGACGCTGGGGGCGATCTACGCCCTTGCCTGCCGCTTCGTGGAACGGCCCGTCGCCCTGCTGGCGGCGCTGCTCTACCTGTCCGCAGGCTTCGTGATGCAGCACGGGTTTTCCTTCCGTACAGACCCCATGGCGACCGCTGCCCTGATGAGTGCGCTGGCCGTGCTGGCGCGCTGCCGCCTGGCACTGCTCCCGCTCCTCGCCTTTGCCACGCTGGTGGCCGTGGCAGGAATGGTCACCATGAAGGTGGCGCTCTACGCCCCGGCCTTCATCGGCGTGGCCTGGATGCGCTGGAACGAAGACCGCTTTGCCCCTGCCACCGCGCTGCGCCTTGTCGCCGCAGCCGTGGCCACCGTTGCAGTGTTTGCCGCGCTCTACATCTGGCACTCCGCTGCCCTGACGCAGGCGACCGAGGGCACAGCCATGGCAGCCTCTGCTTCGCGCTGGATGTTCTTCCTGGGTGTGCCGCCGTACTGGCAGATGGGGGTGAAAGCCGCGCTGACCGCGCCGATCCTGACCCTGTTGGCGCTGGCCGCACCCTTCGCGATCTGGCGCAGTGACGTTGCCGGCAGCGCCAAATGGGCCCTCACCGGCCTGTGGCTGCCGATCACCCTGCCGCTGTTCTACACCAACACCGCTGCCTACTTCTACGTCTTCATGCTCGCGCCCGTTGCGGTGAGCGTTGTGGTGGCGCTGCAGGCCGCGCTGGCGCGCTATTCGCTGCTGCTCGTCACTGCAGTGCTGGCGATCATGGCCACGGGCATTTTCGCTATCGAGGACCGCTACACCATCCAGCGCCAGCGCGAACTGGTGGAAACGGCCGAGGCGCTGCTGCCCGAAGGCAGTGCATATTTCGATCACAACGGCATGCTGCCCTCGTTCACCAAGGCGAACTACCTGATGACGCCTGCGGCGCTCGACGCCTATCGCCGTACCGGCGCGCCCAAGTATCGTGCGGCGATGGAGGCACGCCCGGTGCCCCTGCTGCTGGCCAACGACGACGTGATCATGGCCATTCTCCAAGGCGAAGACGGCGTGCTGCTGCCCGAAGACGCAGAGGCTCTGCGCGAAAATTACCTGCCGTTCTGGGGTCCCATCCATCTTGCCGGGCGGGCTCTTGCCGCCGGCACCGATGAAACGGTCAGCTGGCTGGTGCCGGGGGACTATACCGTGCTGGGCGGCACGGTCGTGATCGACGGGTTTGTGCATCCGGCAGGCAGCATCGTCACGCTTGCCCGGGGTGAACACCGCATCGCCGCACCCGACAGCGCCGTGCGCCTGCAATGGGGCGACCACCTGGCACCGCCGCGGCAAGCCTGGGAGGACGAGCCGCTCTACGTCGGCTTCTGATCGTCGGCCTTGCCCGCGCTAAGCAGCGCCACGGCCAGCCATCCCGCGCGCAGCAGCCAAGCCGCGATCCCGGCATAAGCCGCCCCCACTACGCCGAACTGCGTTACCAACGTGGGCAGCACCGCCACCAGCACGGCGCAGCCGACCAGGTTCGCTGCCACCCCGCTCCAGCTGCGCCCGCGCAGCACCAGCATCTGCCACAGCACGTGCGGCAGCACGCTGGCGCCGGCAAACAGCACCAGCGCCGGCAGCAGTTCGCCTGCCAGCGCAAATCGGTCACCGAACACCAGCGCGACAACCGGCGGGCCCAGCAGCGCGGCAAGCGCAGCGATCAGCACGAAGCCCAGCCCCGTCGCCCCCACCACCGCCAGTGCGCGGCGCGGCAGGCGCTCGTCGGCGCGGTTATGCGCGCGGCTGATCGCGGGCATCGCTGCACCCAGCATCCCCTGCACGGCCATCACGCCGAACATGGCGACTTGCAGCGCAAGGCCGAACTGGCCCACTTCGACCAGACCGTCCGTCCGGTATCGCAGCAAGATCAGCGGCCCCGTGGTCAGGAACCCCGCAGCGCCCGCGGCCAGCCCCAACGGCAGCGATTCGCGCAGCCATCGGCCCAGCCGCGCCATGTCGAACACCAGTTGCGGGCGCACGACAGTGCGGCGCATCACCACCAGGCACAGCCCTGCCTCCACCAGCCAGCTGGCGCCGTGCAGCAGCAGCAACCATGCCAGCGTGCCATCGGCAAACAGGATCGCGGCGCCGATGCCCAGCTCGGCAAAGCGGATCGGCGCACCGATACGCAAGGCCAGCCCTGCGCGCTCGAACCCGGTGAACACCGGTCGTGCCCACAGGGCAAGGCCGCGGCCCAGCACGGCCGGCAGCAGCAGGAACAGCGCCAGCCGCACCTCGCCCGCCCCTTCTGCCAGCAGGCCGTAAAGCGGCAGGATCGCGCAGGCAGCCAGCAGCATCACCACCCGCAGCGTGAAGCTGGCATCGATAACGGGCTTGGCGGCCAGCCCGTCCCTGCCGATGCGGGCGGGAATGCTCAGCTCCGCGCCCAGCAGCGTCAGGCTGACAAGGAAAGTGTAGGCCGCCAGGGCATAGGACCACAGCCCGAACTGTTCCGGGCCAAGCACGCGCGCAATCAGCAGCACGTACAGGCCGCGCACCAGCGCCTCGCTCCATTGCACGGCCACCAGCGCGCCGCCGCCGCGCGCGGCTGCGCGCATGGCCGGGGTCACGCTGGATGCCTTGCCGTAGCTGTCTGCCATTACCTGTTCCTTGCGCGCCGCATGGCGCCACCTCGATGCGGGATAGCACGCCCGGCGCCATTGAAGGTGGGGCTGGCCGGGGATAATGCACAGCTATGGTCATGCTGGCGATCCTCGGGATGCACAGGTCCTACACCTCCCTCACCGCCAGCTGGCTGGATGCCTGCGGGCTGGACCTCGGCGCGCGGCAACTGGGCGCGGATACCGGCAACGAGCGCGGCCATTTCGAGGATCTGGATTTCTACGAGTTTCACATCGCCATGCTGCGCGCCAGCGGCCTGCCGGAAAACGGCATGGTAACGCGCGGCCAGCCGCATTTCGACGCGGCGAGGTACAAGGCGATATCGTGGGACGAAGCCGCTGCGCGCCGCCTGCTGCAGGCCAAGCCCGATACCTTTGCCTGGAAGGAACCGCGCACCTGCCTGTTCCTGCCGCACTACCGCGCCCTCGCGGATTTTCACTGCATCGCCGTCTACCGCGACTATCGCGAGGTGGTGCAATCGCTGATGGAGCGCGAGGCCCGGCAGATTGCCGGCACCCCGCGCGGGTCGTGGTTGCGCCGCGCCGCCTTCCCGCTGCAACGGCCCTACAAACGGTGGCAGAACGCCCGTCTGGCCGATGGCTTCCTGGCCGCCTGGTGCCACTACAACGAATGCATCCTCGACCATGTCGCAGCCGTAGGCCCGCAGCGCGCCATCGTGTGCGATCTCGACAGGCTGGCGCGCGACGACGCGGCCATTGCCGAGCAGCTGCAAGGCTGGGGTTTCCCGCTGGACTATCGCCCGATTGCAGGCCTCATGGCAGAACGTCGCCCTCCGGTAGCGGAGATCGACGGCGATCCCGCGCTGGTCGCCAGGGCCAATGTGATCGCGCAACGCTTCCTTGCCCTTGCGCGGGGCGAGGCATGAGCGCGCTCGACCTTGCGGCAAGGACCTTTGTCGGTGCTCGCGCGCTCTACCGCCGGGCGCGCACGTCGACGCTGGCCACTGTTCTGCGTATGCGGCTGGCCCGGCTCGAAACCGCGCAGTGGCGTTGGTTGACCGAGCCGCTGACGCCGGGCGAGAAATGCTGCCTGTTCGTCAGCTATTCGCCTGACGGGCAATTGCCGCAGCGTGCCGTGGACCATGCCCGGATCTGGCAGCAAGGCGGTTACGAGGTTCTGTTCATCATCGCGCTGGACGATTTTGCGGTGCAGCCGCAAGTCCCCTTCGGCCATGCCATCGCGCGCGAGAACACCGGCTTCGACTTCGCGGCCTGGGCCTCGCCCATCGGCGAACTCGACTGGTCGGCCACGCGCTTCCTCGCCACGGTGAACGACAGCGTCTATGCCTCCACCCGCCTTGCCGAGGAAATCGCGCGGGCGGAAAAGCACCCGGCGGACATGGTCGGCTTTACCGACAGCCACGACTATCGCTGGCATCTGCAAAGCTATGCCTGGCATTTCAAGCGCGCCGCCATTGCCCACCCGGCTTTCGCGCAGTTCTGGGCCCGTCCCACGGGCGATCGTGCGCATGCGATCTTCGTGTTCGAAACGCAGCTGGCACAGCTGCTGCGCGGGCACGGCCTGCAGGTCGCAGCGCTCTATCCCACCGCTGCGCGGCTCGATCCCACTTTCGACGATTGGCTGGACCTGGCTCGCAAGGGTCTGCCCTACGTCAAGCGCCGGGCGCTGGCGCTGCATTACGATGCCTGGGCACCCCACCTTGCCGAACTGGGCTTCGATGCCAAGCTGATCGAACGCGACCGACCAGCGCCGGAGACCGGCGCCAAGCCAGGTCTGCTGCGCCAGGCAGCGCGCCGCGCCATGCGTTAGGACAGCAGAAAAAACGGCATGTTTTTCAGAACATTGTCTTCCAGCATCTTGTTGCGCAGGAAGAATGCCTTGCGCTGAGCCGCGCTCATTTCGGGCAGGCGGGCATAGTCGCGCAGGATTGCCTGATCGACGTCAGGCAGCGCCTCGTAATAACGCTTGACGAAAGCACCTGCCTGCCGCTGGGTATCCGCCAGCAGCTTGCGTGATCGGGCCAAGGCCTCGCTCGCATTGCCGGCGACATAGCGCAGCTGCGACAGCGGATCGTTGGCATTGGCGCCCAGCGTGTTGCCGCCGTGCTGGCGATAGAGGATCGTCGCTTGCGGCACCCAGACCAGTTCCCCCAAACCGGCCGCCACCATCGCCAGCCACCAGTCGTGCATGCTCGCTTCTGGCGGGATCGGCAGGGCCATCTGACGCAAGGCTGCATTACCCAGAGAAGCGCAACCGGTGACCACGTTGTGCATCATCACCTGCCGCAGTTCGCGGCCCGGTTGGAGGCGCGGGCGGCGGGAGAATTGCTGGAAACTGTCGGCGATGGGGCGCAGCTCTCCATCGACCACGCACAGGTCGGAATAGGCCATCAACGGCGTGTCCGCACCGGCGCGCGCTTCGGCTGCCTGCAAGGCCGCCAGCATCACTTCCAGTTTCTCCGGAAGCCAGACATCGTCCTGGTCACAGCAGGCAAAATAGGGCGCGTCAGAACTCTCCAGCAGCGCCGCGAAGTTGAGCGAAGCACCAAGGCCGGTGCGCCCGTCCTCGATGATCTCGACCGGCTGCGAGACGCCCCTTGCCCAATCACGCACCACCTCCAGCGAGCCGTCGCTGGACCCGTCATCGCGCACCAGCAGCCGCCAGTCCGAATGGGTCTGTGCCGCCAGCGAGGCCAGCTGTTCGGGCAGGAACCTTGCCCCGTTGTAAGTGGCCAGGAGGATGTCGATCCGGCTCATCGCGTGATCGCCTTTTCCAGCACGCCGCGCCATTGCTGCGTCAGCGCGGGCAAGGCAAAGGCCTCGCACAGGTCGCCGTGCAGCGTGGCAGGCAAGGTCTCGCGATCCTGCGCGAACTTCTCCAGCGCGTCGAGCAGCGCGACCGGGTCGGCAGGCGGCACCAGATAGAGGCCCGGACGTTCACCGCTCACCAGCTCGCGCATGGCAGGAGAATCTCTTGTTATCAGTGGTTTGTTTGCCATAAGTGTCTGGTAGACCTTGTTCGGGATCACCCGTGCGGACTTGTCGCTGGTGCCGAAGATGCCAAGGCACACATCGGCGGCTGCAAGCTGATCCTGCAATCCATCGTAGGCCACCCATCCGATCCGCTCCACCTGTGGAGCCTCCACCTCGGCCAGCCGCGCATCGATCCGCTGCGCTTCCTGTCCCTGGCCGATGATTGTCCATGAAAAACGTCTGCCGCGCTGGTCGAGCGCGGCATCGACGATTGTGTCGATCCCGTGCAGCGGGATGAACTGGCCGTAGAACAGCACCTTTACAGGGCCGGTTACCGGGCCGGTACCCGTTTCCGCCGTGGCGGTGGCGGGCGCGAACGTCCCCGCTTCCGCGCCGACCAGCACGGCATCCAGCTTGCCTTGCGGCACGCCGTGCAGCTCTTCCATCAGCGCGGCATGGGCCCTGGTGTCGAGCACCACCCGGTCAGCCAGCGCACAGGCCTTGCGCTCCATCCAGCGCAGCAGCCTTGCGGTCCAGCCGCGTTCGGGTGCCATTGCCCGGTCGCGCGCATAGGTATCGTAGACAGAGAGGAACGAGTCCCAAACCACGGGCTTGCCGCGCAACTTTGCCAGGGGGGCCAGCAACAGCACGTCAAACAGGCCCAGGTATCCGATCACCACCACGTCATGTCGGCCTGTAAAAAGGTAGCGCAGCGCCAGCACCGGATAGGCCAGCAACAGGCGCACGGCGACACCCAGCTTCGCGCCAAGACCGGTCATGACCGACTTGTCTTCCACCCCTTCCCATACGGGGAAATGCAGTTCGCGCAGCGTGGGGTCGATCGCATGCAAGGCGTCGCGCAGCAGGCGCGTGCGCGGCTTGCCCAGGTCATAGGTGCCCAGCAGGACGACCCGCATCGCAGGATTGCTGCCTGTCGTCACTGATCCGTTTACCCTCGCAACCTGCGCCAAAAGCGTTCCTAGGCCCACAAACTTAACCAGTTCTTCACCTAAATTCGCAAGAAGCCTTCTGCATGAAATCCGCCGAATTTTTCGAAACGGCGGCAAAACCGAGTTTTTAGGGGGTTTGCGAGAATGAGCGCATTCGGACGCAAGAGCGGTGCAGGTGGCATGTCCAAGGGTGCGCGCCCCAGCTTCGGCGTGGCCAAGCCGATGCGCGGTGGCGTTCCCAATGGCGGCGCCAAGTCCGCCCCCGAATCCGAGTCGGTTTCCAGCCCCGGCGGCGAACAGTTCCCGCCCGTTCCGCCCGAAGGTGCGCCCCTGGACGGCGGCGCCGGCGGTCGCGGCCAGGAAGACGCGATGAGCCGCCTGGCGGACCGTTCCAACGCGGTGCACGAGGGCAACAGCGAACTTGGCGGCTTCGAGGCCAGCGTTCACAAGATCAAGGAACAGGTGCTGCCGCGCCTGCTGGAACGCGTCGACCCCGAGGCAGCGGCCACGCTGACCAAGGAAGAGCTGTCCGAAGAATTCCGCCCGATCATCATGGAAGTGCTGGCCGAGCTTAAGGTCACCCTGAACCGCCGCGAGCAGTTCGCGCTGGAAAAGGTGCTGATCGACGAGCTGCTCGGCTTCGGCCCGCTGGAAGAGCTGCTGGGCGACCCGGACGTGTCCGATATCATGGTCAACGGCCCGGACCAGACCTACATCGAAAAAGGCGGCAAGCTGCAGCTCGCGCCGATCAAGTTCCGTGACGAGAACCATCTGTTCCAGATCGCCCAGCGCATCGTGAACCAGGTGGGCCGCCGCGTCGACCAGACCACGCCGCTGGCTGACGCCCGCCTGAAGGACGGCAGCCGTGTGAACGTGATCGTGCCGCCGCTCAGCCTCAAGGGCACGGCGATCTCGATTCGTAAGTTCTCCGAGAAGCCGATCACGCTCGACATGCTCAAGGGCTTCGGCTCGATGAACGACAAGATGTGTACCGCGCTGAAGATCGCCGGTGCATGCCGCATGAACATCGTCATTTCGGGAGGTACGGGTTCGGGTAAGACGACCATGCTCAACGCCCTGTCGAAGATGATCGACCCGGGCGAGCGCGTGCTGACCATCGAGGACGCCGCCGAACTCCGCCTGCAGCAGCCGCACTGGCTGCCGCTGGAAACGCGTCCGCCGAACCTTGAAGGACAGGGCGCCATCACCATCGGCGACCTGGTGAAGAACGCCCTGCGTATGCGCCCTGACCGCATCATCCTGGGCGAAATTCGTGGCGCGGAGTGTTTCGACCTCCTCGCCGCCATGAACACCGGTCACGATGGCTCGATGTGTACGCTGCACGCCAACAGCCCGCGCGAATGCCTGGGCCGTATGGAAAACATGATCCTGATGGGTGACATCAAGATCCCGAAGGAAGCCATCAGCCGCCAGATCGCGGAATCGGTGGACCTGATCGTGCAGGTGAAGCGCCTGCGCGACGGTTCTCGCCGTACCACCAACGTCACCGAGGTGATCGGCATGGAAGGCGACGTGATCGTGACACAGGAACTGTTCGGGTTCGAGTACCTGGACGAGACCGACGACGGCAAGATCCTGGGCGAATTCCGCAGCAGCGGCCTGCGTCCCTACACGCTGGAAAAGGCCCGCCAGTTCGGCTTCGACCAGGCCTATCTGGAAGCCTGCTTGTAGTTTCTTTTTCGAAAGCGCCTCCGCGCTTTCGTCCTCGCTAGACGCGCAGCAAGGCTGCGCCCGCTGCGGGCGGCCATTCGGCCTTGCGGTCGGCTAGGCACCGACCGATCCGAGCGCGACCGTCAAAGTGAAGCGCTGGTCTCGGTCGCGATCAGCGACCGACAGCCCGCGAACGCGGGCCGGCCGGTAGGCCGGAAGCCAAGGACGCCGGACGGCGTCCGCCCGGCGCTTGAGGGAACAAACAAGAAGCGCAAGCCAACCTTGGTGCAGTGGTTGAGGCCGGGCCTCCCTCACCCTCCGCCCAGCCATCCCACCGCGGCAAAGGCCATCAGCGCGAGGCCCGCAAAACCCGTCAGCGCGGCCACGTCGCGCCACGGCATCAGGCCCACGCGGTCGATGTTCCGACGCCGCCTGCGCCGGTGCTCGCGCCACGATGCGAACAGCGACAGTGCCAGCAACCCGCCACCCCACAGGCCGTAGCGCGTGGCATCGCTGGCAAACAGGATGAAGTCGGGTTCGTGCATGACGCGCGTGCATATGGGCAGCCTGCCATCCACTAACAACGCTTGATCGATAGCCACCAGCCCCTATTCCGCCAGCATGACCAGCGCCCCACGTGACGATTCCAGCGACCGCCCCCTGCTGGCGCTGCTGATGCGCCTGGCAGGCGTGGGCGGGTTTGCGCTGATGGCGGCGCTGATCAAGCTGGCATCGGAAACCGGCATCCAGCTGGCCGAACTGATCTTCTGGCGACAGCTCGTCTCGCTACCGATCCTGCTCGGCTGGGCCATGCTGACCGGCGGTATCGCACAACTGGCCACGTCGCGCCCCAAGGCGCATGGCGTGCGCGCGATCTATGGCTTTGTCGGGATGATCCTGAACTTCGGCGGCGTGATCCTGCTGCCCCTGGCAGAGGCGACCACGCTAGGCTTCACCGCGCCGATGTTCGCCGTGCTGCTGTCGATCGTGCTGCTGAAGGAAAGCGTGGGGATATGGCGCTGGTCGGCCGTGGCGGCGGGCTTTGTCGGCATCGTCATCATCGCCCAGCCGGGCGGTGGGCACTTGCCGCTGTTCGGCGCTGCCGTGGCGCTGGGCGGCGCCTTCATGATCGCGCTGATCGCCACCCAGATCCGCGACCTGTCACGCACGGAGGCGCCGATGGTGATCGTGTTCTGGTTCAGCCTGGCCTCGGTCATCGTCTCCCTGCCTTTCATGCTGTGGGTCCACGAGCCGCTGACGGGTCACCAGTGGCTGCTGCTGCTGGGCATGGGCGTGGCAGGCACATGGGGGCAGGTGCTCGTCACCATGGCGCTGCGCTTCGGCAAGGTTTCCAGCGTGATCGTGATGGACTATTCCAGCATCATCTGGGCGACGCTGTACGGCTGGCTGTTCTTCGCCACCCTGCCCGCCCTCACCACGTGGATCGGCGCTCCACTCGTCGTGCTGGCGGGGCTGATCATCAGTTGGCGGGAGCATATCCTGGCCAGACGTGCCTTTGTGGACCAGCGGCAAGCCAGCGGAACCTGATTGACCGCCAGCGGTGGGTATGGGCAGTGACCTGTTCCAACGGGTTCAGAAAAGGAAAAGACCAATGACTCGCAAGATCATCCTGGCCGTCACTGCCAGCTTGATGGCCCTGACCACCACCACCGCGTGCAACACGGTGCGCGGAATGGAGCAGGACCTTGAATCGGTCGCCAACGACGTCGACGAAGCGACCTGACAAAGGGGCGCTTTGCGACGCCAGACAAAGGAGTCGCACCCCCATGCGCAAGATATTCACTGCCCTGACGGCAACCGCCTTCATCCTTTCCGCAGCCGCGTGCAACACCGTTCGCGGCGCGGGTGAAGACCTAGAATCCGCCGCTGATTCGGTTGACGAAGCCACCTGACCCGCAAGCCCTGCAAGGTCTTCACGCGCCCGCTGGTTCGTGCCGGCGGGCGCTTCAGGTCTTGCGATAGACGAGGGTCAGGTTGTTGGCGGGCATCGCGTGCCGTGCGGTGCGCGCCAGCCCGTTGGCGTCCGCAAGTTCGTCGATCCAGGCCAGCTCGCGCAGGCCCCAGGCCGGATTGCGCGCCTTCAGGCTGGCATCGAAATCCAGATTGGACTGCGTCGTCTCGACATCCGCTTCAAGAAACGGCCCGTAGATGAGCAACGGCGCACCCGGTGCCAGCATGCGCCCGGCCGCAGCAAACAGCCCCTCGCTTGCCGCGCGCGGGCTGATGTGGGTCATGTTGACGCACAGCATGGCATCGGCGCGATCCACCGGCCATTCGGCCCCCGAGGCATCGAGCTGGATCGGCTCCAGAAGGTTGTCCCCGCCTTCCTCATCACGCCATGCGGCTATCGAGGCCAGCGCATCGGGATCGGGATCCGTTGGCTGCCATTGCCACTGCGGGAAAGCCTTCGACAGGTAGACCGCGTGCTCACCCGTGCCCGCGCCGATCTCCAGCAGCAGGCCGCCATCGCCGGGCAGTTCTGTCTCCAGCACCTTCCGAATGGGTTCGCGATTCCGCTGTGTCGCGGGGGCGTGTTGCTTGCTCATGTCTTGCTCCCAATTTTGCTTCGGGCGCCCTTGCGCGCGCGTTTTTCCCGGATCGCCAGCCACACCAGCAGGCCCGCCGGGCCCGCCACGAAAGTCAGCAGCAGGACAGGCGCCTGCACCACCCGCGAAAAGCCCTTCTGGTCGGCATCCTTGGCGATCCACAGGCCCGCGAACAGGTCCAGCGCCAGGTAGTGAATCCAGCCAACGGTAACCCCGCCATCGGACATGAAGATGCCGCGCACACCCTCGATCGTGGTGAAATTGGCCTCACCGCCCTCGACCGATGCGGCATCGACGAAGCCGCTCATGACCAGCCCCAGCAGCACGGCATAGGCAAGGCACAACAGGCCGACCCCGGCGTAGAAGATCGCGCTCTGCACAAAGGGCCCGCGCGGCAGCAGGATCAGCCCTGCCCAGCACGCCATGGCCCAGACATTGGCGATTCCGAACAGGCTATCCCACATCGCTGTCTCCCTTGCCTTGCCGCGCCCATATGCCGGCGAGGATCGAGCCTATCACCACGTGGTAAACTGAGGAAATCGCCGATGGCACGGGCGCCAGTGCCGCCTGCATCGGATTGGCGAACTGGCCGGCAAAACTCGGCGCAGAGGCAAGGCTGGCGCCAAGGCCGGAGTTCTGCATGCCCACCTCGATGGAAATCGTACGACATTCCGCCGTGCCGAACCCCATCACCCTCGGCAGCAGGTAACCCAGCGCAAAGCCGATCATGTGCAGCGCGAAGACAGCCAGCAGCAGCACGCCGAAGTGTTCCTGGATCAGGGGCTTGGATGCACCAACGATCCCGCCGACGATCAGCACCACGACGATGACCGATACCAGCGGCGACACCTTGGCGACCTGTCGTGTGGCGCGGGGCAGCAGGCGGCCCATGACAACGCCCGCCACCACCGGCACCAGCACGATCGCCACCATCTGCTGGAACAGGGCCCAACGGTCGATTTCGATGAACACGCCGCCCAGCCAGCCGGTCAGCAGCGGGGTGAGGACGATGGCCACCAGCGTGCTGGCCATGGTCATGGTTACCGACAGCGCCAGGTTGGCCCGCGCCAGATAGGCTACCACGTTGCTGGCCGTGCCGCCGGGGCAACACGAGACAAGGATCAGCCCGACCGCCAGGCCCGTCTCCAACCCGCTGACCAGTGCCAGCGAGACGCCTGCCAGCGGCATCACCGTGAATTGCAGCGCCACGCCCGCCGCCACGCCGCGTGGCATGGCCAGCACGCGGGCGAAATCCTCCACCCGCAAGGTCAGCCCCATGCCCAGCATGATAACGCCAAGCAGCACGCTGATCAGCGATTGCCCGAACACCTGCCCAGTGGTGACCCAGGTAAAATGCGCCGGCACCACCCAGGCCCAGCCCACGCCCAGCACGGTCCAGATCGCGAACAGCGCCGTCGCCCGCTGGATGATCCGCTGCATGCCCCGGCCCCTTTTGCGCTCAGGCGCCCTGCGGTGCGGACTTCGCCGCCAGTTCGCGGCGGAAGTCGCGCGTCAGGCGCATCAACGAATCGTGTTCGTGCACGAATTGCCCGCCCGCTTTCGCACAGCAGCAGGCTATCGCGGCATCGGCCACGTCGATCGCCTTGATGGAGCGGTATTTCTCTTTCGAACCGTGCAGGAACAGGTCGCCCACGGGCGCGGCGATCTGGCCCAGCGCCTCCAGCGGGCGCAGGTCGTTCTGCCGCTTGCCGCGCAGCAGGCTGGGGCGCAGGATATCCAGCCGGTGCAGCTTCAACGCCTTCAGGTCCTTCTCCGTCTCGCCCTTCACCCGCAGGTAGGAATTGCGCGAGAACGGATCTGCCCCGACCGAGGAGACCTGCACGAAGTTCCTGACCCCCGCTGCCTTTGCCGCGCGGGCGACTTCCAGAACCAGGTCATGATCGACCTGGCGAAAGCCCGACTTGCTGCCGGCCTTCTTGTGCGTGGTGCCCAGCGCGCTGATGACGGCATCGGGTTCCAGCTGGGTGATGATACCCGGCCATTCCTCGCTCTCGGCCAGCACCAGTTCCATGCGCACGCCGGGCGGAAAGGGAATTTCGCGCCGGGCCAGGCCCTGCAGCGCGATGCCTTGCAGATCGGGCGATCGTTCGATGATGGTGCGGCCGATCAGACCGGTGGCCCCCACCAGCAGCACGCGGCGCGGTTCAGACATTGGACAGCCCCTCCGGCCGCTCGCCATAGATGCGCGCGTACTGGTTCATCGCGTAGTGATCGGTCATTCCGGCGATGAAATCGGCGATGTGCCGCGCGCGCTCGGGCTCTGCCTCGGGCAGGCTTTCGGTCCAGCCCGAATTCATCAATCCGGGATCCTGGTCGTAGGCGGCATAGAGCTTGGCGATCACGGTGCGCGCGGCCTGTGCGGCGCGCAGCTGCGCCTGGTGGTGATAGAGGTTGGCGTACATGAACTTCTTCAGCGCCCGTTCCTGCTGTGCCATTTCGGCCGAGAACGTTGCCAGCGCGCAGCCCGCGCCGCGCACTTGTTCTATCGTCTCGATGCCTTGCAGGTTGGCGCGTGTGGTTTCCAGCAGGTCGTTCACCATCACGCCGATCTGGGTGCGCACCATCTCGCGCAGCAAGTCCTCGTGCCGAGCCCTGGGGAAGCGCGCCTCCACATCGCGCCACAGGTCGGCGATGAAATCCAGTTCCAGCAGCTGCTCGAGATCGAGGAAGCCGGCGCGCAGGCCATCGTCGATGTCGTGGTTGTCGTAGGCGATGTCGTCCGCCAACGCGGCGACCTGCGCCTCCAGCGAGGGCCAGTGCGTCAGTTCCAGCGGAAAGGCAGCGTCGAGGTCTGCCAGTGCCCAGCCGGGCTGCGTCACGGGGCCGTTGTGCTTGGCAAGGCCCTCCAGCGTCTCCCAAGTCAGGTTCAGCCCGCTGCAATCGCAATAGGGCCGGTCCAGCCGCATGACGGTGCGCAGCGCGTGCTCGTTGTGGTCGAACCCGCCACGCGCGGCGAGGGATTCGTTCAGTGCCTCTTCCCCCGGATGGCCGAAGGGTGGGTGGCCAAGATCGTGGCTGAGGCACAGCGCTTCGGTCAGGTCCTCGTCCAGCCCCAGCGCGCGGGCGATCACCCGTCCGATCTGCGCCACTTCCAGGCTGTGCGTCAGGCGTACGCGGTAATGATCGCCATCGGGAGCGACGAAGACCTGCGTCTTGCCCGCCAGGCGGCGAAAGGCGATCGAGTGGATGATGCGGTCGCGGTCGCGTTGGAAGGCGCTGCGCGGGCCGCGCACGCCATGGCCGGGCTGGTCGAATTCACGCCCGCGCGTTTTCGCGGGATCGGCAGCATAAGGGGCGCGGGACATGCCGCTTCGCTAGGGTCTCGCGGCGAGGCAGGCAACGGGAACAGCGCGCGAACGCCGCGAATATGCGGCCATTCGTCGCCGATTATCCGCCGATAATCCACCGCGCGGCGGCATCGGCATGGATCGCAGTGCAATCGTAGATGGGCAGCACGTTGGCATCCACGTCCACCACCAGTTCCAGCTCGGTGCAGGCCAGGATCACCGCCTGCGCGCCGTCCTTCTGCAGGTTGGTGAACATCGAGCGCAGGGACCGCTGCGCGTCCTTGCTGGCCTTGCCCACCATCAGCTCGTCGTAGATGATCCGGTCCAGTTCCTCTACGTTGTTCATGTCGGGCGGCAGCAGGTCTACCCCGTGCGAGACAAGGCGGCGGCGATAGAAGCTTTCGGTCATCACGTTGCGCGTGCCGATCAGCGCGGCACGTTCGATACCGTCCTGCTTCATCTTCGCACCCACGCATTCGGCGATGTGCAGGATCGGCGTTGTCACCCGCGTCTCGACCTCGCGATAGACCTTGTGCATCGAATTGGCGCCGATCGCGATCATCTCCGCCCCCGCGTCGGTCAGTCGCTGGGCGCTGTCGGCGATGACATCGGCGGCGCGCTGCCAGTCCTCCTCGCCCTGCAAGCGATAGATGCGCGAGAAGTCGAGGCTTTCGATCAGCATCGGCGCTGAAGCAGGCGGGCCGACCTCGCGCTGCACCAGGCGATTGATGCGATCGTAATAGGTGCGGGTGGAAACCCAGCTCATTCCACCAATCAGGCCAAGCTTGCGCAAATTACTATGCCCCCATGTGATGCGGTACGATCACCTGACGCCGTACCGCCCCCCCGAAACGAGCCATGGGCATGGCGGGTTCCGGGGGAGAGGCAATTGGTCAGCGGATCAACGCGTGCCAATCGGGTCCGGCTGGTTGTCGCGGTCGGCTCCGGCATAGCCATCCACCCGCAGCGTGCCGCCGGTAGCCAGCAACACGCCGGCTGCATGCGGAGCCGCCATCGAGGTGCCGCTGATGGTGTTGTAGCCGCCATCCTTCCAGGTGGAGGGGATCGACAGGCCCGGCTCCGCCCAGTCCACCGGCGCACCATAGTTGGACCAGCTGGTGAGGTTGTCGTTCTGGTCGATTGCACTGATCGTGTAGACGCGGCTGCCGCTTGCGCTGGCGGGCGAGTAGTTCGACGAATCCGCCCCGTCGTTCCCGGCAGCCACCACCATGTGGATGCCAGCCTGCGCGGCTGCTTCCACTGCGTCGTTCAGCGCCGTATTCGCGCCGCCGCCAAGGCTCATGTTGGCCACATCGCCGGGCGAAGCTGCGCCCGCGACATAGTCGACACCGGCGATGATACCCGAATAGGAACCGCTGCCACGGCGGTTGAGCACGCGCACGGCCACCACCGGGGCCCCGGCTGCCACGCCGACCACGCCGATGCTGTTATCGATCGCCGCAATCGTACCCGCGACGTGCGTGCCGTGGCCGTTCTCGTCCTCGGCACCCTTGCGGCTGCCGGTGAAATCACGGCTGCGCCCGGTGTCCACGTTCAGGTCCGGGTGGTCGAGATCGATGCCGCTGTCGAGCACCCAGGCCCGGCGGGTGAAGTTCGAGGCGTCGACAAAACCGCCCACGCGGTCGATGCCCCAGGGTGTTGACTGCGGATCGGCACCGCCGCCGCCACCGCCGCCCCCACCCGGACCGCGGCCCGGAGGAGGTGCGAGCGAAACGACTTCGTCCTGCACGCAGTAGGAGATGAACGGATTGGCGCGCTGCATGTTGGCAATGCCGCGCTCCGAGGCGCGGAGGGCAAAGCCATTGATCGAGTTCTGGTAGGTGAAGAGCACCTGCCCGCCGCCGGCATTGGCTGCTCGGTTGGCAGCAGCCGTGACCTGGCCCCGGCGCACGACGTTGCTGTCGAACACGCAGATGTACTGGCCTGCAATCGGTCCGTCGGCCTGAACTCCGCCACGCTGCGCCAGTGCCGGTGCGCTGACGGCGACGGTTACGGCAACGCCGGCCAGTGCAAGTGCTTTCACGAATTTCATAAGTCCCCAGTCCAAGTTTGATGCGACCCCCAATCGGGCAAGAGGCATCATGTCGGCTGGGTGGGCAGTGTCAAATCAACTCGTCGCGAAATCCACTCGCCTCGCGCTCAACCTGTCGAAGAAAAGGGTTAATTCCGAAAGGTTTGTGAAGCGAACCTAGTCCAGCGCCTTGACGATTTCCTCGACCATCTTCTTGGCATCGGACAGCAGCATCATGGTCTGGTCCATGTAGAACACGTCGTTATCGACGCCGGCATAGCCCACACCGCCCATGGAACGCTTGATAAAGAAGACCTGCTTGGCCTTGTCCACGTCGAACACCGGCATGCCGTAGATGGGGCTGGACTTGTCGGTCTTGGCGGCCGGGTTCACCACGTCGTTGGCGCCGATGATGAAGGCAACGTCGGCCTGCGCGAACTCGGAGTTGATATCCTCCAGCTCGAACACCTTGTCGTATTCCACGCTGGCCTCTGCCAGCAGCACGTTCATGTGCCCCGGCATGCGCCCGGCGACGGGGTGGATGGCATATTTCACTTCCACGCCGCGCTCTTCCAGCAGGTCCGCCATCTCGCGCAGGGCGTGCTGCGCCTGCGCCACGGCCATGCCGTAGCCGGGGATGATGATGACCTTCTCGGCCTGTTCCAGCATATAGGCCGCATCGGCTGCGCTGCCCTGCTTGTAGGGGCGCTGTTCGCGTAGTTCGCCCCCCGCACCGCCGCTGTCATCCGCGCCAAAGCCACCGGCAATCACGCTGATGAAGCTGCGGTTCATCGCGCGGCACATGATGTAGCTGAGGATCGCGCCCGAAGAGCCTACCAGCGCGCCGGTGATGATCATCGCCGTGTTGCCCAGCGTGAAGCCCATCGCCGCAGCAGCCCAGCCCGAATAGGAGTTCAGCATGGACACCACGACGGGCATGTCCGCACCGCCGATGGGAATGATGAGCAGGAAACCGATGATGAAGGCTGCAAGCGTGATCCACACCACCAGCATTCCCTCACCCGCACCGCCCGCGCCCGACATGGCATAGGCCACGACAAGGCCGATGATGGCCAGCAGGGTGCCAAGGTTGATGACATGGCGCATCGGCAGGAGGATGGGCGAACCGCTCATCTTGCCGGAAAGCTTGAGGAAGGCGATTACCGAGCCGGAGAAGGTGATCGCACCGATGGCGATGCCAAGGCCTAGTTCCACGCGGCTGGCAACGAGGATCTGCCCCGTGGCATCGGTAATCCCGAAAGCACCGGGGTTGAGCCACGCGGCAAGGCCCACCAGCACCGCGGCAAGGCCGACCAGCGAGTGGAAGGCAGCCACCAGTTCCGGCATCGCCGTCATGGCCACACGCCGAGCGATGGTGACGCCGATGATGCCGCCCAGGAAGATGGCGATCCCGATCTCCACGATATTGGCAATGTCATGCGTCACCAGCGTGGTGACGACCGCGATGGCCATGCCGATCATGCCGTTGCGGTTACCCGCGCGGCTGGTGGCAGGGCTGGAAAGCCCGCGCAGCGCGAGGATGAAGAACACGCCGGCAACGAGGTAGGCCAGCGCGACCCAGGGGTTTACCGGGCCATGCGCGGCTGCTGCGTCGGCAGCAGGAGCGAGGAAGGACAGCATGCTCACTTATCCTTCTTCTTGTACATGGCCAGCATCCGCTCGGTCACGGCAAAGCCGCCGAAGATGTTGACGCTGGCCAGCACCACCGCGCTCAGCCCCAGCCACTTGGCCACGTCGCTGCCGGCCTCAGCCGCCGCGATCAGGCCGCCCACGATGATGACGGAGGAAATGGCATTGGTCACCGCCATCAGCGGCGTGTGCAGCGCGGGCGTAACCGACCAGACGACGTAGTAGCCGACGAAACACGCCAGCACGAAGATCGAGAGGATTGATATGAAGTCCATTATTCCCCCTCATCCGCATAGGATGTGTCGGCCAGGGCCTCGCCGATGATGGTACCGCCCCGCAAGAAAATGGCTGAAGCGACAACCACCACAAGGAACAGAACAAGGACCTTGGCGCCCTGCGGAAGGCTGTTGAACCATCTCATGCGTTCAGCCTCGCGTTCACTACTTCACCGCCCTTGGTCAGCCGGATGGCGTCGCCGATTTCCTCGTCGAGCACCGGCTTGTTCGCTTCCTTGTCCCAGAAGGCGCTGAGGAAATTGAACAGGTTGCGGCTGAACAATGCGCTGGCGTCAGCGGGCAGGTGCGCAGGCGTATTGGAAAAGCCCATGATCGAGACGCCGTGCTTCTCGACCACCTGGTCGGCCACGCTGCCTTCCACGTTTCCGCCTTGCGCCACAGCCAGGTCGAAGATCACGCTGCCTTGCTTCATCGTAGCGATCTGCGCGTCGGATACGAGGCGCGGTGCGGCGCGGCCCGGAATTAGCGCGGTGGTGATGACGATATCCTGCTTGGCGATATGGGCGGAGACCATTTCCGCCTGCGCGGCCTTCTGCTCGTCGGTCAGTTCGGCGGCGTACCCGCCCTCGCCCGAGGCTTCCAGCCCTTCTGCAAACACAGGCTTGCCGCCCAGGCTCTTGATCTGCTCGGCGGTTTCGGGTCGCACGTCGGTGGCGGAAACCTGCGCGCCAAGGCGCTTGGCCGTGGCAATCGCCTGCAGGCCGGCAACGCCCACGCCCATCACGAAGACCTTGGCAGCGGAAATCGTTCCCGCCGCCGTCATCATCATCGGGAAGGCGCGGCCATAGAGGTCCGCTGCGGAAATCACGGCCTTGTAGCCTGCCAGGTTAGACTGGCTGGACAGCACGTCCATGCTCTGCGCGCGGGTGATGCGCGGCATGAATTCCATCGCCAGCGCTTCCAGCCCCGCCTTGGCATAGGCTTCCACGCGGTCCTTCTGCATGAAGGGATCGAAGGTGGCGGCCACCCATGCACCAGGTCTTGCGCCGGAAAGCAGCGCGACATCGGGCGCCTGCACGCCCATCACGATGTCGGCATCGGCTACTACCTTGGCGACCGGGCCGACTTCGGCACCGGCATCGCTATAGTCGAAATCGGAAATCGCGGCGCTGTCTCCCGCGCCTTCCTCCACTGCCAACGTGGCGCCCAGGCAGGCAAGCTTCTTGACCGTCTCGGGCGTGGCAGCGACGCGGGTCTCGCCCGCGGCGCGTTCCTTCAGGACCGCAATTTTCATCCCCCCGGCCGGTGCGTCAGGAGATGATCAGGATTATAATGAATGTCAGGATTGCCAGCAGCGGCACAGTCCACTTCAGCGCGCTGATGAAGCTCTCGTAAGTGCTCGTGGCCGCCTTCATGTCTTGCGGATTGCTCATTTCATGCCTTCCCTTTGGCGTTTTTGTCGGTTGCCGAACTTCCTATCGCCGCTTCCCCGACTGCTCAAGTGCCGCCGCGCCGGCGAGATGCGAAATATGAGCCTTAATGGGCTCTTTACCCCGTGCTGCTACCCCGATTATTCGAGATCCGGCCTGTCGCCGGACCTAGGGGAATCGCGCATATGGTAGAGCCCGAACAGCGGCTGCTGATGCTTATCGACAAGGAACCGGCGCAGTGCCGGCTGGTCAGTGCGCTTGCTGGACGGGAAGGCTGGCGCACGCTGGCGGTGGACGATTCGGAAAAGGCCATTGCCACGCTGGGCACGCGGCAAGGCATGCAGCTGTCGGCCATCATCCTCGACCAGGCCGTGCCGGGCGATCGGGCCTGCGAACTGATCGCCGAACTGAAGGATCGCCGCCCCGCCCTGCCGATCCTGATGCTGACCGCCAACACCAGTCCGCAGCTGGCGGTGGAGGCCATGCGTGCCGGCGCGACCGACTACCTCGTGAAGCCCGTCTCGCCCGACCGGCTGATGCAGGCGCTGCGCAACGCCACCACGCGCGAAACGCCGCAGGACGAACTGACACCGTTGTCGGAGAAGATGCCCGCCCGGCTCGATTTCGATGCCATGGTCGGCACCGCGCCGAGCTTTCGCGACGCCCTGGCGAAGGCGGCCAAGGCTGCGCGGGGGCACGGCCACGTGCTCATCGAAGGCGAAAGCGGCACGGGCAAGGAAATGCTGGTCCGCGCGATGCACGCCGCCAGTCCCCGCGCCAAGACCGCCTTCCGCATGATCAACATCGCCGGGGTTTCCGCCAACAGCCTCGATTCGCAGCTGTTCGGGCACGAGAAGGGCGCCTTCCCCGGCGCTTTCGACCAGCAGGCCGGCGCCTTCCAGCATTGCGACGGAGGCACGCTGGTGCTGGACGAGATCGATCGCCTATCGCTCGATACGCAGGACCGGCTGGTCACCGTGCTCGATAGCGGCAGCGTAAAGCCGCTGGGCGCGCAATACGGCTTCAAGGTGGATGTGCGCGTGATCGCGGCGAGCAACCTGCCGCTGGCCGACATGGTGGCCACCGGCCATTTCCGCGCCGAGTTGCTGGAACTGCTCTCGCGCACGTCGATCACCCTGCCGCCCCTTCGCGAGCGGGATCGCGATATCGGCGCGCTCACCCGCTATTTCCTCCACCAGATCGGCCAGCAGCCGGGGTTGCGCCCGCTGGGCATCACCTCCGACGCGCTGCGCCTGCTTGGTGCCTTCGAATGGCCGGGCAACGTGCGCCAGTTGCAGGCCGTGCTGTTCCGGGCCGCGGTGTTCTGTGACGGCGATGCGCTGACCGCCGAGGATTTCCCGCAGCTGCGCGAGATCGTGGGCGAAAACGAGCCTACCCGGGGCGGCCCGATGCGCGATAGTGCAGGCGTCATGCTCTACACCGAAGACGGCAACCTGCGCCCGCTGGAAGAGATCGAGGCCGACGTGATCCGCCTTGCCATCGGCCACTATCGCGGCCGGATGACCGAAGTGGCGCGGCGGCTGGGCATCGGCAGGTCGACACTTTACCGCAAGCTGTCCGACCTCGGCATCGACAACGCGGCCTGAGCGCCGGAACGGCTGCACTCCGGCAAATCGCAACCTTGCCTTTTCTCATGGAACCCAAGCGCCTCTTGCGCGCTTTTCCAGCATGAGGAGACATCGTGCCACGGCTTGCATTGCCCTGTGCCTGGCCCTGTGCGCCTGCGCGCAGGAGGAGCCCGAGCAGGAGGGCAGCCCCCCGCCGGCCATAACCGCCGAAGCCTCTGCCGATCCCATGCAGGAGGATACGCTGGGCCCGGTGCATTATGCCTACGATACAGGCGTGCTGACCCGCGCCGAAATCAGCCTGCCATTGCCCCCCGACTTCGAAGAGAGCGTGTTCGCAGTAAAGTTCCTGCCGACCGAATTGCTCGACAATCTCGGCGATACGGCCTGCTCCTATGAAAACGAAGCCGACGACGGCGGATGCACCGCCGAGCAGGAGATCGGTTTTGCCCTCGCCTTTCTCGAACGACCGATCGACACCTATGGCGAGGCCATTTTCGACCAAGTCGACGACAGCATGAACGTGGAACCCGCCACCGTGCGCGGGCATGAGGGGTTCAAGCTGGAAACGCCGCGCGGCGGCACCATGCTGAACTACACCTTCCTGCCGGTAGCCGGGCGAACCCTGCTGTTGGTGGAACGCAACCAGGCCGATAGCCACATCGGGGCAGAAGCGCTGGCCCAGGTTCGCGACAGCCTGCGTTTTCCGGACGAATAGTCCGCCAGCCCCGGCGGCAGGCTAGTCAGCCAGCAAGGCAAAGTCCGTCAGCGCTGCATCGCGCAGGCCCCGCCACACGTTGCGCGCCTGCACCGTTTCGAACACGTCGTGCACGCGCAGCAGCTGCACCCCTGCATCCATGCCCAGCTGCGCGATCGCCAGCGATCCGCCCAGCCGCTGGTGCGCGGGCACCTCGTTCGACAGCGCGCCGATCATGCGCTTGCGGCTGGCGCCCAGCAGTAGCGGCTGGCCCAGCGCGTGGAACAACGGCAGCGCGTTCAGCAGCGCGAGGTTATCGGCCAGCGACTTGCCGAAGCCGATGCCGGGATCGAGCACGATCTTCTCTCGCGGAACCCCCGCTTCGATGGCCTTGTCGCGCGCGTCTCGCAGGAAGTCGAACACGTCGAACACCACGTTGGTATAGTCGGGATCGGCATGCAGGTCCTCCCCCGTGCCCGGCGCGTGCATCAGGATGACCGGCGCGTCTGACGAGGCGGCGAATTGCAGGCTGCGCGGATCGTAACGCAAGGCGGATACGTCGTTGATGATGTGCGCGCCCGCCTCCAGCGCCGCCTCCATCACCGCCGGGCGGCGGGTATCCACGCTGACCGCCGCGCCCATGCCCACGCAATGCGCGATGGCAGGCTCGACGCGCTTGATCTCCTCGCCTTCCCACACCTCTTTCGCACCGGGCCGGGTGCTTTCCCCGCCGATATCGATGATCGCGGCTCCGGCCTCGTGCATGGCCGCAGCCTGCTTCTGCATGGCGTCGGGATTGTCCATGAATTCGCCGCCGTCGGAAAAGCTGTCGGGCGTGACGTTGAGGATGCCCATCACCTGCGGCTGGTCCAGCCGCACGGTGCGCGCGCCCAGTTCCAGCGGCGGGTGCGCCATGCGCAGGTTCGTCCACTGCGCCTCGCCTTCCGCGCCGATCTCTTCGGGCAGGGTCGCCAACAAGTCGTCGATGGTGGACTTTGTCGCAACGTGCCGCTCGATCACCTGCCCGTCGCGCCGCAGCATGACGACGAATTCGCGGGCATAGACCATGCCGCCGGCAAGCCGCACGGCCTCGCCTTCCACGGCTTGCGGGCCAGGCACGAAGGTCAGCGGCTGGATGTAGATCTGGTCGGGCATGTCAGGGAACCTCGTCGAATCCATCTAATGTGGAGCACATGGAGCACTGTCCTGGAGCAAGAATCCTAGCCCCTTGGCGCACGGCATGGAAGGCGCACGGTCTGGCGACGAGACAATCATGTCCGGCCCATGCCGTCATGCTCCAAAGTAGGAAAGTTCAGTCCTCTGCTGCCAGCAGGTATAGGCTGCGGGCTGCGTCGATGGGTTTCACCTCCCCGCCTTGCTCGTAATGCCAGAAGGTCCAGCCGTTGCAGCTGGGTGCGCTTTGCAGGGTCTTGCCGACGTGATGGATCGAGCCGACCTCTTTCTGGCACTCGATGGATCCGTCGGCTCGCACCGTGGCCTTCCAGCGGCGCTTCTTGTCGAACAGCTCTGTGCCCGGCTTCAGCAATCCGGCCTCGACCACGGCGCCAAAGGCGACGCGCGGCTGGCTCTTGCGGCTCTGCATCGTGGCCAGCGCACTTTCGTCCAGTGGCAGTTCCTTCTCGATCCGCGCGCGCGCCACCTTGCGATAGCTTTCCTCGCGTTCGCAGCCGATCCATTCGCGGCCCAGCCGCTTGGCCACGGCGCCGGTGGTGCCTGTGCCGAAGAACGGGTCGAGCACCACGTCGCCCGCCTCGGTCGTTGCCAGCAGCACGCGGTACAGCAGCGCCTCCGGCTTCTGCGTCGGGTGTGCCTTGTGCCCGGCCTCGTCCTTCAACCGCTCTCCGCCGCTGCAGATCGGGAAGGTCCAGTCGCTGCGCATCTGGATCTCGTCGTTCAGCGTCTTCATCGCGCGGTAATTGAAATGGTAGCGCGCCTTTTCGCCCTGGCTGGCCCAGATCAGTGTTTCGTGCGCATTGGTGAAGCGGGTGCCGCGAAAGTTGGGCATGGGATTGGTCTTGCGCCAGACCACGTCGTTGAGGATCCAGAACCCCAGGTCCTGCAATATTGCGCCCACACGGTAGATGTTGTGATAGCTGCCGATCACCCACAGCGCGCCGTCGGGCTTCAGAACGCGCCTGCACTCTGCCAGCCATGCCCTTGTAAAGGCATCGTAAGCGCCGAAGCTGTCGAAGTGATCCCAGTCATCGGTCACGGCATCGACATGGCTACCGTCGGGACGGTTCAGGTCGCCCCCCAGTTGCAGGTTGTAGGGCGGATCGGCGAAAACCAGGTCCACGCTGTTGTCGGGCAACGTGCGCATGGCCGCGACACAGTCACCATCCAGGATCTGGCCGAGCGGCAGGTCCGCCTTGTCGACTGCGGGAGCCTTCGCCTTGCGCACGCGCGGAGCCGTGCGAACCTTCGTCATTTCGCCCATGAACGGTGTTTCCCTCACTTATCCACAGGGTTGTGAGTCCTCGGCGAGTCGCGGTCAAGCGGCAAATAGGCCGCAGCGCGCTGGTGCTGAAACGGAACGAAAAGAGTCCGGCACAAGATATTGAGTCCCGAAAGCTTTGCAGGACTCGATATCGTGGGGTGTGGCCAAGAGGACTCACCGGTGCCACAACGGCACCCAGGGTTGCGCAGACAGGGGAAACCGCATGGCATTGGACGTGATAGCGGCAGGACTGGGCCGCAACGCCACTTTCTCGATGAAATTCGCGCTCGAACGCCTCGGCTTCGGGCCGTGCCACCACATGAGCGAGGTTTTCGCCAATGCCCGGCGGCAGGTGCCGCTGTGGATCGAGGCCGGACACGGCCATCCCGACTGGGACGCGATCTTCGAAGGCTATCGTTCCAGCAGCGACTATCCTTCCGCCAGCTTCTGGCGCCAGCTGGCGGACCATTACCCCGACGCCAAGGTGGTGCTGACCACCCGCGACCCGGATAGCTGGTTCGAATCCGTCAGCGAGACGATCTTCGCTCCGCGCATGCTGGATTCGCTCAAGGGTTCTCCTGTCGAGACGATGATGAACGCGGTGATCTTCGACCACTTCGGCGGCGATATCACCGACCGCGCCTACATGACCGACTGGTACGTGAAGCGGAACCGCGAGGTGGTGGAAAGCCTGCCCGCGGAACGGCTGCTGCAGTTCCACCCCAGGGACGGCTGGCAGCCGCTGTGCGATTTCCTGGGCGTGCCCGTGCCGGACGTGCCCTTCCCCCGCGTCAACAGCCGCGACGAACTGGGCAGCGCGAGTGACGAACAGGGCGGCATCCCAGCCGATCCGGACGAGGCAGAGAAGTTTGCCCGCGCCTATATCGAACAACTGAAGGCAAAGGCCTTCGGCTAGGACCTAGAGCGGCATTTCCATCTGCGCGACCGGGGCAAAGCTGCGGCGGTGCAGCGGTGTAGGGCCGTGCACGCGCAAGGCCTCCATGTGCTCTTTCGAGCCGTAGCCCTTGTTGCGTTCCCAGCCGTAATGCGGGTGCTCCTTCGCGGCCTCGGCCATAAGCCGGTCGCGGTATTCCTTGGCCAGGATGCTGGCCGCGCCGATGGCCGCTTCCTTGCCGTCGCCGCCGACAATGGCACGCGCGGGCCAGCGCCAGTGCTCGCACCGCCCCTCGGGCGTCAGGTTGCCATCGATCAGCGTTTCCAGCGCGTGCTGGCCAATCGCCTCGCACAGGTTCTGCATGGCCAGGCTCATCGCCAGCATGGTGGCGCCGAAGATGTTGAGGCGGTCGATGGTCTCCACGCCCACTACGCCGATGCCGAAGGCGCAGCGACGGCGGATCGTCACCTCCAGCTCGGCGCGCCTTGGTGCGGTAAGCTTCTTGGAATCGCCGATGCCCTTTGGTCCGGGCTTGCAGAGCAGCACGGCTGCCGCCACAACCGGTCCTGCAAGTGGCCCTCGCCCTGCCTCGTCGACACCGGCGACCAGCGGGCGCGGCCCGAGAGAGGCACAAAAATCGCTCGAAGGAGTTCCTGAAAGCATGCGTACGACAATCCTTGCCGCCAGCATATGGCCCGCCATTGCGCTCGCAAGCTGCAACAGCGCCGCAACCGGGGATAGCGCGCCCACCGCTACCGCTTCTGCCGCCACCACCGCCGGTGTGCAGGCAGGCGAGCCGGTTGAGCTGCCCTCCCCTGCGCCCTTCACCGCCGCCAGCCACGGCACTTTCGACGAACCCTGGGCGCTGGCTTTCGAGCCCGGCACGGGCGTGATCTTCCTGACCGAGAAGCCCGGAACGATGGCCTTCTACGATCCTGCCACCGGTCGGCGTGGCACGGTCACCGGCATGCCGGAGGTGGCCTACGAGGGCCAGGGGGGCCTGGGCGCGATCGCCTTCGCGCCCGACTATGCAGACAGCCGCACGATCTACCTCAGCTGGGCCAAGCAGGTTGGCGAAGACACCAAGGCCGTCGTCGGTCGCGGGGTGTTGGCCTGCGATGCCGCCGATACCTGCGAGGTCGAAGGGTTGACCGAGATCTGGGAGCAGACCCGCACCGGCCCGCGCCGGGGCCACTATTCGCACCGCATCCAGTTCTCGCCCGACGGGCAGTACCTGTTCGTCTCCAGCGGCGACCGGCAAGAGCAGGATCCGGCGCAGGACCTGTCGAACAACCTCGGCACCGTGGTGCGCCTCAACCTCGACGGCACGCCGGCCGCCGGCAACCCCTTTGCCGGCCAGGGCAGCCCGCGGGACCAGATCTGGTCCTACGGCCAGCGCAACATGCTGGGTTTCGATTTCGATCCGCAGGGCAACTTGTGGGCGCTGGAGCACGGGCCGCGCGGGGGTGACGAGCTGAACCTGGTGCTGCCCGGCCACAACTACGGCTGGCCGGTGCGCTCCAACGGCGACAACTACTCCGGCAGCGACATTCCCGACCACACCGAGGACGACGGCTTCACCAAGCCTGCGATCTGGTGGAACCCGGTGATCGCGCCTGGCGGGATGAGCTTCTACACCGGCGACATGTTCGGCGACTGGCAGGGCCAGCTGCTGGTGGCCAACCTTGGCACCATGTCGATTGCCCGCATCACCACCGATGCCGCCGCCAATTCGGCGGACGAAGTCGCCCGCTACCAGTTTCCCCGCCGCCTGCGCGACATCGCGGTGGCACCCGACGGGGCGATCTGGGTGATCGAGGACGGGCCGGAAGGGCGCCTGCTGCGGCTGACGCCCGCATAGCTTGCTTTTCGCTCACGCCTCCGCGTGAGCGTCCTCGCTAGATGCGCAGGCAAGCTGCGCCCGCTGCGGGCGGCCGTTCGACCTTGCGTTCGCTGGGCGCGCCCGATTCCTGGTCCGATATTTGGAAGGTATCGCGCGAAACATTTGCGCCCGCGCCCGCGCGGCCCTATCGGCGCGCGCCCATGGACCATGTCGCCGCCACCCTGATTCCGCTCACCGAAGTGGACCCCGCCATGATCGAGGCGCTGCTTGACCGTGCCTTTGGCGAGGATCGGCACACGCGCACGGCCTACAAGGTGCGCGAAGGCACCGACTGGCTGCCCGCCCTCAGCTTTGCCGTGGTGGACGAGAACCGGTACCTGGTCGGCTCCATCCAGGTGTGGCCGGTGGCGCTTACCGATCCGCAGGGACGCCGCCACCCCATGCTGATGGTCGGCCCCGTCGCCGTAGTGCCCGAACGCCAGGCCGAAGGCTTCGGCCAGGCACTGATGGCCGCCACGTTCAGCGCGCTGGACCCGCAGGCGCCGCTGCCGCAGGTGCTGATCGGCGATCCGGAGTACTATGGCCGCTTCGGCTTCCACGCCGCACCCACGCAGAAGTGGCAGCTGCCAGGCCCTTTCGACCGCCACCGCCTGCTGGTGCGCAGCGACAATCCGGGCGTTTTGCCCGACGAAGGCACGTTGGGCCCTTGGATTGACTGACCGGAAGCGCCATCTGTCCTTGCGACGATGGCCTATGACATTCCACCCGACCTTGCCAACCTGAGCCTGCTGGAGATTGCCGAGGCGGTTGCCGCCCGCAAGCTGCCCCCGGTCGACCAGTGGAAGCCGGAAGCCACGAGTGACAGCCACATGCGCATCGCCGCCGATGGCACCTGGTATCACGAAGGAAGCCCCATCACGCGCCCAGCCATGGTGCGCGCCTTTGCCAGCCTGCTGTGGCGCGATCCGGCTGATGGGCAGCACTATCTCGTCACCCCGCACTACCGCCAGACCATCGAGGTCGAGGACGCTGCCTTCCTGGCCACGGACATGCGCGTGGACGAGGATGCACTGGCCTTCCGCCTCAACACCGATGAATTCGTGATTGCCGGGCCAGACCATCCCTTGCGCGCCGCAGGCGATCCCGATGCGCCCGCAATATACCTTGCCGTGCGTCACGGTTGCGAGGCCCGGCTGGACCGCTCCACCTGGTTGCAGCTGGCCGAGCACGCGCTGGCAAAGGGCGGAGAAGACCTTGCCATGAGCAGCCAGGGCGCGCGCTTTTCGCTGGTGCCGCAAGAATGAGCACGCTGTTCAACCGCCTTCACCGCCGCTTTGCAGATACCGCGCACATGGGGATGGCGGGCATCCGCGACGACAGCGAGTTCGTGCAGGGCAAGCCGCTGCGCGATGCCGCCGTGCTGATCGCCGTGACCGAGCGGCCCGAGCCCGGGATCCTGCTCACCCACCGCCCGGAAACGATGAAGAGCCATCCCGGCCAGGTCGCCTTTCCCGGCGGCAAGCTGGAGCCCGGCGAAGATGCTGTCGCCGCCGCCCTGCGCGAAGCGCAGGAGGAACTGTCGATCGATCCCGCACAAGTGCAGGTCGCGGGCAAGGCCACCACCTTCGTGACTGGCAGTGGCTTTCGCCTCACCCCCGTGCTGGGCCTGGTCCCGGCAGAGATCGAGGTCCGCCCCGATCCGCGCGAAGTGGCCGACTGGTTCGAAGCGCCGCTGCGCCACCTGCTCGACCAGTCCAACCACAAGCCCAAGATCGGCATGTTCAACGGCAACCGGCGCCCTTATGTCGAGATCGACTGGCAGGGGCACCGCATCTGGGGGATCACCGCCGGGATCATCGCCCACCTTTCGCACCGGCTTTCGATCGACGAGCTGGTTGAATAGCACCCCGCTTCATGCTCAAGGCGAAGAGTGACGGACGCCCGCCTCTCCCAAGCCGACTGGACCCGGCGCGAAGACCTCGCGCAGCTGGTGAGCGCCCTTGGCGCAGACAACCTGCGCTGGGTGGGTGGCGCGGTGCGCGATACGCTGCTCGGCTTGCCGGTAAAGGATATCGACGCCGCGACCACGCTGCATCCCGAAGACGTGATCGCGCGGTTGAAGGCAGCCGGGATCAAGGCCGTGCCCACCGGCATCGAACACGGCACCGTCACCGCCGTGGTGGAAGGCAGTCCGGTGGAAGTCACCACCTTGCGCAAGGACGTGGCTACCGATGGCCGGCGCGCCACGGTCGCCTTTGCCGAGCACTGGGAAGACGACGCGGCGCGGCGCGATTTCACCATCAACGCGCTCTATGCCCATCCCCAGACGCTGGAGATCTCCGACTATTTCGGCGGCCTCGCCGACCTCGACGCGCGCCGGGTACGCTTCATTGGCCACGCGGAGGAGCGCATTCGCGAGGATCACCTGCGAATCCTGCGCTACTATCGTTTCCAGGCCCGGTTCGGTTCCACCCTGGATGACGAAGGGGAGGAAGCCTGCGCCGCGCTGGCGCCGATGCTGAAGGGCCTCAGCCGGGAACGCGTGGCGATGGAATTGCTGGGCCTGCTGGCGCTGCCCGATCCGCACGCCACGCTGTCGCGCATGCACGAACGCGGCGTATTGCCGGTGATCCTGCCCGAAGTCTCCGGGGATGGCCTGGCTCGCCTCGCCACCCTTATCGCGAGCGAGCAGCGAGAGGCAGCTGCGCCCGATTCCATCCGGCGCCTAGCCGCCGTGCTGCCGGGTGATGCGAAAATCGCCGAGCAGGTTGCCGCGCGACTGCGACTTTCCAACGCGCAAAAGAAGCGCCTCTCTCGCTTGGCCGCGCGCGCCCGGCGCCCCGGTGATGCGCGCGTGCTGGCCTATCGCGATGGTATGGACGTGGCGCGCGACCTGTTGCTGCTGGCCGATCAGCCGCTGGCTGCGCTAAACGATTGGAAGGTGCCGGAATTTCCCCTGCGCGGCGGCATGATCGTGGCGCGCGGCGTCGACGCCGGACCGGAAGTCGCACGGGTATTGCAGGCGGTGGAGGGACGCTGGCTGGAGGAAGGTTTCCCCGATGCCGAGCGCGTCGAGCAGCTGCTGACCGAGGAACTCGCGCGCGGCAATTAGTACGCATAACATACAATTTGCCCTTGAAATCGCCTGTAGGGCTGGTGCAGAAAGGGTTCAGGAGCCGCCTGCTAGGCGGTTTTTTAACGGGATCGGCGTTTTTGCCGCCGTGTCGCGTCTGCCCCGGCCCTGACCGGGTGCTTGCCGCCCGTTTGCCATTTCCGGCGCCATTTTCGGCCTCGTCGGACGAATTCAACGCCTGGCTCGCCTCATGTGCGGGCTGGATGGAAGAGGATCTATTGCATGAAGCGTTTCGCACTTACCGCCGCCGCCGCTCTCGCCGCACTCGCTGCCAACCCTGCCCTGGCGCAGGACGTTGGCGAGACCGTGATGGGCAATGACGGTAACCCGATCGGCACCGTTGCCCAGGCCAACGAGCAGGCCGTGTTGCTGACCGTCGGCGAATACCAGATCGCCCTGCCCGCCAACCTGTTCGGCACCAGCGATGCCGGCCCCACGCTGAACGTGACGCGTGAACAGCTGGTGCAGCTGCACGAACAGCAGCTGGCCGAAGCCGCCGCCGCTCTCGAAGCCGCGCTGGTCGAAGGCGCTGCCGTTGTCACCGCCGACCCGCAGCCGCTGGGCACGATCGACTCGATCGACGGCGAGAACATCGTCGTGGTACGTGAAGACGAAAGCCTCGTCACGCTGCCCAAGGAGATGTTCGTGGTCGACCCGAACGGCGCGCTGATGGCCCGCATCATGATGGCCGACCTCGAAGCCGCCCTGGCCGCACAGGCCGGCTAAGCTTCACGGCTTACCCAAATCACCAAGGAACCCGGCAGGAGCGATCCTGCCGGGTTTTTTGTATCGGCAATCCTCCCTGTTTGCACAGCAAATGGGGAGGTGGCGCGTCACCGCAGGTGACGTGACGGAGGGCCCACAGCGCTAACGCCCCTCCACCACGCGCTTTGCGCGCGGTCCCCCTCCCCATGCCTTCGGCACAGGGAGGAATCTTCAGAACCTGTTATCCTTGGGAAATCCCGTGGGCGGCAGGCGACCGGCGGCGCCGCGCGCCACTTTCCACATGCCGATCTCGGTCTCGGTGCGGGTGCGCCCGCTGTCGCCGCCCATCTGCCAGCTGAGGCCATCCTCCAGCTTGAAGGTGGTGGCATCGGACAGGCCGCCATCGCGATAGCGTTGCAGGGTCACGCCCTGCCCGCGCGTCATCACCGGCATTTCCTCCAGCGCGAAGACCACCAGCTTGCGGTTTTCGCCCACCACGGCGACATGGTCGTGCTCGGGCGCGATCTCGCGCACGGTCGCCAGCTTCGCATCGCCTTTCAGGTTCACCACCTGGCGGCCCTTGCGGGTTTCCGCCAGCAGCTCGTCGGTGATCGCGACGAAACCCTTGCCGATGGTAGAGGCAAGCAGCACCTGCTTGTCCTTCTCGTGCACCACCATCGCCACGATCTGGGTGGCGGCATCGATATCCAGGGTGTTGCGCACCGGCTCGCCAAAGCCGCGCGCGCTGGGCAGCTTGTCCGCGCCGAGGGTGAAAAAGCGCCCGTCCGCACCCGCCAGCAACAGCTTGTCGGTGGTCTGGCAGTGGACGGCGAACATCGGGCCGTCGCCTTCCTTGTACTTGAAATCCCCGCAGCCGTCCTTGCCCAGGTCCACGTGCCCCTTGGCCGCGCGCACCCAGCCCTTGGCCGAGAGGATCACCGTCACCGGCTCCTTCTCGATCATGGCATCGGGGTTGAACTCGACGGTCGGCGCAGCCTCGGCGATGGTCGTGCGACGCGCACCCAATGCAGTGTCTTCGCCGTATTCCTTGCGCAGCGCGATCATGTCGCGCTTCAGCCGGGTGCGCTGGCGCGCCGGGCTGTCGAGCAGCTTCTGCAGCTCGTCCTGCTCTTTCAGCAGGTCGTCCTTCTCCTGCCGCAGCTGCATTTCCTCCAGCTTGCGTAAAGACCGCAGGCGCATGTTGAGGATGGCTTCGGCTTGCCGGTCGGTCAGTCCGAATTCGGCCATCATCACCGGCTTGGGCTCGTCCTCGGTACGGATGATCTCGATCACCCGGTCGAGGTTGAGGAAGGCGATGATATAGCCTTCGAGCAGCTCCAGTCGGTCGGCAATCTTCGCCAGCCGGTGCGCCGTGCGGCGTTGGAGTATCTCGATCTGGTGGGTGACCCAGTGCTGCAACAGCTCCTTCAGCCCCATCACCATCGGCGTGCGGGTGGCATCCAGCACGTTGATGTTGAGGCTGAAGCGCGTTTCCAGGTCGGTCAGCTTGTAGACGCTTTCCTTCAGCAGTTCGGGGTCGACATTGCGGCTGCGCGGGACCAGCACGATGCGTACCTGCTCGTCGCTCTCGTCGCGCACGTCTTCCAAGATGGGCAGCTTCTTGTCGGAAATGGCCGCCGCAATCTGCTCGATCAGCTTGCCCTTGGGCACCTGGTAGGGAATTTCGGAGATCACCAGCTGGTAACCCCCGCCTTTCAGCCGCTCGATCCCGGCCTCGCGATCGGCCTCGTTCTCCGCCTCTGCCGCGTGGAACCGCCCGCGCACACGGAAGGACCCGCGTCCGGTCTCGTAGGCGTTGCTGATCGCTTCGGGGCTGTCGACCACCAGGCCGCCGGTGGCAAAGTCCGGCCCCTTGAAGACGCTCATCAGCTCTTCGTGGGTCACGTCCTTGTTGAACAACACCATCTCTGCCGCATCCAGCACTTCGGCCACGTTGTGGCTGGGGATGCTGGTGGCCATGCCAACGGCGATGCCGCTGGCGCCGTTGGCCAGCAGGTTGGGGAACAGCCCCGGCATGATGACCGGTTCTTCTTCCTCGTTGTTGTAGGTGGGGATGAACTCCACCGTGCCTTCGTCCAGCCCGTCCATCAGCTGGATCGCGGTGCGCGTCAGGCGGCATTCGGTGTAGCGATAGGCTGCCGCGTTATCGCCGTCGATATTGCCGAAGTTGCCCTGCCCCTCCACCAGCGGATAGCGCAGCGTGAACGGCTGGGCGAGGCGCACCATGGCATCGTAGACCGCCACGTCGCCGTGCGGGTGGTACTTGCCGATCACGTCGCCCACCACACGCGCCGATTTCTTGAACGTGCTGTCCGGCCCCAGCCGCAGCTGGCGCATGGTCCACAGCAGGCGGCGGTGGACCGGCTTCAGGCCATCGCGCAGGTCCGGCAGCGAACGCGCCGTGATCGTTGACAGGGCATAGACAAGGTAGCGCTCCGACAGGGCGCTTTCGAACGGTTCGCGGGTGATGCCCGCACCGGAATCAGACGGTTCTTCAACGGTTGCCATGCGCTTCGCCCTATCACCGTCTCGGCTCAGCGGACAGCACGGAACGGCGCGCTTTCCCCACCCGTTGCACAGTCAGACAGCAATCAGACGGAAAGGACTTTCCATCATGACCCAACGCGTAATGATCCTCGCCACCAACGGCTTCGAACAATCCGAACTGGAACAGCCGAAAGCCAATCTCGAAAAGGCCGGGTACGAGACCGTGGTCGTCAGCCCCGATGACGGCGAAATCCGCGGCTGGGACGACAAGAACTGGGGCAATTCGGTTGCCGTGGACCTGACGGTGGCCGAAGCCGAAGCCGACGATTTCGATGCCCTGGTGATGCCTGGCGGACAGATCAATCCCGATATCCTGCGCATGAACGACAAGGCCGTGCAGCTGGTGCGCGACTTCAACGCCGCCGGCAAGCCCGTGGCCGCCATCTGCCACGCGCCGTGGTTGCTGGTGGAAGCCGGTATCGTCGATGGCAAGACCGTCACCAGCTGGCCCAGCGTGCGCACCGACCTGAAAAATGCGGGCGGCAAGGTTGTGGACGAGGAAGCGCCCGTCGATGGCAACCTCATCACCAGCCGCAATCCCGATGACATTCCTGCCTTCTCGCAGGCCATCATCACTGCACTGGAACGCCAGCACCATGAACAGATGAACGAAGCCGCCTGACCTCGGCCCAGTCCATGTCCCCCCAACCCAATGGCCGGGGACCGCGGACTTCGTCTGGCCCCGTCGCGCCCCATCGGTGCGGCGGGGCCTTTCGTGTTTTCACTTGCCATTCATCTGTCCTGCCTCAATTATGGCGAGAATAAGGCAGAGAGGAGATGTCGGGATGAAAACACGGTTCCTGATCGGTCTTGCAGGCGCAGCCCTGCTCGCCGGATGCGGACAGGGCGGATACGAGCCCACAGGTTCGGACTTCGCTGCTGAAGAAGCAATTGCCGATGCATCGGTGGAACGGTTGGACACTGCCGACGGTGCCACCGAGGTCAGCGGCGGAGAAATCCCCGTCTCCATGCCGCAGATCGCCTATGTCTATTCGTTCGGCTTCCGCATTTCGGGCGAAGACATGCCTGCGCTGCAGAACCGCCACGTCGCCATCTGCGAGGAACTGGGCGCGCAGCAGTGCCGGGTGATCCAGATGCAGAGCTCCGGCGGCGAAGGCGACTATGCCAGCGGCTACCTGCAGCTGGCCGTCGCGGCAGATCGCGCGCGCGAGTTCGGCCAGCAACTGGCGACGACAGCCGAAGGCGAAGGCGGGCAGCAGATTTCTGCCTCGATCAGCGGTGAGGACCTGTCCAAGCAGATCGTCGACACCGAAGCACGCCTGCGCGCCCGCACCCTGCTGCGCGACCGGCTGATGGACATCCTGCGCAATCGCCAGGGCTCCGTTGCCGAACTGGTGGAAGCCGAACGCGGCGTGGCGCAGGTGAACGAGGAAATCGACCAGGCGCAAAGCTGGCTGGCGGAAATGCGCGGCCGGGTTGAATTCAGCCGCATGGACGTGAGCTACCAGAGCGGGACCCCGGCGGGCGGCGGTTTCATGGAACCGATCCGCAATGCCTTCGGCTCGATCGGCAGCGTGCTGGGCAACACCATCGCCGCGCTGATCGTGCTGCTGACGGTGGCCGTGCCGGTGGGCGGCGTGGGCTGGGGCCTGTGGGCGCTGGTCCGTCGCTTGCGGCGGCGCAAGGCGAAACCTGAAGAAGCTGCTGACTAATCCTCCCTGTTTGCGCGGCAAATGGGGAGGTGGCGCTTCGCCGTCAGGCGAAGTGACGGAGGGGCGGTAGTGCCGTGGCCCCTCCACCAGCCTGCGGCACAGGGAGGAATCTTCGGCCCGCAGGGCCGCGAGGGCGACCGCCCGCCCCCTTCGTCTGCCTGCCAAGGCAGGCGCTCAGAGTAAACTACGCGTGCGCGCACCCCGGACTTGATCCGGGGGAGTACGTCTAGCGAGGGAGTCGCAGACGGGGCGAAGCCCCACCCTCACGCGGAGGCGTGAGCGAAAAACAAAAAGCTAAAACCCCTGCGCGTCATTGCTTTCGGCGGGGATACGCACCTCGATGCCATCCAGCTCCTCGGTCAGCAGGATCTGGCAGGAAAGGCGGCTGGTGGCATGCACGTCTGCGGCAAGGTCGAGCATGTCCTCTTCCTCTTCGCTGGCTTCGGGCAGCTTGCCGAACCATTCGCGGCCCACGATCACGTGGCAGGTGGAACAGGCCATCTGCCCTTCGCAGGTCCCCTCCAGTGGCATGCCTGCGGCTTGCCCCACGTCCAGCAGGCAATCGCCGACGGAGGCTTCTGCCTCTACCTTTTCGCCCTTGCGCGTGATGAAGGTAACTTTGATGGCGCCTATCCTTGCTGCGATGCAGCAGAATTAAGCCTTTCAGCGGCGGATTCAAGCTGCTCCATGCTGGTGTAGCGACCGAAACCCAGCCGGATCGACGATTTCGCCTGCGCCGTGTCCAGCCCGATGGCACGCAGCACGTGGCTGGGCCGCCCGGAGCCGCTGGCGCAAGCCGAACCCGCCGAGAACATGACGTCACGGCAGTCCGACATCAGGCGGGCGACGTCGAGGCCGTCCTTGCGGATATTCAGATTGCCGTGCCAGCGCGCCTCCGCGCTGCCATTCAGTTCCCAATCGGCAAACAGTTCGCGCGCGCGGGTCCACAAGGCTTCGACATGGGCGGCGTCTTCCTCCATCCGCTCTGCGGCCACCTGTGCCGCGGCGCCAAAGCCGGCACACAGCGCCGGGCTGAGCGTGCCCGAACGCAGGCCTGCCTCCTGCCCGCCGCCGGTTTGCACCGGGGTCAGCTCCACTCCGTCGCGTACCCACAGCGCACCGATGCCCTTGGGCCCGTGGATCTTGTGCGCGGAGACGGCGATCATGTCCGCGCCGGTCACCGGTATCTTGCCATAGGCCTGCACAGCGTCGCAAAGGAACAGCGCGCCTGCTTCCTTCGCCTTGCGGTGGAATTCGATGGTCGGCTGGATTACGCCGATCTCGTTGTTCACCTGCATAACGGCGACAAGTTTCGTGTTCGCCGGGATATCCTGCCTGGCATTGCACTGGCCATCGGCGGCAACGTTCAACTCGTGGCAGTGGCCCAGCGCGTGCGCCGTATCCAGCACGGCGGCGTGTTCGATGGCGGAGACGCTGATCGCGCCCTCACCCGGACACCCCCTCATGGCGAGATTGATCGCCTCGGTCGCGCCGCTGGTGAAAATCACCTGCCCGCCGGGCGGAAACAGCGCCGCCACCCGGTCGCGCGCAAGATCGACCGCCGCTGCCGCCATGCGGCCCATGCGATGCGGACTGTGCGGATTGCCGAAGGCACTGCCGTCCGGCCCGTCCATCCACTGCAGCATGGCATCGCGCGCTTCGGGCGCCAGCGGGGTCGTGGCCTGGTAGTCGAGGTAGATCATGTCAGCGATCTCCAAGCGTCTGCAAAGGCATCCAGTTCCTGTGGCGTGGTGTTCCATCCGAGCGAGACGCGGATGGTGCGGTCCGCAAGATCCTTGTCCACCGCCATGGCCTGCATCACATGGCTGGTCTTCATCGTACCGCTGGAGCACGCGCTGCCTTGCGAAACGGCAAACCCCGCCATGTCGAACCGCATCACCTGCGCGGTGGCAGACATGCCCGGCATGGCGACGGCATTCACGAACGGCGTGGGATCGGAAAGGCGATCCGCCCACCATAGCCCGCCGGCTTCGCGCACGGTCTCGGCCAGCCGGTCTCTCGCGGCCAGCACATCGTCATCCAGATAGCTGCCGCCTGCTTCCAGCGCTGCGGCCATGCCAAGGGCACCGGGCAGGTTTTCCGTGCCCCGGCGATAGCCGCGCTCGTGCCCACCGACCGGTTCCAGCAAGCCATAGTCGCGCACCAGCAGCGCGCCGATACCGATGGGGCCGCCGAATTTGTGGGCAGAAATGATCGCCATGTCGCAATCGGGCAGAACAAGCTTGCCCGCACCTTGCGCACAATCTGCCAGCAGAAGGCCACCTACGTCACTGACGATGGCAGCGATCGTGGCAAGGTCCTGCCGGTTACCCGTTTCGGAATTGACCTGCTGCACGGCCACCAGTGGCCGCTCGCGCTGCACCGCTTCGCGCAGCAATTCCAGGTCCAGCGCGCCATCGGCCCGCACCGGCAGGCGCTCCGCCTGTTTCGCCGTGCCCAGGATGCAGTCGTGCTCGACCGCGCTGACCAGCCGTGCTGCGGCCTTGGCGTGGTGCAGGGCCAGCCCAGCCGCCTCGCTCGCCCCGCTGGTGAAGATCAGCTCTCCCTCCCAGCCCAGCGCCGCCTTGCACCGTTCGCGCGCCTCTTCCAGCGCGGCCTTGGCCTTGCGGCCCTCGGCATGGGGCGAGCTGGGGTTGGCCCAGATATCGAAGCCATGCTCCATCGCCGCACGCGCTTCGGGGCGCAGCGGGGTGGTTGCGGCATGGTCCAGATAGACGCGAGGTTTCACGAGAGAATTGCGAAAAGCGACATAATCCCTATATAGCCGCCGACTTCCGCCGCGCTACCCGCGTTGGCGCCCAACATTCCAGCAGAGCACTCAACGCCCATGCCACACGTTATCTTCCCCGGCCCCGAGGGCCGTCTCGAAGGCCGATTCTCTCCCGGACCGCGTCCGCGCGCGCCCGTTGCCATGATCCTGCACCCGCACAGCCAGGGCGGCGGCACCATGAACGACCGGATCGTGCAGCAGCTGTACAAGACCTTCGTCAACCGCGGTTTTGCCACCCTGCGCTTCAACTTCCGCGGCGTGGGCAAGAGCCAGGGCAGCTTCGACAACGGTATCGGCGAACTGTCCGATGCCGCCAGCGCGCTGGATTGGGTGCAGCAGATCCACCCCGAAGCGCAGACCACCTGGGTGGCCGGTGTGTCCTTCGGCGCGCTGATCGGCATGCAGCTGCTGATGCGCCGCCCGGAGATCCGCGGCTTCATCTCCATCGCGCCGCCGGCCAACATGTACGATTTCAGCTTCCTCGCGCCCTGCCCTGCCTCGGGCATCTTCATCCAGGGCACGGCGGATACCGTGGTGCAGCCTGCCGCCGTGCAGAAGCTGGTCGACAAGCTGCGCACGCAGAAGCACATCACCATCCACCACGAGGAAATCCCGCGCGCCAACCACTTCTTCGAGAACGAGCAGGAAGAACTGATGGCAGCGGTCGACAACTACCTCGATTTCCGCCTCGATCCGAGCTGCCCGATCACCTGATCGCAGCCTGAAAACAAGACCTTGCAGCGCGCGTCGGAGCACAGGTTCCGGCGCGCGTTTGCATTTGCGCGCCTCTTTCGATAATGCAATAATATAACATGACTCGCCTGGTGGTCGGGTGAGCAATGGGAAGAGGAAGGGAAAGACCATGTCCTATGCCAATGCCACAGTCAGCCCTGCGGCCCGCCTGCGTGCGGCCACGGGGGTTATTTCCATCCATGCGCTGATCGGTGTCGGGGTCGTCGCAGGCCTCACCATAACCGGCGTGATCGAACCGCCCGGCAAGATCGTCGACACCTTCGACGTGCGCGATATTCCGCCTCCTCCGCCGCCGACGGAGACGATCCCCGAACCCGTCGAGCAGGCCTATGCCCCGATCACCGCACCGGACCCCGTTGTCCGCATCGAGCGTGACGCGCCGGTCACGGCAGACCCGGTGACGCCCAATATCGCGGACACGGTGGTCCTCACCCCGCCGCCGCGCATCATCGAAGTGCCGGGCCCGGTGGCAACGCCCAGCGTCGCGCCATCCATTTCCCCCGTCGGCGCCATTCCGCGCAACGGCCCAACCGGCTGGATCACCACCGACGACTATGCCCGCAGCGACCTGATCCGCGAGCGCGAAGGCACGGCCAACTACCGCCTGGTGGTGGGCAGTGATGGGCGTGTGGATGCCTGCGAGATCACCCGCAGCAGCGGCCATGCCACGCTGGATCGCAACACCTGCCGCCTGATCGAACGCCGCGCGCGCTTCGATCCGGCAACCAACAACCGTGGCGAGACGGTGGTTGGCACCTATGCGGGTTCCGTTACCTGGCAGATTCCCGACTGATCCTGTCACCAGCCGAGGCCGGGCAGGTTTCCTAGTCCTGTCCGGCCTCTTCGGCGGCCTCTATCGGCGTTTCGCCATCGGCCATCGGCACCAGCCAGATCGCCACATTGGCGAACATCACGAAAGACAGCACCGCCATCAGCAGCGCCTGCTTGGTAATCCCCTTGCGCCACAGCACGAAGGCGCCAACCGCCAGCGCGATGGCGGACAAGAGGATGATCGAGATGACAAGATCGAACATGGGCTCGTCCTAGCCCGAGTGCCTCGCTTGCGCCAGCCCGACTGACGCGGCTTGCCCTCAACTGGTTACGGCGATAACCAGCTTGGCCATGACAAACCTTTCCAGCTTCGCCCTCTCCCGTCGCGCCTTCCTGGCCACCTCCACCGCCGCCGCCACTGCCGCCCTCCTGCCCGCTTGCCGTGGCTCGTCTGCCCCGACGCAGGCCGAGGGCGAGGCTCTGCTCGACGAGTTCGGCTGGAACCTGCTGCGCCACGAGCCGACCCGCGCAACCTCGCTGGGCGTTGATACCGGCGAACATGCCGCGCTCAAGTCCATGCTGGCAGACGTCAGCCCCGATGGCATCAATGCCTATGCCGACACGCTGCGCGCCGACCTGGAACGCGCCCGCGCCTTCGACAAGTCGGCGCTCGATCCCGCCACGCGCACCAGCTTCGAAGTGGTCGAAAGCGCCTATTCCACCGCGCTGGATGGCTTTGCCCTGCCCTATGGCGATATTCCCGTCGGCAGCTGGCGCACCGCGCCCTATGCAGTGATCCAGAATGTGGGCGCCTATATCGACTTGCCGCGCTTCCTCGATTCCGACCACCCGATTGCCGACGAGGCCGATGCCGAGGCCTATATCGCCCGCCTCGATGCCATGCCCGCCACGCTGGAAGGCGAGCTGGAACGGATCAGCGCCGCGCGCGCCATGGGCGTCGTCCCGCCCGATTTCCTGCTCGACAAGGCCATCGACCAGATGACCGCGCAGATCGCCGACGCGCGCGAAGGCGGCGCCATGGTGGAATCGCTGGTCCGCCGCACCGGCGAGGAAGGCATTGCCGGTGACTGGGAAACCCGCGCGACCGAAGTCGTCACCACGCAGATCGTGCCCGCGCTGGAAGCCCAGTTGGCCGAACTGCAGGTGCAGCGGGCCGAGGCGGGCAGCGATCCGGGCATCTGGGCGCAGCCGCAGGGCGACGAATGGTATGCCTGGTCGCTGCGCTCCAGCACCACCACCGACATGGGGCCGGACGAGATCCACGAGCTGGGCCTGTCCACGCTCGACGAAATCCACGCAGAGATGGACCCGATCCTGCGCGACATCGGCTATACCGAAGGCAGCGTGGGCGACCGCATGACCGCGCTTTCGCAAGACCCGCGCTTCATGTTCGCCGAAGGCGATCCGGGCCGCGCGGAGATCATGCAGTTCATCGAGGATCGCATCGAATGGATCCGTGCGCAGATGCCGCGCGCCTTCCGCGAGGTAGCCGCAGGCAACCTGGAAGTGCGCCGCCTGCCCCCGGCAGAGGAACCCGGCGCGCCCACCGCCTATGGCGGCGCGGGCAGCGTGGATGGCACGGTGCCCGGCAAGATGTGGATCAACCTGCGCACGACAGACCTGCACCGCAAGTACGACGTGCCCACCCTCGTCCACCACGAGACCATTCCCGGCCACGTGTGGGAGGGCGAATATTCCAACCAGCTGCCGCTGATCCGCTCGATCCTTGCCTTCAATGCCTTTTCCGAAGGCTGGGCGCTCTATTCAGAGCAACTGGCCGACGAACTGGGCGCCTATGGCGAACATCCCGCGTGGAAGCTGGGCTACTTGCAGGATGCCGCTTTCCGCGCCTGCCGCCTGGTGGTGGACACCGGGCTGCATCACAAGCGCTGGGGCCGCGAGCAGTCGGTGCGTTTCTTCATGGAAAGGAACGGCAACAAGCGCGAGCAGGTGGCCAGCGAGGTCGATCGCTATTGCAGCTGGCCAGGCCAGGCCACCGGCTACATGGTCGGCAAGCTGGAAATCCTGCGCCAGCGCCAGCGCGCGATGCAGGCGCTGGGCGAAGCCTACGACCTGCGCGATTTCAACCAGGCCGTGGTGGATGGCGGCAATGCGCCGCTGGACGTGCTGGCCGGCAATATCACCCGATATATCGAGAATACGTGAGATTAACCCGGCCCTGCTAGGGCACGGGGCATGGTTTCGCTCTACGTCACCATCGATACCGAATACGAATCCGGCTTCACGGCAAAGCACGGGCCCGGTTCGCGCGCCGCGAATTTCGATCGCGCGATCCGCGGCGCGACGCCGGATGGCGATGTCGGCGTGTTTCACCAGATGGACGTGTTCGACCGCCATGGCCTGAAAGCCGTCTTCTTCGTCGACCCCATGCCCGCGCTGCTGTGGGGCACCGGCGCCGTGGCCGACGTGGTCGAACCGATCCTGAAACGCGGCCACGACGTGCAGTTGCACCTGCACACCGAATGGCTGGCCCTGGCCGGAGAGGCCAATCCGCTGGGCGCCAGCAAGGGCCCGAACATCAAGGACTTTTCCTTCGACGAACAGTGCGAATTGCTGGAGCTGGCGACAGGTTTCCTGATGGATGCCGGCGCGCCCCGCCCGATCGCCTTTCGCGCGGGGAACTATGGCGCCAACGACGATACCCTGCGCGCGCTGGCGGCAGTCGGCATCGGTTATGACAGCAGCCATCCCCCCGGCCTGATGGACGGCAGCTGCGAAATCGCCCTGACCGCCGACGATCGCGGCCCCATGCGTCGCCACGGCGTTGTCGAAGTGCCCATCGGCTGCATCGGCGATGCCTTTGGCGGCCTGCGCCATGCCCAGATCACGGCGCTTTCCTATCGCGAGATCGTGGCCGCCCTGCGCCACGCGCGCGACAACGGACAGGACAGCTTCACCGTCGTCTCGCACGGCTTCGAACTGCTGTGCCGCCAGCGCACGCGCATCAACAGGATCGTTGCCAACCGGTTCGAAAAGTTATGCGGAAAGGTCGCCTCGATGAAAGGCGTAGAGACGGCCACCTATGCCGCGCGCCCCCCGCGCCTTGCGGGCGAGCAGGAGCCGGTCGAGGTATTGCCCGCAACCCCGCTGCTGAACGGCACGCGCATGATCGAACAGGCCGTCGCCAACGCGCTATACGGCTAGCGCGGGCAGAACCTGCCGATGACCTTGGTAAGGCGGTTCACCACTGGCGTGCCGCGGCGGCCGGAAACTTGCCTGTGCATTGAACCGTCAAGATGGTTGGCAGCGGCTTAACCGCCTTACGCAAGCCGACATTAACCAGCCCGACGCACTTATTGCACGATCACACAGGAAAGGTGCGACCACCATGATGAATTACGTGGTTGTCGGTGCAACAGGACTGCTGCTCCTGCTCATCGTGCCGGATTCGAAAGTGCGCTGGCAACGCCTCACCACGAAGGGAGGCGCCGCCATGCTGTTAGGCCTGGGTCTGTACGGCAGCGTCTATTCCGTGATGGCTGCCTGACGTCGGGTTCACCGCCCTCAGTCCCGGCCGAACAGCTTGCCCGCCATGCCTGCAATATCGTCCAGCGGGTTGCCGTCGCCGTCCTGGTCGAGGATGCCCACCAGGCTGGACGGATCGTTCTTGATGGCATTGGCGAATTCGCCCAGCGAACCTTCGCCGCCGATCTGTTGCACGATCTGGCTGAGCACACCGGTATCGAGGCCGGTGCGGGCCGATGCCAGTTCCACCGTGTCGCCCTGCATCTGGTGCGTCTGCCCCAGCGTGGCGATGGCGCGCTCGGCCACGGCAGGATCGATACCCACCTTCTCGGCCAGGTTGGCCACGTCGTCGGGCGAACCGGCAATATTGCGCAGGATACCGTCAAGCATGCTCATGGTCTCATCTCCTTGGAGTCGTGTCGGAGACGCACCCTAAGCCGCTCTTGCGACACAATAAAGACCCCGCTCCGGCTTTCGCCGTGCGGGGTCCTCCTCTCCAACGATAAGCCGGGTGTGTCAGGCAGCCTGCGGGGCTGCCTGGCGAACGCCTTCGTCGACATGGTCGGCGAACTGGCGGAAGTTTTCGACAAACAGGTCCACCAGCTTTTGCGCGGTGGCGTCGTACTCGTCCTTGTCGGCCCAGGTGCTGCGCGGATCGAGCACGCTTTGGTCGATGCCGGCTTCGTCCAGAGCGGGGACATGAACCGGCACGTCGAAGCCGAAGTTGGGGTCCTTGCGGAACTCCACCTCGTCCATCTTGCCGTCGAGCACGGCGTTGAGCAGGCCGCGCGTCGCCTTGATCGGCATGCGATGGCCCACGCCGTACTTGCCGCCGGTCCAGCCGGTATTGAACAGCCAGCACTGCACGTTGCTCTTGGCGATGCGTTCCTTCAGCAGGTTGCCGTAGACCGACGGGTGACGCGGCATGAACGCAGCGCCGAAGCAGGTGCTGAAGGTCGCTTCCGGCTCGGTCACGCCGATTTCGGTGCCGGCCACCTTGGCGGTGTAGCCCGAGAGGAAGTAGTACATGGCCTGGTCGGCGGTCAGCCTCGCGATCGGGGGCAGCACGCCGAAGGCATCGGCGGTCAGCATGATGACGTTCGATGGTGCCGGGCCGAGGTTCTTTTCCGAGGTGTTGGGAATGAATTCGATCGGGTAGGCGCCGCGGGTGTTCTCGGTCTTGCTGCCGTCGGTGAAGTCGAGCTCGCGGGTGTCCTCGTCCATGGTCACGTTCTCGATGATCGTGCCGAACATCTTGGTCGTGGCATAGATCTCCGGCTCGCCTTCAGCCGAAAGGTTGATCATCTTGGCGTAGCAGCCGCCTTCGAAGTTGAAGACGGCCTCGTCCGACCAGCCATGCTCGTCATCGCCGATCAGGGTGCGGCTGGCGTCAGCCGAAAGCGTGGTCTTGCCGGTGCCCGACAGGCCGAAGAAGATCGCGCTCTTGCCGTCGGCGCCGATGTTGGCGGAACAGTGCATCGGCATCACGCCCTGCGCGGGCAGCAGGAAGTTGAGCAGGCCGAACACGCCCTTCTTCATCTCGCCCGAATATTCGGTGTTGCCGATCAGGATCAGCTTTTCGGTGAAGTTCACCGCGATCACGGTGTCGCTGCGGCAGCCGTGGCGTTCCGGATCGGCCTTGAAGCTGGGCAGGTTGATGATGGTGTATTCGGGATCGAAGCCCGCCAGTTCCTCTGCCGAGGGACGCACCAGCAGGGTGCGTGCGAACAGGTTGTGCCAGGCCATCTGGGTAATCACGCGCACGTTCACGCGGTATTCCGGCTGGCTGCCACCGAACAGGTCGGCAACGTAAAGCTCGTCCTGCGCTTCCACGGCGGCCAGGAAATCGGCCTTCAGGTTCGCCCAGTGCTCACCCGCCATCGGCTGGTTGATGGCGCCCCAGTCGATCGTGTCCTCGGTCACGGCATCGCGCACGATGAACTTGTCCTTCACGCTGCGGCCGGTGAACTTGCCGGTATCGACCAGCAGTGCGCCGTGCTTGGTCAGCTTGCCCTCGCCCTTGGCGATGGCATGTTCCACCAGTGCGGGCGTGCCCAGGTTGGGATGAAGGGTGGCGTTAGTCGCGATGCCCTGCTCGGACAGCGACTTGGAAAGCGGATGTGACACGTTGGCTCCTCAACCGGTCAGATACGGGGCGCGCATGGCGAAGCACGCGCCTTGTGGCGTCCGCATAGGGGGCAATCCCGATATCGTCAATTTGCCCCTTCGTCTTTGATTATGTCCGGAAATCGTTGCCATTGTGACCGGTTGCGCGCACCCTCTTGCACCCCACCGGTTGTCAGGCAGAAAGCAAGCGATTACGCCCGGCGAGAGGCAAGGAAACGCATGACGCAAGCTCAGGAAAGCTCCGCCACCGAAGCGCAGAATTCTGCGGCAGACGGCCAGCGCACGATCGCCCTGGTCGATGACGACCGCAACATCCTGACCACGCTTTCCATCGCCCTGCAGGCCGAAGGTTACGCCACGCGCGTCTACTCCGACGGCGAAGCTGCGCTTGCCGCACTGCTGCAGAATCCCCCCGACCTGGCCGTGTTCGACATCAAGATGCCGCGCATGGACGGGATGGAACTGCTGCAGAAACTGCGCGAATCGTCCGACCTGCCGGTGATCTTCCTGACCAGCAAGGACCAGGAGGAGGATGAGGAAGCCGGCCTGGCGATGGGCGCGGACGACTATATCGCCAAGCCGTTCAGCCAGCGCCTGTTGCTGGCCCGCATCCGTGCGATCCTGCGCCGCGCCGCGCCGCTGGCGGAAACCAGCGAAGGCGCTGCCCCGATGCCCACTGCCCAGACCGAGGTGATCGTGCGCGGGCGTCTGGCCATGGACCCGGCGCGGCACCAGGTCACCTGGGATGGCAAGGCCGTAAGCCTGACGGTTACCGAATTCCTGATCCTGGAAGCGCTGGCGATCCGCCCCGGCGTTATCAAGAGCCGCAACCAGCTGATGGATGCGGCCTACCCGGACGATGTCTTCGTCGACGATCGCACGGTCGATTCGCACATCAAGCGGCTGCGGCGAAAGTTCCGCGCGGTCGACCCGGATTTCGGCGCGATCGAGACGCTTTACGGCGCAGGCTACAGCTTCTCCGATGGCTGACCAGAGCAGCGACGGCAGGTTGCAGCCGGGCCGGCTGGAGCGGCTGCCCTTCCCCATGGGACGATCGCTCACCACGCGCATCCTGTTCGTCAACCTGATCCCGCTGCTGGTGCTGGCGGGCAGCCTGTTCTTCCTCGATTCCTATCGCCGGCAATTGCTCGACGAACGCTTCAAGCTGGCCCGTATCGAAGCGCAGATCACGGCAGAGGCACTCGCCGGCGCCACGCGCGAACGGCAGGAGGCACTGCTGAGCCAGATCGGCCGCGAACAGCGCATGCGACTGCGCATGTACGATGGCACAGGCGCGATGATCGCCGACAGTTTCGAGCTGGACGAACCAAGCTTCACCTTCGACGACCCCGTCGCCGAACCTTTCGTGGAAGACCTGGCCCGGTGGACCGACAATGCGGTGAACTTCGCCGTCGGCGCCCCTTCCCCGCCGCCTTACGAGGAGCCGGAAGGCACCGCCGCCGACTTGTGGCCCGAGCTTGCCCGTGTGCGCCAGCAGGGGCTGACCCAGATCGAACTGCGCCGCGCGCCCGATGGCACGCCGGTTATCAACGCCGCAGCGCCCGTGGGCATCAATGGCGCCAGCCTGCTGACCACGCGCAATGCCGCCGACATCACCCAGGCCGTGCGCAATGCGCGCTCCAGCCTGATGACGATCATCCTGCTGGCGCTGGCGGTCTCCACCATCCTCTCGCTGTACCTCGCCAACACCATCATCGAACCGCTGCGGCGGCTGGTGCGCGCCACTTCGCGCGTGCGGCTGGGGCGCGAGCGCGAGGTCGAAGTACCGCGCATGGACGAGCGCGAGGACGAGATCGGCATGCTGGCCCGCGCGGTGTCCGACATGACCGCTACCCTGCGCCACCGCATCGACGCGGTGGAAGCCTTCGCCGCGGATGTCGCGCACGAGATCAAGAACCCGCTTGCCAGCTTGCGCAGCGCCACCGAATCGCTGCCCAAGGCGGAAGACCCGCAGTTGCGCGCGCAGCTGGTCGATATCGCCGCGCACGACGTGCGGCGAATAGATCGCCTGGTGTCGGAAATCTCCGAAGCCAGCCGTATCGATGCCGAGCTTAGCCGCGCCACTTTCGAGCCAGTCGAACTGGGCCAGCTGTTCGGTAATGTCGTGGCCCGCAAGATTGAGCGCAGCGAGAACCGCGGCTGCACCATCGTGATCGACCGCAAGACCAGCAGCGACCTGGTGATGGGCGTGCCCTTCCGGCTTGAACGCGTGGCGGAAAACCTGATCGACAATGCCGTCTCGTTCTCGCCCGAAGGGGGCCGCATCGTCGTCACCATCGCCCGCGCCAATGGCCGGGTCAGTGCCACTGTCTGCGACGAAGGCCCCGGCATCCCAGCAGCCGAGCGCGAAAAGGTGTTCCGCCGCTTCCACTCGCACCGCCCCGAAGGCGAGGAATATGGCAATCACTCCGGCCTGGGGCTTGCCATCGGGCGCACGATTGCCGAAGCGCATGACGGCAGCCTGACCGTGGCGGAAACGTCCGCGCCGCTGGGCGGGGCCTGCCTTGTCCTTGAACTGCCAGCCGCGTGAGCCCCGGAAAATGAGTGAAGTAATTGCCAATGTCAGCTGTGTGGCCATGCGCGGGCGCGGCATGCTGATCACCGGGCCTTCGGGCAGCGGCAAATCCAGCCTGGCGCTGGCGCTGATGGACCGCGGTGCAGAACTGATTGGCGACGACGGGGTGACGCTGGCACAGGTAGGCGAACTGGTGGTCGCCACCCCGCCGCCGAACACCGAAGGGCTGATCGAGATTCGCAATGTCGGCCTGCTGGAAGTGCCCACCGCCCGCGCGCCCGTGGCCATCGTCATCAACCTGGCGAGCGAGGCCGAACGCCTGCCGCTGGGCCACGGCAGCGCCGTGCTGCTGGGCCGCGAAGTGCCGCAGGTGGATCTTTATCCCGACACGCCGTTCCTGGCCTTGCGGGCAGAGGCAGCGTTGGAAATGCACGGGCTCGACTAGTCGCGCCCTGCCAAAGTCCCTCTTCACATTTGCCTGCCAAACGCGCACAGCGTGCCGCCATGGCAAGTGACACGGCCTCGACCGCCAGCGGCAAACCGCAACAGCATATCCTGCTGGTGACCGGCATGCTGGGCGCAGGAAAGACCACCGCCCTGCGCGAGCTGGAAGACCTGGGCTTGGAATCGATCGACAACTTCCCCATCCGGCTGCTCAAGCGGCTGGTGGGCCCCGATGCGGGTGGCGGCGCGCTGGCAATCGGGTTCGACTGCCGCACGCGCGGCTTCGTGCCGGCCGACATCATCGCCCAGGTAAAGAAATGGGTGGAGAAGGATGGCCTTTCCATTACCACGCTGTTCCTCGATTGCGCCGGGCACGAGCTGGAACGCCGCTTCAACGAGACGCGCCGCCGCCATTTCCTGGCGGGCGACCTGCCGGCATCATCCGGCATTGCGGCAGAGCGCGAATTGCTGGCGCCCCTTCGCCGCTGGGCCGACGTGCTGATCGACACCACCGATTTCACCTCCAACGACCTGAAGCAGACGATTCGCGAACAGTTCGCGCAGACCGCGCCGCAGCAGATGACGGTCACCGTCTCCAGCTTCGGGTTTGCCAGGGGGAAGCCGCCCACGGCAGACCTGGTGTTCGACATGCGTTATCTCGACAACCCGCACTGGGAACCGGCGCTGCGCGAACAGACCGGGCTGGACGCGGGCGTGGGCGAGTTCATCGAGAAAAGCGCCGTCTTTGCCTCTACCTTCGAGAAGATCAGCGACCTGCTGCTGGAACTGCTTCCGCACTATGCCGAGCAGGGCAAGACCTACGTGAACATCGCCTTTGGCTGTACCGGCGGGAGACACCGCTCGGTCTACACCGCCGAGAAGATGGCGCAGGTCTTGCGCGAGGGCGGCTTTTCGCCCACCGTCCTGCATCGCAATCTGGCCTCGCGGGCGGAAGACCCGGTGGAGGGGACGCAACACCCATGACCGACCTGCCCCACCTGGCCGCGCAATTTGAGAGCGAAAAGAGCATTACCCCCCAATGATCGGCATCATTCTCGTTACCCACGGTCACCTGGCCGAGGAATTCGTTTCCGCCATGGAACACGTGGTGGGCAAGCAGGATGCGATCGCCACGATCTGCATCGGCCCCAGCGACGACATGGAAGAACGGCGGCAGGAAATCGCCGACGCCATCGAGCAGGTCGATACCGGCTCGGGCGCGATCCTGCTTACCGACCTGTTCGGCGGCACGCCATCCAACCTGGCGATCTCGCTGCTGCAACAGGGCCGTACGGAGGTGATCGCGGGTATCAACCTGCCGATGCTGATCCGCCTGGCCGGCGCGCGCAAGGAAATGCCGCTGGCAAAGGCCGCCGCCGCCGCGCGCGAGGCGGGCCGCAACTACATCACCCTTGCCTCCGAATTCCTGGGCCAGGACGCTTGAAGGGAGCCCGCGATGAGCGAAGCCAGCCAACCCGTCGTCATCCCCAACAAGCGCGGCCTGCACGCCCGCGCCAGCGCCAAGTTCGTGGCTGCCGTCGCCGAGATGCAGGGCCATGAGGTCACGGTGGAAAAGGACGGCCAGTCGGCGGGCGGCGGATCGATCCTGGGCCTGATGATGCTGGGCGCCGCCATGGGCGACACCGTTACCTTGCGCGTTTCCGGCAGCGATGCAGAGGCGCACCTGGCCCGTCTGGTGGCGCTGGTCGAAGGCAAGTTCGGCGAAGACTGATGCCTGCCCCCATACGGCGCGAGATCACCGGCTTTTCCAATCCCACGGTCAAGTACCTGCGCAGCCTGCGCGACAAGAAGCACCGCAAGCGCGAGCGTGTGTTCCTGGCCGAGGGGCTGCGACTGCTGACCGACGCGCGCGAGTGCGGGCACGTGCCGCAAATGCTGGTGATGGCTGCAGGCCGCGATCCCCACCCGCTGGTCGACGCGCTTGAGCAGGCCGTGGCGAGCGTGGGCGGCGAGATCATCGTGACCAGGCCCGACATCCTTTCCAAGATCACCGGCAAGGACAATCCGCAAAGCGTGGCGGGCGTGTTTGCCGAATTCGATACGTCGCTGGCTGCGCTTGATCGCTCGAAGGCGACAATCTGGCTGGTGGCCCAAGCCCTTCGAGACCCGGGCAACCTCGGCACCATGCTGCGCACAGGCGATGCCGTGGGCGCCGGCGGGCTGATCCTGCTGGACGACTGCGCCGATCCGTTCAGCGTGGAGGCCGTGCGCGCCAGCATGGGCGCGGTGTTCACGCAACGGATTGCGCGGGCGACCTGGCAAGAATTCCTGCCGTGGCTGCGTGGCGGAGACGGCCAACTGGTCGCGGCGTCCTTGCGCGAAGCCGTACCCTATCGCGGCGCGCCCTATGCCGCGCCGTGCTTCGTCATGGTCGGCAACGAATCGCAAGGCCTGCCGGAGGACTACGAACTGGCCTGCGACTTGCGCGTTACCATGCCGATGAAGGGGCGCGCCGACAGCCTGAACGCGGCGGTGGCGGCAGCGGTGCTGGCTTACGAGGTGCTGGCCGCGCTGGACAGCTGATTTGCCGAAGCCTTGAGCGCCGACAAGGGGGATTCCCCTAAGATGCGCAGCGCTAGTCTTAATTCCCATCTTGCTAGTGCCGCCGAAATTTTTTCGGGAGCATCGAGATGGGCAAGCCAATGCGCATCGATTTCAACCGCCGTTTCCGTCGACGGGTCCTGCTACCTGGCGGGCTGATCCTGATAGCCACTGCCCTGGTTTGCGGAGTCATGTTGCTGGGGGCAGGTCAGAATATCGACAGCCTGTCTGTCATGGCCCAGCAGATCGAGGTCCGGAAGGCCAGCACCCAGGGCATGGACGAACTTTCGCTGGCGCAGGAATCCATTGCCCTGTGCGAGCAATGCATCAAAGAGGCCAGGGCGGACAGTCCGGATCTTGCCTGGCTGGAGGAGAATGTCGCGGCCCCGCTCCATGAACTCTATCGGGCCTCTGAAACTTATATCGTGGATGGCGAAGGGCGGCCGCTCCTGAGCTTTGTCGACGGGGAACGCCGCGCGACCGAAGCTTTCGGCAGGATCGCCCCAGCGGCCAACCGCTTCATTCGGCTCGCCCGCGGCGTCAGCCAGCGCACCACGGGTCGGAGCAACCTGAATGAAAGGCTGCCGGGTTCCCCGCCCGCGCCGCTTACGTTTCCGGCAGTCGCCGGCCTGACCGATGGGCCGACCACGGTCCAACCGACAGTCCGGACATCGGATAGCACGCGGCACGCAACCGACCTTGTGCGCATAGGCGATCGCATCGCCTTCATCAGCGCCATGCAACTTGCCCGGTACGACAAAGGCGAAGGCGAAAGCGGCGCGAACCCGCAGGCACCGGTTATCGTCAGCCTGCGATATCTCGACGATGCCTTTCTCGCCCGCGCCGAGCGGGAGAACTATCTGTATGACGGTCGCATCACGTTTACGTCCGAGGGCGCGGAGAACGAAGCCCTTGCGCCGCTGACCGATAGCGAGGGAAACCAGCTAGCGACCTTCGCATGGAAGCCTGAACTGGGCAGCAGCCTGCTGATCAGGAACATGCTCTGGCCTGTCGGGGGTGCCTTCGCGGTGATCTGCCTGCTTCTGCTGCTCATGGCCTTGCAGATGCGCAGACTGATGAAGCACGACGACGAGAATCTTTCGCGCCTGGAGGAGGCGCACGTCGAACTGACCGCGAAGGAAGCCCAGGCCCATCACCTCGCTTACCACGACACGCTTACCGGCCTACCCAACCGGGCACAATTCAACGAATGCGTCGATCTTGCGCTCAGCCGCGCACGAACCGGGCCCCCGCTTGCCATCCTCCTGCTGGATCTCGACCGGTTCAAGAACGTCAACGATCGCTTCGGCCATCTCGTCGGCGACGAACTGATCAGGGAAGTCGGCAAGCGCCTGGCACGGCTCGAGACGAAAAAGCACATGGTGGCACGGCTTGGCGGAGACGAATTCGCGATCCTCGTCGAGCGCGAAGGCCCGGAAGACATGCTCGAGGATTTGCTGCAACGAATCATTCGAGACATCCGGCAGCCCTACGAACTTCTGGGCAACAAGGCCCACATCGGCGTCAGCATCGGTGTCGCGATGTCGCCGGAATATGGCCGCGATCGCACAGAGTTGATGCGAAAGGCAGACATCGCACTGTATCGCGCGAAAGAAGGAGGCCGAAACGATTTCCGCTATTTCGACAAGTCGATGGACGAAACAGTGCAATCGCGCGCGTCGCTGGAGCAGGAGCTGCGCGCAGCCCTGCAAACGCGAACGGGACTGAGCGTCCATTACCAGCCGCTCGTCAATTCCAGGTCCGGGCAGATCGAGGGGTTCGAGGCGCTTATGCTCTGGGACCACGCCGAGCGCGGGCCCGTGCCGCCACAGCAGTTCATTCCCATTGCCGAGGAAACCGGGCTGATCATGGCGCTTGGCGAGTTCGTGCTGGACGATGCCCGTCGGGTCGCGCGGCAATGGCCCGGTCGCACCATCGCCATCAATCTTTACCCGTTGCAATTCCAGGATGAAAGCTTCGCCGGAAGGATTTGCAAGATGGTGCAGGACGCCGGCGTTGATGCCTCCCAGATCGAGCTCGAGGTGACCGAAAGCGTGGTCCTCGATCGTAGCGACACCGTGAGGGATGCACTGCGGCAACTCCGCCAAGTGGGGTTCCGCATCGCGCTGGACGATTTCGGCACGGGCTATTCCTCGCTCAGCAACCTGCGCAACTTCGAGGTGGACCGGAACAAGATCGACAAGAGCTTCGTCAGCGGCCTGGGCAAGTCAGCAGAAGCGAGCGCCATCACGTCGGCGGTCATCACTCTGGGCCACGCCATGGGCTTGCAGGTAACCGCCGAAGGTATCGAGACGGAGGAGCAGCAAATCCTGCTGCGCAGCGCAGGCTGCAACGCCTTGCAGGGCTATCTCTTCTCGAAAGCGGTGCCGGCTAGCGAATTGCAGGATTCGATCAACGACTACCGCAGACAAACAGCAGCCTAGCTGTCTCCTGCCCGTCGGCGTCGCCCTCAATCCCCCGCAATCAGCGCCGTTATCCGCCAGCGGTTGTTGCGGCGGCTGGCGATCAGGCGGTAGTCGATGATGGAGCGCAGGCTTGCGCGCGGCATGTAGCCTTCCAGCACATCGCCGCTGTCGGGATCTGTCCAGCTGACGTGGGCAAAGGCGCTGTCCGGGTCCTGTTCCGGCAGCATCTCCACCGCGTCCCACGAGAGCTGCGCCAGCACCGGCGCATTGTCTGTCGGTGTGCTGTGCAGCAACACGCCCTCGCCCGTCACCACTGCGCCGGCATAGGGATCGACCGGGATATCCTGCGCGAAGTACCACGGCAGGGTCATCGTGGTTTCGTCGGTCGCGGCGCAGCCCAGTTCGAGCAGCTGCGCCAGCATGTCCCACTGTTCGCCGTCGTTCGCCGCCAGCCGCTCGCGCAGTTCATCGGTGCCAGCGCCGCCGCCGAAATCGAGCTTCACGTCGTCTGCCGCCAGCGCCACCAGCGCATCGGCATCGCGGGTGTCGATGGCGGCCTGCAGGCTGGCAAGGAAATCCACCCCGCCCGGCACCGCATCACACTCGTTACGCGGAGCCCAAGGCCCTTCGGCCTGCTGCGCGGGCAAGGGTTCCGCCTCGACTTCGGAGACCAGCTCCTCCGCCGCGCGCTCCAACTTCTCGGACGGCGGATTGTGGCGATCGCAGGCGGACAGGGCCGCCAGCAGCGCCAGCGCAAAGCCTGCGGTACGCGGCATGGTCATGGGTTTTCCGAAGCCTCCTCGCTCTCGTCTGTCCCAATAAGCAGAGCCTCGGCCGGTTCCGCAAGGTCGGATAAGCCGTAAGTCGGGCTTTTCTCGATCTGGTCGACCTGTTCGATCTCCTTCTTGCCGATCTCGATACCCTTCTCAGCCAGGCGGCGACCGGAGGAGAGGACATTGCGTTCGAAGCTGCCAACGAACTTGTTGTAGTTGTTCACCGCGCTTTCCAGCCCGCCGCCCACGCGCTTCAGGTGTTCGGAGGCCACGCGCAGGCGGTCGTACAGCTCTGCGCCCATGCGACCGATTTCCTGCGCTTCCTGTGCCAGCGCATCCTGCCGCCAAACCTGCGCCACGGTGCGGGCGATGGCGACGAGGTTGGTTGGCGTGGCCAGCAGCACGCGGTTGTCGAAGGCAAAGTCCCACAGCGTCGGGTCCGCCTCCAGCGCGGCGGCGACGAAGTGTTCGCCCGGCACGAACATGACCACATAGTCCGGCGCTTCCTCGAACTGGCTCTGGTAGCTTTTCGCGCCCAGCGTCTGCACGTGGCCGCGCATGGACTTGGCATGCAGGGCCAGCTGGCGCTTGCGCTCTTCCTCGTCGTCGGCTTCGAACGCGGCCTGGTAGGCGTTGAGGGAGACCTTGGAATCGATCACCAGCTTCTTCTGCCCCGGCACGTTGACGATGGCATCGGGCCGCAGCCGCCCCTGATCGGTGTCCATCGATTGTTCGAGGTGGAAATCGGTGTGTTCGGCAAGGCCGCATTGCTCCAGCAGGTTCTGCAAGGCGCGTTCGCCCCAGCGCCCGCGCGCCTTGGGCGCATTGGTGAGCGAATTGCCCAGCCGCTGCGCCTCGCGCCGCACCTCTTCCTGCCCCAGTCGCATCGCTTCGATCTGCTGGTGCAGGCGCGAGAACGCGTCGTTGCGCTCGCGCTCGAGCGTGCCGACATGCTTCTCGTACTTTTCCAGCCTGTCGTTCACGGGCTTCAGAAGGTTGGCAACGGCTTCCTTGTTCTTCGCCTCGGCATCGCCAAAGCGCGCGGCGGCATCGGCGATGAACTTCTCCTGCGCCTTGCCCAGCACTTCGCTGCCCGCAGCGCGGAACTGGGCGAGCAGTTCCTCGCGCGCTTCCTTCATCAGCGCGATCTGCCTTTCGTGGTTGGCGGCATCGGCCTCCAGCGTGGCGAGCCGGTTGCGGGCCGTGTCGCGTTCCTCGCGAATGACCTCCAACTGGCTGGCCAGCCCGTCCGCCCGCTCTGCCCGCACCGTGGCGTTCTCAAGATCGATGATGGCCTTGCGGAACTGCTCGTCCGCCTCCTTCGCCTCGGCATCGCGCGTTTCGAAGCGGGTGCGCCAGTCGGCCACCGGGCGCGATCCGATCCAGTAGCCCAGCGCTCCTAGCAGCAGGGCAAACACAATCAGCGCGAGGACGAGCGGGTCCATAGAAATCCTTCACCGGAAAAGAGTGGAACGAAACGCGAACCTAAACTTTCGTGCAGCAGCCCGCAAGCGCCCTTCCCGATCGATCCCCAGCCCCACTTGGCGCAACCCCCGAAAACCACCTTGAGCAAACCTGCGCGCGATTGTATGTCGTGCATACAATTCAGAATTGCGAAATTTTCGCGATTGTGAAATAACGGGGCCAGAGAAACCGAGACTCGGCCTCACCAACACGAGAGAGGATCACGCATGCCAACCGATATCGAAATTGCCCGCCAGGCGACGCTGAAGCCCATCACCGAAGTAGCCGCTGCTGCCGGCGTACCGGATGAGGCGCTGATCCCCTACGGCAAGTACAAGGCCAAGGTCGACACCGACCAGCTGCCCGACAACCCCGACGGCAAGCTGATCCTGGTCACCGCCATCAACCCCACCCCGGCGGGCGAAGGAAAGACCACCACCTCGGTCGGCCTCAGCGACGCGCTGCACCGCATCGGCAAGAAGACCATGCTGTGCCTGCGCGAACCCAGCCTCGGCCCGTGCTTCGGCATGAAGGGCGGCGGCGCCGGCGGCGGCAAGTCGCAGGTCATGCCGATGGACGAGATCAACCTGCACTTCACCGGCGACTTCCATGCCATCACCAGCGCGCACAACCTGCTGAGCGCGATGATCGACAACTCGATCTACTGGGGCAACCCCAACGACATCGACGTGCGCCGCGTTACCTGGAAGCGCGTTCTGGACATGAACGACCGGGCGCTGCGCCAGATCGTCGGCCCGCTGGGCGGCGTTGCCAACGGCTTCCCGCGCGAAAGCGGCTTCGACATCACCGTGGCTTCGGAAATCATGGCCATCCTGTGCCTCGCCAGCGACCTGAAGGACCTGCAGAAGCGCCTGGGCGACATCATCATCGGCTACACCCGCAAGCGCGAGCCGGTCTATTGCCGCGACGTGAAGGCCGACAGCGCGATGACCGTGCTGCTGAAGGACGCCATCCTGCCCAACCTGGTGCAGACGCTGGAAAACCGCCCGGCCTTCCTGCACGGCGGCCCCTTCGCCAACATCGCCCACGGCTGTAACTCCGTCATCGCCACCAAGACCGCGCTGAAGATGGCCGACTACACGGTTACCGAGGCCGGCTTCGGTGCCGACCTGGGTGCCGAGAAGTTCCTCGACATCAAGTGCCGCCTCGCCGGCCTGAAGCCCGATGCCATCGTGCTGGTCGCCACCGTGCGTTCGCTGAAGATGAACGGCGGCGTGCCCAAGAACGAGCTGACCGAAGGCGAGAACGTGGAAGCGGTGCGCAAGGGCGCCGTGAACCTGAAGCGCCACATCGAGAACCTGAAGAAGTTCGGCGTGACCCCGACGATCGCCATCAACCACTTCTATCTCGACACCGATGCCGAAATCGCCGTGATCCAGGAAATGGCGAAGGAATACGGCGCAGACGCCGTGGTCTGCAAGCACTGGGCCGAAGGCGGCGCGGGTGCGGAAGACCTGGCAAAGATCGTCGCAGCCAAGGCCGACGCCGGTGCCCCCGATTTCGACCAGCTCTATCCCAGCGACATGCCGCTGGCCGACAAGATCACCACGGTTGCGACCGAGATCTATCGCGCGGGCGAAGTCAGCATCTCGCCGGCCATCCGCAAGCAGCTGAAGCAGTGGGAAGACATGGGCTACGCCAACTATCCCATCTGCATGGCGAAGACGCAGTACTCCTTCTCCACCGATCCCACCGCGCTCGGCGCGCCGGAAGACCACGTGGTCGAGATCAACGAAGTGCGCCTGTCCGCCGGTGCCGGCTTCGTGGTCGCCATCTGCGGCGGCATCATGACCATGCCGGGCCTGCCCAAGGTGCCCAGCGCGGAGAACATCTATCTCGACGAGAACGGCCAGATCGAAGGCCTGTTCTAAGCACGGGTAGACAGCCCCCAAGGCGAACTCTTTCCCCCTGTAGTTCGCCGAAAACAGAAGGGCCGCTCCGGCAAGGAGCGGCCCTTTTTTAATCCGTCGACAAGGTTGTTCCGAAGGCCTTCGGTTTGCCTTGCGTTCAGATGGACGGGTGCATGACCGAAGGCTATATCAACTGAGCGGGCCCGATCCGTGCCCGCCAACTGGATTGGACAAGCAATGCGTATTCGAACCGCCTTTCTCGGCCTGCTGCTGGGCAGCACCGTGCTGGCGCTTTCGGCCTGCAACACCGTGCGCGGTCTGGGTGAAGACCTGGAATCCGCCGCCGATGCAGGTGAGGAAGCGATCAACTGACACGAAAAAGGGCGCCGCAATGGCGCCCTTTTCCTGGATCTCGTTGCCGTAGGCGTGGCGATCAGGCTGCGCGCGCCTTTTGCAGCTTCTTCAGCGCCATGTTGCGCTTCAGCCGTGAAAGGTGATCGATGAAGAGGATGCCGTTCAGGTGATCCATCTCGTGCTGGATGCACACTGCCAGCATGCCGTCCATTTCCTCTTCATGGGTGTTACCCTCCAGGTCCTGCCAGCGCACGCGGCATTTCGCCGGGCGTTCCACGTCGGCGAAGATATCGGGCACCGAAAGGCAGCCTTCCTGGTAGCTCTTGGTATCGTCCGACGGATCGAGGATTTCCGGGTTCACGAACACGCGCGGATCGTTGATCACCGGCTGGTGCGTGTGCTTGGTGCCGTCGTGCTCGCATTCGACCGGTTCTGCGTCCGGGTCTTCCTCCTGCAGGTCGATCACCAGCAGGCGAATGGGCTCGCCCACCTGGATTGCGGCCAGGCCGATGCCGTGCGCGGCATACATGGTCTCGAACATGTCATCGACCAGCGCTTTCAACTCGTCGTCGAACTTTTCGACGGGTTTGGACACTGTCTTCAGCCGGGGATCCGGCGCTTCCAGGATTTCACGAATAGCCATGGCAGTGATTTAGTGCCGAACGGCCGCGGTTTCAATCAGCCAAGCGGCCGCCGCGCCCGCAGCGCCTGTGCCAGCGTGCCTTCGTCGAGGTAATCCAGCTCGCCACCCACCGGCAGGCCGTGGGCCAGCTGCGTGATGCGCACCGGGTGCCCCTCCAGCCGTTCGGCGATGTAGTGGGCGGTTGTCTGCCCTTCCAGCGTGGCGTTCATGGCCAGCACCACCTCGTCCACCCTGCCCGCTTCCACGCGGCCCAGCAGGCTGTCGATGGCAAGGTCTTCCGGGCGCACGCCGTCAAGCGCCGAAAGCCGCCCGCCCAGCACGTGGAAGGTGCCGGTGAACAGCCGCGCGCGGTCCAGCGCCCACAGGTCGGCCACGTCTTCCACCACGCAGATGGATTTCGCATCGCGGCGCGGGTCGGCGCAGATGGTGCAGGGGTTCTGCGTGTCGACATTGCCGCAGGTGTCGCACTCCACCAGCTTTTCCTTCACCGTGGAAAGTGCATCCAGCACCTGGTCGAGCGCGGTCTCGCGGTGTTTCACCAGCCACAGCACCGCCCGCCGCGCCGAACGCGGGCCAAGCCCCGGCAGGCGCGCCAGGGCAGATGCGAGGTTTTCGATCTCTTGCGATGCCATGCCTCGCCAGATAGGGCCGCGCGCAAGGAATAGAAAGGCTGGCAATGCGCCTGATCTTCATGGGAACGCCCGATTTCGCCGTGCCGACGCTGGATGCGCTGGTGCAGGCGGGGCACGATGTGGTGGCGGTCTACAGCCAGCCACCCAGCCGCAGCGGCCGTGGCAAGAAGGAACGCCCGTCCCCCGTCCACGCCCGTGCGCAGGAGCTGGGCATCGCGGTGCGCCACCCCGCCAGCCTGAAGGGCGCGGACGAACAGGCCGCCTTCGCCGCCTTGGAGGCGGACGTGGCCGTGGTTGCCGCCTATGGCCTGCTGCTGCCGCAAGCGGTGCTGGATGCGCCCAGGCACGGCTGCCTCAACGTCCACGGATCGCTGCTGCCGCGCTGGCGCGGGGCGGCGCCGATTCACCGCGCCGTGCAAGCCGGCGATGCAGAGACCGGCGTCACCATCATGCTGATGGAAGGGGGGCTGGATACCGGGCCGATGCTGCTGAAGGGCGTCACGCCCGTCGATGGCAAGACCACCGGCGAACTCCACGACGAACTGGCACAAATGGGCGCACAGCTGATGGTGGAAGCCCTCGCCCGGATCGACACGCTGGTGCCGCAGCCGCAGGACCAGGCCCTTTCCACCTATGCGCCAAAGATCGCCAAGGCGGAGGCGCAGCTGGATTTCAACAAGCCTGCCGCCATGCTCGAGCGCGAAGTGCGCGCCTTTTCGCCCTTCCCCGGCAGCTGGCTGGAAATGGATGGTGAACGCATCAAGCTGCTGCGCGCCGAAGTGATCGATGCAGAAGGCGTGCCCGGCACGGTTCTCGACGACCGCCTGACCATTGCCTGTGCCGAAGGCGCGATCCGCCCGGTCATGCTGCAACGCGCGGGCAAGCCGGCAATGGCGCTGGACGATTTCCTTCGCGGTCATCCCGTGGCGCCAGGCACGCAGGCCGCATGACCCGCTTTGCCCTCACCATCGAATTCGACGGCGGCCCGTTCTTCGGCCTGCAACGGCAGGACAACGGCCCCAGCGTGCAGCAGTCCATCGAGGATGCCGCCCATGCCGTGACCGGCGAGACGGTTACGCTGCATAGCGCCGGGCGCACCGACAGCGGGGTGCATGCGCTGGCCATGCGCAGCCATCTGGATATCGAAAAGCCGTTCGAACCGTTCCGGCTTATGGAAGCCCTCAATGCCAAGTTGCGGCCCGATCCGGTCGCGGTGATCGGCTGCGAGGTGAAGCCCGACGATTGGCACGCGCGCTTTTCCTGCATTGGCCGGTCTTACGAATACCGCATCCGCAACCGCCGCGCGCCGCTGACGCTGGAAAGGGGCCGCGCATGGCATGTCGCCCGTCCGCTGGATGCAGGGGCCATGCACGCAGCCGCGCAGGCGCTGGTGGGCCAGCACGACTTCACCACCTTCCGCAGCGCGCACTGCCAGGCTGCCAGCCCGGTCAAGACGCTCGACCGGCTTGACGTCACCCGCGAAGGCGACGGTGTCATCATCCGCGCCGCCGCGCGCAGCTTCCTGCATCACCAGGTGCGGAGCATGGTCGGCTGCCTCGCGCTGGTGGGCCAGGGCACCTGGGGGATAGATCAGCTGGCTGAAGCGTTGGAAGCGAAAGACCGCTCTGCGCTGGGCCTGAATGCCCCGCCAGAGGGCCTGTATTTCGTGAAAGCCACATATCCGGAAGAGAAATAATCACCATGACCACCAGCGGACGCCAGCTCGTTTCCACCCTTTCCGCCGATGGCACCATGGTGCTGGAGCTGGAGGAAAAGACTTTTGCCGAGCCGACCGGCAACCAGGTACTGGTGAAAATGGAGGCCGCGCCCATCAACCCCTCAGACCTGTTCCTGATGACCACCGGCGCCGACCTTGCCAATGCCATCTACGAGCCCGGCAAGGTAATCATGCAGGTCACGCCGCAAGTCGCCGCCGGACAGGCTGCGCGCCACGGCAAGCCGCAGACGGTGGGCAACGAAGGTGCAGGCGAAGTGATCGCGGCAGGCGAAGGCGAAATGGCGCAGGCGCTGCTGGGCCAGCGGGTCGCATGCGTGCCTGGCAATGCCTTCAGCGAATATGCCCTCGCCGACGCGATGATGTGCCTGCCGCTGGGCGATCACACCTGCGAACAGGGGGCAAGTTCCTTCGTCAACCCCATGACAGCACTGGGTTTTGTGGAAACGGCAAAACGCGAAGGGCACGAGGCAATCATCCACGCGGCTGCCGCATCCAACCTTGGCCAGATGCTGAACCGCATCTGCCAGGAAGACGGCATGGGGCTGGTCAATATCGTGCGCAAGCAGGCGCAGGTCGACCTGCTGGAGGGTCAGGGCGCCACCCACGTGGTCAACAGTTCCGACAGAGATTTCGAACAACGGCTGGCAGCCGCCATTGGCGAGACCGGCGCCTACCTCGGCTTCGATCCCATCGGCGGCGGGGCGACAACCGACACCTGCCTGCGCGCCATGGAGCGCGTGGCGGCGAGCAAGATGACCGAATACAGCCGCTATGGCTCCGACCAGCCCAAGAAGATGTACATCTACGGGAGGCTGGAACTGGCCCCCACGATCCTGACGCCGACCTACGGCTTTGCCTGGACCGTTTCCGGCTGGCTGCTGATGCCGTTCCTGGCGAGCTGCGACATGGCCACCCTGGTGGGCCTGCGCCAGCGCATCCACGATGGCCTGACGACCACCTTAGCCAGCTCCTACAAGACCAAGGTCGACCTTGAAGGGATGCTGACGAAGGAGGCGATGATGGACTACGCGCAGATGGCGACAGGCGAGAAATATCTGGTAACACCGTAAAATCCGCTTTTGGCAACGGGGATTTGACGATGGCAAAATGGTACGCCGTGCCGACCACATCACGGATGACGGCAAGCGAGTACAGGGCCAACCTCACCGGGCTGAACGTGGTGTTCGGGGCGGTGCTGGGCTTCGTGCTGGCAGGTGCGGAGAACCTCTCGACGCAGGATTTCGTGTACCTACTGCTGCTGTCGTCTGCCGCCGTGGTGACGATCCTCTATCTCGGCTCCAGCGACTACAAGCTGTTTTACGGCGTGATGGTAGTGGTCATCGTCGCCACCCTGCCGTGGTTGCTGGGACAGGCAGGCGTGCCGCAACTGCCCAAGCTCCAGCCGACGCTGGCGACATGGATCGCGATGGTCATCTTCCTCGAGCTGCTTCCGCGCGAGAAGCTAGGCGACGGCGACCGGCCCTAGTTCTGCAATTCCTCTTCCAGCAGGCGCTGGGCGGCTTCCTCGTCGATATCCAGCGTCAGCTCGCCGTCGCGCACGCGAAGTTCCAAAGGAATGCCTTCGAAGTCGGTGGAAAGCACCGCCTCGTCGTCGTTGATGATCAGGCGGCGGCCGTCCCCCAGCGGGATATCCTGCAGGTCGGGCACGTCCTGCGGCTGCACCGGGCCGCTGGGATCGGGTGACGGCGTGGGGCGCGGCGGCGCGACCGAGGAACCCAGCGCTGCGCGCATGAAGTCGCGCCAGATGCGCGCAGGCAGCCCGCCGCCGGACACGCCATCCAGTGGCGAGTTGTCGTCATTGCCGATCCACACGCCCACCACCAGTTCGCTGTCGCCCTCGCCGGCATAACCCACGAACAGCGCGTCGCGGTTGTTCTGCGTGGTGCCGGTCTTGCCGTAATTGGCGATGGAGAGCGTGGCCGCACGGCCCGTGCCCGAATTGATCGCACCGCGCAGCATGGCCTCGATCTCCTTGTGGTCGCTGCCGTTCAGGCTGCCATGACCGTTGAACAGCCAGTCGATCCAGCCTTCCTCCTCCTCGGCAAAGGCATGCGGTTCCACCGGGAAGCTGTTGGCGGCCACCCCGGCATAGGCGGCAGTGAGTTCCAGCAGTGTCATGGTGGAGGTGCCCAGCGCCATGCTGGGATCGCCCTCAGGCAGGGGCGAGGTAACGCCCAGCTCGCGCGCGGTCTCGATCACGGCTTCGCTGCCCACGGCATTGAACAGCCGCACGGCCGCCACGTTGCTGCTCTGGGCAAAGGCCTCGCGCAGGGTAATCTCGTCCGAATAGCGGCCATTGGCATTGCTGGGGCGGTAGGATCCTTCGGTGAACTCGGCGTTGGAGATGGTGTCGTCCGGGCTCCAGCCGTTGCGCAGCGCGGCAAGGTAGACGAACAGCTTGAAGGTGGAACCGGGCTGGCGGCGCGCCTGCGTCACCCGGTTGAACGGGCTCTCGGCGTAATTCTTGCCGCCCACCATGGCGACGACTTCGCCGTTGGGCCGCATGGCCACCAGTGCCACCTGCGCCCCGCCCAGCGGCGCGCGCTGGATTACGCGGTTGGCCGCTGCCTGCAACTGGCTGTCGAGCGTGGTGGTCAGCGTCTGGCGCGAATAGCTCACCTCGCTCATCTCGCGCGCGGCAGGCAGCGCCCAGTCGGCGAAATAGGTGCCCGTGGGCAGGTCGTTGCGGGTGCGCACGTCGGTTTCGGGCACGGCCATGGCGTCCGCCTGTTCCTGCGTGATGTAGCCGGCGGCCACCATCGCGCCCTTCACCAGGGCATAACGCTGCGCGGCAAGGTCAGGGTTGCGCGTGGGGGCAAGGCGACTGGGCGCCTGCAACAGGCCGGCCAGCATGGCGGCCTGTTCGGGCCGCAGGTTCTCCGGCTGGCGGTAGAAGTAGTGCAGCGACGCAGCGCGCAGGCCATACATGTTGTCACCGAAATAGGCGTTGGACAGGTAGCGTTCGAGGATCTCGTCCTTGGTCAGCCAGGCTTCCAGCCAGAAGGCGATCAGCGCCTCGCGCGCCTTGCGCGTCAGCGTCTGTTCGGGGGTCAGGAAGGTGAACTTGGCCAGTTGCTGGGTGATCGTGGAGCCACCACCCACGCCGGTGAACAGCGCGCGCGCCACACCGCGCGGGTCGACGCCCCAGTGGCTGTAGAATCGCCGGTCCTCGATCGCGAGGAACGGCTGCACCACATGGTCGGGCAACTCGGCAATCTGCACCGGCTCGTCCACCACCGCGCCGTTGCGCGCAATCGGCGTGCCGTCTGCCGCCAGCAAGGTGATCTGCGGCGGCGCGATGGGCTCCAGACTTTTCGAAAGCGGCGCGGTGATCGCCAGCCAGGCGACAAGCACGATGAACAGGCCGATCAGCGCGGCAAGGATGCGGCTGGCCCACCACAGCTTGCCCCGTCCGCGCGCCCGTTCGGGAAGGAAGCGCCGCCAGCCGCTGCGATATCGCTCTCGGTCGTACTGGCGCGGCGGAGCGGCCCGCGGGCCGAAGTCTTCGTCATCCAGGTCGGACAGCGGCGTCCACGGTGCGGATTCGAGCGCAAGGTCCCGCTCGGTCCACCGAGTCGGTTCGGGCTCATGCCGCCGGAAGGGATTGCGCCACATGCGATTCACATTGGTGTGTTAACAGAACAACACACGTAATACGAGAGGCCAGATGAGCCTGCGATGAAGCGTTCTCAATCGGCGGCGGAGTCCGCGCCGACGATCCGCCCGCCAAAGGTCGTGCCGAAGAAGTCGCCCGGCACCCACGCAGGCGTTTCATCCATGTTCGCCACGTTGCGGGCGATGGCGTGGTTGACTGCGGTGAAGCGTTCCAGCGCATCGAAATCGATAAGGTCGATCTCGTCAGAAGGCTCGTGATAGTGGTTGTCGAACACCAGCCCCTGCGCTTCCTCCCCGCCGTTGGCAAAGCCAAGGTCGAGGTAGACCGCCGGAACACCGGCACGCACGTAGGAATACTGGTCGGACCGAGTGAAGAAGCCCTGTTCGGGTTGCGGGTCGGGGCTCAGCGTCAGGCCGAATTCCTCGGTCGCGGCCACCACCTGCGGATGGAGGTTGGACCGTTCCGCGCCAAAGGCCACCACGTCGGCGAAATCATAGGTGATCACCGGCATGTCGAGGTTGACGTTGGCAACCACCTGCCCGGCCGGGACGGTGGGATTGGCGGCATTGTAGCTGGAGCCGAGCAGCCCCTTCTCCTCCGCCGTCAGCGCGATCACCAGCACCGGGCGGCGCTGGGCATCACCCTGCAACATGCGCGCCACCTCGATCATGCTGGCAACGCCCACGGCATTGTCGAGCGCGCCGTTATAGATCTCGTCGTCGCCCTCTTCCTCGGTCGGCTGGATACCCACGTGGTCGAGGTGGGCGGTCAGCACGACGTATTCGTCTGCCACCGCCGGATCGCTGCCGGGCAGCAGGCCAATCACGTTGGGCGTTTCGATGTCCTCGAAATGGCTGGCGAAATCGATGGTCACCTCGCGCCCCAGGGCAAAGCTGGGCAGCAGCGCTTCGGGCGTGGCTTCGGCGGCGACAAGGTCGTCGTAATCGAAGTCCAGTCCTTGCAGCAGTTCGCGCGACAGGTCCGGCGACAGCGAACCCGAGGCAAGGATATTGGGACCGCTGGAATGGGCGCGGCCATCGGGGCCCACCCAGGTCATCGAACTGCCATGGCTGGAGACTTCAACCAGCCGTTCCCAGCTGTAAATTTGCTCCAGCTTCGGCGTGGTCAACAGCAACACGCCCACGGCCCCGCGATCGGACAGGCGCTGGTTCAGGGTGGAACGGAAGTGTGCCGATTCCTCGGTGTTCAGCCCTTCCGGCCCGCCATAGACCCGCAGGGCGACGGCGCCTTCCAGGTCCACGCCCGCAAAGTCGTCGCGCCCCGGAATGTCGAGACCATAGCCGATGAACACCAACGGCGCGGTGAGGCTGCCGCTTTCCTGCTGCGCCGTTCCCGAAACGGTATAGTCCTCGAACAGCGTCAGCTCGCCCATGCCTTCGATGGCCAGCGTATTGCCATCCTCGGCGCGCTCGTAGCGGCGCATCGGCACGCTCTGGAAATAGGTGCCGTCATCGCCCGCAGGCTCCAGCCCCAGCGCGGCGAAACGGCCAGCGACGTATCCCGCCGCGCGCTCGTGTCCGCGCGTGCCGGCCTCACGGCCTTCCATGTTGTCTGCTGCCAGGATCGCAAGGTCACGCTCCAGCGCGGCGCGGTCGACGGCATTGGCAAAGGCAGGAATCGCAAGGGCGATCGTGGCGGCAAAACCCAGCACGCCAGCGGAAAGTCGATTGAACAAGTGTCAGTCCCCGTTTCAGGTGAAAGCAACTTGCTAACCGCACCGGCGCGGCTGGCAAGCGTTCATTCGACGAAACGGCGACTCACGTCCCCTGAACGGAGTAGTCCTAGGCCTTGTGGGCCACGCTTTCGGGCAGATCTTCACCGAACACGCGCTGGTAGTATTCGGCCACCAGCATGCGTTCCGCCTCGTCGCAGCGGTTGAGGAAGCTCAGGCGGAAGGCATAGCCGACGTTGCCGAAGATCTCTGTATTCTGCGCCCAGGTGATGACCGTGCGCGGGCTCATCACGGTGGAGATATCGCCCGCCATGAAGCCCTGCCGCGTCAGGTCTGCCACGCGGATCATGTCGGCCACCACCTTCTTGTCGAGGCTGGTCTTGGCGCCCACGATCTCGCGCTCGGTCTCTGCCGGCAGGTAGTTGAGTCCGACAACGATGTTCCAGCGGTCCATCTGCGCCTGGTTGATCGCCTGCGTGCCGTGGTACATTCCGCTGGTATCGCCCAGCCCGACCGTATTCGAGGTGGCGAACAGGCGGAAGTTGGGATCGGGCCGGATGACGCGGTTCTGGTCCAGCAGCGTCAGCTTGCCGGTCTGTTCCAGCACGCGCTGGATCACGAACATCACGTCAGGGCGGCCCGCGTCGTATTCGTCGAACACCAGCGCCACCGGGTGCTGCAGCGCCCAGGGCAGCAGGCCTTCACGGAATTCGGTCACCTGCAGGCCGTCGCGCAGCACGATCGCATCGCGCCCGACCAGGTCGATACGGCTGATGTGCGCGTCCAGGTTGATGCGCACGGTCGGCCATTTCAGGCGCGCGGCGACCTGTTCGATGTGAGTCGATTTACCGGTGCCGTGATAGCCCTGGATCATCACGCGGCGGTTGTGGGCAAAGCCCGCCAGGATCGCCAGCGTGGTGTCGGGGTCGAAGACGTAGGTATCGTCCACGTCGGGCACGCGCTCGTCCGCCTCGCTGAAGGCGGGGACTTTCATGTCCACGTCGATGCCGAAGGTCTCGCGGACGTCCACTTCGGTGTCGGGTGCGGCCATGATCGTGCCGCCGTGTTCGGAATTGGTCATGTCGTTCATCTCGCGGGCGTGCCTAGACGGCTGTCCCCCCTGCTGCAACACAGATGTGCAAGGCGATATGGACGAAAGGCCGAGTGCCCCGCATGCTTGACTGGCCGTGACGACAGGCAGAGCCTGTTTTCAAGGGGAAGGAGACGCACCGATGTACGTACAGGGATTCGTGATTGCGGTGCCGGAAGGCAAGCAGCAGGCTTATCTTGAGCTGGCGAGGAAGACCGGCGCGAAGTTCGCCGAATACGGCGCCACCGAGATCGTCGAAACGTGGGAAGACGACGTGGCCGACGGGGAGCAGACCGATTTTCGCAAGGCGGTGAAGGCGAAGGACGGCGAGAAAATCGTCTTCAGCTGGATGGCCTGGCCCGACAAGGCGACCTGCGATGCCGCCAAGGCGAAGATCGAGGACGATCCGTTCTGGAGCGAGGATTTCGGGGAAATGCCGTTCGACGGCAAGCGCATGATCTACGGCGGATTTGCGCCCATCTTCACCATCGGGCGGGACTGATGGCCTACACCCTGTTCTTCAATCCGATGAGCCGAGCGCTGATCGCGCAATGGGGCTTTGCCGAAGCAGGCGCGGAGCCCGAACTCGTGCAGGTGGACTGGGACGACAAGCCCGCCGCGCTGCTGGAAGCCAACCCGATGGGCAAGATCCCCACGGTGATCCACCACGCCGATTTCGGCGACCGGGTCATTACCGAGGCGCCCGCCATCTGCCACTACCTGGCCGAGATGGAAGCACCGGACCTTCTCCCCCGGCCAGAGGAAAAGGCAGACTATTTCCGCTGGCTGTTCTTCGCCGCCGGGCCTGTCGAGGCGGCGGTGACCAACAAGGCGCTGGGGTGGGAGCCGAAAGATGCGCGCCAGCAGATGACCGCGGGCTTCGGCAGTTACGAACGCGTGGTCGATACGCTGGACAAGTGGTTCCAGGAACACGCTTTTACCTGTGGCGATCGGTTTACGATGGCGGATGTGATCGTCGGCAGCCAGGTCGACTGGGGCCTGAACTTCGGCACCTTGACCGACCGCTCCTCCTTCCGCGCCTACCAGTCGCGCCTGCAAGAACGTGACGGCTACAAAGCCAGCATCGGCAAGACGGGCGACTAGCCTATCGCAATATCGCCGGGCTTGCCCCACATTGCTCATCATGGCGCGCCCCGATCCAATCGAATTCGCTCGGGAGAAACTGGTCGACAGCGTGCGCGCCGCGTTCAACGACACGGCGAAAGGCGAACAGCCGGTGCCGCCATCGGACGAGGCGTACTTCGCCAAGGACACCCCGATCCGCATGGTCCATGCCGACGTGGTGAGCATGATGGTGGGCGGCATGGCGGCGCTGCTGTTGCAGATGCTCCACCCGCACGCGCTGCGCGGGGTGCTGGATTTCTCCAACTTCCGGCAGGACATGCACGGCCGCCTGCGCCGCACCGCGCGCTTTATCGCTGTCACCACCTACGGGCACCGAGACGATGCCGACGCGGCCATAGCGCGGGTGAATGCGATCCACGCCAGGGTGAACGGCACCCTGCCCGACGGCACGCCCTACTCCGCCACCAACGCGTGCATCCTGGCCTGGGTGCACGTGACCGAGGCGCTGATGTTCCTCGAGGCATGGCTCACCCACGTGCGCCCGCAGATGCCCATGGCCGAGCAGGATGAGTACTTCCGCCAGTTCGCCCTTATCGCCCGCCGACTGGGAGCCGACCCGGTGCCCGAGACCAAGGCCGAGGCGCTGGCCCTGTTCCGCGACATGCGCGGCGAGCTGCGCGCAAGCCCCGAAGCGCGCGAAGTGGCGGACCTGATCGTGAAACGCCGCGTCGATGGCGCGACCGGCGCAGTGCAGCCGTTCCTTGCCAATGCCGCGGTCGACCTGATCCCGCCGTTTGCCCGCACCATGCTGGCGCTGGAACGCCCCGGCTGGCAGGCAACGCCCTCGAAACTGGTTACCGATGCGCTGGGCGGAACGCTGAGGTGGGCATTCCGACAGAAACCGGGCCGCTCGCCCTAGCCGAACGCCTCCGCCCGGCGCAGCAGCTGGTAGGCTTCCACTACGCGTTGCAGGCGTGCCTCGTGCGTGCGGTCGCCGCCGTTGCGGTCCGGGTGATAGCGCCGCACCAGTTCGGAATAGCGACGCCGCAGTTGTGGCCGGTCTGCCTTTGGTCCCAGCCCCATCACCGTCAGCGCCTCCCGCTCGCGGGGGGTGAAGCGGCTGTGCTCGGAAAAACTGCGGCGTGCCGCTGCGCGCTTGATATCGCCCGCCCGCGCGCCGATGGCGTCCAGCGGATCGTTGAAGTCGGCCCAGCGCGGCATGCCATCGACACCTGCTGTCGGCCTGAACGCCGGGCTTTCGGTCTGCCAGCCCATGCCCGGCGCCTGTGCGGCGTAGATCTCGTCGGCGTTCATGCCTTCGAACCAGTCGTAGCCCGCGTTGAACTCGCGCACGTGTTCAAGACAGAACCAGCGCCATTCGCCCGGTCCGTCGAAAGAATTGCCGCGCGTGCCCGGTGCGCGGAACTCGCCCGGCTGCTCGCAAGTGGGGTGCTCGCACACCCTCCCCTCGCTCTCATGGCGGCCGTGGAATCGTTCATTGCGCATGAAGCGCCCTTGATGGGGATTGCGCCGCGCGATTGGAACCCCCAATTGGGACGCATGAGCGGACCTGTTGCACAAGAAATCGAAAAGCTGCTGCGCGAAGCGCTATCCCCTACGCGGCTGGATATCATCAACGATAGCGCCCACCACGCCGGCCATTCCGGCGACGATGGCAGCGGCGAATCCCACTTCACCGTGGTGATCGAAAGCGCTGCCTTCGAAGGCAAGAACCGCCTCGCCCGCCAGCGCATGGTGCTGGGCGCGCTGGGCGATATTCCCGGCAACCGCGTCCACGCCTTCGCCATGAAGTGCTTCGCGCCCGGAGAGGCCCAAGGAGCTTGAACCGATGAGCGTGGAACTGTGGTACTGGCCGAACATCCCCGGCCGGGGTGAATTCATCCGGCTGTTCTGCGAAGCGTTCGAGATCGACTACACCGACATGGCGCGCGAGCAGAATGCCGATGCGCTGGTGGAGCACATGCATGGCCTTGAAGGCATTCGCCCCTACGCCCCGCCCTATATCGTCGATGACGAGGTGGTGATCGGCCAGACCGCGCTGATCCTGCAATACCTGTCCGACAAGGAAGGGCTTGGCTCTGGCGAGATGGAAGTGGACCTCGGGCTGCTGCAGCTACAAATGGACGTGGCCGATTTCGTGGAGGAGGTGCACTCCGTCCACCATCCCATTTCCGGCGGGCTCTACTATGCCGACCAGATGGAAGCTGCCTTCGAGAAAGCGCAGCATTTCCGCGCCGACCGGATTCCCAAGTTCCTGATCCATTTCGACAATGCGCTGGCCGCCAATGGCGGGCCCTTCGTGCTGGGCCAGCAACCCACCCATGTCGACACCAGCCTGTTCCAGGTGATGGAGGGGCTGGACTACATGTTCCCCAATTACATGAAGACCATGCAGGGTTCGTGGCCGCACCTGGAAGGGTTGCAGGGCGCCGTGCCCGAGATCGAGACGCTGGCCGACTACCTCGCCAGCGAACGACGCATGGAATTCAACGAAGACGGCATTTTCCGCCACTACGAGGAACTGGACGAACAGTAAGGGGTCTCTGCTTCATGAGTATCGTCAAGACCGTCACCCCCGTCAGCCATGATCTTGGCGATTTCACCGTGCGCCGCGCGGTGCCGTCGAAGGAATGTCGCATGGTCGGCCCCTTCGTCTTCGTCGACCAGTTCGGCCCGGCCCAGCTTGATCTTGGCACGGGCATGGACGTGCGCCCGCACCCGCACATCAACCTTGCCACCGTCACCTGGCTGTTCGAAGGCGCGATCGACCATCGCGACAGCCTGGGCACATTCTCAACCATCCATCCCGGCACGGTGAACCTGATGACCGCCGGGCGCGGCATCGTGCATTCCGAACGCAGCCCGGAAAGCGAACGCGCCAACGGGCCGAAACTCTACGGCATGCAGACGTGGCTGGCCCTGCCCGACGGGCAAGAGGAGATCGACCCCGCGTTCGAAGCGGTGAGCGACTTGCCGGTTGTCGAGGACCAATGCGTGAAGGCCCAAGTCATCATGGGCGAACTGTGGGGCAAGCGCGCGGCGACCACCACCTATGCCGAAACAATCTATGCCGAGATCGTGCTGGGCGGCGGCGGCGCCATTCCCATCGACGCAGAGGCCGACGAGCGCGCGGTAATGCTGGTGGGCGGCGAGGCCGCGCTGGATGGCGCGCCGCTGGGGCTGTACGACCTGGTAGTGCTGAAACCCGGCGCTGCGATGACCCTTTCCAGCCATGCCGGCGGCAGGGTGATGCTGCTGGGCGGCGAGGCCTTCACCAGCAAACGCCATGTGTGGTGGAACTTCGTCAGCTCCGACCGCGAGCGGATCAACCAGGCCAAGGAAGACTGGCGCGAAGGGCGCTTTGCCACGGTGCCGGGCGACGAGGAGGAATGGATCCCTCTTCCTGATCGTCGGCCCTTGACCATTACAGAGGACTGACGTTGCCAATCGCGCGCAGGCGGCTAAGGCATTGCCCATGAGCAAGATCCTCCTCCCCCTCGCCGCCCTTCTCCTTGCCACTCCTGCTGCCGCGCAGGATGCGCCGCCGGAGCCCGCACCCGGCGCGCCCGGCTCCATCGAATGGCTCAACACCCAGCAAAGCGCGCTGCACTCTCTGACTGCGGCTGACGGCTGGGCCACACTGCAAGGCGGCATCAAGTTCCGCCGCACGGGCGGCGACGGTACCGGCCCCGCCCCCACCATCCGCGATATCGTGCGGGTGAACTACACCGGCCGCTTTGCCGATGGCGAAGTGTTCGATTCGAACGAAGGCCGCGATCCCATCGAATTCCCGCTCGCCCGGCTGGTGCGCGGCTGGCAGGTGGCCATCCCCTACATGGGCGTGGGCGACACCGCCGAAATCGCCATTCCGGCAGAGCTGGCCTATGGCCTGCGCGGCCAGGGTCCGATCCCCGGCGGCGCGACGCTGTTCTTCACCATCGAGCTGCTCGGCATTCCCAGCGAGGGCGTGTGAGCGTGAACGAGCTGACGCGCGTCACCCTGCCCACCGGCGTGGAGCTGGACGTGTGGGACAGCGGCCCGCGCGATGCGCCTGCGCTGGTGTTCCTGCACGGTTTCCCGGAGAACCACCGCACCTGGCGCCACCAGGTGGAGCACCTGAACGACCGTTTCCGCTGCATCGCGCCCGACCAGCGCGGCTACGGCAACAGCTCGCACCCGCAGGATGTCAGCGAATATGCTGTCGGCAACCTGGTGGGCGACGTGTTCATGCTGGCCCATGCGCTGGAGGTGGAAAGCTTCACTGTGATCGGCCACGACTGGGGCGGCGCGATCGCCTGGCTAGTGGCCATGTTCGGGCAGGCAGAGGGCCGCGTTACCCGCGCGGTGATCGCCAATGCCCCGCACCCCACGGTGTTCCAGCACCTGCTGTTCACCGACGAGGCACAGCGCAAGGCCAGCCAGTACATGCGCGTTTTTCGCGACAAGGCGAACGACCGGCTGATCCGCGAACACGGCCTTGGCGCGCTGCTGCAGCAGGCGCTGAACTGGGAAAACCGCCCGCAATACGATCCGGACGAGCTAGGCCTGCTGATGCAGCAATGGGCCAATCCCGAAAACGCCTTCGCCATGCTGAACTGGTATCGCGCCAGCACCATCATCGTGCCTTCGCTGGAAGCGCCCTACGTGCTGCCACCGGCCGCCGGGATGATGGAAATGCCCATGCTTCAAATCCCCACGCTGGTGGTGTGGGGCATGCAGGACGAAGCCTTGCTGCCCGCCAATGTCGAAGGGCTGCCTGCCGTGGTGGCGGACCTGACGGTGGAGAAAATCGAAAATGCGGGGCATTTCGTGCCCTGGGAAGCGCCCGAGGCGGTGAACGCGGCGCTGGATGCTTTCCTCGAGCGCACCGCCTAGTCCGCGCCTTTCCACTCAACCCAGGCACCGTGCGGATGGGCTTCGGCCAGCTGCACCCACTCCTCGCCACCGGGCCAGTATCGCACGCGCAATTCGTGCTTGAAGGTTTCGCGATTGGTCTCCAGCCGCAGCCATGCCAGTGGCTTGTCCGCCGTGGCCTGCGTGCCGGCCGCCTCCATCAGCGCCGTAATCCGGTCGCGCGTCGCTTGCGGCAGGTATTGCCACATGATGGTGTGGAACAAGACGCGGGTGACGCCCTCCTGCTGTTCGGCGGCGAGGCGCTGCTCCACGAAGTCGCCGGCGTCCATCTTCACCAGTTCGGGCGGCATGCGCTCGGCCATGGCAATGGCGGCATCCATGCGCGCCATGCGTTCGCGCGCGTCGGCCCAGATATAGGCTTTCAGTCGGTCGGCCTGGGCGGGATCGGTCAGGTCCATGGGGGCAATGTCGCAGCCTTGCGCACCCACGATCTCCACCGGGTTCGCCGGCGGTGGACTGCCGCGCCATTCGGGCGTGATGCGGATCGAGGACAGGCTTGGCCCCGCCTTCACCCCGCCAAGATCGAAGGCAAAACGTGCCATCATGGTGTTTATCCCCGCACTGGCGCCGATTTCGTTCAGCTCGAACTTCGGCCCCAGCTTGCCCGAAAGCCACATCAACCCCGCCATCACGCTGGCGGATCGCCCGGCCTCGTTGGTCTGCGGCGGACCGTCGAACCACGGCAGCAGCTTGAAATCGAAGGTCTGCACCACCTCGCACACGATGGCATCGACCTGCGCCTGGTCGGTCACGCGGCCGGTGAAGACCGGCTCCAGCCGCGGCTCCTCGCCAGACAGGTACAGGCTGTGCAGGCCGCCCACCACGCGCAGCGCCAGCGCATCCTCGATGCCCTTGCCCGCCCAGTGCGTAAGCCGCCTGCCGCTTGCGGTATCGGTCTGCATCACGGCCAGCAGGCTGCGGATGACGCGGGCGGTAATCGGCGCATCGGCGCGATCGCAGTGGTCGGCGTGCCAGTTCAGCGCGTCTGCCACGCTTTCGATCTCCATCGCCGGCGTTTCACCTGCATTCGCCATTCGCATTGCCCTTTTTGCCATGTGTCCCTACATCGCGCGGCCATGACCACCAGTTCCGACGATAGCCGGTTCGGCCCGCTGATTTTCGCCCTGCCAAAAGGGCGCATCCTCGACGAGGCGCTGCCCGTGATGGCGGCTGCGGGCGTCGTGCCGGAAAGCGCCTTTCACGACAAGCTCGATCGTTCGCTCAGCTTTGCGGACGAGACCGGCACCATGCGCATCCTGCGCGTGCGCGCCTTCGACGTTGCCACCTTCGTCGCCTTTGGCGCAGCGCAGGTGGGCATCGTGGGTTCAGACGTGATCGAGGAATTCGACTATTCCGAGCTTTACGCGCCCGTTGATCTTGGCATCGGCGCCTGTCGCCTGTCCATTGCCGAGCCGAAGGAGCCGGTGGAATACAAGTACGGCAATGCCAGCCACCTGCGCGTTGCCACCAAGTATCCCAATATCACCAGCCGATATTTCGAAGCCAGGGGCATCCAGGCCGAATGCATCAAGCTGAACGGGGCAATGGAACTGGCCCCCTCCAGCGGGCTAGCGGGCCGGATCGTGGACCTTGTCTCCACCGGCGGTACGCTGAAGTCGAACGGGCTGGTGGAAAAGGACACAATCATGCAGGTCAGCGCCCGGCTGATCGTCAACCGCGCCGCGTGGAAGACCGATCCGCGCGTGGCGCAGCTGGTCGAACGGTTCCGCGAAGGCGCGGAGAGGAAGGCTGCGTGATGCGCCGCCTGACTTCGACAGACGCGGATTTCGAAACGCAGTTCGCCCGCATCGTGAACGACCGGCGCGAGAGCGATTCCGATGTCGCCAATGACGTGCGCGCGATCATCGACCAGGTGCGGCAGAAGGGTGACGAGGCACTGGCCGAGCTCACCATGCGCTTCGACAAGCACGCGCTGACCGCCGACGAGTCGACGTGGCAGATCGATGCGAGCGACTGCCAGGCCGCTTACGAAGCGCTGGCGCCCGAAGCGCGCACGGCACTGGATACGGCGGCACAGCGCATCCGCGCCTACCACGAAGGTCAGCTGCCCGAAGACCGCGACTACCGCGACGCCACCGACGTGCGCCTCGGCGCGCGCTGGACGGCAGTGGAGGCAGCAGGCCTCTACGTTCCCGGTGGACGCGCGGCATACCCTTCCAGCCTGCTAATGAACGCCATTCCCGCGAAGGTTGCCGGGGTGGAACGGCTGGTGGTCGCCACGCCCACGCCCAAGGGTGAGATCAACGAACTGGTGCTTGCCGCCGCGCACGTGGCTGGCGTGGACGAGATGTGGCGCGTGGGCGGGGCGCAGGCGATTGCCGCGCTCGCCTATGGCACGGAGAAAATCCGCCCGGTCGATGTCATCACCGGCCCCGGCAATGCCTGGGTGGCCGAAGCCAAGCGCCAGCTGTACGGCGTGGTCGGCATCGACATGGTCGCCGGCCCCAGCGAAATCCTGGTAATCGCCGACAACGCGAACGAGCCGGACTGGATCGCCGCCGACCTGATGAGCCAGTCGGAACACGATCCCTCCAGCCAGTCGATCCTCATCACCGACGACGCCAGCTATGCCGCCGCCGTGGAAGACGCCGTCGACGTGCTGATCTCGCAGCTCGCCACGAAGGACGTCGCCCGCCAGAGCTGGGACCGGCACGGCGTGGTGATCGTGGTGGACAACCTGATGGCCGAGGCCCCCGCTTTGGCCGATCGGCTGGCCGCCGAACACGTGCAGCTGGCCATCGACAATGCGGAAGCCATGTTCGCAAAGATCCGCCACGCGGGCAGCGTGTTCCTGGGCCGCTACACGCCAGAGGCCATCGGCGACTACGTGGCCGGGCCCAACCACGTGCTGCCGACCGGGCGCCGCGCGCGCTTTTCCAGCGGGCTCTCGGTGCTCGATTTCATGAAACGCACCAGCTTCATTTCGCTGGACGAAAAGGCCCTGGGCGCTATTGGCCCTGCCGCCGTGGCCCTGGCCGAGATCGAAGGCCTGCCCGCCCATGCCGCCAGCGTGAAGGTTAGATTGTAATGAACACTCCCGCGCGCAGCCGCGCCCGCTCCGCCTCGCGCCTTGCCGCCGTGCAGGCGCTGTACCAGCGGCAGATGGAAAAGACGCCGACCGCCAGGCTGCTCGACGAATTCCACCAGCACCGCCTGGGTGCGGAGATCGAGGACGACCAGTACGAGGAAGCCGAAGTCGATTTCTTCGACGACGTGGTTTCCGGCGTGATCGCGCGCGAGGAAGAGATCGACGCTGCGCTGACCGCACGGCTGGCCGATGGCTGGACGCTGGCCCGGCTGGACAAGACCATGCTACAGATCCTGCGCTGCGGCTCCTACGAACTGATGGCCCGCGCCGATGTGCCGGTGGCCACCGCGATCAGTGAGTATGTCGATGTCGCGCATGCCTTCTTCGACGAGCGCGAGGCGAAGTTCGTCAACGGCGTGCTCGATGCGGTGGCGAAAGAGGTGCGGGGCTGATCCTCCTCCTTCCGCTGACCCTGAGCCTGTCGAAGGGTTGCCCTTCCTTTTGCGGTGATGCTGAAAGGAAAAGCGATGCTTCGACAAGCTCGGCATGAGCGGTGTAGGAGTTGGCCGTGAACGAAGCCGACTTCATCGCCGCCCTGCGCCACCTGCCCCTCCACCCCGGCGCGCGCAATCTGGAAGACGACGCCGCCGTGCTCGAAGTGGGCGGAGAAACGCTGGTCATTACGCATGACGTGATGGTGGAAGGCGTGCACTTCCTGCCCAAGCAGGACATGGCCGATGTCGGCTGGAAGCTGGCAGCGGTGAACCTCAGCGACTTGGCCGCCAAGGGCGCGCAGCCCGTGGGCGTGCTGCTGGGCCATGCGCTGGGCGACGGCGACGAACGGTTCCTGCACGGGCTTGGCGAAGCGCTACGCACCTACGACGCGCCGCTGCTGGGCGGCGACACGGTTTCATCCCCCTCGCCGCGATCCTTCGGGCTGACGGCCATCGGCAAGGCCGTGCATACGCCCGTGCCTTCGCGCACCGGCGCGCAGATCGGCGATGCGCTGTGGGTTACAGGTACGCTGGGCGCAGCCATGCTGGGGTTCGAGGCGTTGCAAGGCGGCAGGGAAGACAACGCGAGTGCCTACTCCATGCCGCGCCCCCTGCTGGCCGAAGGCTGCGAACTGGCCCCGCACGTGACAGCCATGATGGATGTCTCCGACGGCTTGCTGCTCGATGCCTTCCGCATGGCCGAGGCAAGCGAGGTCTCCATCGCCATAGAGTCTGCCGCCTGCCCCGTCGCCGACCCCGCTCGGCGCATGGAATGCCTGACCTGGGGCGACGATTACCAGTTGCTGTTCGCCCTGCCCGCCGGGGTTGAGCCGCCTGTTGCCGCCACCCGCATCGGGCAGGTCGAACCGCGCGGCTTCGCGCCGCTGTTCGTCGATGGCGAACCGGTGACCAATCGCGAAGGGCTGGGATACGTCCACAAATAGGCCGCTTTGGCACCCCGCAGCGTGGAAAACGCGCATTCACGCTTGTGAAAGAGCGCCAGTGTGTTAGCCCTGTGCCCCTAGGCGGACCCGGCAGAACCGGGCCGTTTTCATTTTAGGGAAGAGGGGAATAGCAGGTCATGGACCTCATACTTATCGCTATTGGCCTGGGACTGCTTGCCGTTGTCTACGGTTTCGTCACCAGCCGCCAGGTGCTCGGCTCGGATGCCGGCAACGAAAAAATGCAGGAAATCGCAGGGGCGATCCAGGAAGGCGCGAAGGCCTACCTCAACCGCCAGTACACCACCATCGGCATGGTCGGCGTGGTCGTGGCCGTGCTGGTCGGGGTCTTCCTCGGCCCGATCTCGGCCACGGGCTTTGTGATCGGTGCCGTGCTGTCGGGCGTGGCGGGCTATATCGGGATGAACATCTCGGTGAAGTCCAACGTGCGCACCGCACAGGCGGCAAGCAAGGGCCTGCAACAGGGCCTGACGCTGGCCTTCCGCGCGGGCGCCATCACCGGCATGCTGGTGGCGGGCCTGGCCCTGCTGGCCATTTCCGTCTTCTTCTACGTGCTGGTCGGCCCGATGGCGCTGGAAGCCAGCAGCCGCACCGTGGTGGATGCGCTGGTGGCGCTGGCCTTCGGTGCCTCGCTGATCTCCATCTTCGCGCGTCTTGGCGGCGGTATCTTCACCAAGGCGGCTGACGTGGGCGCAGACCTTGTCGGCAAGGTGGAAGCAGGCATCCCCGAGGATGACCCCCGCAACCCCGCCGTGATCGCCGACAACGTGGGCGACAACGTGGGCGACTGTGCCGGCATGGCCGCCGACCTGTTCGAGACCTACGTCGTCACCGTGGGCGCCACCATGGTGCTCACCGCGCTGCTGCTCACCTCGCTGGGCGATGCGCTGCTGCCGCTGATGGCCCTGCCGCTGCTGATCGGGGGTGCCTGCATCCTTACCAGCATCATCGGCACCTATTTCGTCCGCCTGGGTGGCGGCAGTAACGTGATGGGCGCCATGTACAAGGGCTTCCTCGTCACCGCCGTGCTGGCCATTCCGCTCATCTGGTATGTCACCATGCGCGCGCTGGGCACGGTCGAGATCGACATGAACACCGTCATTAATCCGGGCACCGACATGGTTCCCTTCACCGGCTGGGACCTGTTCTATTGCGCGGTGATCGGCCTGGTGCTGACCGGCGTCATCATCTGGATCACCGAGTACTACACCGGCACGGGCTTCCGTCCGGTGCGCTCGATCGCCAAGAGCTCGGAAACGGGGCATGGCACCAACGTGATTCAGGGCCTTGCCATCAGCCTCGAATCCACCGCCCTGCCGACCATCGCCATCATCGCGGCGATTATCGGCGCCTACCAGCTGGCCGGCCTGATCGGCCTCGCCTACGGCGCAACCGCCATGCTGGCGCTGGCTGGCATGGTCGTGGCGCTGGACGCCTATGGCCCGGTGACGGACAACGCCGGCGGCATCGCCGAAATGGCCGGTCTGGACGATAGCGTCCGCGAAAAGACCGACCTGCTGGATGCCGTGGGCAACACCACCAAGGCCGTGACCAAGGGCTATGCCATCGGTTCCGCCGGCCTTGCCGCGCTGGTGCTGTTCGCTGCCTACACCACCGACCTCGGGATCTTCTTCCCGGATATCTCGGTCGATTTCAGCCTCGAGAATCCCTACGTGATCGTGGGCCTGCTGCTGGGCGCGCTGCTGCCGTACCTGTTCGGTGCCATGGGCATGACCGCCGTGGGCCGCGCCGCGGGTGACGTGGTGAAGGACGTGCGCGAGCAGTTCGCCAACGATCCGGGCATCATGGCGGGCACCAGCCGCCCGAACTATGCCCGCACGGTGGACCTGGTGACGAAGGCCGCGATCAAGGAAATGATCGTGCCTTCGCTGCTGCCGGTGCTTGCACCGATCGTGGTCTATTTCGTTATCACCTGGGTGGCAGGCGAAGAGAACGGCTTTGCCGCTCTGGGCGCGCTGCTGCTGGGCGTAATCGTCGGTGGCCTGTTCGTGGCGCTTTCCATGACTGCCGGTGGCGGTGCATGGGATAACGCCAAGAAGTACATCGAAGACGGCAACCACGGCGGCAAGGGCTCCGAAGCCCACAAGGCCGCCGTTACCGGCGATACCGTGGGCGATCCCTACAAGGACACCGCGGGCCCGGCCGTGAACCCGATGATCAAGATCACCAATATCGTGGCGCTGCTGCTGCTCGCCGCGCTGGCCGGACACGTTTAAGGCGCGTTCAGCCCACCCATTGTTGGGTTAACAAAAACCCTCCCCGGCCGGTGTCGGGGAGGGTTTTCTTTACCTTTGCACTTAAACCTTCCTTGTCGCCCTCGCCCTAGAAAAGGGGAATGTTCCCCGGTCTATCCCGCGACGAGAGGTTAACCCTTTTCCTTGGCTTATGACGCCCCCCTTCCCCGCCTTGGCGCCTTCGACGGCGGCACAATTGCGCCCGTGCGCAGTGCCCCCGCCCCACGCGTGGTGGTGAAGGAGGCGGACTGGCGCAGTTTCGACCGGCGTGACCGGATCGGCGCGTGGGATGCGCTGGCCGAATGGGCCACAGAGCCCAACCCGTTCTACGAAAGCTGGTACCTGCTGCCCTCGCTGCGGGCGATGGACAAGCAGGGCGAGGTTTCCCTTCTGGCGCTGGAGGCCGAGGGCCAGCTGGCGGGCCTGATGCCGGTCTGCCGTCTGCGTGACTATTACGGCCATCCGATCCCGCACTTCGCGAACTGGGTTCATCCCAACTGCTTCCTGGGCCAGCCGCTGGTGGCCAAGGGGTTCGAACGCGCATTCTGGCGCGCCTTGCTGGCATGGTGCGACAGCGCGGGCGGGCTCCCCCTGTTCCTGCACCTTTCGCACGTACCCGCCGAAGGCCCGCTGCACGATGCGCTGGCCACGGTGCTGGCCGAGGCCCCGCGCCCGACCGCGACCGTGATGACCGAAGAACGCGCCATGCTGTCTTCATCGCAATCGGCGGAAAGCTATTTCGCGGCCTCCTTGTCCACCAAGAAGCGCAAGGAACTGCGCCGCCAGCGGCGGCGGCTGGAAGAGGAAGGCAGCTTCACCGTGGAGCGCCTGACCGACTATTCGGGCGTGGCCGACTGGACGCGCGAATTCATGGAACTGGAAGCGCGCGGCTGGAAGGGAGAGGCAGGCTCCGCCATGCAAAGCCAGGACGCGACGCGCGAGCTGTTCCGGTATGCCATCGCCGGGGCCGCCGCGCGCGGTCGGCTGGAACGCCTGGCTCTGCGGCTCGACGGCAGGCCGATTGCGATGCTGGCCAACTTCATTACCGCGCCGGGGGCCTATTCCTACAAGACCGCCTTCGACGAGGCGTTTTCGCGCTTCTCGCCCGGCGTGCTGCTGCAACGCGAAAACCTGGACCTGCTCGACCGCGAAGACATTGGCTGGGCCGACAGCTGTGCCGCGCAGGACCATCCCATGATCGATCACTTCTGGCGCGAGCGCCGGGTGATCCAACGCCGATCCATCGGCATCGGAGGCAAGCTGCGCCGCGCCGCCTTCGCCACACTGATCCGGCTTGAAACCGGACGCGGCGCGAGAGGATTGTCATGAGTCACTATGTCGGAAACCTGCACGGCCGCCAGGTGGGCGGAAAGCAGATCTTCCCCGCGCGCAGCCGCGCCTACTTCGCTGCCTCCTATCCCGAAGGTGCGCACAAGCTGACGCATGACCTGGTGGCGCATCCGCTGCTGGAACTGGAAGCCCTGGCCCAGCTGGGAGAGACGCTTCCCGCAGCAAGCATCGAATACAATCGCGGCGACTTGCCTATCGGCATCACCGAAAAGCCCGGCGCGACCGGCAGGACGATCGGCGAAACCATCCGCGAGATCGACAGCGCCAACAGCTGGGCGGTGCTGAAGAACATCGAACAGGACCCGGCCTATGCCGGGCTGCTGCACGAACTGCTGGACGAAATGCGCGAAGTGATCGAGCCGGCAACCGGCGAAATGCTGACGCCGCAGGGCTTCATCTTCGTCACCAGTCCCGACGCGGTAACACCCTATCACTTCGACCCGGAGCACAACATCCTGCTGCAACTGCGCGGCAGCAAGGCGATGACGCTGTGGCCCGCAGGCGACAACCGCTTCGCGCCCGACAAGGTGCACGAAGCCTATCACACCGGCGGTGGACGCGAACTGGGTTGGGAAGAGACCTTTGCCGATTTCGGCATTACCTTCCCCCTACATCCGGGCGATGCGGTCTACGTGCCGGTTATGGCACCGCATTACGTGCGCAACGGAACCGAGGTGTCGGTGTCGCTGTCGATCACCTGGCGTTCCAACTGGAGCTATGACGAAGCCGATGCCCGCGCCTTCAACCACCTGCTGCGTCGCTGGGGCATGACTCCGCGCTCGACCAATCGCTGGCCCAGGCAGAATCGCCTGAAGGCGCTTGGCTGCAGGATTGCAAGGCGGATTCCGGGTTTGCTCTAGGCCGGACGGTGTCCATCGCTTGACGAAGTGCGGGTGGAGGCGCAATGCGACAGGCAATGGCTTCCAACATGCCCCAGACACCCGAAGAACTCGTCGCCTGCCTGGTCCTGCTTCTGAACCTGGAGCACAAGGGCGGCGACCGTTTCATCGGGCGCAAGCATCCCGATGGCACCGGCCGCGTGTTCGGCGGGCAGGCCATTGCCCAGGCGCTGGGCGCGGCGCGCCACACCGTGGAAGAGGGGCGAGAGGCGCATTCGCTGCACGCCTATTTCCTGCGTCCGGGCAGCGATGACCTGCCGATCGAATTCCGCGTGAAGCGCGACCTTGACGGGCGCAGCTTTTCCAACCGGCGTGTGGTCGCCAGCCAGGATGGCAAGCCCATCCTGAACCTGACGGCATCGTTCCAGATCCCGGTGGGCGGCCCGCACCACCAGGCCCCGCAAATGCCCGAGGTGCCCGGCCCGGAAGAGCTGGTGCCCGACAGCGACCTGCAGAAGCAGGTGGCCAAGGCGCTGCCGGAAGGTCCGCTGCGGCGACTGGCCGAGCGTCCGTCCCCCATCGATTTCCGTTCTGTCGAGCCGCGCGACTGGCTGAAGCCCGAAGTGCGCGAGCCGGTCAGCCACGTCTGGTTCCGCACGGTGGCTCCGCTGCCGCCCGAACCCGCCGTGCACCGCGCGGTGCTGGCCTACATTTCGGATTTCCACCTGCTCGGCACCGCCCTGCATCCGCATGGCAAAGGGGTCTTCGACCCCACCGTGAAGGCGGCCAGCCTCGACCATGCCTTGTGGTTCCACGACAGTTTCGCCGTCGATGAATGGCTGCTCTACGCTACCGAAAGTCCGTGGTCGGGCCATGCGCGCGGGCTGGCGCGCGGGCAGATCTTCTCGCGCGATGGCAGGCTGGTGGCCAGTGTGGCGCAAGAGGGCATGTTGCGCCACACCTGACCACGGGTGGCGCCCTAGTGCGCCATAAGCACGGGCATCGGCGGCTCTGCCAGCACAGACCGGGTAACCCCGCCGAACAGCGTTTCGATAAAGCGTGGCTGGCCATAGGCGCCCATCACCATCAGCCCGGCCTCGCGCGCTTCGGCGGCCTTGCGCAGCACCTCGTGCACCGGCTCCGATCCGTCGGGCAGTTCCACCACTTCGCAATCCACGCCGTGGCGTTCCAGGTAGCTGGCCCCGGCAATGGCCGGCAACTTGTCGTCATCCTCGTCCGACGGATCGCCGACGCTGACGACATGCACCGTGCCCGACGCTTGCAGCAACGGCACCGCTGCCCGCATGGCACGGGCCGCTTCCAGCGAGCCGTTCCAGCACACGACCGCAGGCTTGCCGGCGTCGATCCCGCGCGAAGCCTTCGGCACCACCATGATCGGCGAGCGGCAATGGATCGCCAGCATGCCCGCCAGCGGGGATGGCCTGCGGCTGTCGGACCCGGCCACCGTGCCCGATACCAGCGCCAGGTCGTTCAGCGCGGCGTGCCGCGTCATGCTGGTGCCGTCGTAGCCGGTCTCCACCGTCCAGTCCCAGCGCGCGTCTTCCTGCTTCAACCGCTGTTCCACCTTCGCCCGAAATTCCTTCGCCAGTTCGAGATTGGCCGCCGAGACATCGACGGCGGAAACGCCGAAGGGATCGGTCGGCACGACCACATCGTAGGCGATGGTCTGCATCAGGGTGAGGTGGGCGTCGAACTTGCGGGCCATATCCAGCGCCACCTGCAGGCGGGCTTCGAAACAGTCATCGTCGTGGGTGTGAACGAGTAGCGATCGCATGGCATCCTCCTTTGCCTGAGAAGAATGGATACCACAGCCTGCCCCGTCATTGATACGGGTCAACCGCCCGCATCAGCCGCCGGCGTGATAGAAATCATAGATCGCCTGTGCCACGCTTGCGCTGACGCCTGGCACGCGTTTCAGGTCGTCCAGCGCGGCGGCGCGCACCTTGCTGGCGGTTCCGAAATGCAGCAGCAGCGCGCGCTTTCGCGCCGGGCCGATGCCGGGAATCTCGTCCAGCGGGGATGCCGAAATGGCGCGGCTACGTTTCGCCCGGTGCGCCCCGATCACAAAGCGGTGCACCTCGTCGCGCAGACGCTGGAGGTAGAACAGCACGGGCGAATTGGTGGGCAGCATCTTCTCCCGCCCGTCGGGGAAGTGGAACACCTCGCGCCCCTCGCGCCCGTGGTGCGGACCCTTGGCAATGCCGATCAGCGGCACGTCCTCGATGCCCAGCTCCTCCAGCGTGTCGCGCACCGACGAGAGCTGCCCCTTGCCCCCGTCGATCAGCACCAGGTCTGGCCACAGGCCATGTTCGCGATCCGGGTCTTCTTTCATCGCCCGGCTGAAACGGCGGTGCATCACTTCGCGCATCATGGCGAAATCGTCGTTCGACTGCGCCTCGCGGATGTTGAACTTGCGGTACTGGTTCTTCAGGAAGCCTTCGGGCCCGGCCACCACCATCGCGCCCACCGCCTTGGCGCCCTGGATATGGCTGTTGTCATAGATCTCGATGCGCTGCGGAATGTCCGGCAGTTCGAGGAATTCGGCCATTTCGCGCATGATCTTCGCCTGCGTGCCGCTTTCCGCCAGCCGCCGGTCCAGCGCCTCCACCGCGTTGCGGCTGGCCTGCTGCATCAGCTTGCGCCGCTCGCCGCGCTGGGGAACGCTGATCGCCACCTTGCGGCCCGCCAGTTCGCTGAAGGCCTCTTCCAGCAGGGCCTGTTCGGGCAGTTCGCGGTCAACCAGGATCATGCGCGGTGGTGGCACCTCCTCGTAGAACTGCGCCAGCACGCGGGCGAGCACCTCGTCCTTTTCCAGTTCGCGGGTGTTTGAGGGGAAGAAGGCCTTGTGCCCCCAGTTCTGCCCGCCGCGCACGAAGAACCCCTGCACGCCGACCTGCCCGCCCTTGGCGGCCAGTGCGAACACGTCGGCATCGCCCACGCCATCGGCATTCACCGCCTGGCTGCCCTGGATGAAAGTGGCCGCGCGCAGCCGGTCGCGCAGAAGGGCAGCAGTTTCGAAGTCCAGCTGCTCCGCCGCTTCCTGCATCTGCGCCTCGATCCGCGCCTGCACCGCGCCCGACTTGCCGCCCAGGAAATCCTTCGCCTCCTGCAGCAGCGCGTCATAGCCTTCCTTGTCGATCCGCCCCACGCACGGCGCCGAACAGCGCTTGATCTGGTACAACAGGCAGGGCCGGTCACGCCGCTCGAAAAAGCTGTCTGTACAGGATCTTAGCAGGAACAGCTTCTGCAGCGCGTTAATCGTCGTATTGACCGATCCGGCGCTGGCGAAGGGGCCGTAATAGTTGCCCTTGGCCTTGCGCGCGCCGCGGTGCTTCATGATGCGCGGGAAATCGTGCCCTTCGCGCAGCAGGATGAAGGGAAAGCTTTTGTCGTCGCGCAGCAGCACGTTGTAGGGCGGGCGAAAGCGCTTGATGAATTGCGCTTCCAGCAGCAGCGCCTCTGCCTCGGAATTGGTGGTAACGATCTCCATCGCCCGCGTCTGCGCCACCATCCGCTGCAGCCGGTTGGTAAGGTTCTTCACCTGGGTGTAGTTCGCCACCCGCGCCTTCAGGCTGCGCGCCTTGCCGACGTAGAGCACGTCGCCGCGCGCATCCAGCATGCGGTAGACGCCGGGCTTGGGCTTCAGCGTCTTCACCACCTCGCGGATCGCCGCCACGCCTGCCTCCAGGTCGGGCTGCGTGCTGCCCTTCACCGTGTAGGTGGCGCGTTCCTCGTTGAAACGCTCTGCCCCACGGGGGTCTGAAGGGGATCCGGCTTCGGTTCGCGACATGGCAGGTCAGATAGGTCTTGACCGCGCGCTTGGCAAAGCTTGCGCTTGCGCTCCCCACAGGGCAGCGTGGGTTTTTCGGGATCACGGGGGCAACAGCTGCATGGACAAGACACCCGCCACCCTGCCGCGCACGGTGGGTTTCTGGGGCACGGCGCTGTTCCCGGTGAACGGCATGATCGGATCGGGCATCTTCGCCATGCCCGCAATACTTGTCGCCGCGGTAGGCAATTTCGCACCGTGGATGATGCTGCTGGGCGCGCTGTTGATCCTGCCGCTGGCCTGGGTCTTTGCCGCGCTGGCCATGCGGTTCGACGGGCACGGCGGGCCGGTGCTCTATGCCAATGCCGCCTTCGGCAAGTTCTTCGGCTTCCAGGCCGGCTGGATGCGCTATGCCTCTGCCGTGGTGGCCGTGGCGGCAAATGCGCACGTCGCCATCGCCTATCTCGCGGTCCTGTTCCCGGTGCTGGCAAACCCCATGGTCAGTTCCGCTGCGGCGATCGCCTTCATCGCCTTTGTCACGCTGGTGAACCTCGTCGGCATGCGCGCCTCTGTCGGCACGCTGGGGTTGATGACCGTGGTCAAGCTGGCGCCGCTGGTAGTGCTGGTGGTGTGGGGGCTGGCCACGCGCGATCCGGCGATCGGCTTTAGCCTGCCGCAGTTCAGCGAATTCGAAAGCGTCGTCCTGCTGACCTTTTACGCTTACATGGCGTTCGAAAATGGCAATTTCCCCGCCGGCGAGCTGAAGAACCCGCGCCGCACCATCCCGCTGGCGCTGATGACCACGCTGGCCGCCGTGGCGCTGTTCTACATGGCCGTCATCTGGGCCTACCTGGCCATCGCGCCCGACGCCGGGGGAGGCGAGAGCGCGCTGGCGGCAGCGGCAAATGCAGTGGCCGGGCAGGCCGGCGTGATCGCGATTTCGCTGGCTGCCGCCTTTTCCGTCGCCGCCAACACGCTGAACGGCGGCATCGTGGTGCCACGCATGACTTATGGCATGGCAGAACAGGGCACCCTGCCAAGCCTGTTCGCCCACGTTTCCCCGCGCTTCCAAACGCCCGATGTCTCGGTGCTGTTCTATGGCGGGGCGGCGATCCTGTTCAGCCTGTGGGGAGGCTTTGCCGCGCTGGCCGTAACCAGCACGCTGTCGCGGCTGGTGATGTACCTGCTGTCCGCCCTCGCCCTGCCGGTGCTGGAACGGCGCGAGGGTGATGCGGCACCCTGGTGGCACCTGCCCGTGGCCGGGCTGGCGACGATTGCCACGATCTGGGTCGCCACCCATGCCAGCGTAGCGGCCTACCAGATGCTGGGGCTGGTCTTCGTGGTCGGCACCGGGCTGTTCTTCCTCGCCCGACGACAGGATGCGCCCACTGCCGCCTGAACGCTTTGCAGCCCCGGCCTAGGCACTCGTCCCTAGCTGAACGCGCGCGCGGCGCTGCCGTCCTCAGCCGCATGACACGGCATGGAACAGATTTTTCGCCCGGCGCCAACGGGGGGCTCCTCGGCTGGCTGGGATTCGGACGCAGCAGCGCAGAGGAAGAAGACTCCTTCGACCGCGCCGATGCTGTGCGGCAGGCCCGCCAAAAGCTGCTGAAGCGGATCGGCGCCTTCCTGCTCGACAACGACCTGGAAGTCACCGCGCACAACCTTTCTGCCGCGCACAGCGCCTTTGCCGGGCTCAATCCGGGGCTGGAGAGGCGCATCCGGCGGCGCCTGGAAAGCGGCGATCCGATCACCCAGGCCTGGCTCGACCGCTCCACCGCCACGGAAGAGCGGGAAGGCGACGATGCCATCGACAAGCTGGCGCAGCAGCTGGAATACGGCATCGACCAGTTTTCGCGCAGCACCGAAACTGCGCGCAACAGCGCCAGCAGTTATGGCGATGCGCTGGCACAGCATGTCGACGCGCTGGATGCAACGCCGGGCCAGGACGACGTGATCGCCAGCCTCGCCGATTATGCCCGCGCCATGCTGGAACGCTCGCGCAAGGCGGAGGAAGAGCTTGCTCATGCCGAGCAGGAAGCTGCCTCGCTGCGCCACAATCTTGCTCGCGCACGCCGCGATGCGGAAGTCGACTTCCTCACCGGCCTGCCCAACCGCCGCGCCTTCGAGACGCTGCTGGAAAGCGAATATCGAGAGGCGCAGGCCGCGGTGGAGCCGCTGTGCGTGGCCTTCTGCGATATCGACAATTTCAAGGCGATCAACGACGCCCATGGCCATGACGCGGGCGACCGGGTGATCTGCGTGGTGGCGGAAACGCTGGCGACGATCTCCGGCCAGAAATGCCACATTGCCCGCCACGGCGGCGAGGAATTCGTGCTGCTGTTGCGCGGTTCGACGCCGCAGGAAGCGCTGACAATCCTTGAGAGCGCGCGCGAGGCGATGGCCGCACGCAAGCTGGTGAACCGCCGCACGAAGGAACCCTTCGGCCAGGTCACCTTCTCGGGCGGGATCGCCGATGTCTTCGCCTACGACGACCCACGCGCCGCGCTGGCTGCCGCCGACGAGGCGCTGTACCATGCCAAGCAGGCCGGACGGAACCGCGTCTGCCTGGACGATCCGCGCGCATAGGCTTGGACGCGGGCGCGATTCGTGCCTAACGCGGGAGCCATGGAAGCAGGCTTCGATGCAATCATCCTCGGCGGCGGTGCGGCGGGCCTGTTCTGCGCTGCGCTGGCCGGGCAGCGCGGGCGCCGTGTGCTGGTGCTCGAACGCGCTGGCGCGGTCGGCAAGAAGATCCTGATTTCCGGCGGCGGACGCTGCAATTTCACCAACATCGGTGCAGGGCCGGCCAACTACCTTTCGGCCAATCCGCATTTCGCCAAGAGCGCGCTCAGCCGCTACACACCGCGCGATTTCCTGGAGCTGGTCGAGAAGCACGGCATTACCTGGCACGAGAAGACGCTGGGGCAGCTGTTCTGCGATGGCTCGGCGAAGCAGATCGTCGACATGCTGTTGGACGAGTGCGCCAGGGAACCGGGCACGGTGGATATCCGCTGCAACCAGGACGTGACCGACGTGGCGCACGACGGCGAGACGTTCACGGTCACCACGCAGGACGGAACCTTCGTCGCACCCAGGCTGGTGATCGCCACCGGCGGCCCGTCGATCCCCAAGATGGGGGCGAGCGACTTTGCCTACCGTCTGGCGCGGCAATTCGGGCTGAAAGTGGTGGAGCCGCGCCCCGCCCTCGTCCCGCTGACCCTGGGCGGGGAAGACTTGCTGTTCCGCGAGTTGTCCGGCGTCGCCACCGAAGTGGATGCCACTGCGGGCAAGACCACCTTTCGCGAAGCCGCGCTTATGACGCACCGCGGGCTTTCGGGCCCGGCGATCCTGCAAGTCAGCAGCTACTGGAAGCCGGGCGAGGCAGTGACGCTGGATTTCCTGCCACATGCCGCGCCCGACTGGCTGATCGAGGAAAAGCGTGCCCGCCCCTCCGCCACCTTTCGCGCGGTGCTGCGCGACCACTTGCCCGACCGGCTGGCCGACGTGCTGGCAGATCGGCTGGGCGTGACAGGCGACCTTGGCAACGTGCCCGACAAGGCCCTGCGCGCGGCGCAGCAAAAGCTGGCTGGATGGAGCTTCCACCCCAACGGCACGGAAGGGTTTGCCAAGGCCGAAGTCACCGTCGGCGGCATCGACACGCGCGAGCTGTCGTCCAAGACCATGGAAGCCCGCAAGGTTCCCAGCCTGTTTGCCATCGGCGAGGCGGTGGACGTGACCGGCTGGCTGGGCGGCTACAATTTCCAGTGGGCATGGGCATCGGCCCACGCAGCGGCCCAGGCGTTATAGTTAAATTCGCATTAATGCCACGAGCCGTGCGCGTTCCGGGTCCGGCTACGGTTAATGCCATTGTTTTGCCTCGATAAACTGTTCGACTTCGCACTCAGGTCGCCAACAATCCCACCCCCTGTCACGAACAGATCGTTCGAGGAGATTGGCTATGAGTGCCCACGAACACCATGGAATGAAGCCGCTGGAAGGCATGTCTGCCTACTGCGTGCGCGGCCATTACGATACCAAGCAACGCGACGACCGCTTCGGTCGCCTGTTCCAGGAATTGAGCCCGGCCTACACCGATCCGGCGGTGCTGCAGGCAATCGGTGCCAAGAATGGTCCGATGGACGGCAAGTCCGCCAACGACCGCACCGATACCGTGCCCGTGGGCATGGTGTTCTTCGGCCAGTTCGTGGACCACGACATCACGCTGGATACCTCCACCACGTTCGACAGCGTGGTCGACAACCCCGGCGAGATCGCCAATGTCCGCACGCCCATGCTGGATCTCGACTGCATCTACGGCCTCGGGCCCGAGGCGCAGCCCTATCTCTATGTGCAGGGCGGCGCCTTCGGCGGGGCCAAGCTGCTGACCGGGGCGGATAATCCGGGGCAGGCGGGCATCCCCGCCAGCGACCTGCTGCGGAGCCCCAACGGCCGCGCGATCATCGGCGATCCGCGCAATGACGAAAACCGCGTGATCAGCCAGCTGCAACTGGCCATCATCCGCTTCCACAACCACGTGTGCGACACGCTGCACGCAGAGGAAGGCTATGAAGGCAGCGAGCTTTACGAACATGCCCGCGTCACCACCACCTGGCATTACCAGTGGGCAGTGGTGAATGACTTCCTTACCGCCATGTGCGGCACGCCGGTGGTGGAACGCATCCTGGGCTGCGGGCGCCAGCACTACTGCGGCAGCGTGCCCTTCATCCCGATCGAGTTCTCCGTCGCGGCCTACCGCTTTGGCCACTCGATGATCCCGATGAAGGTGCAGGTGCAGAAGGGTGGCTCCAAGCTGGAGCTGTTCGGCACGAAGCTGGGCAGCGGTTTCGACCCGCTCGGCGATACCGATGCCGTGGTCGACTGGCACGAACTGCTGTTCACGCCGGAAAACCGCCAGGTGGAACGCGCGCAGAAACTGGATACCAGGCTGGCGGGCGACCTGCTGCAACTGCCCTTCATCACCGAAGGCGAGGCCTCGCTGGCCACGCGCAACCTGCTGCGCGGCAACACCTTCCTGCTGCCCGGCGGCGAGAAGGTGGCCGAAGCCATCGGCTGCGAGCAGAAGGTGATCGACAAGGTGCTGAAGAAGGTCGCCAAGCTGAGCGGCGACCTGCCGCCGCACGGCGTGCCGCTGTGGCTGTATATCCTCGCCGAAGCCGAAGTGATCGGCCGCGCGGAGGACAACGGCAGCACCAAGGAAGGCGAAGCGCTGGGCCCTGTCGGCGCGACGATCGTGGCAGAGACGATCATCGGCCTGCTGGAACTGGACGACCATTCCTATCTCGGGGCCAACCGCAACTGGTCCCCGCGCGAGGAGTGGAATACGCTAGGCAAGCTGGTGACGGTCGCCCAGCCCTGACCGGCAGCGGGGCCGGATCGACGGTCCGGCCCCACCCTTGCCTCAGAACATCTTGCGGAATTCGATCTCGAAGGCGCGCCCGGTCGGATCGATCAGGAACGGCTGGTATCGCAGCGGCACGTCGCCGTTGCTGTCGGTCACACGCTGGCGCGCGTCGAACAGGTTGTCGATGCTCAGCCCCACGCGAGACCCTTCGAAGAAGGGCACCGCTTCGACCAGACCCTGGCGCCGGCCAAGGTCGGCAAAGGCGCGCAGGTTCACGGTTACGTAATCGCCGAAAAACAGGTCCGTGCTGCCTGGCAAGCCGGACCCGTCGAGGCGGGAGGAACCGGTGTAGTTGATGAAGGTAATGAGGCCGAACCCGTCGTAGAACACACCGCCGCGCGCGCGCACGGCATGGCGCGGTTCACCGCCACCCGACAGCGCATCGCCATCCAGCAGGTCGAGCCGGGGCAGCCCGTCCGCGATCAGCACGGTGTTCTCCAGCTCCAGCGTGTAGTCGAGGTTGAAGAACCAGCGTCCGGTGGGCGGTCCGGAGTTGCCGCCACCCATCAGCCGGTTCATTCGGCCAAGGCCACGCACCCGACCGGGACCGCCACCGCCCTGGTTGCCGCCAGTCGCCTGCTGCGGCGGGCCGGAAGGCGAGCCATCGGCGCTGCAAATCCGCTCGCGGAACAGGGCAAAGCGTTCGGAATCGACCTGCCCGTTTTCACCAGCCATGCGCTGCAGCATCTGCGGCGGGATACGGATCGGCTCACCATCGGGGCCGACCGGCGGCTCCTCGCCCGCGGCCTGCGCGGCCAGCGCGCGGTTGAACAGCTCGACCAGCTGGCCAGGCTCGCTTTCGCAGAAAGTCGCGCGCATCTGCGCGAACCGTTCGGCATTGGGCGGACCGCCCGCGCCGCCGCCGGGGGGAGGACCACCCACGGGACCGCCTGCAGGCGCTCCGCGGGCACCACCCGGAGGGCCACCGCGACCGGCACCGGGAGGGCCACCGCGACTGCCGTCACCACCGACACGGCCAGACAGGTTCAGGCCGAATTGCAGCCGCCGCTCGTCACGCGCGGCAAAGGTGACGAAGCGGTCGTCCAGCTGCACCAGCCGCCCGGTCGCATCGCGCACCACCCGGTCGGGAAAGGCCGCCTCGATCTCGGGCGTCAGCGTGGGCAGGCCATCGGTAACGTCGGTGGAATGGTTGTCGAAATAGTCGACCGACACGGTGCCCCCATCGATGAAGGGCAGTTCCCAGATCAGGCCGAACGACCAGTCGCTCTGGTCCTGAGCTGGCAGATCCGGGTTACCACCGCTGATGACGGTGGCCAGCACGGTCTCGTTGTTGAGGATATCGAACACCGGCACGTTGGGCGTGGCGATGGCGGGATTGCCCAGCTGGCTGAGCGAGGGGGCAACCTTGCGGTTGATGTGAGTGGCGGACAGCGTCAGCGTGTCGGTCACTCCCCATGTCAGGCCCACGGTCCAGTCGTGCAGCGTGCCGAAATCGGAAAGCTCGTCCACCCCGGCATTCAGGTTGAGCGTGAAATCGCCAACCGCGCCAAGGAAATCCTCGTCGCGACTGGTAAGCGGGATGGAAATGTTGGCCCCGCCGAACACCCGCCCGCGCGTCAGCTGGGCGGCGCTGGCCAGCGCGCGCGTGTCGCTGCTTTCGATACGGTTCCAGCGATAGCCGCTGCGCAGCGTTACCGCGACATCGCCAGAGGGCAGGTAAAGCGGGTTGCCGCGCGCCGTCGCCAACGCGTTGAAGGTGTAGGTATCGGTGAGGGCTTCGTCGAAGCCGGCATCGGGGAACTGGCCAAGGTCGGCATCGATCGGCAGCAGGCCTGCCGCTGCATCCGCCACCAGCGCAGAGGTATCCACGCGCGCCTGGGTGCGGCTGATCGAATCGACATAGGTGCCATCCAGCGTGCCGGTTACCTGCCAGTCGCCCACGCCCAGGTTCAGCGTGCTGCCGAAGGAATAGTTCTCGCTGCGGCTGTCCACCGTCAGCGGATCGCCTTCGTTGAAGGTGCGCAGCAGCGAATTGCCGCTGCTGTCGGTCAGCAGAACGCTGTCGAGGCCCTGGAAGCGCAAGCTGTCATTGCGTTCGTAGGTGGCGTTGAGCGACAGCGAATTGCCGCTTTCGCCCAGCCGCGTGGTCAGGTTGGCGGTCGCCTCCACACCCGATGTATCGGCCACCAGGCTGCGGAACTGCGCCGGGTCGGGATCGCTGGCGAGGTCAGGCTGGCTGACTTCGGCCAGGACGATGCCGCGCTCGGCTTCGGTCAGCAGGCTGGAATTGTCCCATTCCACGTTCAGGTTGATGCGGCTGGGCCCGTCGATCCGCAGGTAGGTGCCTTCCACCTGCTGCGTGGAATAGCCGCCATCGAAAGGCTGGCCGTATTCCGCTTCGATCTCGCGACTGGAGAAATTGTCCTTGAGGATGAAGTTCACCACCCGCTGGTCCGGCGAATAGCCATAGCGCTGGGCCACCTCCTCGCTGAAAACCTCGGTCCGTTCGATCGCCTCGGGCGGATAGCTGCGCAGTTCGCGAAAGGAGGAGATACGCACGCCGTTCACCAGGATCACCGGCCCGCCACCGAAACCGCCGCTGCCGCCGCGCCCGCGGCTGGAATTCACCTGCGGGCCCAGCGCCTGCAACAACTCCTCGATCGAACCCGCGCCGTAGGCAGCGATGTCTTCCTGGTCGAGTTCGAGAATCGGCGGTTCGGGCGCGTCGACCTGCCCCATCAGCCGCGCGCCCAGCACGATAATGGTGTTCACGTCCTCGTCCGGCGTTTGCGGCGGCAGCGGCTGGTCGCCGTCCTGCGCGGTGGCGGGAACGGGCGCGGGCGCCGCATCCTGCGCAAGGACCGGCGCTGCATTGCCGGCAGTCATCGCAACAGCAATCGCCAAGGCACTGCAAGACAGGGAAATTCGCAAGGTTACGCCACTCCGGACAAAATCAACAAGGCTTGAGGCAAGGGCATATGTGGTGCAACGCACAAACAGGCAATACGGACCCTTGTCGTATTTTGTCGCAGATGTATCGCAGCTTTCAGGCCTTTTCAGGCGATATGCATGGCGCATCTTCCATTTTGCGCCCGGTGCCGCTAAAGCGCGCCGCCGATATCCGGTAATTCTACCAAGTTGCAAAAGGACCAGGACACTGAATGGCTAAAGAAGAACTTCTCGAAATGCGCGGCAAGGTTGTGGAACTGCTGCCCAATGCAATGTTCCGCGTCGAGCTCGAGAATGGCCACGAAGTCCTGGGGCACACCGCCGGCCGCATGCGCAAGAACCGCATCCGCGTGCTGGTGGGTGACGAGGTGCTGTGCGAGCTGACGCCGTACGACCTGACCAAGGCGCGCATCACCTATCGCTTCATGCCGGGCCGTGGTGGCCCGCCGGGATACAACGGCTAAGGCGCCGACGCGCCCGTGGCCGAGGACACCCCCTCAACCACCCCCAAGCTGACCCTGGCATCCGCCAGCCCGCGCCGCCGCGAATGGCTGGCGCGCATCGGCGTTGTGCCGGATTCCATCGCCCCTGCCGATATCGACGAGACCCCGCAAAAGGGCGAACTGCCGCGCGCCTATGCCCAGCGCATGGCGCGGGAAAAGGCGCTGGCGGTGGATGGCGCAGGTTCTTTCGTGCTGGCAGGGGACACCGTGGTTGCCGCCGGACGCCGCATCCTGCCCAAGGCGGAGGACGAGGCGACCGCACGGCAATGCCTCGCCCTGCTCTCGGGCCGCCGTCACCGCGTGCTCTCCGCCGTGGCGCTGGCCGCGCCAGACGGCACGATCCGCGAAAAGCTGAGCGAGACGCAGCTCAAGTTCAAGCGACTCTCGCAGGCGGAAATCGACGCCTACATCGCCAGCGGCGAATGGCACGGCAAGGCCGGTGGCTATGCCATCCAAGGCATGGCAGAGGCGCTGATCCCGTGGATCCAGGGCAGCCACTCCGGCGTGGTCGGCTTGCCCCTCTATGAAACGCGCGCGCTGCTGAAGGCGGCGGGGTTCGCAATTGGCTGAGCCCGTTCCCGACGGCTGGCTCGTCGAACAGGGCATCGGCGAGGAACGCGCCATCCTCTACCGCAAGGGCCAGCCGGTGGCCGCCCGCATGCGCTGGCCCGGCGGGCTGGAGCCGGGTGCGGTGGTCGAAGGCACGCTGGTCGCCAGGGCGAAAGGCTCGGCACGCGGACGTGCAGCCTTTCCCGGCGGCGAGGAGGCGCTGGTCGACAAGCTGCCGCGCGACGCCAGCGAAGGCGCGACCATGCGCTTCGTCGTCACCCGCCCTGCGGTGGGCGAGGCAAACCGGCTGAAACCGGCGCAAGTCCGCCCCACCGATGAACCCGTGCGCCCTGCTCCCACGCTGGCAAAGAGCTTGCCGGATGCGAAAGTCGTGCGCCGCTTCGTGCATGTTGACTGGGAGGAAATTCGCGACCTCGCCGTCGAGGCGATTGTCGATTTCACCGGCGGATCGCTGCACTTTGCGGCGACACCCGCGATGGTGGTGGTCGATATCGATGGCCACTTGCCCGCGCGCGCGCTTGCCCTGGCAGCTGTAGAGCCGTTAGCGCGTGCCATCAGCCTGTTCGGGCTTGGCGGAATCATCGGCGTCGACTTTCCCACCTTGCAGGCGAAGGCCGATCGCAAGGCGGTGGACGAAGCGCTGGAGGCCGCCCTGGTCGAAATCGACCATGAGCGCACGGCCATGAATGGGTTCGGCTTCGTGCAGATCGTTGCGCGTTTCGAACGCCCTTCAATGCTGCACCTTGTCCGGCACGACCCGACGGGCGCGGCCGCACGCCTGCTGCTGCGCCGCGCCGAGGGAATGGAAGGCCCCGGCACGATCGAACTCACCGCCCATCCCGCAGTTCTGTCCCGGCTTGCCGACAAATGGCTGGCCGAACTTTCCCGCCGCACGGGCCGCCAAGTGTCGACAAGGCCCGATCCCGCCCTTGCGATAGAGGCTCCGCACGCCCAGCTTGTGCAGCGATGACCAGCAAACCCTGCCCGATCTGCAAGAAGCCTCGCGTAGAGGAATTCAGCCCGTTCTGCTCCAGCCGCTGCCGCGACCGCGACCTGGCGCAGTGGTTTGGCGATGGCTACGCCGTGCCCGGCCCTCCGGCCTCTCCTGAAGATATCGCGCAAGAAGACTGAATTGGGGTCTTGCCAAGCGCGCGCAGCTTCGCCATAGGCGCGCTTCACTTGCTCGCCGGGCACATCGAAGATGCCTGCTGCGAACGAGATGCCTGGGTAGCTCAGTGGTAGAGCAGACGACTGAAAATCGTCGTGTCGGTGGTTCGACTCCGCCCCCGGGCACCACTCCTCCAAATTAGTCCGGAACAGCATCCCGGCCCAGCGGCGCGCCACGATAGAACGCGTCGATCCGGCTGATCTCGCCCGCTTCATCGAACTTGAACAGATAGACGCCGTTCACGCTCATCGGCGTGATCATGTTGGTCAGCACGCGTCCGTCGAATTGTTCGCCGGTATCCGCGCCTTCCACCGCGCCGCGCGGGCCGGGGTAGGCGACCGCGCCCACACCGGGCGCCTCGAAGCTCAATTTCGTGCCTGCCTGGTCCAGCCGGACGAAGGCAATCGCCAGCCCGCGCGCAGGGTCGGTGTAGACCGTGGGCTCGGCAGCGGCGAAGTTGGAATAGAACCGGCTGCGCAGCTGTTCTTCGCAGCCCAGCGCATAGGGATGGAAGCCCGGCTGCTCTGGATCGAGCACGGGCGCATCCGCCACGCCGGTGGCCTGCTGGCCATTGTCGACACGCACGCAGTCCTCGGCAAAGGTAAGGCCTGCGGGCACCTCGCCCGAATAGGCCGCGAAATAGTCCGCCACGCGCGCGCGCAAGGTGGCGTCGTCCAGCGCCCCGCCGAACGCGAGGTATGCCGGGCTGGCCGCCTCGACCAGTTCGCCGTCCATGGTGAATTCCAGCATGGGTTGCAGCAGGGTAATCGTGCCGCCGCGGTCGCCACCGAATTCCTCGCGGATCGGCAGCACTTCCACGCTGGCAATCGCGCCCTCGCGCGCGACAAGGCGGTAGGCCATCACGCCGTGTACGCCGTTTTCGAGGTACTCCACCACGCGCACCGCGGTGAGGTCCCGCGCGTGTTCGACGCGGAAATCCAGCTCGGGGAAATCGACCGCCCCCTCCACCGCAGTGGTGGTGCGCCACAGGCCGTCCCACGGATCGAGCTCGGCGCCGTTCTCTGTATAGGTGAAATCCTCGGTGATCGGCAGCACGCGGTAGTCGCCAGCCACCAGCGCGCGTTCGAACCGGTCAGCCAGGTCTTCTGCCCAGGTCACTTCCTGCGCGGCGGCAGGGGTGGCCAGCAGGGCCGTTGCGGCGATCAGCCAGCGCGCGCTCATCGGATCACCTCCACGTCCTCTGCATCGGGCCATGGCGGCGGGTTGCCGTATGGCGTTTCGATCAGCGTCATCTCGATGCGGTGGATCATGCCGTCCTTCAGCTTGAAGCCCTCCACCACGGTCAGCCCGCGCGGCACGTTGAAATAGGGCGGCAGCACGAATGTGTTGCCGGTGGACAGCGGCAGTTCGCGCACCGTGCCGTCATGGTCGAGATAGACCATGGCCAGCACCGCCTGGCGTTCCTCGTCCAGCACCAGGAAGCGCCGGTCGCGAATGTCGGTAACGAAGCCCAGGAAGCCCATGCCGAACTGGTTGCGGCAGTCGAGCGAACGGAAATCGGTGTCCTGCGAGTGGCCATAGGCCTCGCGCGTGGGCAGGTTGGTGGTCTTCAGGCCATGTTCCAGCCGGTCGCAATCGGTGTGGAAGAAGGTGTAGTCGGCGCGCCCGTCGTTGCGCACCATGGCGGTAAAATAGCGGTTCACCACCTGCACCATTTCCTCGCGCGATAGGCGCTCTTCCTCGGGCACGGTCTCGTACCAGGTGGCCTCGGCCTCGCCCATTTCCTCGTACCGGGCATAGCCGCCGGGATCGCGGATATAGAGCGTCTCGATCTCGTGGATCTGCCCGTCCATCACGCGCAGCCGCAGATCGAGCATGGCCGGCGCGCCGTGTTCGGTAACCGTGGTGATCGCGCCGACATTGCCGGTGTGCGGATCGGCGAAGACGTGGCGATAGGTGCCGGTGGAATCGATCGTCGCCCAGCTGCCCTGCCCCGGCTGCAGCTGCACCCCGTTCTCGGCAAAGCGCACGCCGTCCGCAAGCGGCAGTGCGTCCAGGTCCTTGGCCACCATCGCGGTGAGATAGGCGTCGACGAAGCCTTCAAGGCATTCGCGCGCGCAGCCGTTATCGTGCGCGGACACGGGCTTTGGTCCCATTGCGGAACCGCCAAGCGCCCCCATCATTGCCAAGACGGACAGAATCAATCTACGCATACATCCTCCCTCGCCGCGAGCTTAGCGGCAAGGGGCCATGCGGCAAGCTGCCAATTGAAAGGACATCACAATCATGGCTCGCATCCTCGTGCTCTACTACTCTTCCTACGACCACATCTCGCAGATGGCAGAGGCCGTTGCCGCCGGCATCCGCGAGGCCGGGCACGAGGCCGACATTCGCCGCGTGCCAGAAACCGCACCGCAGGAAATCGTGGAGAACTTCGGTTTCCAGACTGACGACAGCCACGCTCTGATCGAAGGCCCCGATGCGCTGGGCAACTATGACGGCCTGGTGCTGGGCGCCCCCACCCGCTTTGGCCGCCTGCCCAGCCAGATGGCTGCCTTCCTCGACACCTGCGGCGGCGTGTGGGCATCGGGCGCGCTGATCGGCAAGCCGGGCGCGGTGTTCACCAGCAGCAATTCGCAGCACGGCGGGCAGGAGACCACGCTGTTCTCGATGATCACCAACCTGCTGCACTTCGGCATGTCGATCATCGGGCTGGACTATGGCTTTGGCGGGCAGAACGGCGTGGACGAGGTGAAGGGCGGCGCCCCCTACGGCGCCACCACCATCGCCGGGCCGGACGGCAGCCGCCAGCCGAGTGCAGTGGAGATCGACGGCGCCAAGTACCTTGGTGCGCGCGTGGCCCGCACGGCGGCAAAGCTGGCGGCCTAAAGCCACTGGAAACCCAGCACGAACCTGCCTAGCGTCCCCACGATGGGGGACGCACCACAGGCCAGCACGCCGCCACTTCTGGCTGCCATGCGCTTTTCGGGCGAATGGCGCGATTACCAGGCGCGGGTGCTGGCCGAGATGGACGACTATCTGGGCGATGGCCGCCTGCACGTGGTCGCAGCCCCCGGGAGCGGCAAGACCGTGCTGGGGCTGGAGGCGACGCGCCGCGCCGGACGCCCTGCCCTTGTCCTCTCCCCCAGCCTGACGATCCGCAACCAGTGGGCAGAGCGGCTGGAACCGCTGTTCCTGACTTCGCTGGAAGCCCACGCACAGCGCATCTCGCGCGATATCCTGACCCCCGGCGACATGACGCTGGCCACCTATCAGGCGCTGCACGCCGCGCACACGCGTGACGCCGATTTCGCCGCGCTGGCCGCGCTTGGCCCGATCACGCTGGTGCTGGATGAATGTCACCACCTGCGCCGCGAATGGTGGACCGCGCTGTTCGCCCTGCGCGACCGGCTGGACGACGTGACGATCGTGGCACTCACGGCCACCCCGCCCTACGATGCCAGCCATGCCGAGTGGTCGCGTTACGAGCGATTGTGCGGCCCCATCGATGCCGAGATCGGCGTGCCTGAACTTGTGCGCAACGGCGACCTCGCCCCGCACCAGGACCACGTGCATTTCTCGCAGCCCGATGCGGACGTTGTCGCCACGCTGATGCGGCGCCGCGATGCCGTATTCGCTCTGACGCACGCGGTGCAGCAGGATCCGCAGCTGCCCGGAATGCTGATGGAGCATCCCTTCCTGGCCGAACCCTTCCGGCACCAGGAGGACATCCTCGAGGCGCCCGAACAGCTTTCCGCCATGCTGTTCTACCTTGCCGGACGCGGCGTCCCCCTGCCGGAAGAACCGCTGGCGCTGCTGGGTGTCGATGGCAACGCGGTTTCCGAGTTCAGCCACTTCTGGCTGCAACCGATGCTGGAATGCCTGCTGCACCGCCATATTGGCGCATGGCGGCTGGATGACGTGCGCGCAAAGGGCTGGAAGCGCCAGCTTTCCGAGGCAGGCCTTATCACCAACCAGCGCGTGGACTTTTCCGAAAGCCTGGAGCTGGCGCGCGTGCTGGCGGGCAGCACAGGCAAGCTCGCCTCGGTGGTGGAAATTGCGCATGCAGAAGCTGCGCAACTGGGCGAGAGGCTGCGCCTGGCGGTGCTGACAGCACCACGTCCGCGCCGCCGAACTGCCGAGCAAGCCCGACGCGCCCTATGCCCCTGCCCGGCTTGGCGTGGTGCCCATTTTCGAGACCCTGCGCCGCAGCAGCATCGACCAGCCGCTGGGCGTGCTGACCGGATCGCTGGTGATCGTGCCCGAGGCCGCACGCGAGGCGACCTGTATCGCGGCGGAAGACTGCGGCATTCCTGCCAGCGACCTCACCTTTGCAGAATTGCCCGGCGTGCCCGGCTATTGCGGCCTGGATTTCACGGCGGCAGCTGACCGGGGCCGCGTGGCGCTGGTCACCCGGTTGGTTGCGGCGGGCCAAATCCGGCGTGCTCGTCGGCACGCAGGCCCTGCTGGGCGAAGGATGGGATGCGCCCTCGATCAACAGCCTCGTGCTGGCCAGCAACGCGGCAAGCTACATGCTGTCCAACCAGATGCGGGGACGGGCGATCCGCAGCGATCCCGATACTCCGGAAAAGGTCGCCAACATCTGGCACCTCGCTACGGTCGATCCGGCTGGCCTCGATGGCGAAGCCGGACCCGATTTCGCTCGCCTGGTGCGCCGCTTCTCGATGTTTGACGGGGTGGCGGAAGATGGCACGAACGTAATCGAGAACGGCCTGGACCGGCTCGATATCGCCATGACTGCGCCCATTGCGGATCGCAATGCCCTGACAATGCGGCGCGCCTGCAACCGCGCCGATACCGCGCGCCACTGGCAACGCTCTCTGGGGGCCAGCACCGCGCGCTCACAAGTGCGCGAGGTGGCCGAGGTGGGCAGCGGCGTGGGTAGCGCGACCTTGCACGTGCGCAACACGCTGAAGGCAGCGTGGATCGGTAGCCTTGGCAGCGGGTTCATGGCAGCGGGCCTCAGCGTGCGCGGGCTTGGCGGGCTGGATGCGATCATGGCCATCGGCGGCGGTGCGGCGCTGATCTATGCCCTGCCCGGCCTTGTCACCTCGGCGCGGCTGTGGCTGCGCAACGGCACGCTGGAACGGCGGCTGGAGGCCGTGGGCGAAGTGCTGGTGGAGGCTCTGGCGCAGTGCGATATCCTGTCGCGCGGCAAGGAGGCCTACCGCGTGCAGGTGCGCGAGGGGCTGCGCGGTCGCCACGCCGTCACCATCGAAGGCGGCACGCGGGCAGACCAGCACCGCTTCGTCGATGCCATGATGGAACTGCTCGGCCCAGTAGAGAACCCGCGCTACATCCTGCGCCGCGAAGGCGAGGCCATGGGCTTTCGCCAGCTCGATTACCACGCCGTGCCTGCCCCGCTGGGCACGCGCAAGGAAGACGCGGAAATGTTCCGTCAGTTGTGGGCGAAACGCATCGGCCCTGCGCGCCTCATCTTCACCCGCTCTGCCCATGGTCGCACGGTGCTGCTACGTGCGCGGTCGAAATCGCTGGTCGCCGGGCTGCGGTCCCCGGTCGAACGGCGCAGCATGTGGCTTTAGGCGAGCCTTCGCCTTGCCCCGCTGCGGCTGTTGCTGCTAGCTTGGCACCTTCACCGGAGCGGGGACGCAGATTGGGCCAGGACATTGCGGCAGACGGGTTTGCCGCCGAGGATTTCCAGCGCTTTTCCGCGCGTCTGGCAGAGGAGACGGCTGCCTTCGCACAGCTGGCGGCGGAAGGGGGCCTGTCGCGCGCCGGGCCGCACATCGGACTGGAACTGGAAGTCTGGCTGATCGACCACAGCCACTTCCCGGCCCCGCATAACCAGAGCTTCCTCGAACGCCTGAACGATCCCGAAGTGGTGGCCGAACTGTCGCAGTTCAGCGTGGAGATCAACGCGCCTGTCGAAACCCTCGCAGGCGAAGGGCTGAAGCGCATGCACGCGCACCTGAGCGAGAAGGTGCGCTGCTGCGCCACTAACGCGCACGAGGATGTCGACACCGTCATCACCATTGGCACCCTGCCCACCTTGCGCAAGGAAGACCTCTCGCTGGCCTCGATGACGCCGTACAACCGCTATCTCGCGCTCAACCGCGAGGCCATGCGCCAGCGCGACAACGCCCCGCTGCAGGTGGATATCGATACCGCCATTCCCGGCGCACCGCATTTCACCGCGGCTTACGAAGACGTGATGCTGGAGGCGGCCACTACCTCGCTGCAACTGCACCTGCAACTGCCGCCGGACGAGTTCGCCCGCCATTACAACGGCGCCCTGCAACTCAGCGCGCCATTGCTGGCCGTGTCCGCCAACTCGCCATTCCTGTTCGGCAAGGCACTGTGGCACGAAACCCGCATCGCCGCCTTCGAACAATCGCTGCAGCATCCCGATGGCTCCTCGCGCGTGATCTTCGGCTCGCACTACCTGGGGGACGACCCGGCAGAGCTGTTTGCCGAGAACCTGCGGGAATACCCGGTGCTGCTGCCCTCCCTGGACGACAGGCCCGCCAGCCGCTTTCCCGCCTTGCGCCTGCACAACGGCACGATCTGGCGCTGGGTCCGCCCGTTGGTGGGTTTCGACGACGACGGCACGCCGCACCTGCGGATCGAACAGCGCGTGCTGCCCGCCGGGCCCAGCAACCTCGACATGATGGCCAATGCCGCGCTGTTCTATGGCGCTCTTCACGCACTGGCCGATCGCATCGGCGAACGCAAGGCGGCACTACCGATCGAGACCGCGCGCGCCAATTTCTACGCCGCCGCCCGCAACGGACTGGGGGCGGAGCTCTTGTGGCCCGGCGATAGCGCGCCGCGCGCGGCAAGTAGCGTGGTCGAAGACCTGCTGCCGCTGGCGGCGGAAGGCCTTGCCGCGCAGGGCATGGCGGAAGACCTGGTCGATCACTATCTCTCGGTAATCGCCATGCGCCTTGCCACCGGGCGCACCGGGGCCGCCTGGCAGCTGGAGCATTACGCCCGCCACCAGGACCTGTTCGCGCTGACTGCCGCCTATGTCGAGAACCAGCGCACCGGCCTGCCTGTTCACGAGTGGCGGCTGTGAGCACCGCAACCGTGCCCGCGCCCGAGCTGACGATCATGGACCGCCTGCCCGAAGGCTTCCTGCAAGCCAGCGCGCGCGACCTGCACCGGCTGCTGCCCGGACCGACGCTGATCGAACTGCCGGGCGAGCGCAAGGCGCCGCTGTTCGTATCCATCCTGCTGCACGGCAACGAGGATTCCGGCCTTGGTGCGATGCAGCGCGTGCTGGCCAAATGGCAGGACCGCCCGCTGCCGCGCAGCCTGATGCTGATGGTGGGCAATATCGCTGCCGCAAGCGAGGGCCTGCGGCGGCTGGACAGCCAGCCGGATTACAACCGCGTGTGGCCGGGCGCGGAACCGCACCTGGCCGAGGTGCCCGAAGCAAGGCTGATGGCGGCGGTGCACAGGCGCGTGGTGGAGCGCGGGGCCTTCGCCGCGCTCGACCTGCACAACAACACCGGTCGCAACCCGCATTACGCGGTGGTGACACACCGCGACCCGCAAGTGCTGGCGCTGGCCGCATTGTTCGCTCGCCGCGCCGTGCTGTTCCTGGGCCTGCCCGGCACGCAGACGGCTTCGTTCGACGGACTGGTTCCCGCCATCACCGCCGAATGCGGCCAGCCCGGCCTGCCCGCCAATGCCAAGGCTGCCGCGCGCCTTGTGGAAGCCGTGCTGACGCTGGACACGCTGCCGCAAGCCACACCGGAAAGAGACGCGCTGGAGCTGTTCCACACCATCGGCGTGGTACACGTGCGGCCCGGTATTGCTTTTGACTTCGGTAAGGAAGCCTGCGCGCTGAACTTCTCGCCCACGCTCGACAGGCTCAATTTCCAGATGGTCGATGCCGGCACTCCTTTCGGCACCACCAGCCTGCCCCGGCCGTTGGAAGTCATCGACGAGGCCGGGTGTGATATCGCCGACGACCTGTTCGCCGTGGAGGACGGCACGCTGCGCCTTACCCGCAGCGCCCTGCCTGCGATGCTGACGGTCGACCCGCAGATCGTGAAGCAGGATTGCCTGTGCTACCTGATGGAGCGGATTTGATCGCCATGCCCGAAACCGCCCACGCCCTGTCGCCGTTCGACCTGGCCGCCATGCTGGTGGTCGCCAGCGCGCTGCTGGGCTGGTTCAACCACCATTTCATTCGCTTGCCGCACGTCGTCGGGCTGACCGCGATGGGCGCGGTGGCGGCGATCGGGCTGCTGCTGTCCAACATCTTGCTGCCGGGACTGACGCTGGATGATACCGTCTCTCAACTGCTGGCGCAGATGAATTTCACCGAAACGCTGTTGCAGGGCATGCTTAGCTTCCTGCTGTTCGCCGGGGCACTGCATGTCGACCTGGATCGGCTGAAGGCCGACTGGGTGCCGGTGCTGCTGCTTTCCACCGTCGGGGTGATCGTCTCCACCGTCATCGTCGGCCTGCTGACCTGGGGGCTGGGCCTGCTGCGGGACCTGCCGCTGGCGCCGATCTGGTACTTCGTCTTCGGCGCACTGATCGCGCCCACCGATCCGGTGGCGGTGCTGGGCGTGCTGAAGGAAGAGAAAGTCGACGAAAGCCTGCAAGCCAGCTTCGCGGGCGAAAGCCTGTTCAACGATGGCGTGGGCATCGTGGTGTTCACCATCCTGCTGGGCGCGGCGCTGACGGGGCAGGATTTCAGCTTGGGCGAAGGCGCACGGCTGTTCGTGATGGAAGCCGGCGGCGGCCTGCTGATCGGGCTGGTCGCGGGCTACATGGGCTTTCGCGCCATGCGTTCGATGGATGAATATGCGCTGGAGGTGACGATCACGCTGGCGGTGGTGATGGGAGGCTATGCCCTGTGCGCCGCGCTGCATGTTTCCGGCCCGCTGGCCATGGCCGTGGCGGGCCTGCTGATCGGCAACCAGGGCGTGACCTACGCCATGAGCGATGTCACCCGCGACTATGTGATCCGCTTCTGGGAAGTGGTGGACGAACTGCTCAACTCCGTGCTGTTCCTGCTGATCGGGCTGGAGATGATCGTGCTGGTTCCCGGCGTGGACGAAAGCCTGCTGATGCTGGCGGCCATTCCCATCACCCTGCTGGCGCGCGCGGCGGCGGTAACGCTGTCGACCCGCGTGGTGCCTGCCGCGCGGCCCAAGGCGCCGGGCGCATGGGGCGTGCTGTGGTGGGGCGGCCTGCGCGGCGGCATATCGATCGCGCTGGCGCTGTCGCTGCCCGAAGGCCCGGTGCGATCCTTGCTGCTGGCAGCCACCTTCGGTGCGGTGCTGTTCAGCGTGCTGGTGCAACGCGCCACGCTGGGCCGCATGATCGAACGCAGCAGGCCACCGGAAGACCCGGCCCACGCGCCGGAGGGGCTGGAGTGATGCATCGCGCTGCCTGACCAGTCGGGTCGCCAAGTCCAAAGACAACAAGGGGTACATCGCCTCGGCAATACCCCCCTTGTCACTATCGGCCCGCGATCAGGATTCGACGCGAACGATCGTGGCAACGTCTTCCGGGTCGTTGTCCGAGACCGAAGTCCACACGCCGTCCTCGTCGACGGACTCGGTCGAACATTCGATCTCCTCGCCGTCCAGCGCGCCGCACCACTGGCCCGGTTCTTCCGAAGACCAGGTTCCGGTCGCCTCGCGCCCGTCGGCATAGGTGTTCACATAGGTGCCGTCGGCGGAAACGACCTGGGTGTAGGTTTCGCCTTCGGCATTGGTCACTTCGAAAGTGCCGACCAGCGGCAGGCCGTCGGCGGCCATGGCAACCTCGACAGCGGGCTCTTCGACAACCGTTTCCTCGTCGGCCATCGGCTCTTCGGTTTCGGCGCCACCGCACGCCGCCAGTACGACAGCAGCGACGATTACAAGCTTCTTCATGGCATTTCCCCCTTTGTTGGAGCCTTGACGCTACCACGGATTCGGCCCTTGCCACGCCCTATTCACCATGGTGCTGGATTCGCCGGACAATTGCTTCGCCCGCACCGCCTGGCAGCGATCATGGCTGGCAGACGACTCGCCCCCCGCCGCCCGATTGCCCCCACCCGCACTTCGGTGTATAGGCCTTGGCTCCCAGCGCCCCGGCCCATGCGAACCAGTTTCGCGATGCCGGGGCGCTCGTATTTTCACGAGTGAAAGGTTGTGTGCCCATGTCCCGCCGTCGCCAGATCTACGAAGGCAAGGCCAAGATCCTGTATGAAGGCCCCGAACCGGGCACGCTGATCCAGTACTTCAAGGACGATGCCACCGCCTTCAACGCCCAGAAGAAGGGCACGATCAACGGCAAGGGCGTGATCAACAACCGCATCAGCGAGTTCATCTTCACGCGGCTGGCGCACATCGGCATTCCCACCCACTTCATCCGCCGCCTGAACATGCGCGAACAGCTGGTGCGGCAGGTGGATATCATCCCGCTGGAAGTGGTGGTACGCAACGTGGCCGCCGGCTCCATCGCCAAGCGCCTGGGCATCGAGGAAGGCGAGATGCTGCCGCACACGCTGATCGAATACTACCTGAAGGACGATGCGCTGGGCGATCCGCTGGTTGCGGAAGAACACATTGCCGCCTTCAACTGGGCGGGGCACGAGGAAATGCAGGATATCGCCGCCATGGCGATCCGCATCAACGATTTCCTGTGCGGCATGTTTGCCGCCGTCGATATCCGGCTGGTCGATTTCAAGCTGGAATTCGGCCGCATCTACGATGGCGACTATTCCCGCGTGATCCTGGCCGACGAATTCAGCCCCGACAACTGCCGCCTGTGGGACATGACCAGCGGCGAAAAGCTGGACAAGGACCGTTTCCGCCGCGACCTGGGCGGCGAGGAAGAAGCCTACCAGGAAGTGGCCCGTCGCCTCGGCGTGCTGTCGGGCGAGGACAACGGCCCCGGCGAAGTGCTGGACATGGACGCTCATCGCTCGCGCCTGCGCACGCCGCCCCAGAAGCCCACAGGCCCCAAGCCGAAGAAGTAGGTGCAACAAGCGGCGGGGTACCTTTCGGTCATTGCTCCTTAAGCTAGCCGGTGCCAGAAGGACGGGCATGAATTTCCGTCCTTTCGCAGCGCTTCTTGCCGCGCTCGCCCTTCCGCTTGCCGTAATTCACCCTGCTGCCGCGCAGGCTCCCGAACTTGCCGCGCAACCGTGGGATACGGCTGCCAACATCCCCGCAGATGTTGCCGAGGCCTTCCCTGAGATTGCCGACAGCGACCTGCCGTTCGATACGGATTACCGCGTCGGCCAGCTCGACAACGGCATGCACTACATCATCCGTTCCAATGCCACCCCGCCCGAGCAGGGTCTGGTGCAGCTGTGGGTGGACTTCGGCTCTGCGGCGGAGCGCGAGGACGAGCAGGGCTATGCCCATTTCATCGAACACATGGCCTTCAACGGCACCACCAACGTGCCCGAAGGCGAGATGGTGCGCCTGCTGGAGCGCGAGGGACTGGCCTTTGGCGCCGACACCAATGCCTCCACCGGGTTCGACAACACGCATTACCGGCTCGACCTGCCGCGCAACGACATGGACCTGCTGGACACCGCGCTGATGCTGATGCGCGAAACCGCCAGCGAAATCACCTTCGACGACGCAGCGGTGGACCGCGAGAAGGGCATCATCCTGTCCGAACGGCGCGTGCGCGATACCTACCAGTTGCGCAACCTGATCGACAATCTCGGCTTCCTCTACCCCGGCAGCCGCATTTCCGAGCGCCTGCCCATCGGCACGATCGAAACCATCGAGGCGGCCGACGGCGATGCCCTGCGCGCGCTCTACGAACGCTACTATCGCCCCGAGAACATGGCCCTGATCGTGGTTGGCGATTACGACGCCGACGCCGTGGAAGCCGCCATTATCGAGCATTTCGGCGACTGGCAGGGTGAGCCCAGCCTGGACCTGCCGGCGTTCGGCCCGGTGGACATGGACTATGCCGGCGCGACAGACGTGTTCCTCGATCCGGCACTTTCAGAACAGGTTACCGTCAGCGCCAACGGGCCATGGCTGGGGCAGCCCGATACCGTCGCCAGCCGCCGCGCGCGGGTGCTGCGGCAGATCGGCTATGGCATCATCAACCGCCGCCTGCAGCGCCTTGGGCGGCTGGAAGACCCGCCGTTCCGCGGCGCGGCTTTCGGCACCGACGACTTCTTCGAGGAAGCGCGCACCACCAGCCTGCTGGTCGCCGCTGCCGAGGGGGAATGGCAACGCGGCCTCGCGGCAGCGCAGGAAGAATATCGCCGCGCCCTGGAATTCGGTTTTACCGAGGCCGAAGTCGCCGAACAGGTCGCCAACCTTCGGCAGGCGATCGAAAGCAACGCGGCAGGCGCGGCCACGCGCGGCAACGCAAACTTCGTGACCGGCGCCGTTACCCTGTGGCGCGACGGGCAGGTGCCCACCACGCCCGAAAGCGCGCTGGAACGCTGGAACGCGCACGAGCCGGAAATCACCCCGGAAGCCGTGCTGGAGGCGCTGCAGGCCGAAGTCGTCCCGCTGGACAACCCGCTGATCCGTTTCGAGGGCCGCACCGCGCCCGCAGGCGGCGAAGCAGCGCTGCGCACCGCCTGGTCCGAAGGCATGACGCGCCCGCTGGAAGCCCAGGCAGAGGTCGAAGCGGTCGAATTCGCCTACACCGATTTCGGTGAACCGGGCGAAGTCGTGTCCGACACGCGCGACGAGCGCCTCGGCATCCGCGAGGTGCGCTTCGCCAACGGCGTGATGCTGAACCTGAAGCAGACCGACCTCGAAGACGACCGGGTGCTGGTGCAGCTCAATATCGATGGCGGCGACCTGCTGGATACGCCCGACAACCCGCTGGCCACGGCCATGTTCAACTCGCTGCCGGTAGGCGGCCTTGGCGAACATACGCTGGATGAATTGCAGAGCGTGCTGGCCGGACGCCGCGTGGGGATCAGCCTGGGCTCGGCGGACGAGACCTTCCGTTTCTCCGGCCTTACCAGCCCGCGCGATCTGGAACTGCAACTGCAGGTCTACACCGCCACCATCGCCGATTCCGCCTATCGGCCCACGGGCGAGGCGCAATACTATCGCAACGTGGAGAACTTCTTCGCCAGCCGCATGGCGACACCCGGCAGCGCCTTCAACACCGAGATCGGCGCGATCCTTTCCGACAACGACCCGCGTTTCTCGTTGCGCCCGAAAGAGGAATACCTCGCCCTCACCTTCGCCGGCCTGCGCGACAATATCGCCGACCGGCTGGCCAACGGTGCGATCGAAGTCGCGCTGGTGGGCGACCTGGACGAACAGGCCGCGATAGACCTGGTCGCCGCCACGCTGGGCACACTGCCCCAGCGCGAAGAAAGTTTCGGCGCCTACGAACAGGCACGCCGGCGCAGCTTCACCGCAGACCGGTCCTTGCGCACGATCTTTCACCAGGGCCAGCCGGACCAGGCGATGCTGGTGATGGCATGGCCTACGCGCGATGATTCCGATGCACGCGAAGCGATGCAACTTGAACTGCTCGAACGCGTGCTGCAACTGGAAGTGACCGATGTGCTGCGCGAGGAACTGGGCCAGACCTATTCGCCCTCTGTCGATGCCGACCAGAGCCGCACCTATCCCGGCTATGGTACTTTCGACATGAGCGCCCAGGTGGATACGGCCCAGGTCGATGCCGCGCGCGAGGCCATGCTGGCCGCGCTGGATACGATCCGCAGCGCCCCGGTGGACGAGGACATGCTGCTGCGCGCCCGCCAGCCCTTGCTGGAAGCCTATGACAATGCACTGGACACCAACAGCGGCTGGATGGGCCTGGTGGACCGCGCCCAGAGCGAGCCCGAGCGGATCGACCGCTTCCTGAATGGCGAGGACATGCTGCGCGCGATCACGCCGGAGCAGATCCACGCGGCAGCCCTGCGCTATCTCGATCCGGAGCAGCGCCTGGAGATCCAGGTGCTGCCGCGGCCCGAAGGCACGGACAGCGCCGAAGGCTAGTCTTCGATCAGCGTCGAATAGATGCGCAGTTCGCCGGTCAAGGTCTTGTGAACAGGGCACATTTCGGCGATTTCCATCATGCGCTTGCGCTGCGCCTCGGTGAGGTCGCCGGATAGCTCTATCGCCCGGTCCAGGGTGTGGATCACCACTTCGGGATCCTCGCAATCCTCGCAGTCTTCCACGTATTCGCGGCTGTGCTCCAGCTCGACGCGGACGTTCTCCAGCGGAATGCCCTTGCGGTCGGCATACATCTTGATCGTCATGCTGGTGCACGTGCCCAACGCCGCCAGCAGCAGGTCATACGGCGTCGGGCCATGGTCGCTGCCGCCGTATTTCTCCGGCTCGTCGGCGATGAATTCGTGGCTGCGCGTGCGCACCCACTGGGCGAACTTTCCGCCTGCGGTGGAAACCTCCACCGCGCCGCCGAACTGGCCACGCTCCTCCAGCGGCAGGTCCGCCAGGTAAGGCGTGGCCCAGGCGGCGATCAGGTTGGCGGCATATTCGGCCGATCCCGGCTCGGTCAGCAAGTGGTCCGCCCCGTCAAGCGCGACAAAGCTCTTGGGATGCATGGCTGCTGCAAAGATCGCCCGCGCGTTCTCTATGCCGACGATCTCGTCGGTCGGCGAATGCATCACCAGCAGCGGGCAGTCCAGGTCGGCGATGCGCTCTGCCTGCGGCTGGTTGCGTCCCTGTTCTAGGAATTCGCGGGTGACGCGAAAGCTGCGCCCGGCCAGCGTGATCTCGCCTTCGCCGTTGTCCTCGATCTCCTCCAGCGCCTGCTCGCCGAAATGGTCGAACACGTGGGCGGTATCGAACGGCGCGTTCAGCGTGGCGACACCGCGCGCCTGCGGCACCTGCCCGGCTGCTGCCAGCACGGCGGCCCCGCCCAGCGAATGGCCGATCAGCAACACCGGCGGCAGGCCGCGCGCCTCCAGCGCCCGTGCCGCGCAGGCAATGTCTTCCACGTTGGAAGCGAACCCGGCATTGGCGAATTCGCCGTCGCTGCCGCCCAGCCCGGTGAAATCGAAGCGCAGCACCGCCAGCCCCTTCGCCGCCAGGGCAGAGGAGACGCGGGTCGCGGCATGGCTCTGCTTGGTGCAGGTAAAGCAATGGGCGAACAGCGCGGCGGCGCGCGGCTTGGTATACAGCGGCAGTTCCAGCCGCCCGTCAAGCGTCTGGCCGTCCTTGCCGGTAAAAGTGAACTTTTCGGTCGCGATCATCTGTGTGCCTTTCTGGCCGCGCGGCTTTCCTACCCGCGTTATGGCACACTAACACGCTGGCCCATGCAACCGTTTCCTGGCCCGTCCCGCACCCTTTTCAACGGGGCCAGGACGTGTTGCGCGATCTTGCCGCCAGGACAGTGCTCCATGTGCTCCACATTAGCTTCACCCTTCCCCAGCGGAAGTGCGCCCCGCCCCTTGCCGATCAGCGCGGCAATCGCCATAGGCTGCGGGCAAATACCCTTGCTCGCGAAAGGCCCGATCCATGAAAGTCCGCATCCATGTCAGCCTGAAGCCCGGCGTGCTCGATCCGCAGGGCCGCGCCGTGCACCACGCTCTTGACGGGCTGGGCTTCGAAGGCGTGCAGGACGTGCGCATCGGCCGCCTGATCGAGATGGAGGTGGCGGACACCACCACCGACGCCGCGCTGGACGACATGTGCCAGAAGCTGCTCGCCAACATGGTGATCGAGAACTACCGCATCGAGAAGGTTGCCTGATGAAAACCGCAGTCGTCACCTTCCCCGGATCGAACTGCGATCGCGACATTTGGGTCGCGCTGCGCGATGTCTCGGGCAAGGAACCGGTAAAGGTGTGGCACGGCGATGCCGAGCTGCCCGATGGCCTGGATTTCATCGCCCTGCCCGGCGGCTTCTCCTATGGCGACTACCTGCGTTCGGGATCGATGGCGGCAAACAGCCCGATCATGCGCTCGGTCGTGGCGGCAGCCGAACGGGGCGTGCCGGTGCTGGGCGTGTGCAACGGCTTCCAGGTGCTGACCGAGGCACGGCTGCTGCCGGGCGCGCTGATGCGCAATTCGAACCAGCACTTCATCTGCCGCACCGTGCCGCTGACGGTGGAGAACAACCAGAGCCTGTTCACCTCAGCCTACGAGGCGGGCGAGACGATCCACATCCCGGTAGCGCACCACGACGGCAACTACTTCGCCGATGCGGAAACACTTGACCGGCTGGAAGGCGAAGGCCGCGTGGCCTTTCGCTATGCCGAGGCGGTCAACGGCTCGCAGCGCGATATCGCCGGAGTACTCAACAAGGCGGGCAACGTGCTGGGCATGATGCCCCACCCCGAACGCGCGATCGAGGCGGCTCACGGCGGCAGCGACGGTCGGCGCCTGTTCGAAAGCGTGATCGGAAGTCTGGTGGGAGCCTGATTTGCTTTTCGCACCCGCCTCCGCAGGTTGTTTGTTGGGTCCCTCAAGCGCCGGGCGGACGCCGTCCGGCGTCCTTGGCTTCCGCCCTACCGGGCGGCCCGCAGTCGCGGGCTGTCGGTCGCTGGTCGCGACCCGCAGGTGCCGCGCAGTCCGAAGGACGGAGCGAATAGCACCGAGGATGCTCCGACGGAGGTCGGAGCGAAAACCAAATCAGGCCGCGCGGCTGTTGTTCCGCCGCTTGACCACCAGCGAGCGGGCTTCCAGCGCGGGCATGGGGCGACCGAAATAGTAGCCCTGGATCTTGGTGCAGCCCAGTTCGCGGATCAGCGCAGCTTGTTCTGCATCTTCCACCCCTTCGGCGGTGGTGGTCATTTCCAGGCTGCGGGCCATGGCCACCACGGCGCGAATGATGGCCAGGCTTTCCTGGCTTTCCTGCGAGGCGCCCTGGACGAAGCTCTTGTCCACCTTGATGGTGGAGAAGCGCAGGGTACGCAGGTAACCGAGCGAAGAGTAGCCGGTGCCGAAATCGTCGAGCGCGATGGAACAGCCCAGCGCCATGATCTCTTCCAGCGTCTGGCGCGCGGTGCGTCCGTCGCGCAGGAACACGCTTTCGGTGACTTCCACCTCCAGCCGGTGGGCCGGCAGCCCGGTATCGGCCAGCGCCCGCACCACGCTGCTGGCAAAGTTGGGCTCCAGCAGCTGCTCGCCCGAGACGTTGACGGCGACGCGGATATCGTCCGGCCAGCGCGCGGCTTCGCGGCAGGCCTCGTGCAGCACCCATTCGCCGATGGGCACGATCAGGCGGGTATCCTCGGCCAGCGGGATGAACTTGGCGGGGCTGACAAAGCCGTGCTCTTCGCTGTTCCAGCGCAGCAGCGCTTCGAAGCTGACCACCATCTCGCTGCGCGCGTTCACCACCGGCTGGAAGGCCAGTTCCAGCTCGTTGTTGCCGATCGCACGACGCAGCGACAGCTCCAGCTTGCGACGCTCCTCGGCATCGGCATGCAAGGAGGGGACATAGCGGTAATGGGTATTCCCGCCTTCGTCCTTCGCCCGGTACAGCGCAAGGTCGGCATTGCGCATCAGCGTTTCGACGGTGTTGCCATCTCGCGGCCCCACGGCAGAGCCGACGCTGGCGCCAATGAACAGCGTGTGGTTGTCGATCATGTAAGGCTGCGAAAGCGTGTCGATGATGGCATCGGCCAGCCGTTCCACCCGTCCCTTGTCGGTAGCATCGCGGATCACCACGGCGAACTCGTCCCCGCCCAGCCGGCCGCACTGCTCGTTCTCGGTCATTACGCTGGCCAGGCGTTTCGAGACCTTGGCCAGCAAGCGGTCACCCAGCTGGTGGCCCAGCGAATCGTTCACCGCCTTGAAGCGATCGAGGTCGATCATCAGGAATGCGCAGCGGGTCTTCCACTGTTCGGCATAGCGCATGGCTTCGCCAAGCGCCTCGGTCAGCATCAGGCGGTTCGGCAGGCCGGTCAGCGTGTCGTAGCGCGCGAGGTAGGCGATCTTTTCGTCGCGGTCGCGCTGTTCGGTCACGTCGGAGCCGACGCCGCGAAAGCCGATGTAGCTGCCGTTGTCGTCGTACATCGGCGTACCCGAAAGCTCCCACCAGCGGCGCCCGTTTTCGAGGTAGACCTGCACCAGCAGGTTGGAGAAATGCTCGCGCCGCTTCAGCTTCTCGGCCAGTTCGTGCAAGCTGCGCGGAAATTCGCCGCTTTCCCACGATGCCCCGGCGATCAGCTTGATGAAACTTTCACCCTCGATGTCTTCCGGGGTGGAACCAAAGGCGAAGGCGAAGCGCGGGGAGGCGGAGCGGATGCGGCGGCTGGTGTCGACCTGCCACAGCCAGTCCGATTCCTTCTCCTCGAACTCGCGCAGCAGCAACGAGACGACCTCGTCCTTCTCGGCAACGCCGGCCTCGGCGATCTTGGCCGAGAGATAGGTGCGCGCCGAGCGCAAGGCGCCGGCCACGATGGTAACGGTGTAGGCTGCCGCGGCGATGGCGAACAGGAAATCGCCGGTCAGGATGAAGGAGGCAACGCCTGCCGCACCCACCACCAGGTCGAACACCACGGTTGCTACCGGCGCGCTGGCCATGGCGGCGGCGCTGCCGGCAATCAGCATCGCGGCAATCGCCCAAAAGGCGTAGTGATCGCTCGTCGATCCCAGCGGCACGAAGAACATCAGCGCCGCAACCCACGGGATCGTGCACCCGGCCACCCCCAGCGCCTGGCGGGTGAATTCGTTCCACTGCACGCCGCGGTTCTCGATATCGATGAACTTGCGATCGATGCGGCTGACGTTCCACACCGCCGCCACGACGCTGAGCAACCAGACCCCCAGGATCCAGTGCGCAATGGTGTTGAGATAGAGCGCCACCACCAGCGAAGCGGCCAATCCGTGCGCCGCGATACGGATGATGGAGACCTTGTGCAGCTCCGAATACTGCAGCGTGCGCAGCCGCGCCCAGTCGCCCTCGCCAGGGTCGCGCAGGCCGATCACTTGCAGGAAGCTCATCTGCAGCGGAAGGCTGGGAAGTCCAGAGTGCTTGCTCGTCACGCGCACGCCGTAACCCGGCAATGGTTATTGCCCGGTAAAACCGCTGCCTTGCGAAGGGATTAAGGTGCGATTTACTCGACGGTTACGGATTTCGCCAGGTTACGTGGCTGATCCACATCGGTGCCCTTGGCCACGGCCACGTGATAGGCCAGCAGTTGCACTGGCACGGCATAGACCAGCGGAGCGATCAGCGGGTGCACCTTCGGCATCTCGATCGTGGCCATGCAGCCATCGCCTGCCTCGGCAATTCCGGCGGCATCGGAGATCAGCACCACCTTGCCACCGCGCGCCTGCACTTCCTGCATGTTCGACACGGTCTTTTCGAACAGCGGGCCGGACGGCGCCAGCACGATCACCGGCACCGCCTCGTCGATCAGCGCGATGGGGCCGTGCTTCATCTCGCCGCTGGCATAGCCTTCGGCGTGGATGTAGCTGATTTCCTTCAGCTTCAGGGCACCTTCCATGGCCAGCGGGAAGTCCGCCCCGCGCCCCAGGTAAAGCACGTCCCGGGCCGGTGCGATGAGGTGCGCCATGCCAGCAATGTCCTCGTCATGCGCCAGTGCGGCGTTAAGTGCGGCAGGCGCCTCTATCAGGTGCTTGACGATCTCCGCTTCCTCGGCCTTGTCGATGCGTCCGCGCTTGATCGCCATGTGCGCCGCCAGCGCGGCCAGCACGGCCAGCTGGCAGGTAAAGGCCTTGGTACTGGCAACGCCAATCTCGGGCCCGGCATGGGTCGGCAACAGCAGGTCCGCCTCGCGCGCCATGGAACTGGTAGGCACGTTGACCACCACGGCGATGGTCTGCCCGTGCTCCTTGCAGTGGCGCAAAGCGGCCAGCGTGTCGGCAGTCTCACCGCTCTGGCTGATGAACAGCGCGAGGCCGCCCGGCTCCAACACCGGGTCGCGGTAGCGGAACTCGCTTGCCACATCGATGTCGACCGGCAGGCGCGCGAACTGCTCGAACCAGTATTTGGCCACCATGCCCGCGTAGTACGAGGTACCGCAGGCGACGATGGTGACCCGGTTGATGCCGCCCAGGTCGAAATCGATCTGCGGCAGCGCCACGGTGTTGTCTTCACGGCGCAGGTAGGAGGACAGCGTCTGCGCCACGACGGTGGGCTGTTCGAAGATCTCCTTCTGCATGAAGTGGCGATAGGGGCCCTTCTCGATTGCCGCCGCCGAGGCCCCCGAGGTGGTGATCTCGCGCTGTACCCGATTGTTCTCGCTATCGAAAATTTGCGCCCCCTGCCGGGTAATCACCACCCAGTCGCCTTCTTCGAGATAGGCAATCTTCTGGGTGAGCGGCGCCAGCGCCAGCGCATCCGAACCAAGATAGGTCTCGCCTTCGCCATAGCCCACCACCAGCGGCGAGCCCAGTCGCGCGCCGATCAGCATGTCAGGGTGTTCGCGGAAGGCGATGGCGAGCGCGAAGGCACCACGCAGGCGCGGCAGCGCAGCCTTTACCGCGTCTTGCGGGGAGGCGCCGTTCTCGATTTCCTGTGATACGAGATGGGCCACCACTTCGGTGTCGGTCTCGCTTTCGAACACCCGGCCGCTCGCTTGCAGTTCCTCGCGAAGCGACTTGAAGTTCTCGATAATCCCGTTGTGGACAAGCGCAACGGTGCCGGTGGCATGCGGATGAGCATTCTTGGCCGTCGGCGCGCCGTGCGTGGCCCAGCGCGTGTGCGCAATGCCGATGTCGCCGGGGGTATCCTCTTCGGTCAGCACCCTTTCGAGGTTGGCCAACTTGCCCTCCGCGCGCCGGCGGATCAGCTGGCCGTCAAAAACGGTGCAGATGCCTGCCGAATCGTAGCCGCGATATTCCATGCGTCGCAGCCCCTCGACCAGCCGGTCAGCGACTTCGGCTGTGCCTGCAATTCCGATGATTCCGCACATGAGAGAGGTTTTCCTTCAGAGAGTATAGGGGATGCGAATACCCGGCATGGAGGCCGGGAAAGCGGTGGTGTTGCGGGTAACGAAGATGCGCCCTGTCACCTGCGCAGCGGCAAGCGAAATGGCATCGCCCAGCGCCACCACCGGGCGCTGTTCCACCAGCGCGGCGGCGCGGCGGGCGATTTCCTCGTTCAGTTCGACGACCTTGAAATGGCTCAGGTAATCCTCGACCCGGTCGGCATCGCCGCGCGCGCCGGCCAGGACTTCGCTCCAGGCCAGGCGGGTGATCCAGCGCTCAGGGCTACGCACGATTTCCGTGCGGGCGGAAGAGAGGCCGACAAGGGCATCGACCAGGATCGCACTGTCGAAGACGACACCGCTCATCCCGGTTGCCCACCGCTGCGCACGCGGCGCTGGAAACCCTGCCCTTCACCCACGTCGGCACGGTCGCGCCAGATACCGAAGAAATCGTCCACCGCCTTGCGCGAGGTGCCGCTGCGCATCCGGGCCACGGCCTCGCGAACCATTGCGGTGCGCGAGACGCCGCGCTCTTCCGCCACACGGTCGAGCCACTGGATATCGTCATCGGGGATCTCGACCAGGGTGCGCATGGCCAGATTGATATCATACTATGATATCATTGCAAGGACGAAGCAGCAGCCTGTCCTGAAAACAGACGTTTTGCCAGTTAGTTGGAGAAGATGACCGCGTCCGCTTCGAAGGGCACCAGCTTGCCAGGCGCAACTTTGGTGCCGCCTTCGGTCATGGCATAGAAAGCCAGGAATTGCCGCGCGAAGCCGGGCGCCTCGACATGCACGCGCACCGCATCTTCCATGCCCTCGTGCGGCTCGTTCAGCCGCACGCCGGAAACCACGGCGGCAGCGATCAGACCGTCCTTGCCCGCTTCCTGCGCCAGTTCGGTCTCGGTCAGCGCCAGCACCTCGTCGGGCGACAGCTCGGTTCCCGGCTCGGCAAAGCGCACGAAAGTCATGTCGCCATCGGGCTTCACGCAGGTGGCAAAGGGCAGCAACACCATGCCTTGCGCGATCTGCTCGAAAGCGAAATCGCGGCTGGCTTGCAGCAGCATGGCCAGGTGTTCGTCGGTAAAGCCGGGTTCGGGCATGGGTGCTCCTTGCAAGGGTCAGTGCGGAAAGTTGGTGTCGACGAACTGGTGCGCGAACAGCACCGGGTCCGGATCTTCGCCCGCGGCTTCACGGAACTTCGTCTGCCCCTTGATCCACACCTCGAGGATGGCAGCAGGCATTCCCTCGGGAAACTGCATCCGTTTCTCGACGATAACGCGCCAGCTGCCTTCGATTCCGTAGGTGGCCCAGAAATGCGGTTCTGCCTCAACCAGCCACTTGGCATTGGCCTCGTCCAGGTGGCCGATGGCGGCCAGCACGTAGCTGTCTAGAAGGCGCAGGAAGGGCTTGCCCTCGTAACGGTCGGTCATTTGTCCTGCGCGGCCTTCTTGCGCTTCATCGCGTCGTGAAAGCGGTCTGCCCAGCCGGGCTTTATCAGCTGTTCGGCGCGGACCATGCGCAGCTCGCCGTCGGCCACGTCGCGGCTGACCGCGCTGCCGGCGGCAACGATGGCATCGGCGCCGATGTTGACAGGCGCAATCAAGGCAGAGTTCGATCCGATGAAGGCGCGCGGACCGATCACGGTCTGGTGCTTGAAATAGCCATCGTAATTGCAGGTGATGGTGCCTGCGCCGATATTGGCACCCGCGCCCACCGTGGCATCGCCAAGGTAGGTGAGGTGGCTGGCCTTGGCCCCTTCGCCCAGCGTGGCATTCTTGATCTCCACGAAGTTGCCGACCTTGCTGTCTTTCTCCAGCACCGCGCCGGGGCGCAGGCGGGCATAGGGGCCGACAGACACGTTCTCGCCCACCGTGGCGCCCTCCAGATGGCTGAAGGCCCTGATCGTCGCGCCGCTGGCAACAGAGACGCCGGGGCCGAACACCACGTTCTGCTCCACCACCACGTCGGGCGCCAGCTCGGTATCATAGCTGAAGAACACCGTCTCCGGCGCGCGCAAGGTGACGCCGTCGGCCATCGCTTCCTCGCGCCGCAGCGCCTGCCACTGCGCCTCGGCAGCGGCCAGTTCGGCGCGGCTGTTGATGCCTGCCACCTCGTCAGGGTTGTCGCAGGAAACGACCGCGCAGCTTTGCCCGTCGGCAATGGCGATGTTGACGATATCGGGCAGGTAGTATTCGCCCTGCGCGTTTTCGTTCTTCACCCGGTTCAGCAAGGCGAACAGGTCTTGTGCGCGCGCCGCCAGAAGGCCGGAATTGCACATGCGGCAGGCACGCTCGTCCTCGGTGGCGTCCTTCCACTCCACCATCTTGATGATGTGGCCCTGCTGCGCGATCACGCGTCCATAGCGCAGCGGATCTTCCGGTTCGAAACCCAGCACCACGGCAGCCGGGCTGTCGTCCGCGCGCAGCCGCTGGATCATGGCGCGCATGGTGTCTGCCTTCACGAAAGGCACGTCGCCATACAGCACCAGCACGTCGCCATCGAAACCGGCAAGGGCGCCCTCGGCCTGCTGCACCGCGTGGCCGGTGCCCAGCTGCGGATCCTGCACGGCAAACTCGACCCGGCCTGACAGCCGGTCCTGCAATTGCTCGCGCGATTCGCCCACGATCGTCACCAGCTTCTCCGGTCCCAGCGCATCCACGCTGGCAAGCAGGTGCTCGATCATCGGGCGACCGGCGATTTCGTGTAGCACCTTGTGCCTGGCGCTCTTCATGCGGGTACCCTTGCCCGCGGCAAGGATGATGGCGGCAATCGGTCTTTCATTCATGCGCGCGGGCATGCCATCAATTCATTGCAGTTTCCATATCCGTGCCCCACATGGCGCCGCGATGAGCAATTTTCCTTTCGATATCGTCCTGTTCGACCTCGATGGCACACTGGTCGATTCCGCCCGCGACCTGGCCCCGGCAGTAAACCACGCACTGGGCGTGCTGGGCCGTGACCCAGTTACCGAAAGCGCCACGCGCGGTATGATCGGCGGCGGCACCGACATGATGCTGACCCGCGCGCTGGAAGCGACGGGCGGACAGGTAGAGGAAGCCGAATACCGCAAGCTGTCGCAGGCGCTGCTCGATTACTACTGGGCCAATATCGCCGAGAACACCGTGCCCTATCCCGGCTGCCTTGGCGCGCTTGACGTGCTGGCCGCACGCGGTTGCAAGCTGGCGGTGGTGACCAACAAGGCCGAAAAGCCCGCGCGCCAGCTGCTCGATGCACTCGACATGACAGGCCGTTTCGCCGCGATCTACGGCGGCGATACGCTGGGACGCGAGCGGGCCAAGCCGCTGCCCGACATGCTGCACGCCGCGATCGAGGATTGCGGTGGCGGACGCGCGGTGATGATCGGCGATTCCACCTACGACGTGCGCGCCGGCAAGGCCGCCGGACTGCCGGTCGTCACCTGCCGCTATGGCTATCACGACGTGCCGGTCGACGAATTGGGCGGTGACGCGATGATCGACCATTTCGACGAACTGGTGAGCGTGCTCGAAAGCCTGTAATCCACAGGTGTATTGACACCTTACTACAGTAAGCTACCCTTCCCGCCGTTGGGACGGAGAGGGGGAAACCCGAATGTATAGCGAACAGGACCTCCGCGATGCCGTGGCGGCAGGCGCAATCACCGACGAGGCAGCGCGCGCGCTGCGCGCCCATGTGGCGCAGATGCGCCAGATGCCCGTCACCGACGAGGAGAACTTCCGCCTCGTCAATTCCTTCAACGACATTTTCGTCACCATCGCTGCCGTGTTGCTGCTGGTGGCCATGGGCGGCATCGGTAGCGCCATCGTACCGGGCCTTGCCGGCGTGCTGATTGCCGTTGCGGCATGGGGGATGAGCGAATTCTTCACCCGCCGCCGCCGCATGGCGCTGCCCAGCATCGTGCTGATGCTGGCCTTCGTGGGCGGCGTGGTCGCTGCACCGATCGAGATTCTTGCCGAGACCTTCGAATCCGGACCCAGCCGAGTGGCGACCGCGCTGTTCGCTGCCAGCTTCGTTGCCGGCACCGCGGCCGCATGGCTGCACTGGAAGCGTTTCATGGTGCCTGTCACCATTGCGGCAATCTGCGCCACCGCGGTGGCGGCCATCATCGCGCTGGTGGTAACGGCCGTCGGGCCGGGCCTCGCTTCGCCCGACACGGTGCTGCTGCCGCTGGTCTTTGCCGCCGGTATCGCGATCTTCACCTATGCCATGCGCTGGGACATTTCCGACCGCGCGCGGCAGACGCGGCGCAGCGACGTGGCCTTCTGGCTGCACCTGCTGGCCGCCCCGATGATCGCCCACCCGCTGTTCAACTGGCTGGGTATCGCCGATGGCGGAATGGTCGGCCCCGGCGGCGTCGTGCTGGTGCTGGCAGTCTATGTGCTGTTCGGCCTTGTCGCCCTTGCCATCGATCGCCGCGCCCTGCTGGTCTCGGCGCTGGCCTATGTGCTGTTCGCGTTGGGCAGCCTGTTCGAGCAATACGGCATGGTGGAGCTCAGCGTGGCGCTCACCGCGCTGGTGATCGGCACGGCGCTGCTGATGCTCTCGGCCTTCTGGCCGGCCATCCGTGCGGGCGTAGTGGAGAAACTGCCGGGCGACCTGCGCGAACGCCTGCCTGTCGTCGGGCCGCTGGCCCAGGCAGCCTGACAACCGCTATCCGAGCTTTGGGAGGGGGGACGCCCGCGAGTTCGCGCTCGCGGGCGTTTCTTATTGGTCGACCAGCTTGACCAGTCGCCGCTCCAACGGGGCGAGCACATTGCTGAGTTCGTGCCCGCGCTTCAGCACCTGCCCCTGTTCGCCGAACAGCGTCCACATGCCCTGCTTCTGGCGCAGCGCCGGGCGCTTTTCCAGTCGCATCTGCGGCACTTCGGCGGTGCGGCGAAAGGCAGCGAAGGTGGCGCATTCGCGGGTGAAATCCATGGCGTAGTCGCGCCATTCGCCGGCAGCGACCATGCGACCGTACAGGTCGAGGATGCGGGTGAGTTCCAGCCGGTCGAAACCCACCTGCTCAGGCGGGCGCTGACCGGGAAATGCAACGATATTCGGCGCGCCGGAGTGGGCTGCCATCAACTCTTGGTCCCGCTCTTGCGCACGCCGGTCTCGGCATCCTGAGGCGTCGGCAGGCTCTTGCGCAGTTCAGCCAGTTCGGCCTGCATCGATTGCAGTTCGGCTTCAAGGGCCTTCACCCTCGCGGTGGGCGCAGGCTCGCACGGTTCGTCGCACGGGGTGCCATAGGGAATGAATTCGCGCAGCCAGGTCTCGGCGGGTACCAGCGTGGATCGGGCCTTCAGGCCGATCATGGTCGCGCCTTCAGGCACGTCGTCGGTTACCACGGCATTGGCGCCTACGCGGGCACGTTCCCCCACGGTAATCGGCCCGATCACCTGCGCGCCAGACCCGATAATCACGTTATCGCACAAGGTTGGGTGGCGCTTGCCGCCCACGCCGTTGGTGGGGTTGGTGCCGCCCAGCGTCACGCACTGGTATATGGTCACGTTGTCGCCGATATCGGCCGTCTCGCCAATCACGGTAAAGCCGTGATCGATGAAGAAGTTCTTGCCGATCTTCGCCCCCGGATGGATGTCGATCGCGGTCATCCAGCGCGAAACGTGGTTCACCAGCCGGGCCAGGAAGAACATTTCCGCCTCGAACAGCCAGTGCGCAATCCGGTGCATGCCGAGAGCCAGAACCCCCGGATAAAGCAGGATTTCCCAACGCGAACGCGGCGCAGGGTCGCGGGCGCGAATGGAATCCAGATAGGCAATCAACCTGTCGAACATAATGCTCAGTTTCCCATCAAAACCGGCTCAGATCAAGCGCGGCTCCTCCGGCCCGTGCACTGCCTCCAGTGCGGCGCGCCAGATACCCATGGTAGGTGGGACCTTTCTTTCAAGAGACAAGCGATCGATCGTGGCGACCAGTTTTTCCAGATCCGCCTGCGCGCGCGATGCACGCGGGACGAGATAATCGGCTGCCTCGCCCGGCAGCGGCAGGCCACGTTCCTGCGCCAGCGACAGCAGCAGGCCATGCGCCATGTCGTCGTCCGGCAGGCCGATTTCCAGCTGCAACGATCCACCAAGGCGCGATCGCAGGTCAGGCAGGGCGATTTTCCACGGCGGCTCCCCGCCTACGATCAGCAGCGGCATGCCTTGCTCCTGCGCCCGGTTCCAGCGGTGGAACAGCTCGTCCTCCGGCAGTTCCTGCGCATCGTCGATGGCGTGGCCCTTTCCTTTCTCGGAAAACCAGCGTGCCAGCAGCGACTTGCCCGAACGCGGCGGGCCGGTGAGCACGGCTGTCTTGTAAGGCCAGGTCTCGGGCGCCAGCAGTGCCTCGGCCACGTGGGCATTGGCATTGCCCAGCACGATGCGCGCAGGGCCTTTGCCACCGGCAGAAAGGGGAAGTGCAATCTGGCTCATCCTGAGGAGCCTTCTAGCGCGAAATGCCGAGCGCGCCTTGTCCTTCGTTCACCGCCCAACCACGCTGGCGCAGCGCTGCGGCGAGCGCGGACAGGTCTCCGGCGTAGGTCACGCTCATTACCGATGCCCCGCCGATGGCGGTAGAGGTGATCGACACGCGGCTGACACCGGGCACCGCGCGCAAGGCCGAAATGGCGCCGTCGAAGGACACGGCATCGGGCGTTGCCACCTGCACCGGGTAGGACGCAGCCGCCACGGCGGTTTCCACCGGTTGCGGCGTTTCCGTGCCCGCCTGCGCGGTATCGACAGGCGTATCGCCCTCGCCCGCAGCGGCTGCCTGTTCGGCAGCTTCGGCAGCACGGGCCTGTTCCAGCAGCGCGCGGATTTCCGGGCTGATCTCGATGTTGTCGAGCGTCAGTGTGGGATCGGGCCGCAAGGTGCCATCGGCCAGCGCCGCGGCAAAGATCTCGTCGAACCGCGCCACCGCGCGGTTAAGCATGGCGGGCAGGTCCTCGGCGCTGTCCGCACGCATGGAAAAGCTCTCGAGATAGCGATCGTCAGGCCCATAACGCGCCGTGAACTGCCCTTCCACCGGGCCGCCCGGCCATTGCCAGCGCAAGTTGGCGATCGGTACCACCACGTCGGCCGCGCCGAACTGGTCGAGGATATTGTTCCACCAGGCACGACTGCGACGGCCGGTCTGTCCATAGGTCAACAGCAGCGATTCCCCACCGGAGCCGGAGGGGCGAACGTAGTCGATGGCGCTGGAGCCAAACTGGTACTCCGCCCAGGCCCGCTGCCACGGGTTGCGCACTTCGAACATGGTCTCCGTCCCGCCAGAAATCAGCACCGGCAGCGTCAGCATCGGGGCAGAGCGCGAGCGCGAGCCGCTGGCGCCCAGTAGTGCTCCTGCCCGTTGGCGGTCGAAGATGACCCCCAGCCGGGCGATATAGCGGCGCGGGCCGATGTTCTCTTCCTCTACCACGATGGCCGCGACCAGTGATTCGAGCCGCGAATCGGGGATCGACGGGCCATCCAGCCGTTCCCAAGCGATCCGCTGCGCCTGGCGCCAGCCGTTGGCGCGCGCCTCTTCCGCGCTGTCGCCGTGCACGTCCACCTCGATCCCGCCCACGTCGATATCGCTGCTGCTGGCAACCGGCGCGATGCCGCGATCGCCCGAGACCTGCGCCACCAGCGATACTGCGGCGAGCGCGGCCAGCAGGACAAAGGCCAGCACCGCCACGGCGGTGGGCAGGCGGGTCGAAAGGGGCCGGGGAGAGGGTAAAACGATGTTCATCGGGGAATTCGCGGGTCTTTTGCCGAAAGGCGAGTGGAATTCCAAGCGCGAAAGTCTAAGGCAGGTGCATGAATTCGGACAAGCAGAGCTACACCTACGAACAGGCCGGGGTCTCGATCGATGCCGGCAATCGCCTTGTGAAGGCCATCGGTCCACTGGTGAAGGCCACCATGCGCCCTGGCGCGGACGGCGAGATCGGCGGCTTCGGCGGTTTCTTCGACCCCAGGGCGGCGGGATACAAAGACCCCCTGCTGGTGGCTGGCAACGATGGCGTCGGCACCAAGCTGAAGCTGGCCATCGACATGGATCGCCACGACACCGTCGGCGTGGACCTTGTCGCCATGTGCGTTAACGACCTGATCGTGCAGGGGGCAGAGCCGCTGTTCTTCCTCGACTACTTCGCCACCGGCAAGCTGGAGAACGGCATAGCCGAACGCGTGATTGCCGGGATCGCCGAAGGCTGCAAGCAGGCCGGCTGCGCGTTGATCGGCGGCGAGACGGCGGAAATGCCGGGTATGTATGCCGAAGGCGACTACGACCTAGCCGGCTTCTGCGTCGGCGCGGTGGAGCGCGGCGAACAGCTGACCGGAGAGCGCGTTGCGCCCGGTCACGTGCTGCTGGGACTGGCCAGCTCGGGCGTCCATTCCAATGGCTATTCGCTGGTGCGGCGGCTGGCGGCGGACAAGGGCTGGAAGCTCGACCGCCCGGCCCTGTTCGACCAGGACCAGTTGCTGATCGACGCGCTTATCGCCCCCACCCGCATCTATGTAAAAAGCCTGCTGCCCACCGTGCGCGCGGGGCACATCGACGCGCTGGCACACATCACCGGCGGCGGCTTGCTGGAAAACCTGCCGCGCGTCCTGCCGCAGGGCGCGCGCGCCGTGGTGGACGCCGATAGCTGGGAGCAGCCGCGGTTGATGGCCTTCCTGCAGGCACAGGGCAATATCGAGCCGGGCGAAATGGCGCGCACCTTCAACTGCGGCGTGGGCATGGTGCTGGCGGTAACGCCGGACAAGGTCGACACGGTGACCTCGGCCCTCAGCGAAGCAGGCGAGACCGTGTTCCGCATCGGCGAAATCGTCGAAGGCCAGCGCGGCTGCACCGTGAAAGGCTCGGCAGGCACATGGTCTGCCAAGGCCGACTGGGTCGCCGAGCACGATGCCTGAGCAGAAGGCGAAAATCGCCTGCCTGCTGTCGGGCAACGGCACCACCATGTCGGCGCTGCTGTTCCAGTCGCGCCTGCCGGGTTGCCCCTATGAAATCGTGCTGGTCGCCAGCAACAATCCCGATGCGCCGGGCCTCAAGATAGCCGCTGCCGAAGGCATCGCCACCTTTGCCCACGATCACCACGGCATGGACCGGCGCGCGCACGAGCAGGTCATGGACGCCGCGCTGCGCGAATCCGGCGCCGAATACCTCGCGCTGTGCGGCTACATGCGCATCCTGACGGCGGATTTCGTGCAAGGCTGGGAAGGCCGCATGGTCAACACCCACCCCAGCCTGCTGCCCAAGTACAAGGGGCTCGACACCCACCAGCGCGCGATCGAGGCGGGTGAGCAATTCGGCGGCTGTTCGGTCCACGTGGTGACGCCGGAACTCGATGGCGGGCCGCTGCTGGGGCAGGTGCCCGTGGCCATCCTGCCCAGCGACACGCCCGAAAGCCTGGCCCACCGGGTGATCCTGGCCGAATACCAGCTCTACCCGCGCATGGTCTCCGACTATGTCAGCCGCCACTACCGCGCCGACTGGTTACTGGAGCAAGTGAACAAACTCGCCCTCTCCCTGCCCGAAGCCGAAAGCCGCGACAGCCACGGCTCGCCAGGCTGGCGCACCGGCGGCAAGAGCGGCAAGTACTTCGCTTATTTCACCGACCGGCATCACGGCGAGCCGCATGTCGCCGTGCTGGTGAAAACCAGTGGACCGGACGAACTGGCGGGCCTCGTCGAAACCGCGCCGGATACCTATTTCAAGCCCGCCTATTACGGGGCCAGCGGGTGGGTAGGCCTCATCCTGAACCGGCCCGGCGTCGATTGGGATCATGTCGCTGAATGGCTGACGCGAAGCTGGCGATCCGTGGCCCCCAAGCGGTTGACAAGACTGCTCGATGCAGCGGATGAATTCTGACCGATGAGCCTGCCCCCGCGCCCGCATCCCCTCGCCCGTTCAACCCGCGTCGACCGGGTGAACGGCTGGCTTGAAAAAGCCTGGCGCAAGGGGCTGAGTGAGCGCCCCTCGCTCGATCCCGAGGCGCTGTGGGCCAAGGCCCTGCGCGATGCCCCGGCAGCAGGCGAACAGGGGCCGCGGAGCGAGGCCGACATGACCGATTTCCGCCTGCGACTGGGCGTGCTGGCCGAAACCCTCGCCACAGAGGCGCAGCTCAACCCGCTGGGCCTGACCATGGCGCACGGCCAGCTGGTGCGGGCGATCCGCCAGCGGCTGGAACTGGGCGCACTGTGGCAGCTGGAGCCTGCAATGCTGGAAACGCCGCTGGCACCGCCGATCATCGTGGTTGGCCACATGCGCAGCGGCACCACCCGCGTGCATCGCCTGCTGGCTGCAGATCCGGCGCTGGCCGCCACCCGTTTTTGCGACAGCTGGCACCCCGTCCCGCGCTCGCCCGACACGCGCCCGGCATGGTCTGCCCTGTCGCTGGTCTTCGCCCGCGCGCTCGACCCGTGGCTGGATGCGATCCACCCCTTCGGCGTCACCCGCGCAGACGAGGAACTGGGCTGGCTGGCAGCCGCGCTGGATCATTGCGCTTACGAGGCGCAGTGGCGCATACCCACTTTCACCGCGTTCAGCGAAGCGCGCGATGCCGCGCCCGTCTATCGCGAGTTCGCGCGGATGCTGCGCACCGATGCCGCATGGCACGGCAATGCCCACCGCCCGCGAGTGCTGAAGGTGCCCCAGTTCGCCGAAGACCTGCCCACCCTGCTGGAACAGTTCCCCGATGCCCGCGTGGTGCTGACACGACGCTGCGAACACGAACTGGCGCGCAGCGCGGCCTCGCTGGTGGCAAACCAAATGGCAATGCAGAGCGATGCGGTCGACTACGCCTGGATCGAGGGCGAAGTCTCTCGCAAGATCGCCCTGCGGCAGCAGCGCATGGACGACGCCCTGACAGCATTCGATGGCCCGCTTTCGGTGGTCGAATTCGATGCCCTCAATGCCAACTGGGAAGCCGAGGCCGCCCGCATCTATGCCGATCTTGGCATGCAACTGACACCTGCCGCCATGGATGCCATGCGCGCCGAACAGGGCCGTGCGGCCAAAGGCAAGCACCGCACCCACGCGCAGTTCTACCAGGCCTTCGCCGAAGCCTGATCAGTCCTGCGCCTTACTTGTAGGAAGACTGCACCATCGCGATCATCGATGGCGTCAGCGTGTTGCTGTAGCTTTGCCATTCGCGCAGCTTGCCTGCACTGGCGCGCGCGCGCCACTGGGTGGCACTGGCCATTTCCGGGCTGCTGGTATCGGCATCGCCGGAGACGAGGATATCCTCGCCCCGCTCGACGATGGACTTCGCGTTCAACCGGTAATCGGGCGCGAGTTCGGTAACCCGCCGAAACATGGCCATGCACGGTTCGATACCGCGAAGTTCCTTGTTGGCGTTGTCGATCATGCGGAAATCGGGATCCAGCAGTTTTTCCACCTGCGCGAAGTCGCGGTTATTCATCGCCGTGATGAATTCCTGCACCGTTTCCACCGGAGATGGTTTGCGCCACCGGAACACCGGCAATCTCCCGCCTTCGCATCACTTGGCTCGCGAATCGCCGGAAAACTAACGCAAAAAAGCGAAATTCCCCTGCGACCCGTGGGGTTTATACCACCGGTCGAGGGGAATCCAAAAGCCGTTAACGTTCTGTCTAAGGAAGTTAGCCGACGATCTCTTCGGGCTTGAAGAAGAAATCGATTTCGATCTTGGCGTTCTCGTCGCTGTCCGACCCATGGACAGAGTTCGCCTCGATGCTTTCGGCAAAGGTCTTGCGGATCGTGCCTTCGTCGGCGTCGGCCGGGTTGGTCGCACCCATCACCTTGCGGTTGCGGGCCACGGCGTCTTCGCCTTCCAGCACCTGCACCACCACCGGGCCGCTGGTCATGAATTCCACCAGTTCACCGAAGAAGGGGCGTTCCTTGTGCACGGCGTAGAAGCCTTCGGCCTGTTCCTTGCTCATCTGGATGCGCTTGGAAGCGACGACACGCAGGCCGGCCTCTTCCAGCATCTTGGTGACCGCGCCGGTCAGGTTGCGACGCGTCGCATCGGGCTTGATGATCGAGAAGGTGCGGGTAACCGCCATGGGATGTTCCTTTGCGAAAATGCAGTGTTTTGTGATTTCGCGCGCCCACTAGCGCCCCCGCCTGCGCAGGGCAAGCGGGCTTGCACTGGTTGCAACAATCAACAGTGCCGAACTGGCGCCCGTCAGTTCAGCTCGCGGCCCACCATCAGTTGACCCAGCGTGCCGTCATCCGACGGCGTGGCGTTGAAGCTGAAGCTGGTGCCGCCTTCGCCTTCGCCGGCAATCATGGCGTTGCCGTTGGTCGTCATTTCCATCTGGATGGTAATCCCCGCACCTTCGGCCTGGTTGCGATAGAAGCTGACCATGTCCTCGGGCGAGGCATCGCTTTGCATCATTACCATGGTGCCCTGCCCATCGGCCTGGTTGATGGTGGCCGTGCTGACCACGCTGGCCCCCGGATAGAGCGAATAGCCATCGGGCAGGTCGGCACCGCTGGCTCCGCTGCCGGAATTGATGACCACTTCCTCGCCATCCTCGCCGCGCATGGTGATCTGCGCGTCGCCGCCATCGCCATCGACATCGTATTCCACGGTCTCACCATCTTCGGTTACAATCGTGCCTTCGTCGGAGCTGCCACAGGCGGCCAGCAGCAGGGCGCCGGTCGCGGCACTGATTACGGAGACTTTGCGCATGGTGATCCCTTCCCCTCGAAAAAGCCAGGCGAATGTCTGCCGGGAAGGCGCCAGCGTCAAGGCCCTTCGACCCAGCGCCCGTCCTGCTGTTTCCAGAACTTGCGTTCCAGCCCCTCGCGGTCTTGCAGCGCCTTCCAGGTCTGCCGCGCACCGGCAATCGTATCCTGGTCGAACAGGTAGAACACGCGCTTGAAGTGCTCGCCCGGTTCGCGCCAGACGCCGTCGGCGATCAGCAGGAAGCCCGCACCGTTGGCCGGATCGACATCGCCCGACAGCAGGATCGGCTGCACCGCATCGTGCTCGTCCCCGGCGATGCCGTTGGCGAGGAAGGCCTCGGGGTCGGCTTCCCACAAGGTCTTGCTGGTTTCCTCCAGCAAGGCGAGGTCGTCCGCCACCACCAGCAGCCGCTCACCCGCCTGCCGCACCTTGCCGGCCAGCAGGGCCACGGCGGCAGGCGCGGGATCGGAGGAGAGGAGATAGAAGTCGACCCTCATTGTGATGATCCCTTCCCCTTCGACCGTTTACAGCGCTCGGAACAGTAGCGCACGTTTTCCCAGTCGCGCTCCCACTTCTTGCGCCAGGCAAACGGCAGGCCGCAGGCGGCGCAAATCTTTGACGGCAAGTCCGATTTGCGCCGCATCTTTGCCATTGGGCGCGCCCTTACGCTTCGGTCGTATTGCGGATGAAGCGATCGAGCAGACGCACGCCGTAGCCGGTTGCGCCCTTGTCCCAAGTGGCGCCGGGCTTTGTGGCCCAGACCATGCCCGCGATATCGAGATGCGCCCAGGGCGTGTCGTTCTCGATAAAGCGGCCCAGGAACTGCGCGGCGGTGATGGAGCCGGCGTAACGCCCGCCGATGTTCTTCATGTCGGCAATCGGGCTGTCGAGCAGCTTGTCGTATTCCGGGGCCAGCGGGAAACGCCACAGCTTGTCGCCCGCCTGCTTGCCGGCGTGCAGCAGTTCGTCGGAGATCTTGTCGTTGTTGGAGAACAGCCCGGCATGTTCGTGCCCCAGCGCGATCAGCATGGCGCCGGTCAGCGTGGCCAGGTCCACGATACGGGCAGGTTTGTACTCCTGCTGCACCCAGGTCAGCGCGTCGCACAGCACCAGCCGCCCTTCGGCATCGGTGTTGAGCACTTCCACCGTCTGGCCCGACATCGAGGTGACGATATCGCCGGGGCGCATGGCCTTGCCGTCGGGCATGTTTTCCACCAGCCCGCACACGCCGATCACGTTGGCCTTGGCCTTGCGCAGCGCCAGCGCCAGCATGGCCCCGGCCACGGCGCCGGCACCGCCCATGTCCCACTTCATGTCTTCCATGCCGGGCGCGGGCTTGATCGAGATACCGCCGGTATCGAAGGTCACGCCCTTGCCGACGAACGCGGTGGGCGCTTCGTTCTTCTTGCCGCCCATCCATTCGATGGCCAGCAGGCGCGAAGGACGTTCGGAGCCGAGCCCGACGCCCAGCAGCGCGCCCATACCCAGCTTTTCCATCGCCGCATCGTCCAGCACCACCAGCTTCGCGCCGGTGCCCTTGAAGCGTTCCTGGCAGCGCGCCACAAAGCTTTCGGGGTAAATCACGTTCGCCGGCTCGGCCACCAGCTCGCGGGTGAATTCCACGCCGCGGGCCACGGCCTGCGCGTCTTCCCACTCGGCTGCCGTGCCCTTGGGCGCGCCGATGACGACGACCTTGGTCAGCGTGCGCTTCTGTTCGTCGCGCAGCTTGGTCCGGTAGTGGTCCCAGCGCCAGGCGCGCAGACGTGCGCCCATCAGCACGGCGGCGGTTTCCTCGGCATCGAGGCCGCTGGTCTCGGCATCGATGGCAATCGCGGTCTCGCCGCTGGTCAGGTACTTTGCCGCCAACGCAGCGCCGGCGCGTTCCAGCGCGGCGTGGCGCCCTTCGGCGCTTTTCTTGCCCGCGCCCGCCAGCGCCAGGCGCACCAGCTTGCCATCCTCTTCCGCGAAACCGTCGAACACCTGCCCCGGCTTGCCGAAAAAGCGGGTGGCGGCTGCCCCTTCGCTGATCGCCATCGGCAGGTCGGCAGGCAGCTTGTCCTGCTCCACGATGCGGGCGACGACGCGCGGGCTCTTTGCATCAAGTGAATCGCGAAATTCGATATCCATAGATCGGGGGCTCCAATGGGATTGTATTGTTTTCCAGCGCAGCCGGTCGCGGCGCGCCAAAGCTGGCGTTGCGATTACGTGCGCGTGGTGCAATAGGCAAGCCATGCTCCCCGGCCTGCGCCCCGCATTGCCAGCAAATTCGCTCCGTGCGCCCCTTGCCGGCGCAGTGGTGGCGCTTGCCCTGTGCGGCGCGCAGCCAGCGCTTGCCCAGGACGCTGCCCAGCCGCCGACAGAAGCAGGCGAACCGCAGGCCCCGCGCGAGATTGCCTTCGAAGCGAACGAGATTCGCTACGACCAGGACTCCGACACCATCACCGCTGCGGGCAACGTGATCCTGCGCTCGGGCGACCAGTCGGTGCGCGCCGATGCCGTCAGCTGGAATCGCCTGACCGGCGAAATCGTCGCCACCGGCTCCATCCGTCTGGTGGACGAGGACGGCAACCAGCTGTTTACCGATCGACTGGTGCTGACCGAGGAGCTGGAAGCCGGCGCGATGGACAACCTGCTGCTGGCCTTCCGCCAGGGCGGCAGGCTGGCGGCAGAGCAGGCCACCCGTGCCGAGGGCGGCGATATCGAACTGACCCGCGCGGTCTATTCCTCGTGTGCGGTGGTCGATGCCGACGGGTGCGATGCCAGCCCCAGCTGGCGAGTGACGGCAGAGCGCGTCTATTATGACGAGGAAACCGCCCGCATCCGCTTCCGCGGTGCCTACCTAGAGTTGTTCGGTGCCCGTGTGCTGCCCTTGCCAGGCCTTACGGTGCGGGCAGACGGGCGCGCCAATTCGGGCTTTTTCGTGCCCGATATCGGCCTCACCGCCTCCAACGGCATAGAGATTTCCGACAGCTATTACTGGCGCATCGCCGACAACCGCGACCTGACGCTGACGGGCTATATCTTTACCGAGGCGGCGCCGATGATTTCGGGCCAGTATCGCCAATTGACAGACAACGGCGCCTTCCAGGTCACCGCCTATGCCACCTACGGCACGCGCATCCCGCTCAATTCCACCGTCGCCACCACCGAAGAAGACGTGCGCGGTTACTTCTTCGCCAATGGGCGCTTCCAGCTGGACGAGAACTGGACCGCGCAAGGATCGATCCGCTACGCCAGCGACCGGACTTTCCTGCGCCGTTACGACGTCAGCCGCGAGGATCGTATCCGCTCGGTGGTCGAGCTGACGCGGCAGGACGAGAATTCCTATGTCTCCATCGCCGGCTGGGCCACGCAGGCCCTGCTGGTCAGCACCGACCAGGGCCAGGTGCCGCTGGCCTTGCCGCTGATCGATGCGCGTTACCGGCTGGAAGACCCGGTGCTGGGCGGCGCGGTGGAATTGCAGGCCAACACGCTGGCCATCACCCGGGCGGAAGGGCAGGATACGCAGCGTGCCTTTGCTCGCGCCCGGTGGGACCTTCGCCGGATCACGTCGATGGGCCAGGAAGTGACGCTGACCGCGCTGGTGCGGGGCGACATCTATCACTCGGACGAAAACCTGCTGACCACGGTGCAAAGCTATCGCGGACAGGAAGGCTGGCAGACGCGCGGCGTGGCAACGGCTGCGCTTGACATCAAGTGGCCCTTCATCGGTGAATTCCTGGGCGGATCGCAGATCCTCACCCCGCGCGTGCAGCTGGTGGCATCGCCCACGATCCGCAACCTCGATATTCCCAACGAGGATGCCCGCGCCATCGATCTGGAGGATTCCAACCTCTTCGCGCTCAACCGCTTCCCCGGCTACGATCGGGTGGAAGACGGCGTGCGCGTGACTTACGGCGTCGACTGGCAGGCCAATTTCCCAGGCTGGCGGCTGCATACCACGGTCGGCCAGTCCTACCGCCTGACCGACGAACTGGCACTGTTCCCCGACGGCACCGGCCTGAACGAGCAGTTTTCCGATATCGTCGGCCGTACCGAACTCCGCTATCGCGACTTCCTGAAGTTCACGCACCGCTTTCGCCTCGACAAGGATAACCTCGCCGTCCGCCGGAACGAGGTGGACGCGACCGTGGGCAGCGACCGGACCTACCTCGAAGTGGGGTACCTGCAGCTCAACCGCGATATCGATTTCACGCTGGAAGACTTGCAGGATCGCGAGGAAATCCGCGTGGCGGGCCGCGTGGCCTTTGCCGATCACTGGTCGGTATTCGGCTCTGCCGTGGTCAACCTGACCGACCGCACCGAGGACCCGACCCTGCAGGCCGACGGGTTCGAGCCGCTGCGCACGCGCCTTGGCATAGCCTATGCCGACGATTGCCTGGAATTCGGCTTCACCTGGCGGCGCGACTACATCCAGCTGGCAGACGCCCAGTCGGGCAGCAGCTTCCGCCTCTATTTCAACCTGCGAAACCTGGGCTTCAACTAGGTTTTGCCGCAGCGCATTGGCAGCGCCCGGACATTTGGCTAGGAGAACGCGGCTCAGCTAGGGTTAAGCCGCGTTTTGCCATGGTACGGCCCTACATTCGGGCGCCTTTCGATAAGGCCCCACAGACAAGACAAGGTACCCCAAGTGATCGTCTTCGCGACCAAAGTCCTGAAATATTCCGCAGCCGCCATTGGCGCCCTTTCGCTGGCAAGCACAGCCCAGGCACAAGGCGTGCAGGTGGCCGGTTCCGACGCTTTCAACCTGCCCGACGATATTTCCTTCATTGTCGAGCCGACCGATCCCAACGTCCGCCGCGCAACTGCGCGCGTCAATGGCAACATCATCACCGGCACCGATGTCGATCACCGCGTGGCGCTGATCCTTTCCGCACAGGAAACCGAGCTGCCCGAGGAAGAAATCCAGCGCCTGCGTCTGCAGGTGCTGCGCAACCTGATCGACGAAACGCTGCAGGTGCAGGAAGCCGCCGCGCAGGACATGGAAGTGACTGCGGAAGAGGTCGACGCGGCCTATGAACGCTTCGCCCGGGAAGGTCGCGGCATGAGCGTGGAAGAGCTGGACGCCTACCTCACCTCGATCGGGTCCTCGCCGCGTTCGATCAAACGGCAGATCCAGGGCGAACTGGCCTGGGACCGGCTGCTGCGCCGCAACGTGCAGCCCTTCGTCAACGTCTCCGAAGGCGAGGTTAACGAACTGGTCGAGCGCCTGAACGCCTCGCGCGGGACCACCGAATATCGGCTTGGCGAAATCTACCTTGCCGCCAACAGCGCCAATCGCGACCAGGTGCTGGCCAATGCCAACCAGATCATCGAACAGCTGCGCGCCGGTGGCAGCTTCGTCGCCTATGCGCGGCAGTATTCGCAGGCCTCCAGCGCGATTGTCGGCGGTGACCTTGGCTGGATTCGCCTGGAACAGCTGCAGCAGCCCACGCTGGAAGCAGCCGCCGCGCAGATGCAGCCCGGCCAGCTGGTCGGTCCGCTGGAAATTCCCGGCGGATTCTCCATCCTGCTGATGATCGACCAGCGCCAGATCGGCATGGCCGACCCGCGCGATGCCGTGCTCAGCCTCAAGCAGATTTCCATTACCTTCCCCGAAGGCATCAGTCAGGCCGAGGCCGAGGAACGCGGTGCGGCCTTTGTCGAGGCGGTGGAATCGATGAACGGCTGCGGCGATGCCAACCTGCGTGCTGCCGCCATCGGCGCGCAGACGGTGGACAACGACCAGATCCAGGTGCGCCAGCTGCCCGAGGCGCTGCAGAACGTGATGCTGCAGATGAACGTGGGCCAGACCACCCCGCCCTTTGGCGACCTCTCCGAAGGCATCCGCGTGCTGATGCTGTGCGGCCGTGACGACCCGGAGGAAACGCAAGGGCCCAACACCGACCAGATCATGGCGCAGCTGGAAGACGAGCGCGTCAACCGCCGCGCCCAGCGTTACCTGCGCGACCTTCGCCGCGATGCGGTGATCGAATACGATTGATCCGGTGACGCTTCCCCTTGCGGTCAGCCTTGGCGATCCGGCGGGAGTCGGCCCCGAACTGATCGCGCAGATCAGCGCGCGTCGAGACGAACTTGGCCTGCCGCCCTTCGTGGTGGTGGGAGAGGCAGACGCAGCCTGTCGTCCGGGTGAGCCTGACAGGCATTCTGCACAGATTGCCCTCGATGCCCTGCGCGAAGCCGTGGCCCTAGTGCTGCGCGGCGAGTGCAGTGGCGTGGTCACCGGCCCGGTGGCCAAGTCCGCCATCGCTGCCATCGATCCCGCCTTCGTCGGCCAGACGGAGTTCTGCGCCGACGCCTGCGGCATGGCGCGCGAGGATGCGGTGATGATGCTGGCCGGCCCCAGCTTGCGCACCGTGCCGATGACCGTCCATTGCGCGCTGGCCGACGTGCCGGGCCGCCTGAGCAAGGACCTGATCGTGGCACGCAGCCGCATTGTCGCGCGCGCCATGCACACCGATTTCGGCATCGAGCACCCGCGCATCGCTATCGCCGGACTCAACCCCCACGCGGGCGAGGACGGGCGCATGGGTCGCGAGGAAATCGACGTGATCGCCCCGGCCATCGCGCAATTGCGCACCGAAGGCAACGATGCCACCGGCCCACATCCCGCCGACACACTGTTCGCCCCACACAAGCGCGGCACTTACGATGTCGCCATCGCCATGTATCACGACCAGGCGCTGGTGCCCTTGAAGGCGCTTGACTTCGACCAAGGCGTGAACGTGACGCTGGGCCTGCCGATCGTGCGTACTTCGCCCGATCATGGCACGGCTTTCGACATTGCCGGAAAGGGCGTGGCCCGCCCCGAGGCGATGATCGCCGCGATCCGCATGGCGGGCGAGATCGCCGCAATGCGGGCGGCGCTGGCATGAACCTGCCGCCCTTACGCGAGGTAATCGCTACCCACGGCCTCTCGGCCAGCAAGGCGCTGGGACAGAACTTCCTGCTGGACGAACAATTGCTGGATCGCATCGTCGCCATTCCCGGTGACCTTGCGGAAAAGGCGGTGCTGGAAATCGGTCCCGGTCCCGGCGGCCTCACCCGCGCCCTGCTGCGCGCAGGCGCGCGGGTTACAGCGATAGAGCGGGACAGCCGCTGCGTGCCCGCGCTGGCCGAACTGCAGCAGGCTTTCCCCGGCCAGCTGCGCGTGGTGGAGGACGATGCCCCCGCCGTCGACCATGCCGAGCTGATGGGCGAACCCTTCGCGGTGGCGGCCAACCTGCCCTACAATATCGGCACGCTGCTGTTCACGCGGTGGATGGGTGGCGAGGCCTGGCCACCTGTATGGACCAGCCTGACGCTGATGTTCCAGCAGGAAGTCGCCCAGCGCATCGTCGCCAGGCCCGGCACAAGCGCCTACGGTCGGCTGGCCGTGCTCGCCCAGTGGCGCGCCGTGCCGAAGCTGGCGATGAAGGTGCACCGCAGCGCCTTTACCCCGCCGCCCAAGGTGATGAGCGCGATTGTCCATGTCGTGCCCAAGCCCGCGCCCGAAGGCGTCTCGGCCAGGGTCCTCGAACGGCTGACCGAGGCAGCCTTTGGCCAGCGCCGCAAGATGCTGCGCCAGAGCCTGAAGGGCCTGCCCGGCGCGCTGGAGGCGCTGGCAGCATGCGATATCGACGCCACCCGCCGGGCAGAGACGCTGTCTGTCGAGGATTTCGTGAACGTGGCCCGCGCGATGGGCGATCAGAAGATAACGTAGGTCACGATCAGGTAGGCGGTGGAAAGCGCCGTCAGGCCCAGCACGGCATAGGCGATGATCGTGCCTTTCAGCGACATGTCCTCTTCCGCCTCGACCGCGATGGGCTTGGCCACCTGGCGCGGGCGGCGCCCGCTGGTGAGCGATGCCGCGTCGACCCGCTCGCGCAGGCGCACGCCGAACTGGCGACCGTTCACCCAGCGCACCTGCCCTGCAACTTCGCGCGCGGGGAAATGGATATTGATGAACTCGCCGCGCTGCGGCGGCTGTTCCATGTTGCCCAGAAGGCCGCGTGCGCTGACATCGGAAATGCGCGCCTCGCGGGTTCCGCGCGAATCGACGACCTTCGCGCGCAACATCACTGTTTCGCGATCATCGGCTCTCGACTGTTTAGCATTCGCCAGCATCACGCTTCCCATGCGAAAAACTCGATCCCGCTACCTAAGCAGAAAGCGTTAGGGCTTGGTAAAGCACGTTTACGCAGCCCCGGCGCGGATTGGCGGCAGTTGCAATGCCCGGCGCGAGAGGTCATGTGGTTTGTTATGCAACCACTTTCCCAGATCGAGCGCGACCTTACCGCCAAGATAGACCAGCAGCGCATGCTTTCGCGGACGCAGGACTGGGCGGCGATCAATTCCGGCACCGGCAACCTGGACGGCTTGGCACGCATGGCGCAGGAACTGGCCGATGCCTTTTCGGCCCTTCCAGGCGAAGTCACGTTGCGCGATCCGGCACCCGTTACCGTGGTCGATGCCGAAGGGCACGAGGTGGAAAAACCGCACGGCCAGCACCTTGTCTGCTCGGTGCGGCCCGAAGCGGAGCGTCGCTTCCTGCTGACCGGGCACATGGACACGGTGTTTCCGGTCGATCACCCCTTCCAGTCGCTGGAATGGCTTGACGACGAGACGCTGAACGGCCCCGGCACGGCAGACATGAAAGGCGGCATCGCGGTGATCGCAGAGGCGCTGATGGCGCTGGAGAACAGCCAGGCTGCCGCCGGAATCGGCTACGACGTGATGATCAATTCGGACGAGGAGACGGGCTCGCTCGCCTCCGCCGCGCTGATCGACGAGCTGGCACGCGGCAAGTTCGCTGCCCTCACCTATGAACCCAGCGCCCTGCCGGACGGAACCCTGGCCCATGCACGCGGGGGCAGCGGCAACTACACGCTCACCTTCACCGGCAAGAGCGCGCACGCCGGACGCAACCCGCAGGACGGGCGCAATGCCGTGGTCGCGGCGGCCGATTGCGCGGTGCGGCTTAAGGCGATGCAGCACGCCGAGCTGCCCATCAACCCGGCGAAAATCGAAGGGGGCGCAGCCAACAACGTGGTTCCCGACCACGCGGTTCTGCGCTTCAACATTCGCCCCAAGACCACGCAGGCGGAAGAGGATTTCGAGCGTAATCTCAATGCCCTGATCGCCATGCTTTCCAGCGAGCATGACCTGCAGATCGCGCTGCACGGCGGCATTTCGCGCCCGCCAAAGCCGGTGGATGCGAAGGCACAGAAGCTGTTCGACCTTGTGCGCGATACCGGCGCAGCCCTTGGCCAGACCATCGGCTGGCAAGCGACCGGCGGCGTGTGCGACGGCAACAATATCGCCGCCAATCACGTGCCGGTTGTGGACACCATGGGTGTGCGCGGCGGCAAGATCCATTCGCCGCACGAATTCATGATTGCGCCATCGCTGACAGAGAGGGCACAACTGTCCGCCATCGTCCTTCACCGCCTTGCTACCGGAGACATGCTTTGAGCTTCGTGATCCGCCCCGCCACGGAAGGTGACCTGCAGCACCTCTACGAAATGGCCAAGCTGACCGGCGGCGGCTTCACCAACCTGCCACCCGACCGCAATTCGCTGAGAGCCAAGCTGGAAGGATCGGAAGCTGCCTTTACCCGCGAGGGCGAGGAGATCGTGGGCGAAACCTTCGTGCTGGTGCTGGAAAACACCGAAAGCCGCGAGGTGCGCGGCACCTGCCAGCTGTTCACCGCCGTCGGCCACCAGTACCCGTTCTATTCCTACCGCATCAGCACGCTGACGCAGTACTCCAAGGAACTGGATCGCACCGTCACCGCCGAACTGCTGAGCCTGGTGAACGACCTGGGCGGCACCAGCGAGGTGGGCGGCCTGTTCCTGCATCCCGGCGAACGCGCGGGCGGGCTGGGCATGCTGCTGGCGCGCAGCCGTTACCTGTTCATCGCCGCGCACCGCCATCGCTTTGGCGACCGCATCCTGGCCGAACTGCGCGGCATCATCGACGAACGCGGCGGCTCGCCTTTCTGGGATGCGATCGGCGGCAAGTTCTTCGGCATGAGCTTTCAGCAGGCGGACGAGTTCAACGCCATCCACGGCAACCAGTTCATCGCCGACCTGATGCCAAAGCACCCGGTCTACATCGCCATGCTGGGCGAAGAGGCGAAGAAGGTGATTGGCCTGCCCCATCCCAGCGGCCGCGCGGCCATGCGGATGCTGGAGAACGAAGGGTTCTCCTACCAGGGCTATGTCGACATCTTCGATGGCGGCCCCACGATGCTGGCAGAGACCGACAAGGTCCGCTCCATCGCCGACGCTCACCATGGCGAGGTGGTGGATGACGAGCTGGAAAAAGGCGAAAAGGCGCTGATCGCCACGGGCCAGTTCAAGGATTTCCGCTGCTGTTATGGCGCGCGCGAGTTTCGCGATGGCGGCCTGGCCATCGATTCCCGCGCGGCAGAAGCGCTGCGCATCGGCAAGGGCGATACAGTGTGGAGCATCGGACGATGACCCTGCAGGAAATCAATTTCGACGGGATCGTCGGGCCCAGCCACAACTACGCCGGCCTCAGCCTTGGCAACCTTGCCGCGACCCGCAACGCGGGCGCGACCAGCTATCCGCGTGCAGCCGCCTTGCAGGGCATTGCCAAAATGCGCGGCAACATGGCCATGGGGCTGGCGCAGGGCTTCTTCCTGCCCTTGCCCCGGCCCGACACGGGCTGGCTGGAACAGCTGGCGGCGGACGAGGCCACCGATCCCGCGCTGGTGGCGGGCGCTTGGTCGGCCAGTTCGATGTGGACGGCCAACGCCGCCACCGTCTCGCCTGCGCCCGACACGGCAGACGGCAAGTGCCACCTGACCGTGGCCAACCTCGTCACCATGCCACACCGCAGCCACGAATGGCCCGATACGCTGGCGCAGTTGCAATTGGCTTTCGCCGACAGCGATCACTTTGCCGTACATGGCCCGGTGCCGCCCTGCTTCGGCGATGAAGGCGCGGCTAACCACATGCGCTTTGCCGGCCACCATGGCGAGCCGGGGCTGGAAGTGTTCGTCTATGGCAAGTCCGGTGGCCGCTTCCCCGCGCGCCAGCACGAACAGGCGAGCCGGATCGTGGCGCGCAAGCATGGCCTCGATCCCGAACGCTGCCTGTTCGTGGAACAGGCTAGCGAAGCGATCGCGGCCGGTGCCTTTCACAACGACGTGGTGGCCGTCGCCAACGAGAGCGTGCTGTTCACGCACCAGCAGGCCTTTGCCGACCCGGCCGGCACCTACGCCGCGATCGCCGAACGCTGCCCCGGTGCGCAGGTGGTGGAAGTGCCTGCCGACCGGGTCAGCCTGGAAGATGCCATCACCTCCTACCTGTTCAACGCCCAGCTGCTCACCCCGCCAAGCGGCGAGATGACGCTGGTGGTGCCCGAGGAATGTCGCGACAACACGAACGTGTGGAGCTGGCTGCAGGACATGCTGGCGGGCAACGGCCCCATTCGCCACGTCAACGTGGTCGACGTGCGCCAGTCGATGGCCAACGGCGGTGGCCCTGCCTGCCTGCGCCTGCGCGTGGTGGCCGATCCTGCCACGGTGGACCCGCGTTTCATGCTGGACGAGGCCAAGGCGGCGAAGCTTGAAGCAATCGTGTCCGAATACTGGCCCGAGACCATCGATACCGACCAGATCGGCAGCGAGGCGCTGGCGGACCAGGTGCGCACGGCACGCGGCAAGTTGCTGGAGGCGCTGGAGATCACCGAGCTGGCCTGAAACCTGGCCTGACCCCCTGTCGGTTTGCCTTACACTTACGCCTGTATTAACCTTGGAAACCACGCAATTGCGCCATTGGCACGGTGCTTGCGAAGTTCCGGGTTAAGAAAGGTGAACGATGCTGAAGAAGATTTCCCGACTGTTCGTGATCAAGACCCGTTGGGAAGCCTACCTCATCATCTACGCCCTGGCGCTGGGCGCCATGGACCGCGGCACGCACTACCTTGACCGCTTCCCCGGATACGGCGGCTGGATGCTGATGGCGGCTTGCAGCGGCGCGGTGTTCCTGGGCGGCGCGAAGATCCTCGACTGCCTGAAGTATGAGGCAGCGGAAAAGGGTGCGCTGAAGGCGGGTGCTGACGGGGCTTGAGTAGGCCCCGGCACAAACTGTTCGACCGTATCGGCTGGGGCTATTTCCCTTCAGGCCGAGAAGGGTGCGTCGTCTATTTCGTTGTTTTCTGGATCCCGTTCGCCTTGGCGCTCGGAATTGAGGTCGCCGCACAAGAGTTATTCGACCGTAGCCTCTTCTTCGTCACAGTTCCGGCAATGATCGGAGTGACCTGGGGCTTCCACAGGTTTGCGAAACGATACAGCTGAATGAAGGTGGGGGTTTCTGTTGCTAGCTACCCCCGGAGCCCCGGAATCCGCTTCTGTTGCCCGGTGGGTCCAACCGCGCTTAGGCTTTGTAAATTCAGTCCGTTAGGACGTAAAATTACGCAGCGATAGCGAGTGCTTCGTTATCGTTGGCACTTGTGTGTTTTGAACAGTTTTACGGGGTACTCAGCCCGAGCAAAAACACCGTCTTTCAGCACACGTCGATCCTGGTTCGGCCCCGTCAGAAAATGCTGGTTTCCCAGCATATTGTGGTGGAGCCGCCGGGTACTGCCCCCGGGTCCGCTGTACCTATTACACGGCGCACTTTATCGCCATATCCCGCCAAAACGGGCAAGACCTATATAGGCCCTGCCCGCTTAATGTGAAGTGTATGGATGAAGTGGGTGTTCGCCCTAATTCACTTCTTCAACGCGTCACGGATTTCCTGGAGCAGTTCCAGCTCGGTCGGGCCGGCAGGCTCTTCCGGCGCTGCCGCTTCCTCTTCCTTCTCGAAGCGTTCCTGCACCCGCTTGGCATAGCGCACCAGCAGGAAGATCACGAAAGCCAGGATCAGGAAGTTGATCACGGTGGAGACGAAGTTGCCCCAGGCCAGCACGTTGGCCCCGGCTTCGCGCGCAGCCTCCAGCGACATGCCCGGCTCCACCAGTTCGGCGCCCGCCAGCACGATGTACTTGTCGCTGAAATCGACATTGCCGAAGATCGCACCGACGATCGGCATGATCAGGTCGGCCGTCATGCTGGCCACGATCAGGGCAAAGGCCCCGGCGATGATGACCGCGACGGCCAGTTCCATCACATTGCCCTTGGCAATGAATTCCTTGAAGTCCTTGAGCATTGGGGCGTCCCTTCCCGTCCGTATGGTTAAAACTTCGACAGGTTTGCCAAACCCTTGCAATTCTTACAAGTGCGCCGTGCTCGCCTTGAACAGGCTCATGGCCGTGCTATATCTCCAATACACCAAGTTCATCGGAGGATTCACGGGCATGTTCACTCGTCTGGCCAAGGCGGCCACCCTTATCGTCGGCACCATCGCGCTGGCATCCTGCGGCATCAATTCGGTGCCCGCCGCCGAAGAGAACGCCAAGGCGAAGTGGGCCGATGTGGAGGCCGCGTTCCAGGAACGTGCCAACCTGATCCCCAACCTGCAGGAAATCGTGATGAGCTCTGCCGAGCAGGAGCGCGAGACGCTGCAGGGCGTGATCGAGGCGCGCGCCTCTGCCACCCGTCCGGAAATCCAGATCGATGCCGAAGACCTGGGCGACCCGGAAAAGATGGCGCAGTACCAGGCCGCGCAAAATCAGCTGGGCAGCGCGCTGTCGCGCCTGCTGGTCTCGGTGGAGCAGTATCCCGAGCTGCGCAGCCAGGAAAACTTCGGCCGCTTCATGACGCAGATCGAAGGTAGCGAGAACCGCGTGCGCGTGGCCATCCGCGACTATAACGAGGCGGTGCGCCAGTATAACACCACGATCCGCACCTTCCCCGATACCATCGGCGCAAACATCATTCACGGCGCGGAACCGATGGTGCCGTACGAGGCTGCCACCGAAGGCGCCGAAGTCGCTCCCACGCTCGACATGCGCAGCGAGTGATCTCCGCAGCCCGAACCCGCCTGCCCTTGCGGCACGTCCTCGTCCTGCTCAGCGTTCTGGTGGCGCTGGGCTGGGCGAGCCTGGCTGCTGCCCAGCCTGCCTTCCCCGAACGCGGCACTGCGCCCGTGGTGGACGAGGCCAATATCATCGATGCGGCGACCGAGGCGCGCCTCACGCAGCAGCTCGACGAATTCGAGGAGCGCAACCAGCGCCAGTTCGTGATCGCCACTGTGCCCACGCTCGATGGCTACGACATCGCCGATTACGGATACCAGCTTGGCCGCGAATGGGGTCTTGGCGATGCAGAGCGCAACGACGGCATCATCCTGCTGGTCGCCCCCAATGAAAAGCGCATGCGGATCGAGGTCGGTTATGGGCTGGAAGCGGTAATCCCCGACGGCCTTGCCTTCGAATACATCGAGGGCATGAAACCCTACTTCCGCAATGGCGATTTTTCCGGCGGGATCGAATGGGCGGCAGGCCAGATCATCACCCAGCTTGAATTGCCGCCCGAAGAAGCAGCGCAGGTCGCGCAGCAGGCCAGCCAGCAGAGACAGAGCGACGGGGGCTTCCCCATCGGCACGCTGATCTGGCTGGGCTTCATCTTTTTCTTCTTCATCCTGCCCATGATCGGCGGCAGGGGCCGGCGCTATCGGCGCGGCGGTGTTGGCGGCGTGGTGGGCGACATCATGCTGTGGGAAGCCGGCAAGGCCATCGCACGCGGCTCCGGCGGCAGCAGCTGGGGCGGCGGAGGCGGCGGCTTCGGCGGCTTCTCCGGCGGCGGTGGCTCTTTCGGAGGCGGCGGCGCCTCGGGAGGCTGGTGACATGCCTATCCTGGACGAAGCCCAGCATACGATCGTTTCCGATGCGGTGGCAGAGGCCGAACTCACCACCAGTGGCGAGATCGTGCCCGTCCTCGCCGAGGCCTCCGACGGCTATTCCGACATTGCCCTGTTCTGGGCGGCAGTGGCCGCTTTCACCGCGATGAGCGTGTTTGCTGCCCTGCCCAGGCCCTTCCTCGATTTCTGGGACAGGCTCGTGGGCGGCTGGGAACATGAATGGACGACCGGCGAAACCGCCAGCATGACCATCGCGCTGGGCCTGATCGCCTTCGTCGTCATGTGGCTGGTGCAGCTGATCCCCGCCGTACGCTTCTTCCTCGTCCCCGCCCCGGTAAAATCGCAGCGCGTGCGCGAGCGGGCTATCCGCAATTTCAAAGTCGGCGCCGATGGCCGCACCCATGGCCGCACCGGCGTGCTGCTGTACCTGTCGATGCGCGAGCACCGCGCCGAAATCGTCGCCGACGAGCCGATCCACGAAAAGGTCGATCCCGAAGTCTGGGGCGAAGCCATGGCCGACATGCTCGACGAAATCCGCAAGGGCTGCATCGCCGAGGGCATCGCTGCCGGCGTGCGTGACGTGGGCAAGGTGCTGTCGCAGCACTTCCCGCGCGCCGACGACGACCGCAACGAACTGCCGGACCGCTTGATCGAACTGTAACCCTCAGATAGCGCGGGCAGCCATGACTACGCCTGACGCCAATGCACCCGAAGAGATTGCCTGGGAAGGCAAGTGGATCGTCGCCAGGAAGCGGGGGCGCTGGGAATACGCCAGCCGCGCGCGCAATATCCGGGCCGCAGTGATCCTGGCGATCGATGGCGATAACGTCGTGCTGGTCGAACAGTACCGCATCCCCATCGCGCGCAATTGCCTCGAAATGCCGGCCGGCCTGATCGGTGACGAGGAAGGCAAGGAAAGCGAAGACCCGATCGAAAGCGCCAGGCGCGAGCTGGAGGAGGAGACCGGCTATCGCGCCGATAGCTGGACCGATCTTGGCGAGTTCTTCTCCAGCCCCGGCATGACCACGGAGAGCTTCACCGTCTACCTTGCCAAAGGGCTGACGAAGGTCGGCGCAGGCGGCGGCATTGAAGGCGAGAACATTACCGTCCACCGCGTGCCGATTGCGCAGATCAACGACTTTGTCGCCGCCGAACGGGCACGCGGCACCGCCATCGATTCCAAGCTGCTGATGCTGTTGGCAGGCGGATTCCTGGGAGATGTCATACGGGGAGACAGGGCATGAAGGTCGCGGTTCTCGGTTCGGGTGCGATGGGCTGCCTGTTCGGTGCGGCCTTCCACCGCGCGGGTGCCGAGGTCACACTGGTCGACGTTAACGCAGAGCACGTCAGCGCCATCAATGCAGACGGCCTGGAAGTGGACCTGCGCAGCGGCGTGGAGCGCCTGACAATCCGCGCCGCCTTGCCTGCCGACGTCGACGAACCGGTCGACCTGGTGCTGGTGTTTACCAAGACGTTCCACACCAAGGCAGCGCTGGAAGGGATTGCTGCCGCGATTGGCAATCACACGCACCTGCTCTCCTTGCAGAACGGGCTGGGCAATGACCGGCGTCTGGCGGGCTTCGTTTCCGACGACCGGGTGATGGTGGGTGCCAGCATGCTGCCCAGCGACCTTGTCGGCCCGGGCCGCATCCGCAGCCACGGCGAGGGCTATTCCAAGCTCTACCCCGCATTCGGCGGCGATTCTGCGATGGCCGAACGCGCCGCGCGCTTGCTGACCGAAGGCGGGCTGGAAACCGTGCTCGACCCCAAGATTCATGAGGTGATCTGGTCCAAGGCCATCTTCAACGCCACCATGAACCCGCTGTGCGCCCTCACCCGCCGCACGCCCGGCTTCCTTGGCGCGAACAGGGAATCGCGCGCGACCATCCTCGATGCCGTGGCGGAAGGAGTGGCCGCCGCCCATGCCAGCGGCGTGATGGTGGACGGCCAGCCGATCTACGACCTGACCGAAGTCAGCATGACCGACCATGCCGACCACGAACCCTCGATGCTGCAGGACCTGCACGCCGGGCGGCGCACCGAAGTGGATGCCATCAACGGTGCGATCGTTACCGCCGCGAAGGATGCCGGCATCACCGCCCCCGTCCTCGAAACGCTATGGCATCTGGTCAAGCTGGAAGAGGCCAAGCTGGCAGGCGGCTAGAAGCTGCGCGACAGCGTCTCGATCGGTTCGCCCGCAGCGCTGCGGATAACCAGCGTCAGGCTACGCGAAGGCCAGTCGATCGCCATCGTGCCGAAATTGGCCTCGGCCACCAGCGGCGTCAGCCGCAGCGGGTCGGGTTCGCGTGCGGTGGCAGCCTGGGTACCGCGTGACATCGGCGCATTGAGCGAACTCGAGGTGACCTCGACAATTGTCTCGCCGTGCCATTGCGTCTCGTAGATCCCCGCCGCATGGCGATCGCCCGAAAGGATCACAAGGCCACTGGGCGCGCGGGCAGTGAGAGCGTCGAGCAGGCGGGTCCGCTCGAGCGGGAAATTGTCCCAGGCCTCCCAGCCGTGGGCCTCGCTCAGCACCTGGATCGAGCTCACCAGCACGCGCAGGTCGGCCGGCTCGGCCAGCACGCTTTCCAGCCAGGCCCATTGCGCCTGCCCCAGCATGGTGGCCAGCGGATCAGTGCTGGCGGTGAAGCGCCCGTTGTCCGTCTCTTCCGGCAAGCGCGCAAGGTCGGACCGGAAGAACCGCGTGTCGAGCATGATGACCTGCACTTGCCGGCCTTGCGGGCCGACTGTCAGGTGATGGTAGACGCCCGGATGGTCGCGTGCCTCTTGCGGGGCGCTCCAGTAATGCTCGAAAGCGCGCTCCGACGCGGCGCGGTGTTCGAAGCTGCCACCGGCGTCGTTGGGGCCGAAATCATGGTCGTCCCAGGTTGCCAGCATCGGCACGGATCGGCGCAGCGCGTTGAAAGGCGCGCTTTGGTTGAGGGCCTCATAGGCGGAGACGATGCCATCCACCGGGGTCGCGAACTGCGCTCCGGTTTCCTCGTAGATATTGTCGCCCATGGCGACGAACAGCTGCGGGTCGGCAGCGGCTATCGCATTCCACACGCCTTGCGGGTTGCGCTGTACGTTGCAGCTGCCGAAAGCGACATGTGTCAGCGCGGTATCCGATGCCAGCTGCGGCCCCGGCACGGCTGCAGGCAAGCCGTCGTCCGGCGATGGCAGCGGAGCACAGGCGGCAAGGATAGCGGCGGCAAGCAGGGGAATCGACCTGGTCATGCCGCCAAGTCTAGCCGACTTTACGACCGCGTCATGACAGCTGCGCGAACAAATTTGCGCAAACGCAATGCGTGGACTTTGACTTTGTCTGCATAGTGGGTAGCAAGTCGGTACGTGCAAGAGGAGGCAGCCTGATGGCTAGCAAAAGCGTCACATTCTACGATCTGCAGGTTTCCACCGGGGCAACGATCAGCCCCTTCGTCTGGGCGACCAAGTTCGCCGTGAAGCACAAGGGGCTGGACCTCGATATCGTGGATGGCGGCTTTACCGGCATCATGGATCGCACCGGTGGCAAGACCGAGCGGCTGCCCGCCATCGTCGACGACGGCAAATGGGTGCTCGATAGCTGGGGCATCGTCGAATACCTCGACGAAACCTATCCCGACGCGCCGCTGCTGATCCCGCACGAAAGCGTGGCCGTAATGCTCAAGGCACTCGACGCGTGGTTCTGGGGCGCTGCCGTGGGCCCGTGGATGCGCAGCTATTGCGCCGACTACCGCGATGTCTGCTTCGAGCATGACAAGGAATACATCACCAGCAGCCGCGAGGTTATCCTGGGCGGCAAGCTGGAAGACCTGCAGCAGGGGCGCGAGGATCGCCTGCCCGCGATTTCCGCCGCGCTGGAGCCGCTGCGACTGGCGCTGCGCGAAAACGATTTTCTTGGCGGCAGCAGCCCGAACTATGCCGACTATCGCATCATGGGCGGTTTCCTGTGGCTCGCCTCGCTGGCGCAGACCCCGGCGCTGGCGGCGGACGATCCGCTGCGTCCCTGGTATCAGCGCGTGTGCGACCTCTACGATGGCCTTGGCAACCACCCCGGCCTGTTCCCGATCTTCGGGCTGGAGCAGCGCGAAGGCGATCCCGACCTGTTCATGCGCGAAACGGTGATGGGCGGCATCAACAAGCGCAACACCGGCCCGGCCTCGACGCAGGCAGAGACCAAGTTCATCAACAAGCAGGACTGAGCTTTTGCGCGTCCTCGTCACTCGCCGCTGGCCCGAAGCCGTCGAGCGCGCGCTTGGCGAGCGGTTCGAGGTGATCCTGAACGATACAGACAAGCCACTGAGCCAGGCAGAACTGGCCGCAGCGATGGGGGAGTTCGACGTGCTGGCCCCCACCGTGTCGGACTGCATCGATGCCGACGTGATCGGCGGCGGCGACCGGGTGAAACTGATCGCCAACTACGGCGTCGGCTTCGACCATATCGACCTTGCCGCCGCGAAGGCGAAGGGCATTGCCGTATCCAACACCCCCGGCGTGCTGACCGATGCGACCGCGGACCTTGCCCTCACCCTGATCCTGATGGCCGCGCGCCGCGCAGGCGAAGGCGAGCGCGAATTGCGCAGTGGCCAGTGGACCGGCTGGCGCCCCACCCACCTGATCGGCAGCGCCCTGCGCGGCAAGGTGCTGGGCGTGGTCGGATTTGGCCGGATCGGCGTGGCGACGGCTGAACGGGCGAAGCACGGTTTCGGCATGACGATCGCCTATTACGCGCGCGGCCCCAAGCCAGAGGCCGAAGCGCTGGATGCCGAGTTCTGTGCTGAACTGGAAGACCTGCTCGGCAAGTCCGATTTCGTCTCGCTCCACGTGCCGGGCGGCGGCGATACCGCCAACCTGATCGATGCCGCGGCATTGGCGGCGATGAAACCGGGCAGCTACCTGATCAACACCGCACGCGGCGGCGTGGTAGACCACGATGCGCTGGCCGACGCGCTGAAGTCAGGCCACCTCGCGGGCGCCGGGCTGGACGTCTACCCGCATGAGCCACAGGTGCCCGAAGCGCTGCTGGACCTCGAAAACGTCGTGCTGCTGCCACACCTCGGCAGCGCCAACGCCGAAACACGCGAGGCGATGGGCATGCGCGCGCTTGCCAATATCGAAGCTTTCGCAAAAGGCGGGGACCTGCCAGATCCCGTCGCATGAGTGATTCTATTGCCGAGCTGATTGCGGCCGAAGGGCTGCCCGAAGACTACGCCGACGTGGTCGAGCGGCACTGGAAGCCGCTGGCCACGCAAATTGCCCGCCTGCCTGCTGCTCGCGCACCGCTGGTGGTGGGCATCAACGGCGCGCAAGGCTCCGGCAAGAGCACGCTGTGCAAGTTCCTCGAACTGCTGCTCGCCCGCCGCCAGATCCGCGCGGTGACGCTTTCGCTCGACGATCTCTACCTCACCAAGGCGGAACGCCAGCAATTGGCCGATGAAGTCCACCCGCTGTTCGCCACGCGCGGCGTGCCCGGCACCCATGCCGTGGCCATGGGGCTGGGCATCATCGAGGACATGCTGGCGGGCCGCGAACTGGAGCTGCCGCGTTTCGACAAGGCAACGGACGACCGCGCACCGCAAGGCACGCGCATCACCGGCCCTGTCGACGTGCTGCTGCTGGAAGGCTGGTGCGTTGGCGCCAGGCCGCAGGACGCTGCCGCACTGGTCGAGCCGATCAACGAGCTTGAGCGCGAGGAAGACCCCGACGGCATCTGGCGCGGGCTGGTCAACCACTGGTTGGCACAGGACTATGCCAAGCTTTTCGACCTGATCGACCTGCTGGTGATGCTGAAAGTCGACAGCTTCGATGCCGTGCGCCGCAATCGCGCGCTACAGGAAGAAAAGCTGCGCAAGGCGAACCCCGATGCGCCCGAAGCAATGGACGAGCCCGCGCTGGAGCGGTTCTGCGCGCATTACGAGCGGCTGACCCGGCACATGCTGGAAGAAATGCCCGCCCGCGCCGACGTGGTGATCGAAATCGGTCCCGACCAGCGTCCGAAAGATTGACTTTGCCCGATGGACTCGGGCGGCCTTCCGCAATAGTCTTCCCGTCCGGAGGATGACGCGCCGCACAAGGGCGCGCATGGGGAGGATATTCATCAATGATCGCAAGGCGTTTCCTTGTTGCGCTTACCGCCGTGAGCCTGGCCCTCACCGCCGCCGCATGCAGCGACACCCCGGCGGGCAATGTCACGCAGGAACGGCTGCTGAACGCCGACAGCGATCCCGACAACTGGCTGGCCCACGGACGGACCTACAGCGAGGACCGCTTCAGCCCGCTGGACCAGATCAACACCGACACCATCGACCGCCTCGCCCTCGCCTACACGGTGGAGTTCGACACCAAGCGCGGGCAGGAAGCGACGCCGATCGTGGTCGACGGGGTAATGTACGTTTCCACCGCCTGGTCGAAGGTGATGGCGCTGGATGCCGCCACCGGCGAACAGCTGTGGTTCTACGATCCCGAAGTGGACGGCGCCAAAGGCGCGCACACCTGCTGCGACGTGGTCAACCGCGGCGTGGCGGTATGGGAAGGCAAGGTCTTCGTCGGCACCATCGACGGGCGGCTGGTGGCGCTGGATGCCGCCACGGGCGAGGAACTGTGGGACGTCGTGACTGTCGACCAGAGCCAGCCCTATACCATTACGATGGCGCCGCGCGTGGTGCGCGACAAGGTGATAATCGGCAACTCCGGCGCGGAGCTGGGCGTGCGCGGATATATCTCTGCCTACGACGCCGATACCGGCGAACTGGTGTGGCGCTTCTACACGGTGCCGGGCAACCCGGCGGACGGCCCCGATGGTGCCGCTTCGGATGCCGTGTTCGAGGAATTCGCCACCGACACCTGGTCCGGCGAATGGTGGGAGATGGGCGGCGGAGGCACCGTCTGGGATTCGGTCGTCTACGACGCCGAGCTGGACCAGTTGCTGGTGGGGGTGGGCAACGGCGCCCCCTGGAACCACCGCGCGCGCAGCAACGGCGAAGGCGACAACCTGTTCCTTGCCTCCATCCTCTCGCTGAACCCGGACACGGGTGCCTACAACTGGCACTACCAGCTCAATCCCGGTGAGACCTGGGACTATACCGCCACCCAGCAGATGATCCTGACCGACCGCGAGATCGACGGCGAGACGGTGCCGGTCGTGATGCAGGCGCCCAAGAACGCGTTTTTCTACGTGATCGACCGGCGTGACGGCACGCTGATCTCTGCCGAACCCTATGCCATGCAGAACTGGGCCGAACGGATCGACCTGGAGACCGGTCGCCCGGTGGAAATTCCCGAGGCGCGCTACGAGAACGCGCCCTACCTCGTTACCCCCAGCGGCATCGGTGCGCACGCCTATCACCCGATGAGCTATTCGCCGCAGACGGGACTGGTCTACATCCCCGCAATGCAGCCGCCATCGGCCTACATGGACGATGTGAACTACACCCGGAATATCGGGCGCTGGAATACCGGCGTGATCTTCCTCACCCCGCCTGCCGGGCTGGTGCCGGGCGACACGCCCGAAGCACGCCGCGCCTATCTCACCTCCATCACCAAAGGCGAACTGGTGGCGTGGGACCCGGTGGCGCAGGAAGCGCGCTGGACCATCGAGCGCGAGTTCCCGTGGAACGGCGGCACGCTGGCAACGGCAGGCAACCTGGTGTTCCAGGGCCTGCCCGATGGCAGCTTCAACGCCTACAACGCCGAAGACGGGACCCCGCTGTGGAGCTTCAACACCGATCGCGGCATCGTGGCGGGCGCCATCTCCTACGCCGTGGATGGTGAACAGTACGTCGCAGTAATGGCCGGCTATGGCGGTTCCATGGGCATGGCCACACAGGCCGACTGGATGCGCCGCCCGCCGCCCAACGGCATGTTGTTCGTGTTCAAGCTGGACGGCGAAGGCGTGTACGAAGACCTGCCGCCGCAGCAGCTGCCGCCCTATGTCTCCACTGATGAGGAATTCAGTGCGCAGACCATTGCCATGGGGCAGCAGACCTACCTGGGTTTCTGCACCATCTGCCATAACGGCCCGGTCAACCCGAACCTGCTGCGCAGCGTCTATGCTACCGATGCCGATGCGTGGAACAGCGTGGTGATGGAAGGCGTGCTGGCAGACAACGGCATGATCTCCTTCGCGCCGTGGATCACCGCCGAACAAAGCGAAGCCGTGCGCGCCTATGTGCTGAGCGAAGCCGCCGCGCGCGCTGCCGAAGAGGAAGCCGAATGATGGACGAGACCGATGTCATCATCGTGGGCGCCGGCCCCGTCGGCATGCTCACCGCACTCACCCTGGCGCAGGCTGGCGCCAGCGTGCGCGTGCTGGAAAAGGAACCCCACATCATCAACAGCCCGCGCGCGGCGGTCTATTTCCCTTCCACGCTCATCATCCTGGAAGAGCTGGGGCTGCTGGACGAGCTGTTGGAAATCGGGTTCACCAACAAGACCTTCGGCACGCATATCCCCGAATTCGGCTATCACTCCGTCGTCGTAACGCAGCCGGTTGAAGGCATTCCGTTCGACTACCAGCTGCACGCGGGCCAACACGACGTGGCGCGCGTGGCGATGGAACATGCGCAGAAGCTGGGCGTGGAGGTGCTGTTCGACCACGAGGTGACAGCCATTGCCGATGACGGCGAAGGCGTGACCGTGACGGCAGGCGGGCAGGATTTCCGAGCCAGATGGCTGATCGGCTGCGACGGCGCGCGCAGCACTGTGCGCAAGCTGGCGGGGATCGAATTCGAAGGCCACACCTGGCCTGAACGCTTCGTCGCAACCAACGTGAAGTTCCCTTTCCAGGAACTGGGCTACCAGCAGGCAAACTTCGTCTGCGACCCTGTAAACATGGCAGTGATCGCGCAGCTCGATCGCGACGGCCTGTGGCGGTGCACCTACATGGAAGATGCTTCGCTGCCGCTGGACGGCTACGAAGACCGCATCCACCAGCGCTACGAATGGTTCATGCAGGGAAGGAAGGACTACGAGATCGTCTCCGCCAGCCCCTACATGCTGCATCAGCGCGCGGGCGAGACCTTGCGCAAGGGCCATGTGCTGCTGGCAGGTGATGCCGCGCACGCCACCAACCCCTGCGGCGGGCTGGGCCTGACTTCGGGCGTTTGGACCGGCGTGGTGCTGGCAGACGTGCTGGGCGCGGTCTTGCGGGGGGAAGAGGATGAGTCGATCCTCGACCGCTTTTCCGACGAACGCCGGCGGGTGTTCTGGGAAGTCGTCTCCCCCGCCGCGACAGAGAACAAGCGGATGTTGCAGGAGACCGACATGCAGCAGCGCAAGCAGGACCTGGCGCACATCCGCGCGCTGGACGAGAACCCCGAAAGCGGCGCGCTGCTGATGCTGTTCGCCTACAAGGTGATCGGCGACGTGCTGCGCCCCGGCAGCCGCTGGGTCGATGCCGATCCCAGCGACAGGGTGGCTATCGATATTTCAGGCAGGCAGGGACAGATCCATTGATGAAGCTTCGCGTTCTTCTGGCTGGCGCTGCGACGCTCTCGCTCGCCCTCCCTGCCCTCGCCCAACAGGAACCCGCCGACGGCGACTGGCCGCACTATGCCCGCAGCCATTCCGGGCAACGCTACGCCCCGCTTGCCGACATAAACCGCGATAACGTGAACCGGCTGGAACGCGCCTGGGAATACCGCCTGCGTCCGCAAGGCGGCGGTTTCATCCTGGCGGGCACCGTGCCCAGCGTGGTCGACGGGGTGATGTACCTGCCGCTGGGCGATGCCGTGGTGGCGCTGGAAGCCCACACCGGCCGCGAGATCTGGCGCCATGCCATCGAAGGCACCACCGTGCGCCGCCGTGTTACGTACTGGGCGGGTGACGAGACCACGCCCGCAAGGCTCTATTACAACGGCGGCAACGAAATCGTCGCCATCAGCGCCGCGAACGGCGAGATCGTGGAAAGCTTCGGCGAAGACGGCCGCGTGCCGTTCGAGGTGCGCTATTCCTATCCGCCGAGCATTTTCGGCGACGTGCTGGTGATCGGCGCCTCCACCCCCGAACTGCCCAGCGGCCCGCTTGGCAATTCCAAGGCCTATGACGCGCGCACGGGCGAGCTCTTGTGGGAATTCAACACCGTGCCCCAGCCCGGCGAGATCGGGCACGAGACCTGGCTCGACGACGGCTGGCGCGACCGGCCAGGCAACAACATGTGGGTGTGGTACATGACCGGCGATGTCGAAACCGGCATGATCTACATGACCCTGGGCAGCCCATCCCCGAACTACTATGGCGGTGATCGTCCGGGCGACAACCTGTTCGGCAATTCCATCCTGGCGCTGGATGCGCGCACCGGCGAATACCGCTGGCACTTCCAGACCATCCACCATGACCTGTGGGACTGGGACCTGCCCGCCCCGCCGGTGCTGGTGGACGTGGAACTGGACGGCGAGACCATCCCTGCCCTGGCCGAAACGGGCAAGCCGGGCCTGATGTACATCCTCGACCGCCGCACCGGCGAACCGGTGCACGGCGTGAACGAGATGCCGGTGGCACGCGGTGACGTGCCGGGCGAATGGTATTCGCCCACCCAGCCCATTCCCGTCGCCCCCGAGCCGCTTTCGCGCATGTGGTGGTCACCCGAAGACGTGGTAACGGCGGAAGACACCAACGCCGAACACGTTGCCGCCTGCCACGCCCTGCTCGACAGCTACGGCGGATATTTCTTCAACGCCGGGCCCTTCACGCCCTTCTTCCTGCACGAGGAAGGCGACCCCCCGCGCGCCAGCATCAACCTGCCGCACAATGGCGGCTCCAACTGGGGCGGCAGCGCGGTGGACCCGGCGACGGGCTATGTCTTCGTCAACACCAGCGAAAGCGGCTCCATCGGCTGGATCGAGGCGCGTGACCCGGATGGCGACTACGGCCGCGGTACGGCGGACAGCACGCAGTTGTACGATCGCGGCAGCCTGACCGGACCCGGCGCCTATTCCAGCTTCTCAGCCACTTTCACCGCAGAGGACGGTTCCCGCGTGACCCTGCCCTGCATCCGCCCCCCGTGGGGACGGCTGGTGGCGGTCGATGCCAATACCGGCGAGATCGCCTGGGCCAGCCGGCTGGGCACCACGCCCGAACTGGGCGAGGACAAGGCCGAAACGGGCTCGAACAACACTTTCGGCGGACCGATGGCGACGGCAGGTGGCCTCGTCTTCATCGGTGCGACGTCCGACGGGATTTTCCGCGCCTTCGATTCCGCCACCGGCGAGATCGTTTGGCAGGAACAGCTCGACTACGCGGCCATGACGATCCCGATCAGCTATCGCGGGGCCGACGGGCGCCAGTACGTCGCAGTGTTCGCCACCGGGTCGGGCTTCGGCCCGCCGCAAATGGGCCCTAATGGCCCGCTCAACAACGAAAGCCTGATCGTCTGGGCGCTGCCCGATGACACCGAGGCGGAGGAATGACCATGCGCTTGTCCATAATCGCCCTTGCGGCAACGGCTCTCGCCGCCTGCACCGCCACCGCGCAGGAAAGCGGACAGGTGCGCACACCCGAAGGCGCGCTGCTCGATACCAGCGGCGACCTTGCCTACGACCTGGCGGATTTCGACACGGCTACTCTGGAGGCGAACAACCGCGCCCTGTTCGTGCAGGATTCGGCAAACGTCTTCCGCCGTTTCCCGCGCGAGCTGACCGAGGACATGGTGCGCTTCTACACGCAGGCGCTGGCGCTGCGCTCGCTCAATCCCATCCAGCTGACCAGCACCCAGCAGATGATCCTGACCGGTGTCGGCAGCGGGCAGGTAAAGCTGTCCGCAGGGCAGCAAGGCAACCGCAGCTACGACCTGTCGGGCGGCTGGACCGGCGGTACGGGTATCCGCTACCTTACCCTCACCTATCCCGATCCGGACGTCGTGGTGCAGAGGTTCGAGGAGGCCGGGTTCGAGCCGCCCGTGCTACGCGAATTGGCCGACGGCATGCGGACCGGCTGGACCACCGATCCCGCCGGCCTGACGATCGAGATCATCACCGGTGAAGGCTTCCTGGATCATTCCGACGGCGGCGTTGGCGTGGGTATCGGCGTTTCCGACATGGCGGCCAGCCGCGCTTTCTATCGCGACTTCGTGGGCCTTGATGAACTGCCGGCGCAGGACAGTGCGGCGCTTGCCATCACCCGCTACCCCTATCGTCACGGCGAGACGACGGTCTACCTCCACCAGATTGCCGAGGGCATGCCCGCCGACACCGGCAGTTCGGGCATCCAGTACGTGGTGAGCGATGCCGCCATGGTCGACGCGCGCGCCCGTCACCGCGAGATCACGGTGGAGACCCCGCTCAACCGCCTGCGTGGCTTCGACCTCACCACCGTGTGGCTGAACGATCCCGACGGGGTGACCAACTACTTCGCGCAGGTCGGGCCCAATTCGCGCACCGCGCGCGAGCAGGCTGGTGACTGATACGAAAAAGGGGGCCGCGAAGCCCCCTTCTCCTGCTCGATGCTGATGAAAGCCTCAGTCGGCCTTCTTTTCCACGATGTAGCGCGCCAGCGTCTCGATCTCTTCGTCGGACACCATGCCGCCGAAGCTGGGCATTGCGCCCTGGCCGTTGCTGACGATGGTCTTCACGTAGTCGACGCTGAGCGTGTCGTTGCCATCCAGCGAGGGGCCGATATGACCATACCCGTTGGCATCGGCCAGCGCATGGCACGAGCCGCAGCCATACTGGCTGAACAGCGTGCGGCTGGCGTCGGCCTGTTCTTCGGTCAGCGGTTCGACTGCGGCAGGCTGCGTGGGATCGACATCGGTCGCCATGGCGCCCGAAACGCCGATCACGACGGTTGAAGCACCCAGCGCTGCCAGCGCCAGCTTGCCAAAGCTCTTAACGGAAACGGACATGTGGTTCTAACCCCTTCAAAATCACCTGGCGGGCAAGTCGAAAACTTGGCCCTAGTCAATATGTGGTCTAACAGAGTCAAGCTTTACCGCAGATTTATCACTGGGTCTGACCCTCGAAAAAAGTGGACATTGTCAACGAAGCGGCGCACTAGCATGTCAGTTGTGCGACAGCAAGACTGCTTATCAAGCGCCCATATGCCGGAAGAGGAGCGAGCATGAAGACGGACATTCGCATTATCGCAGGGGCCCTGGCCACACTGGCGCTGGCGGGCTGCAACCAGTCCGAAGAGGTACCCCCGTTGGGAACGGCGCAGCAGATGATGGCGCAGGAAATGCAGCCCACTGCCGAGATTTTCTGGGGCTCTGTCGGGTCTGCCAGCGAACTGGTGGATGGCGAGCCGGTGTTCCGCGAATGGCAGCCGGAGACCGATGCCGAATGGGAAGAGGTGCGCGCCGCCGCGCAGCATCTTGGCGAGCTTGGTGAAATGCTGATGACGCCTGCCTATGCCGAGGGGCGCGGCGAGGACTGGAATGCCTATGCGCAGGGACTGGTGGATGTTTCCGCCGACGCGCAACAGGCTGCCATCGCGCAGGACCCGGAAGCCGTGTTCGAAGTGGGCGGTACCATCTACTCGGTATGCAGCGCCTGCCACCGCATGTACCCGCCCGAGGAACTGCCCGAAGGCGTGACGGTGGACGATGTCGCCCAGCCGCGGCCGAACGAGGACCTGACGCTAGAGGAATATACCGAGGAGCGCGATGCCGACTAGGCAGCGCCTCTTCTCCCACCCCGCCCTGCCTGCCGCGGCGCTGCTGATCCTGATCGCGCTGGCCATCCCGGCAGAAGCCCTCGCCCACGACGTGGCTGAGGGCGACAAGGCCTTCGTGCGCACGATAGACGGGCCCGCAATCATTCCCTTCATGTACCTGGGCGCCAAGCACATGGTGACCGGCTACGATCACATCGCCTTCCTGGTTGGCGTGGTGTTCTTCCTGCGGCGACTGAAGGACGTGCTGCTGTATGTCTCGATGTTCGCCATCGGCCATTCGATCACGCTGATCGGCGGCGTATTGCTGGGCACCGGCGTGAACGCCTACATCGTCGATGCCATCATCGGCGTATCCGTGATCTACAAGGGGGTGGAGAATATCGGCGGATTCCAGAAAATTGGCTGGAATTTCGATACCCGCATCGCCGTGCTGATGTTCGGCCTGTTCCACGGCCTGGGGCTTGCCACGAAGGTGCTGGACCTGGGCGCTTCGCAAAACGGCCTCCTCACCAATCTCATCTCGTTCAATGTCGGCGTCGAACTGGGGCAGGTGCTGGTCCTCACACTGGTGGTCTTCCTGCTCGCCGCCTGGCGCCACACCGAAAGCTTCAAGCGCTACGCCTTTGCTGCCAATATCGTGCTGATCCTCGTGGGGGTCGCGCTTACTGCCTATCAGATAGAAGGATACCTCTCGTCATGAGCAAAGCCCCCTATGTCGCCGCCGGTGTCGCACTTACCGGTGCCGCGCTCGCCGTCTTCGTGATCCTTCCGGCCGAAACCGGGTGGGATCCGACCGGCGTTGGCGAGAGCCTGGGCCTGACCGAAATTGCCGAACCGACCAACATGGAACTGGAGCGCGGCATGGCGCGGATGGAGACGCAGGAGGTCCTCACCCTCTCCGACACCCCACTGCCGGCGTCGGAAGGCGTTACCGACGTCTGGGAATACGAGCTGCTGCCGTTCGAATCGGTGGAGTTCAAGTACACCATCCCCGAAGGCCAGCCGATGACCTTCCACTGGGAAGGCACCGGCACGCTGGCCTACGACATGCACGCCCATCCCTTCGAAGGCGGCGTGGAAATGACCGAGAGTTATAGCGTGGGCGAAGCGCAGGAGATGAACGGCATTTATACCCCTGCCTTCACCGGCATTCACGGTTGGTTCTGGGAAAACCGTTCGATGGACAATGTCACCTTGCGGCTGGAGGCCAGTGGCGGGATGACGCAGGCGACCGTGTTCACCTCCGCCGGTGAAGTGGACCGTCCGCTGGAAGGCGCTGCCGAGGCCCCCGAAGGGTCCGTAGAAGGTCACGCCATGCAGTCCGGCGAGAGCTGAGGCCTGAGATTTCACAAGTCCGAAAATTTCGGATTTTATCAATTTCGATGGCGTTTCACCCTTGTTGAGCAGGGGCGAATCCGGCTAGGCATGCACGTGAAAGACGGCCGTCCAGGCTGCGTATGAATATGGGAGCAATGGCTTGACCACTTCGAATCGCCGTATCCGTTCTGCCAGCAAGACTGGCTTGCGCTTTGCGCTTGCCGCTTCGCTGGGCCTCGCTCTGGCTGCCTGCGCGACCGCGCCTTCGGGCCAGATCGCCTCTGCCGCGTCCACGCCCGCTGCTGCGGGCAACTTCGATTTCGTCGGCTGGGATGGCTATCTCGGCGGTGGCGACAGCTCGCAGTATTCGTCGCTCAGCCAGATCAACCGCGCCAACGTGCACCAGCTGGAGGTGGCGTGGGAATTCCCCACCGGCGAAGGCGTGCCGCCGTTGTTCAACCCGGTGGTCGCGGGTGGACGCATGTACGTAATGAACGGTGCCAGCCAGCTGGTGGCGCTCGATCCCGCCACCGGCACGCAGATCTGGGAAAGCAGCCTCGAAGGCCGCATCGGCACGCGCGGTATCAACTACTGGACCGACGGCGCGGGTGACGAGCGCCTGATGGTGCTCAACAACGGCATCCTGCGCGCGATCAACGCGGCGACCGGTCAGGTGATCGAAAGCTTCGGCACCGATGGCGGCGTGGACCTGCGCGAGGCCCTGCCCGAGGACGTGGTCGAGCCCGGTCCGCTGCAGACCAACAATCCGGGCCGCATCTATCGCGACACCATCGTGATGAGCCTGCCTGCCGGCGCCTATGACTATGCCGGCTCTCCCGCCAACATTCAGGCCTACGACGTGCGCACCGGCGCGCTGAAGTGGACTTTCAACACTATCCCGCGCGAAGGCGAATTCGGCCATGGCACCTGGCCCGAGACAGAGGATTTCAACCAGTTCGGCGGTGCGCACAACTGGTCCGAAAGCACCGTCGATACCGAACTGGGCATCGTGTTCATCCCCACCGGGACAGCGCGCTACGACTTCTACGGCGGCAACCGCGAGGGCGACAACCTGTTCGCCAATTCGCTGATTGCGCTGGACGCCGAGACCGGCGAGCGCATCTGGCACTTCCAGACCGTGCACCACGACCTGTGGGATTTCGACCTGCCGGTGGCGCCAAAGCTGATGACCATCACCCGTGACGGTGAACAAATCCCCATCGTCATCCAGGTGACCAAGTGGGGCACGATCTTCACCTTCGACCGCCGCACCGGTGAACCGATCTGGCCGATCGTCGAAACCCCGGTCCCGGCATCCGACGTGCCCGGCGAACATGCCAGCCCGACCCAGCCGATCCCCAGCTGGCCCGAGCCCTACATGCGCATGGACTTCACGGTAGACGACATCAATCCCTACCTGCCCGAAGCCGACCAGGAAGCGCTGCGCGAACGCTTTGCCACCTGGCGCCACGGCGGCCCGTTCATGCCGCCAAGCCTGCAGGGCACCATCGCCTTTCCCGGTCATAATGGCGGGGCCAACTGGGGCACCGTGTCAGTCGATCCGCAACGCCAGCGGCTGTATATCGTCAGTCGCGAACTGCCGCTGGGCCTGAAGATCATGCCCGATCGCCGTCCTGAGGCGCTGGAGGCCATGCCCAATGCGGACGAGGAGGACCTGCCCTATCGCTGGCCGGTCGACTTCATGCTGCAATCGAACGGCATGGGCGCGATGAAGCCGCCGTTTTCCAACCTCACCGCCTACGACATGAATACCGGCGAGAAGCTCTATTCCATTCCCAATGGCGAGATCCTGACGCTGGAGGAACAGGGCATCACCGGCGTTGGCGCGCAAACGCCGCGTTCGGGCCCGGTCGCCACTGCCGGTGGCCTGCTGTTCGTCAACACCGCCAGCGACCGCGCCTTCCGCGCTCGCGATGCCGATACCGGTCGCATACTTTGGGAGCATCGCTTCGACGCCGGCACCGAGGGCGTGCCTGCCATCTACGAGGTAAACGGCCGCCAGATGATTACCGTGCCGGTGGGCGGCATGGGCCACTTCCTGGGCGGCCTTGGGCTGCCCGAACCCGGCCCCAGCCGCTATGTCACTTTCGCCCTGCCCGAGGGTGCAGAATAACATGCGTCGTTCTGCCATCCTGCTGCTGGCTTGCACCCTGCCCTTTTCCGGCGGGGTGCTGGCGCAGGAGGACCTGACCCAACTGCCCGAGCCATCGGACGATTACCAGCCGGAGCTTACCAGCTGGGGCGAGCCGGACTTTCGTGGCGGCTGGCCGATCGACCACCTCAACGGACGCACCCCGCTGCAGCGCGATCCGCAGTACGGCAATCGCCAGCTGCTGACGGAGGAGGAGTATGCCGAACGCGCCGACATGGTCGAAGCGCTGGAGCAGCGCTACCAGAACGAGGAAGAGAGCGGCACCATGGGCATCGGCCATTGGGCCGAAGTCGCCGCCGCCAACCGTCGCACCAGCTGGATCACCTCTCCGGCAAACGGGCGGCTGCCCGAATTCACCCCAGAAGGCCAGCGGCTGTCCGACGCCATGCGCTCCACCTGGGCGCAGGGCCAGCAGTTCGACTGGGTGGACGACTTCGACAGCTGGGACCGCTGCATCACGCGCGGCCTGCCGGCATCGATGTTCCCGTTCATGTACAACAACGGCATGCGCATCTTCCAGGCGCCGGGCCTTGTCGCCTTGCAGATGGAAATGTTGCACGAAGTGCGGATGATCCCCACCGACGGCAGCGCCCATATCCCCGCACAGATCGGCCAGTGGCTGGGCGATAGCCGTGGTCGCTGGCTGGATCATAACACGCTGGAAGTGGTCACCACCAATTTCCGCCCCGGCCCCAGCGCAACCAACATCGGCACCACCGGATCCCCGCGCGAGAACGATACGCCGGTTAGCGATCAGGCTCGCATGACGGAATGGTTCCACATGGTGGGGCCGGACGAGATCATCTACGAATTCACCTGGGAAGACCCTGTGGTCTTCACCCAGCCGTGGTCCGCGCGGCTGGAATGGCAGCGTGACGATGGCTTCGGCATTTACGAATACGCTTGCCACGAAGGCAACGTGCAGATCCGCAACTACATCACCGCCAGCCGCGCCGAACGTGCTCAGGCCGCCGCTGACGGAGGAGGAGAATAATGGCCCGCATAGGTATGCTCACGCTTGCCGCAGCCCTGCTTGCATCGCCGCTGGCAGCGCAGGAGCAGGTCCCTGAAGACCTGACCACCATGCCGCCCGTGCCCGAGGATGGCTACACCCCCGCAACCACGTCCTGGGGCGACCCCGATTTCCGCGGCACCTGGCCGCTCAACGACTTCGCCGAACTGCCGGTGAACCGCCCGCGCCAGTATGGCGACCGGTTCTGGAAGACCGAGGAAGAGATCGCTGCCGAACAGGGCCGCGTCGAACAGTTGGAAGAAGCCTACGAGACGGAGGACGAGGAAGGCACCATCGGCCTTGGCCACTGGATCGAATATCAGGCCGGCAGCCGCCGCACCTCGATGGTGGTCTCTTCGCAGGATGGCCGCCTGCCCGCCTTTACCGAGCGCGGTATCCACGATTCCTCGTTGATGCGCGCCAGTTGGGTAACCGGGCAAACCTTCGACTGGGTTACCGATTTCGACAGCTGGGACCGCTGCAACACGCGCGGCTTTCCCGCGTCGATGTTCCCCTTCCGCTACAACAACGGCGTGCGCATCTTCCAGTCGCCCGGCTACGTGGTGATCAACCTGGAAATGCTCGGCACGCGGATCATCCCGGTGGCCGGGCAAGGTGAGCCATGGCCAGATGGCGTGGCCGCATGGTTCGGCAACAGCCGCGGCCGCTGGGTGGATGGTAACACGCTGGAAGTCGTAACCGACCACATCCAGCCCGGCGCATCGGTGCTGAACATGGCAACGCGCGGCGTGCCCGCCAACAACACCATCCCGATGAGCGAGGATGCCGTGGTGACCGAGCGGTTCCACATGATCGGGCCGGACACCATCACTTATGAAATGCACTACTCCGATCCAGCGATCTGGGAAGACGATTTCACTCTGCGCGTGGACTGGTCGCGCGACGACGAGTACCAGTTCTTCGAATACGCCTGCCACGAAGGCAACGTGCAGGTGCGCAACTACATCACCGCCGATCGCGCCCGGCGCGAACAGGAATATGCGCGCGGCACCATGGTGGAGCCGATCGATCCGGATGCCGGTCCGCCCCCGGCAATGGATCCCGCCAGCCGCGGCGCCCAGCAAAGAAATACCGAGGAGACTGAATGATGCCCCGCAAAACCCTGAAAACAATCGCGATTGTTACAGCCAGTGCACTGGCCTTCATCACCCCTGCCGCCGCGCAGGACGTGGTGCCCGATGACCTGACGACCATCGCCCCCGTGCCCACCGATTTCGATCCGCCGCGCACCAGCTGGGGCGACCCGGATTTCCGCGGCATGTTTCCGATCGACAACATCGCCTCCATCCCGATGCAGCGTCCGGCGCAATATGGCGACCGCTTCTACCTGAACGATCGCGAATACGAACAGCGCCTGCAGCAGGCAGCCGGCTCTGACGAGCGTTACGAGGCCGAGGACGAAGCCGGCACCATCGGCTTCGGCCACTGGGTGGAATCCGATGCTTCGGGCCGTCGCACCTCGCTGCTGGTCTATCCCGAGGATGGCCAGCTGCCGGCGATGACCGAGTGGGCGCAGGAACGCTACCAGAACGGCCGGAGCAGCTGGACGCCCAACACCCATTTCCAGTGGGTCACCGATTTCGACACCTGGGATCGCTGCGTTACCCGCGGCTTCCCGGCTTCGATGTTCCCGTTCCGCTACAACAACGGCATCCGCGTGATGCAGGCGCCGGGCTACGTCATCATTTCGCTGGAGATGATCCATGATGCCCGCGTGATCCCGATTGTCGACGGGCCGGAAGCCGCTGCCGCGATGCGCTGGCCGGATGACGTGCGCACCTGGATGGGCCAGTCGATCGGCTGGTGGGAAGGCAACCAGCTGGTTATCGAGACCACCAACATCGAAGACGGCGACAGCGTTTCGGACAACAACTACGAACGCGGCCCCAGCCCCCTGAACATGGCGACGATGGGCGTGCCGCCCTTCAACACCATTCCCACCAGCGCGCAGGCCAAGGTGCAGGAACGCCTGACGATGACCGGCCCCGATCACATCGTCTACGAACTGACCTACAGCGATCCGGAAGTCTTCACCGACCACTGGACCGCGCGCCTCGACTGGACGCGTGACGAGGAGTACGAATTCTTCGAATATGCCTGCCACGAAGGCAATGTGCAGGTCCGCAACTACATCACGGCAGCCGCTGCCGGTGTCGAGAACACCGAAGGTGGCGCAGCCGGCGGTGAAGGCGGCGGCCACTAATCACTGAATGCAAGCGGGCGCGCCGACAGGATCGGTGCGCTCGTTTTTCTTTGCGCCCGCCAACAAGGGCAGACCAACCGGGATGGATGCGATGAAGACGATCTTTGGACATGGCGCGCTGCTGGCGTTGGCAGGCATGGGCATGGCTGCCTGCGCCACCTACGATAACGCCTCGGCACAGGAAGCGGCGACCATCGCCACCTCGCCCGTTTCCACCGAAAACGGCTATGTGCAGGGCGTTCCCTCCGACAAGGTCGAAGGTGTGACCGTGTTCAAGGGCATCCCATTTGCCGCACCGCCGGTGGGCGACCTGCGCTGGGAAATGCCGCAGCCCGCCGCCGACTGGGATGGCATCCTGATGGCAGACAGCTGGGGCGATTCCTGCCTGCAGAACCCCGCGCCGCAACGCTTCCCGGTCAATTCCGCCACCGACATGCCGGATAGCCCCGGCATTTCGGAAGACTGCCTCTACCTGAACGTGTGGACGCCCGCCGAAACGGCAGACGCCAACCTGCCGGTGATGGTGTGGCTCTATGGCGGCGCCTACAACGAAGGCGGCGGCTCCAGCCCCTTCAGCCATGGCGATTACCTTGCCGACAAGGGCGTGGTGATGGTCACCTTCAACTACCGCGTCGGCTCGCTGGGTTTCTTCGCCCACCCCGAACTAACCGAAGAAAACGGCGCCAGCGGCAACCAGGCGCTGGGCGATGCCATTGCCGCGCTGCAATGGGTGCAGGATAATATTGCGGCCTTCGGCGGCGATCCGTCACGCGTCACGATCTTCGGCGAAAGCGCGGGTTCGGCGATGAACGCCGCGCTGGTGGGTGCCCCGCCGGCAGAGGGGCTGTTCGCCCGAGCGATTGCCGAAAGCGGCACCTTCCAGGGCCTCAACATCGGTACCATGGTGCCGCGCGAAATGGCGCAACAGCGCTCGCTGGGTGCGGCAGAAGAGAATTTCGGCACCACCAGCCTTGCTGACTTGCGTGCGCTCCCCGCCGAGGAAATCCATGCGAACATCCCCGGCCAGGGCATGATCATCGACGGCTACATCATCCCCGAAGACCTGGCGATCACCTTCTCCGAAGGGCGCCAGTTGCCGGTGGACGTGCTGGTCGGGTCGAACGAGGACGAAGGCAGCTTCACCGCCATTTTCGGCCCGCCCGCCACGCTGGAAAGCTGGCAGCAGGGCGAGGGATTCCGCTGGGGCAACCAGGTTGAACTGGGCCGCGCGGCCTATCCGGTCACCACCGATGAAGAGGCACGCGCCGTGGCCACCCAGCCGTTCGGCGACAACATGAGCTGGCTGATGCGCCAGTATGCCGAATGGCAGGGCGCTATCGGCCAGCAGAGCTATCACTACTGGTTCCGGCACGATCCGCCCTACGATCCCGACCGCGGCGATCTGGGCGCGGCGCACACGGGCGAAATCCCCTACGTGTTCGACAACCTGTGCGCCCCGCGTACCTTCCCCGGCGGCTCCTCGGTAGAGCTGATGTGCGGCAATCCCACCGAAGAGGCCTTTGCCGACCAGGTCTCGCAGTATTGGGTGAACTTCGCCGCCACGGGCAATCCCAACGGCGATGGCCTGCCCGAATGGCCCGCCATCGGCGAGCTTGGCCCGAACGAAGTGATGGTGCTCGACGCCGATGGCTCTGGCGTGGCCGAATGGTTCGGCAGCACCAAGGCCGATCTTTATGCCGCGCTTTATCAGGACAAGGTGGCCGGTCCGTTGGGGATTGCCACGCAGGACTGATCTGCGGCACACTGCACGCTTTCTGAGGAGGAAAGCGATGGGAATCGGAAAGGTCTTGCTCGCAGGGGCGGGCATGTCGGCAATGGCGTTTGCGGCAGCGGGCACGGCCCAGCAACAGCCAGGCTTCGCCGAGCAGGTGGAGGCTGGCCGCACCGCCTATGCCGCCAGCTGTGCAGGGTGCCATGGGGCAGACCTTTCAGGCGGGCAATTCGCCGGCACGCTGACCGGGCCGGTGTTCCAGGCCAACTGGGGCGGCAAGTCCGCTGCCGAACTGCAGGACTATCTCGAAACCTCGATGCCGCCGGGCGCAGGCGGTTCGCTACCGTCGCAGACCTACGCCGCGCTGGCCGCGCTGATCATCGCCGAAAACGGCGGCGAGGCGGAAACGCTGCTGGCGGCCCTCGTGCCCGAAGCAGAAGACGAGGCCGGAAACGAGATCGGCCTGCCCGGCATCACCAACCGCTATCCCTTCCCCGAATCGCCGCCCCTGCCCGACCTGTTTGCAGACTACACGCCGGTGACCGAGGAAATGCTCGACAACCCGGCGCCCGAGAACTGGATCGTCTGGCGCGGCGATCACGATGCCCATGGCTACTCGGAGCTCGACCAGATCACACCGGAAAACGTTGGCGACCTGTCGATAGCCTGGGCGCAGGCATTGCCGCTGGGTCCGACCATGTCCGAACCGCTGGTGCGCGACGGGGTGATGTACGTCCACGCCTATGGCGAGGAGGTGTTCGCCTTCGATGCCGCCACCGGTCGCCAGCTATGGCGCTATCGCCGCGACATGCCCGAAGGCACGCTGATGCAGGGCAAGAAGGCGATCGCCCTGTGGGACGACATGCTGATCATGGCGACCAGCGACCTGCACATGATGGCGCTGGATGCCCGCACGGGTGAACCGGTGTGGGACGTTCCCATCCCCAATGCGCAGGATACGCGCAGCAACGGCGGCGTGCTGGTGGCAGACGGCGTGGCCATGATCGGCCTAGCCACCCAGCGCCTGGGCGGCGGGCTGATTGCCGCCTTCGATGCCGAGACCGGCGAACACCTGTGGAACTTCGACACCATTGCCAAGACCGGCACGCTGGGCGGAGACACCTGGAACGGCGTTCCCGACGAGTTGCGCCAGGGCGGCTCTGTCTGGGATGTCGGTTCCTATGATGCTGAAACCGGCCTGGCATACTGGGGCGTGGCGCAGACCTATGACACCGGGCCGGTGCGCGACCGCATCCCCGGCGGCAACAACGATGGCCTGTTCACCAATTCCACCCTCGCTTTCGAACCGCGTACGGGTGAGCTGGTCTGGTACTACCAGCACATGGCCAACGACCAGTACGACCTCGACTGGGTGTTCGAACGGGTGATCGCCAACGTCGAGGTGGACGGCGAGGAGCGCCGCGTGATCATAACCGGCGGCAAGGAAGGCCTGTTCGACACCATCGACGCGAGCACGGGCGAGTACCTGAGCACGGTCGACATGGGCTTTCAGACCTTCATCATCGATATCGACCCCGAGACGGGCCGCAAGACGCCAGACCCCGATCTGCTGCCGGGGCGCGACCGGCCCGCAGTGTTCATGTGCCCGCACGCCGGCGGCGGCCGCAACTGGAGTGCCACGGCCTTCGACGAAGATACATCGATGCTGTTCGTCAACGCACGCGATACCTGCATGGAAATGCGCCCGACCGAAGGCGGCTTCCTCTCCAGCGGCGTGGATATCTACTATTCCGCCCCGCCTGACAGCGACGGCAATTTCGGCATCCTGCAGGGGATCGACATGGAAAGCGGCGAAGTGGTGTGGGAACACCGCCGCCGCGCGCCGTACGATGCAGGCGTGCTGGCCACGGCCAGCGGCCTCCTGTTCACCGGCGCGATGGACCGCGAATTCCTGGCCTACGACCAGGCGACCGGCGAACAGCTCTGGCGCACCGGGCTGACCGGCGTGCCCAATGCCAGCCCCATCACCTATTCGGTCGACGGGCGCCAATATGTCGCCGTGGTGACAGGCATGGGCAACCCGCTGGCGTTCGGCCTGCCCAACTTCACGCCTGAGTTTCCGCTCCCCGAGGTGAACAGCTCGGCGGTCTACGTTTTTGCTTTGGATAACCCAACGGCGGGAGAATGACCGTGTCAGGGCTAATCCTCCTGGGTGCGCTGCTGGTCCCTTTCTTCTTGCTTTCAGCCATCATACGGGGCGGTTTGCGTGGACGGCGCGAACGCGCAGCGCAAAAGCGGCTAAGCAAGGAGTTTGAATAGTTCCGGGCTGGGCCTTGGTACTGTAGTCTCAGCCGCCAACAAAAAGGGCCGCTCAATCGAGCGGCCCTTTTCGCATCCAAGGCTGTTACAGCCTTAGTAGTAAATCCCCAGCGTGAAGCCGATGGCACGGCCGCAGAAGACCACGGCGATCCACAGCACCAGCGACGTTGCCGCGGCGAACTTCGCGCCCGACGGCAACACCGGAGAGGCGTTCCAGTCATTCACCGTCTTGTAGGTGACGAAATGGAAGTAGGCCATGTTCAGGCCAGCCAGCGCCAGCAGCCCCATTTTCACGAGGAAATAGGGATTGACCATGTAGGTGCTCGCCTTGCTGGTGAACAGCAGCGTGCCGGTGATCGCGGCCAGGATAAAGCCCGCCCAGGTCCACTTCAGCGTGTCCTGGCTCATCTCCAGCACGGTCCACTTGTTGCCAGCCAGGCCAAGCAGGCGCAGGTCCATGATGGCGATGGTGCCGAACACGGTGACCAGCGCGATGACGTGGATCGTCTCCAGCGTGGGGAAGGCCCACAGGCTCTCGGCAATGGAAGTGCCGAGTGACGAGTATTCGATCGATTCCCAGATATTCGTGGGTTCAGGATAATAAGAAGCCATTGATTCAGTTCCCCTCAAACCGGCGCGTAGGCGATCCAGCGACCGTGGGCCATGATCAGGCACCACAGGATGATGATAAACCAGCCGGTCAGGCGCATCCCTCCGCCTGCATTCCAGCCGGCACCGCCGACAGTGGCCGCGCTACGCACAGATTTCTGGTACGCCAGCGTGACGAAGATCGTCACCACCAGCAGCGCCATCTTCACCCAGAACACGCCGTTCACCATGTTGCGGACCGGTTCGGCCCACAGCATCAGCATGCCGCTGGCAACGATCCACAGCAGGCCCCACCAGATCCACGGGACATAGCGCGCAGACACTTCGGGGATGGAACGCGAGGTACCAGCCATGTTGTTGACACGCAGCGTCATCATCAGCGTGGCCGCAAAGGCCGCACCGATCCCGATGATGTGGAGGACCTGCGCAATCGGCACGCCCCAGAAGTTTTCCACGAGCAGGCGGTTGAAGCCCGTCGTCTCGATCCAGAAGGCGGCGTCGAGCAGACTTGTCGTCCGCAGCCAATCTGTCAGTCCATAAAAGAAGTCACCCATTCCCTCTTGTCCTTGTTTTCTACCCCGGGTTTCTATCCAGATTGATCCTGTCCGGCGCGTTTACGCCTTGATCTCGCGCAAACCCGCTAGCGATCAAATGCACTTTCGCCAAGTGCAGCAGCGCGAAACAGGCCGAAACAGATGGGCAAAGCGCGCAGCTTAAGCCCTGTTTTTGCGCCACTTTCGCCTGCCAAGCACACGCTTTTTCATAGACTTAGCGCCAGCGGGCAGCTGCCCCCCGAAAACCCGCATCCCGACAGGCCGCGCGAGGCATTGTCAAAGCCATGCAGGATGTTTAGGACAGAATCAACAAGGGCGCTGCCCCGCAAGGCGGAGCCATTCATGCCAAGTGATTCGGGAGACATGGGGATGCGCGTGAGCAAGGCTTACAAAGTGGCCATTCTGCTTGCCTGCACAACTGCCTGTACAACCGTTGCACCCGCCCCGCTGGCCGCCAACGATCATGCTCAGGCACGCGTGATTCCGGATGGTGACTGGCAGACCATTCATCGCGATCCCGCGGCCACCCGCTATTCGCCGCTGGCCGATATCAATCGCGACAACGTGGCCAGCCTGCAGCAAGCCTGGGACTATCCCTACCGCGCCTTCAACAACGCTGTTCCGCTGGTAATCGACGGGGTCATGTATTTCCCCGCACAAAACCGCATCGTCGCGCTGGACGGCGCGACGGGCGAAGAAGTGTGGGTGCACGAACACCAGTTTCCGGCCAGCGACCAGCCCGGCCCGCCGCCCAGCTTTGCCGGGCGTGGCCTTGGCTACTGGCCCGGTGACAACAGTCATGGCCCGCGCCTGCTGGTAACTGCCGGCAATGCGCTGATGGCGTTCGACTTCGCCACTGGCGAACCCGTCACTTCGTTCGGCCAAAACGGCTCGGTCGCCATCGATCCGGGCTACAGCGGCACGCCGACGATCACCGGCAATATCGCCATTATCGGCGCCGCCAGCCTGGAAAATCCGCAAGGCGCCCCCGGCAATCCGCGCGCCTACAACGTCGTGACCGGCGAAAAGTTGTGGGAATTCGATACCACGCCCGACGCTGGCGAACCGTTCCACGATACCTGGGGCGGCGGCGCGGAGAATCGCGGCGGCACCAACATGTGGGGCTTTGCCGCGACGGTGGATGAAAGCACCGGCACGGTCTATCTCCCCATCGCCGGCCCTGCCCACAATTACTATGGCGGCGATCGCCCCGGCACCAACGTGTTCGCCAATTCGGTGGTGGCCGTGGATGCCGAAACCGGCGAATACAAGTGGCATTTCCAGACCGTGCACCACGATATCTGGGATATCGACATGAGCCACGCCGGCGCGCTGCTGCCGGTTACGGCGCCTGACGGTTCACAGCACATGGCGCTGGCCAATGTCGGCAAGTCCAGCCTCGTCTACGTGCTCGATGCCGAGGATGGCGAACCCGTGCAGCCGGTGGAGGAACGCCGCGTCCCGCCGGGCGACGTGCCGGGCGAATATTACCATCCGACCCAGCCCTTCCCAGTCAACACCCCGCCGCTCAGCCGCGTGGAGATGACCTACCAGGACATCGTCGGGCCGGAAGATACCACGCCCGAACATTCCGAGGCCTGCTATGCCATGTGGGATCACGCGGGCGGGTTCCTGAACCTGGGGCCGTTCACGCCCTTCATGTACCGCGCCGAAGGCCAGCCGCCGCGCTCCACCATCCAGCTGCCCGGCGGCACCGGCGGCGTGAACTGGAGCGGACCGGCAGCCGATCCAACCACCGGCGTCATCTATGTCAACGCACAGGATACCTCGCTGGTTGGCTGGGTGGAGAAAGTGGAAGGCGACGAACCCTACTCTTTCGACACCAGCGCGGCAGGGCCCCTGCCCGAGTACGATCGCGCCAGTGTGGACGGCAAGGGCCCGTTCTTCAGCTTCAACGCCCCGCTGTCGGGCGAATATGACGACAATGGCCGCCCTGTCGGCCCCACCCTGCCCTGCTACAAGCCGCCTTGGGCGCGGCTGACTGCGGTCGATGCCAATACCGGCGAAATCCTGTGGGCCGTGCCGCTCGGCATGTACGATGACGAGCGCCTGCCGGAAGATCGCCGCGTGCTCGGCAATTCCGGCAGCGCCGGGCCCAGCGTGACGGCAGGTGGACTGGTTTTCGTAGGTGCGACCAATGATCGTCGCTTCCGCGCCTTTGACGCGGACAGTGGCGAGCAGCTATGGGAAGCACAATTGCAAGGTAACGCCAACGCCAACCCGTTCTCGTATCGGGGAAGCGACGGCAGGCAATATGTCGCGATCAATGCCGGTGGGCGGATCGTGGCTTTTGCTCTGGAACAATAGCAAGGTCTTGAGGAGAGAATATGCGGGCCCTTACACGTTTGGCGACCGTCGCGACTGCGGCAGTGGCAATGGCAACACTTCCGGCGGCTCCGGCGCTGGCCGACAATCACGAGAGTGCGGAAATGGATCGCATTGGCGACCATCCCGATCTCAACGGCGTGTGGCAGGTGATGAACGGCGCCAACTGGAATGTCGAACCGCACAGCGCGGGCCCCAACCCGCTGCCGCAGGGTGACCGCATCCTGGGTGCGATTGGTGCGATTCCGGCTGACCTGGGCGTCGTCCAGGGCGGCTCGATCCCCTACAACGAAGCGGCGCAGGAACGCTTGGAGTACAACCGCGAGAACGTGATCACCTATGATCCCGAAGCCGCCTGCTACCTGCCGGGCATTCCCCGCGCTACCTACATGCCGCACCCCTTCCAGATCGTGCAGGGCGACGGTGACGACATCCTGATGGTCTACGAATATGCCTCGGCCAACCGGGTGATCCACATGCAGGAAGTCGGCATCCCGCCGATCGACACCTGGATGGGCACCAGCTACGGCGAATGGGATGGCGATACGCTGGTCGTCACCACTCTGGCGCAGGGTCCGGGCCTGGTGAAGCTGCCCGCCGGCGAGATGGTGGAAGGCGTGACCTGGATCGACCGCGCCGGCAACTACATCACCAACAACGCCACCGTGACGGAGCGTTTCACGCTGCGCGAAGGTGGCAACCACATCGATTACCATGTCACCATCGAAGACCCTTCGATCCTGACGGAGCCGTATGAAATGGACATGGTTCTCTACCGCCATGTCGAAGACAACGCACAGCTCCTCGAGTTCAAGTGCGTGCCGTTTTCCGAGCACCTGCTCTACGGTGACTTAATCGAGGAGTAATGTTGGATTTGCTATCTGGACAAAGTCAACGTAAACACCTTGTCCGTCTGACAGCTTTTGAAGTGTTTTAATCTAGGGAGTTCAACCATGCAGATGAAGAAGCTCAGCGCTGCCGCTATCGGCGCCGTGCTCGCTGTGACGGGCGTTGGTGCCTATGCGCACCACTCGTTCGCCACGGAATTCGACCGTAACCGTCCGATCCGCCTCGAAGGCAAGGTCGTGATGTTCGAGTGGGTCAACCCCCACTCCTGGATTCACATCGACGTCGAACGCAACGGCAGCACCGAGCGCTGGCGCATCGAGGGCGGCGCCCCGTCCGCGCTGCTGCGTCGTGGCTGGAACCGGAACTCGCTGCCGGCAGGCACCGACATCATCGTCGACGCCTTCCAGGCTCGCGATGGCGACACCCGTGCCTCGGCAGCGGAAATCCGCTTCCCCAACGGTCGCGAACTGTCGCTCGGCAACCCGACCACGGAAGCCGTGGCCGCAGCTCGTCGCCGCGCGCAGAACTAAGCCTTTCCGGGCAACCGGAACATCAAGCGGGGGTCCTCGTCGAGGGCCCCCGTTTTGCATGGACGATTGACAGCAGGGGTACGCTCTCGCCAAGTCCCGAAGGAGCGAGAGGAGACCCCATGACTGCAAAATTCGCCATACCGGCCGCTGTCGGCCTAGCCCTTGCCCTGCCAGTCACGCCTTCCCTAGCACAACAAGGTGCCGATGCGGCATCGTGCATGCCGCAGGGCCCCTTCGCCCGGCCCGACTATGTCTCTGTCGAGCCGCTGGCAGACGGCCGCGTGACCTTCCGCCTGTGCGCGCCCGAGGCCAACAACGTGCGGGTCACCAGCAACGATCTCGATCCGTGGGTGCCCGGCGGGTTCGGCGGGGGCGAGCGCGGCCTGCCGCTGGCCAGGGATGAAACCGGCCTGTGGAGCGTGACGACCGAACTGCCCGTGCCGCCCGACACCTATCGCTACAACTTCGAGGTCGACGGGGCGCGCGTGCCCGATCCCATGGCCACCACCTTCAGCCGCGAACGCAGCGGCATCAACTCCACCATGGAAATTCCGGGCGAGGCAGGTGCATTCCAGACTTTGCGCGAAGATGTGCCGCATGGCGTGGTCAGCCGCGTAGAATATGTCTCCGGCGCGCTGGGCACCATGCGCGAAGCCTATGTCTATACCCCGCCGGGCTACATGAACGGCAACGAGAGCTATCCGGTCCTGTACCTGGTGCATGGAGCCGGCGATTCGGCGGACAGCTGGACCAGCGTGGGCCATGCCAACTACATCCTCGACAACCTGCTGGCCTCAGACAGCGCGGAACCCATGATCATCGTCATGCCTTTCGGCCACACGCCGCAACGCGAAGACACAGACATGCTCGCCAACACCGATTTCGGGGACGACCTGCACCAGGACTTGATTCCCTTTATCGACAGCCAATTCCGCACCATTGCCGATCGTGACCACCGCGCCATGGCCGGCCTGTCGATGGGCGGCGCGCACACCCTGCGCTTCGGCTTGCCGCGCCCCGACGTGTTCAGTCATATCGGCGTGTTCTCGATGGGTCTGGGCATGGGGCCGGACGACGTTGCCAACTACACCACGCAGAACGGCGAAGCGCTGGAACGGGCAGCCGGGGAACTGGACCTCGTCTACTACGCCATGGGCACCGACGATTTCCTCTACGGCACCGTCGCCCCTACCCGCGCCATGCTGGACGAATACGGCATCGAACACGTCTATAACGAAAGCGGCGGCGGCCACACCTGGATCAACTGGCGACGTTACCTGCACGACTTCCTGCCGCGCCTGTTTCGCTAATTTTTCAGGATGGGGGCATCGCAGCCGGAGAAGTGGGATGGAGGAGGACGCGAGGCAGAGGGGGAAGGAAGGAGGCCCCGCGTTGATCCGGCTACGATGCACATCTGCAATAGCGCAGGCCTGTGCAAACGAAATACGGGCTTTGGACCAATGGCCTTAAGCCTGGCCTAGATTCCCGCTTCCACGGCCAGCCTGATCATCTCGGCAGAGCTTTGCGCACCCAGCTTTTCCATGGCGATGCCGCGGTGCATCTTGATGGTCTTCTCGGAAAGCCCCAACTCCCAGGCGATCTGCTTGTTGCGCAGGCCGCTGGCGACCATCTGCAGCACTTCCAGCTGGCGCTTGGAAAGTTCCTTGATCTTCTCCGTCGCGCGCACGCGCCGCGTCAGGCTGGGGCCTTGGGCATCTTCGGCCAGTTCCACCTGCGAGCCGAAGAAATAGGTCAGTTCGCCGTCGTCATCGAACATCGGCGCAACCACCACGGCATTGCGGAACGGCGTTCCGTCCTTCTTGTAGTTGAGGATCTCCACCATCACCGGCTTGCGTTCGCGCACGCCATCGCGGATGGTTTCGGTCAGCCACGGTTCCGTGCCCGGCCCGGCAAGAAAGCGGCAGTTACGACCGATGATTTCATCCTCGCCATAGCCGGTGAGGTCGATGAAGGCCTGGTTGCAGGCAATCAGGGGGTTATCGGGCAAGCGTGGATCGCTCACCACGGATGCCACGGGGCTGGAGTCAATCAACTCCATCACCGCCGGATCGGACGTTCTCATTTTCATTCCCACTTCAACATCCTTCTAGCGCGGCAATTCGCGCAAGGTAAAGCCAGCAGAAGCGAATATCGTAAGCGAAAGGGCGCTTTTCCAGCGCTTCGCACGTCGGAATATGGCTATTGCCTGCCCGTCCCGCTAGAGGGAGCAGGCGCTCAACACTACAGTTTGATCCGAAAGGTCCGTGTTTCCATGACCGATATCGCCAGTCGTCCGATGCGCTCGTGGCTGTTCGCGCCCGGCGATAGCGAGAAGAAGATGGCCAAAGCCGTGGCCAGCGCGGCCGACATGGTGATCTTCGACCTCGAAGATGCCGTGGCGGTGGAGAACAAGCCCGAGGCGCGCTCCATGGTGCACTCCATCCTCGAACGACACGAGGGTGACTGCGCGCGCCTGTTCGTGCGGATCAACCCGCTGGACGGTCCCGATGCGCTGGCAGACCTGGCCACGATTATGCCAGGCAAGCCCGGCGGTATCATGTTGCCCAAGTGCCGCGGGCGCCAGCAGGTCGAAACCCTCGACAAGTACCTGGCGGCGCTGGAGGTGGCCAGTGCCATCGCACCCGGCAGCACCCGGGTGATGATTCTGGCGACGGAGACGGCCGGATCGATGTTCCACTGCGGCGACTATGCGGGGGCACCGCGCCTAATGGCCATGACCTGGGGGGCAGAAGACCTTGCTGATGCCGTCGGTGCCGCCGGCAATACCAATCCCGATGGCAGCTATGGCTTTACCTACGAAATGGCGCGCAGCATGGCCCTGCTGGGCGCAGCCCATGCCGGTGTCGCGGCGATTGACACGATCCACGGGGATTTCCGCGACCTGGATGGCCTGAAGTCCCGGGCAGAGCGCTTGCGGCGCGAAGGCTTTGCCGGAATGCTGGCCATCCACCCGGCGCAGGTGGAGATCATCAATGCCGCCTTCACGCCCAGCGAAGAAGAATTAGCCCAAGCGCGCCGGATCGTCGCCCTGTTCGAAGCCAATCCCGGCGTCGGCGCGATCGGCTACGAAGGCGGCATGCTGGACCGGCCGCACCTGTCGCGCGCGCTGCAGGTGCTGGCCCAGGCAGGAAACTGAGCGCAAGCCGGATCTCTTCCTTGCCCCCTTGCACGCTGGCTGTGACATTCTGGGTGGCGGCTGCGGCGAAGCGGTTCGCATCCAGCAGCGGCTGGCCAGCGTAGTTGAGGCGGTTGTACTGGCCGGACACGGTCAGGGCCTGCCCGCGCCCGGTCATCTGCGTGTACTGCAAAACGGCGCCCACGCTGTCGCGATAGCCGTACCAATCGAGCGCGAAGACCCGAATGTACGTTCATCGAAATGCCCCCAAGCATTGGATAGTTTCACCAATGTCGGGAGGGGTATTATAGTCTTGCGCCGAAGCTGAATGACAATTGCGTTAGGTAGGTTACAAATGCCGTTAGGAAACTGTTGGATACCTATTCGGCCACCCAATCCTTGCGCAGCGAAGGCCCGGCAAGCGCCATCAGCAAGGCCGCCAGGCCATACAGCGCAAGACCGTAGAGCATCGAATAACGCAGCGCCTCGTCGCCGTAGAACGGCACGAGGAAGTCGGACAGCGCGCCCAGCGCATAGATGCCGCCGCCAAGGCCGATCAGGTTGTTGATGAGCAGGAACAGGGCCGAAGCGGTGGACCGCGCGGCGGGCACGACCAGGTGCTGCACCGCAGACAGGACCGGGCCCAGCCAGACATAGGACAGCGCCTGCGGCAGCAGGAACAGCAGGAAGGCCAGCTGCGCATCGCTGCTGGAAATACCGGCGGCGAACAACGGGGCGCCAAGGAAGAAGGCAAGGCCCGGCAGCCAGGCGTAGTAGGCGCGGTCGCGGCTGCCCAGCCGGTCTGCGATAAGGCCGCCGGCCATCACCCCCACCACGCCGCCGATCAGCAGCAGCGCGCCAAAGAACTGCGAGGCTTGCACCAGCTCGAAACCGAAGCTGCGGATCAGCAGGCTGGGCAGCCAGAAGGCAATGCCATAGCCAAGCATGGAGGACATGGCCGCGCCGAAGGCGAGGACCCAGAAGCTGCGCTTGCGCGCGAGCACACCGGCCGTTTCCTTCAGCGAAGGCGTTTGCGGCAGCGGTGCGGGATTATCGGCTGCCACCTTGGGCTTCGCCTTGTCGCGCACCAGCAACTTGAACACCGGCACGATCACCAGGCCTGCCAGGCCAACGGCAAAGAAGGCCGTGCGCCAATCCACCGTGGCGGCGATATAGCCACCCATCAGCACGCCCAGGCCCGAACCGATGGGAATGCCCAGCGAATAGATCGACAGCGCCGTGGCGCGCCGCTCGCTGGGGAAATAGTCGCCGATCAGCGCATAGCTGGGCGCAACCCCGCCCGCTTCCCCGATGCCCACGCCAAGGCGGGCGAAGAAGATGTGCCAGAAATTTGTCGCCACTCCGCATAGCGCCGTAAAGCCGCTCCACGCCGCCAGCGATACGGCGATCACCCAGCTGCGGCTACTCCTGTCCGCCAGCGCCGCCAGTGGCACCGCCATAGTGGAATAGAGCAGCGCAAAGGCCAGCCCGCCCAGCATGCCCATTTCGCTGTCGCTCAGCTGCAGGTCGGCCTGGATCGGCGCGGCGAGGATGGAGAGGATCTGCCGGTCGACGAAATTGAACACGTAGACCACCAGCAACATGCCCAGCACCACGTTGCGGTGCGGATCGGGACGGGTCGCGGTGGCGGCAGGCATGCTCATCCGATGTGCTCTTTCAGGAACGGCAGCAATGCATCCAGCACGGCGGGTTCATCCAGCATGGGGGCGTGCCCCCTGTTGGGCACGTCGACCTGCGCAAAGGGACCGGAATGGCGGGCTTTCATCCCGGCGACCGTATCGGCGGCAAGCAGGTCCGACAGTGCGCCGCGTATCACCAGCACCGGGGTTTCCCCCAGCATGTCCCACAGCGGCCATAGGTCGGGCTGCGGCGTCTCGCCAATATCGGCAAAGCCGCTGGCGATGGCGGGATCGTAAGCGAATGCGACGCGACCGTCAGGCAAGGTACGGCAGGTACGCTGCGCCCAGGCCTGCCAGTCGGCCTCCTCGTAATCGGGGAAGGCATCGGCGTTGATGGCGGCGCAGGCTGCAGCGGCAGAATTCCAGTCGGCAAATGGCTCTCCGCCACCGACATAGCCGCCGATGCGGGCAAGGCCCTCTTTCGCCAGCACCGGGCCGATATCGTTGAACACCACGGCCGGGAAGCTGCCCGGCTTCATCGCGTTCATCACCATGGCCATCACCCCCCCCATCGAGGTGCCGATCAGGCCGGGCCGCTCCACCCCCAGGCTCTCCAGCAGCGCGAACATGTCCGCCGCATAGATATCGGGCCGGTAGTTCGCCGGATCGGGATCGTCCGGCGACAGCCCGCGCCCGCGCTGGTCGGGCACGATCAGCCGATACTTGCCCGCCAGGTGCGCTGCCAGCGGCTCGAAATCGGCGCTGTTGCGCGTCAGCCCGTGCATCAGCAGCAGCGCGGGGCCATCCGCCGGATAGTCGCGTGCGAACAGCTCCAGCTGCCCGCACGCGCTGGTGTAGCGGTGCTCTATGTAATCCATCATCGGGAAGTCCCGTCCGCAGGTGCGGATCAGAATTCGATGGTGGCGGTGAGGTAGACCTGGCGTGGGTTGCCGTAGAACGCCGTCAGCGTACCTTCGGTGCCCAGCGAGGGGATCGGCAGGCCGTCGGCACCCGACGCCAGCGCGCCCGTCACCGGATCGGCCACTACGAAGGTGTAGCCGGAGGTACGGTATTCCTTGTCCGTCAGGTTACGGCCGTGCAGGCCGATGCTGAAGCCACGATCGTCGGTGTAGACGATGCTGGCGTCCAGCAAGGCATAGCCCGGCTGGTCGAGGTAGGGGTTCGGAATCTCGAACTGCGTGGTCGAGCTGCGGAAGGAAACCGTGCTGCCCAGGTACAGGTCGCCCTCGCCCACTGGGGTGGTGTAGCCAAGCGTCGCGCTGCCGCTCCATTCGGGCGTGTTCTGCACTTCGCGGAAGTCGGACACATCGGTGGGCACGCCGCCGATGTTGGTCACGAACTGGGTGTAGTCGGCATCGATCCAGCCGAGCGAACCCTGCAGGCGCAGTTCGTCACCAGCGCCAAACAGGTCGCGCGCCAGGCGGGCGTTGGTTTCGAACTCGATACCCATGATATCGGCCGCACCTGCGTTCGACACCACGCCGCAGAAGGTGGCAATGCCGCCCACGTTGCAGGCGACGGAGCCGGGGATCTGCACATTGGTGTAGTCGGCATAGAAACCGGCCAGCGCCACGTAGACCGCATCGCCCAGCAGGTTGCCCTTGTAGCCGATCTCGTAGCTGTCGACCTCCTCCGGCTGGAAGCTGAGGAAGCTGGCGACTTCGGCATCGGTCGGAGCGCCGGGCACTGCCGCAGGCGCGTTCACGCCCACGCCGCGCGGGTCGAAACCGCCGCCCTTGAAGCCCTGCGAGAAGCTGGCGTAGAGGTTGTGATCGGGCGTCGGCTGGAAGCTCAAAGAGACGCGCGGGGTGAACTTGTTGAAGTCCGCACTGCCCTGGAAATCGGTGCTGGGCGCGCCGAATGGAATGCCCGCCCCGCCAAACACCGGCGAACCGCCGCCAAGGTAGTTCTGGCGCAGGATATCGGCCGTACGCTCATCCCAGGTGTAGCGACCGCCAACCGACAGGCTCAGCTGGTCGGTCAGCTCGTAGGTGAAGTCGCCGAAGATCGCGAAAGTCTCTGTATCGACGTCCGCCTGGGTGAAGGCAGTGAAGCCGGCGAAGGTGGTGAACAGGCGCACGTCGAACAGCGTGTCTGCCGTGGCGTTGAGGTAATAACCACCCAGCAGGCCGGTAAAACGGCCGCCATCGTCCCAGATCAGCTGCACTTCCTGGCTGACCTGCGAATTGCGGTAGAAGGCCGGCACGTCGAGGTCGACCGCAGGCAGCGCGTCGAAATCGATGGGAGAGGCGCTGTCATCCTCGCGGTAGGACGTGATCGAGCGCAGGGTGAGCGCGTCGGACAGATCAACGCGGGCGTTGATGGCAACGCCCCAGGCTTCCACGTCCTGCTCCGGATCGACCAGGCCGCCGCGCGTATCGAACACGTTATCCAGCACCGCCGCACCCGAGGCAGCGCCCGGGATCAGGCGGTGGCCGCCGCGCGCGTTCGACATGTCGTGCGTCCAGTCGCCGGAGACGCGCAGCAGGTAGGGCTCGCCATTGCCGCCCACTTCGATGGTGCCGCGCGCGGCCCAGATATCCTTGTTGTAGTTTTCCTCGCCCGTGGTCAGGTTCTCGCCGAACCCGTCGCGCGAAAGGCGCGCGACCGACCCGCCAACACGCACTAGGTCGGTGATCGGGGTGGAAGCCGTCAGCACGCCTTCAGCGCGGCCATAGGTGCCCACCGTGCCGCGCAGGCGCAGGCTGGTCTCGTCCGGCAGTTCGCGGGTGACGTACTTCACCGCGCCGCCGATGGTGTTGCGACCATAAAGCGTGCCCTGCGGACCGCGCAGCACCTCGATCCGCTCGACGTCATAGATGTCGAGCACGGCAGCCTGCGGACGGTTGAGGTACACGTCGTCAAGATAGATGCCCACGCCTTGCTCGAAGCCCGAAACCGGGTCCTGCTGGCCGATGCCGCGGATGAAGGCAGACAGCGTGGAATTGGTGCCGCGCGATTCCTCCAACGTGGTGTTGGGGGTGATCTGGGCGATATCGGTAATATCGACGGAACCGCGCTGCTGCAGTTCTTCCGCGCCGAAGCTGGAGACGGCAACCGGCACGTCAACCAGCCGTTCCTCGCGCCGACGCGCGGTAACGATGATGGTGCCGCCGCTTGCTTCCTGTGCCTGCTGTTCGGTGTCACCGCCCTGTTGGGCATGGGCTGGCACGGCCAGCGCACCCAGGACAACGGCAGTAGCAGCGGATTGCCAGAGAGTGGCCTTCGACATCGATATTCTCCCAAGAACGATTCTTATTACCCGTGCTGATATTGAAACATGAACCACCTTTCAACTTATAGTTTTTGCGCTGCTGCGCGAAAGCGGTTAGCCATTGCACAATGGCAACACAGCGACCCGCCGCTTCCGAAAGCGAAACCAAGGTTCCCCGCACCGCGCGCGGGCGGCAGACGCTGCGCAAGCTGCTGGACGCGGCGGCCAAGGAATTCGGGGAGAAGGGCTTTCACGACGCCTCGATCAGTGGGATCACCCGCCGCGCGGGGACCGCGCTGGGCAGTTTCTACACCTATTTCGACAGCAAGGACGAAATCTTTCGCGCGCTGGTGAAGGATATGAGCGGACAAGTCGCCGCCCATGCCGGCGAAGCGGTGACGCCAGACCTTGCCCCGTTCGAGGTGGAACGCGCCGCGCTGCACGCCTTCCTTGAATTCGCGCGCGACAACAAGGAAATCTACCGCATCATCGACGAAGCCGAATTCGTCGATCCCGCCAGTTTCCGCGAACACTACGAAACCACGGCCAAGCGCATCCTGGAACGCCTGAAGACAGGCGAAGCGTCAGGGACTTTCCGCGCAGGCATGGACGAAGCCCACGCTTGGGCGATCATGGGCATGAACGTGTTCCTCGGCCTGCGCTATTCGGTGTGGGACAAGGGCAAGGATTCAGACCGCATCGCCGATCTGGCCAATGCCCTGCTGCGCCAGGGTATCGGGCGGAACTAGGCCCCGCCCTCCCCGGACATCACTCCCACCAGTAGGGCATGCGCTGCTCGGCACCGGTGACGACTTCGTTCATCGTCGCGGCATCGTAGGCGCGGCCACCCAGCACCACGGTCTCCACCCGCTCGGTATTGCGGATGTTCTCCAGCGGATCGGCCTCGAGGATCACCATGTCGGCCAGCTTGCCGACTTCGAGGCTGCCGATCTCGCCATCCATGCCCAGCGACCGCGCAGGCGCGATCGTTGCCGCCTGCAGCGCCTGCAGCGGACTCCAGCCGCCGCGCACGAACGACCAGATTTCCCAGTGCGCGGCTATGCCCGCCTGCTGGCCGTACGCGCCGATGGAGACTTCCACGCCGCGTTCTGCCAGGCGCAGGGCTTCGCGGGCGATATCGTCGTCCACGAAATCGCCTTCGGGCGCGGTCGTGCGGCGCGCGGTTTCTGCGCGCAGGATGGCGGGCGGCGTATGTGCCATCAACAGCGGCTGTTCGAACACGTTGGTGGCCTGCCGCCAGTAAGGATCGCCTGCCAGCCCGCCATATCCCACCACCAGCGTGGGGGTGTAATTGCTGTTCGACTGGCTGAAGAACTGCAGCACGTCCTCGTACATGCGCATGACCGGGATGTTGTGCTCCAGCGTGGAATTGCCGTCGGCGATCAGGTTCAGGTCCATGCCGAACAGCGAACCACCTTCGGCCACCACCAGCATGTTTTCCTGCCGCGCAGCCTCCACCACCATCTGCCGCTGCTCGCGGCGCGGCTGGTTGTAGTTCTTCACGCTGGGCGCACCTTCCGCGCGCAGGCGGCGCACGTGATCCAGCGCGTCTTCCAGGCTGTCGATCTGGGCATAGGCGCCGGGTGCCCGCGCGCCATAGATCACGCGGCCGGTGCTGAACATGCGCGGCCCCAGGATCAGCCCGGCGCGCTGCATGTCGTCGGCCACGAAGAACGGCGTGTTGCTGGAAGGATCGTGGATCGTGGTGGTGCCCAGCGCCAGCGCCTGGGTGAGGTTCCAGTTCTGCTGCGGCACCAGCTCATCGACCGCGTAGGAGCCGTGCGCGTGCGCATCGACCAGGCCGGGGATCACGGTGCGACCGCTGGCATCGATGGTGGGCGTTCCCGCAGGCACTTCCACTTCGCCAGCCGATCCGATCGCGGCAATGGTATCGCCGTCGACAAGGATGGTGGCGTTCTCGATGATCCCGCCGTCCTCGCTCGCCATGGTGATGGCGCGCGCGCCGGTGATGGCCAGCATGCCCTCGTGCCGCTCTGCCGCCACCGTGCGCAGCATGGAGACGCCGTCCTGCGGCTGGTCGAAGCTGGGCGCGTCCTCGCCCTCGGCAGGCGGGGCATCGGCAAACAGCTCGTCCAGCGTGGCGGAATAGAGCGTGGGGCCAAGCGACCAGTTCAGCCGCTCTCCGCCATCCGACCAGTGGATGTAATGCGCACCCGAATCCGATACCTCGACCACCGGCAGGCTCTTGGTGGTGGCAGAGATCGTCACCGCCTGCGTGCCCGGCATCAGCGGCATGGCGAAGGCATCGTAGTTCTCGCTGAAGGCGAAATAGTCGCCGTTGGGCGAGACGTGGTAGCCCGTCACCAGTTCGCCGCGCGCATGGGTGCGGGCATCGTGGCTGTTCAGATCGGTGGAGACGAGCGTCTGCATCCCGTCTTCGGAGCCCATCATGAAGATGCGATCGTTGCTGGCGCCGAAGTGCGGGGCGGACATGCTGCGGCTGACCAGCACCATGTCCCCGCCGCTGGCGGCAATGCGATAGACGCCCGGATTGTCCGAATATTCGGGCGCGGTCAGGTAGCCGCCCTCGCCCTTCTCAAACACGATGGTCTGCCCGTCGGGCGAGAAGTGGGGGCGGGCATAGTGGCCCGGCTGCCTGGTGACGTAGCGACCATTGCGCCCGTTCCTGTCGACCATGCGGATCTGCCCCAGCCCTTCGTCGGTCCAGCCCACGTAGACGATGCTCTGGCCATCGCGCGACCAGCTGGGATAGAGCTCCAGCGCCTCGCTCTCGCCCGTCAGCGGACGCGGCGTGCCGCCACTCGCAGGCATGGTGTAAAGGCGGCCAAGGCTTTCGAACACCACCGTGTCGCCATCGGGAGAGACTTCGGCGAAGCGCGCCATGGTGACGTCCACCGTATCGGTCGCCACCGGGATCGCCGGGTGCGGCGCGGGCAGCACGCCGCGCGTATCGGCAATGGCGAAGGGGATTTCGGCTGCGCCCGTGCCATCGGCGTTCACCCGGCGGATCTTGCCACCCGCCCAGAACACGATCGAGCGGCTGTCTGGCGTCCAGTCCATGTTGGGATAGACCCCGGTGACGGCCCAGGTTTCCTGCACATCCTGGTCCAGATCGGCATAGACCATGCGTTCCTCGCCGGACTGCAGGTCTTTCACATAAAGGTGCGAACGCGTGGCCTCGCGCCGAACGAAGGCGATCATCCGGCCATCGGGCGAAGGCGTGGGACGCACCGCCCCGCCCAGCCCGCTGACCGCCGTGGTGACTTCGCCGGTAGCCAGGTCATAGCGCTCGATATTAAACAGGTCGGTGTTCGAATCCTGCGCGTAGACGAAGGTGGCGCCCGGCGTGATGTTGCGGGTGTAGTAGATGGCGCCGCCATCGGGCGCGTAGATCGGCTCGCCCAGCTCCTTCTGGTGCTGCTCGTTCGGGCGCTCCACCAGCGCCACGCCGCTGCCGCCGGAAACGTGGTAGAGCCAGACCTCGCCCGTGCCCAGCGAACGACCGGTGGTGAAATGCTTCTTCGCCGCGATGAACTGCCCGTCGGGCGACCAGGTGGGCTGGTTGAGCAGGCGGAAATCCTCGTCGGTCAGCTGGCGCATGTCGCTGCCGTCGGCGTTCATGATCCAGATATTGTCGCCCCCGCCGCGATCGCTGGTGAAGGCGATGCGGCTGCCATCGGGGGAAAAGCGCGGCTGCACTTCCCAGGCCAGCCCCTCGGCAATGCGGGTGGGCGTGCCGCCGGTGATCGGCATGGTGTAGATATCGCCCAGCAGCGAGAAGGCGACAGTGCGCCCGTCAGGCGATACGTCCACGTCCATCCAAGTGCCTTCGTCCACCTCGATCGGCACCTGCGTGATCTCCACCCCCGGCGGGGCGTTCACGTCCCACTCGGCATCGTCCCCGGTATCCTGCGCGGCGGCGCCGGCAGCCATCAGGGCGGTGGTGGAAAGGAAGATGAGCTTGCGGATCATGGGAACGCCTTTTGCGGATTGGGAAAGCGCGCACCCTGTCGCAAAGCGGTTCCCACTGCAATCATTCGCAAAAGCCAAGTTTAACCCTGACGGTCATTTGCCGTCGTATTCGATCGCGGCAGAGGCGGCGCCACTCATGATGAAGCCGACCGGGCGCTCGGCCTCTTCGGCCAGGTGCCCGATCAGGCTGCCGGTGCGGCTGAGCAGCCCGATCCCCTTCAGCGCCGGCAGCGGCCAACCGATATCCAGCAGGATGGCCGGGATCGGACCGTTGACGTTCACCGGCAATTCGCGCCCGATCGCCTCGGTCAGCGCGGCATGCAGCGCGCGCATCATGGCGACATGCTCGCCGCTTGCGCCGCGCTCGTCGGCCAGTTCCAGCAGCTTCAGCGCACGCGGATCGCCTTTCACATGCTGCCAGTGGCCAAAGCCGGGCACGGCCTTGGTGTGCGAACGCCAGCGCTCGATATTGCGCGCCGCGACCACGTCCACCGGGTCGCCGCTTTCACGCTGGTCCTTCACGCAGTCGGCGTAGAATGTCCCGGCGATTTCCGCGCTGCCCAATGCCACCGATCCGCAGCCAAGGATGCCTGCCGCAACGGCGCCCTGCACCGCTTCGGGCGCAGCGGCCAAAGTCATGCGTGCAGCTGCGACGGATGGCACCATGCCGTGTTCGGCCAGCGCCACCAGCGTGGCATTGAGGAAGAACGACTGGTTCTCGTCCGGCTCCTGCCCCGTCACCAGCAGCCAGAAATAGCTGGAGAAATCGACTTTGCCGATCAGGTCCTCGCACAGGTCGCGCCCGCGCACGGTGATCGAATCCGCATCCGATGTGCAGATTGCCGAATATCCTGTGTCCTGCTTGCTGGTGCGCAAAGTGTCTCTCCTGTTGCGGTGTCTGGCCCCTGCCTATAGCGATGCTGCGCTGACGCAAGGGAGAGAACACTTGGCAAGACCGCTCAAAGGTATCCGCGTGCTCGACATGGGCACTTTCATCACCGGCCCTGCCGCCGGCATGTTGCTGGCAGACCTGGGAGCAGAGGTCATCAAGGTGGAAATGCCCGAAACGGGCGATCCCTTCCGCGCCTTCAAGGGCGATCTCTATTCGCCGCACTACCAGACCTACAACCGCAACAAGAAGTCGATCGAGCTCAACACCAAGGCCAACCCCGAAGACCTGGAGGCACTGGACGAGCTGGTGAAGACCGCTGACGTGTTCATCCAGAACTTCCGCCCAGGAGTGGCAGAGCGGCTGCACGTGGGGGCAGAGCGGCTGCAGGGCATCAACCCGCGGCTGATCTATGCCGATATTTCCGGCTTCGGCAACGACGGCCCGTGGAAGGATCGCCCGGCCTTCGACACCGTCAGCCAGGCGGCGAGCGGGTTCCTGCGGCTGCTGGTGAACCCCGGCAACCCGCGTGTGGTGGGCCCTGCCATCGGCGATGCGGTGACCGGGTTCTACACCGCCTACGGCGTGCTCGCCGCGCTGTACGAGCGCGAGAAGACCGGCAGGGGCCGCCGCGTGGAGACCTCGATGTTCGAGGCCATGGCCCACTTCAACCTCGACGATTTCACCCACTACCTCAGCGTGGACGAGGTGATGGGCCCGTGGAGCCGCCCACACGTTTCGCAAAGCTACGTGTTCCAGTGCGAGGACGGCGGCTGGATCGCGCTGCACATGTCCTCTCCTCCAAAGTTCTGGGAAAACCTCGCCACCGCGGTCGACCAGCCCGACATGCTTGAGCGGCCCGAGTTCGAAAGCCGCCCGGCGCGTATCGAGAACTACGAGAAGGTGGTCGATTTCCTCGCGCCGATCTTCGCGACCAAGCCCCGCGCCTATTGGGAAGAGCGGCTGAGCAGTCTCGAGGTGCCGCACTCGGCGGTCTACACGTCGAAGCAGGTTGTCGAAGGCGAACTGGCGCAGCATCACAAGCTGGTGATCGAAGGCGAAGGCCAGCGTGGCAAGTTCCGCACGATCCGCAACCCGATCCGCTTCGACGGCGAGATCGAGGACAGCGTTACCCCGCCGCCCGAACTCGGCCAGCACAACAAGGAAATCCTCGGGCGCGAGAAATAGCGAAAGGGAGCGGCTGATTGCGCCTGCCGCCCTGTTTGATAAAGTCCGAAAGCAAGCGCCGAAGAATCGGCCACACGGGAGAGTAACGATGGGCAAACTGCCAAGCCGCCTGCACCACACCGCCTATGTCTCGAAGGATCTCGAGGCGACGCGCCATTTCTACGAAGACATCCTGGGCTTTCCGCTGGTGGCGACCTGGTGCGAGCAAGAGGAACTGTTCGGCAAGGAACGCACCTATTGCCACTGTTTCTTCGGCATGGAGGATGGCAGCGCGCTGGCCTTCTTCCAGTTCGCGCACGAAGATGACGATGCCGAATTCAACAAGCCGGTGCCGGCATCGCCGTTCCGCCACATCGCCTTGAACGTGGACGAGGAAGCCCAGGCCGAGATCGAGAAACGCATCGCCGCTGCCGGGATCGAGCCGCCGGGCACCTATGTCCTCGAACACGGCTATTGCCGCAGCGTCTATGTCGTCGATCCCGATGGCATGATCGTGGAATTCTGCTGCGATGCGCCGCACGCAGAGCAGATCAACGCCATCCGCGCCAAGGATGCCCATTCGGAACTCAAGCGCTGGCTGGCTGGCGATCACTCGCCCAACAACGACGTGCGCCCCTCTGTTCTGCAGAGCGCCGACTGATGCTGCTGCCCACGTCGCTGGTCGGCTCGTACTCGCAGCCCGACTGGCTCATCGACCGCGCCAAGCTGGCGGGCCGCTTCCCGCCGCGCACGCGCGCCATGGAACTGTGGAAGGTGGAACCCGAGCTGCTACAACAGGCTTGGGACGACGCCACGATCGTTGCCATTCGCGAGCAGGAAGCCGCCGGGCTCGACATCATCACCGATGGCGAGATGCGGCGCGAAAGCTATTCCAACCGCTTCGCCACCGCGCTGAATGGCATCGACATGGAAAGCCACGGCACGGCGCTGGATCGCAGCGGCGAGCCCGTGCCGGTGCCGCGCGTGATCGGCCCGATCAGCCGCAAGCACCCGGTGCAGGTGGAAGACGTGAAGTTCATGCGTCGCTTCACCGACAAGCTGATCAAGATCACCGTGCCCGGCCCCTTCACCATGAGCCAGCAGGCGCAGGACGATTACTACGGCGATCCCGAGGCTCTTGCCCTCGCCTATGCGGCTGCCGTGAACGAGGAAATCAAGGACCTGCACGCTGCCGGCGCCGACGTGGTGCAACTGGACGAGCCCTATATGCAGGCTCGCCCCGACGCCGCTCGCCAGTATGGCCTGAAGGCGCTGGCGCGCGCGCTGGAAGGCGTGGAAGGCACTACCGCGCTGCACATCTGTTTCGGCTATGCCGCGCTGATCCACGAGCGGCCCGAAGGCTATTCCTTCCTGCCCGAGCTGGAAGGTTCGGCGGTGGACCAGATCAGCATCGAGACCGCGCAGCAGAACCTCGATTGCACGGTGCTGGAAAGCCTGCCCGACAAGACCATCATCCTCGGCGTGCTCGACCTATCGACGCACGAGGTGGAAACGCCCGAAACGGTGGCCGCGCGCATTCGCAAGGCCTTGCCGCACGTCGATGTGAACCGCGTGATCGTGGCGCCCGACTGCGGCCTGAAATACCTGCCGCGCGATGTCGCCTTTGCGAAGATGAAGGCCATGGCCGACGGCGCCCGCATCGTGCGCGAGGAGCTTTCGTGAGCCACTTCCTTACGACTCACACAGGCAGCCTGCCGCGCCCTGAATACCTGCTCGACCTGATGTTCGCCCGCGAAAGCGGCAAGCAGGTCGATCAGGCCGCGCTGGACGATGCGATCGAACGCGCCACTGCCGAGGTCGTCGCGCGGCAGAAACAGGCCGGCATTTCCGTCATCAACGACGGCGAGATGTCGAAGCCCAGCTACGCCACCTATATCAAGCACCGCCTGTCGGGCTTTGGCGGCGAGGCGGGCCAGTACGAATTCCAGGACCTGGAGGATTTCCCCGGCGCCAAGGCGCAGGTGTTCGGCAACAAGGGCCGCGCCAAGCGTTCCGCCCCGGCCTGCACCGGCCCGATCGAAGTGATCGACATGGAAGCGCCGCGCGTGGATGCGGAGCGGCTGGTGCGCCTCGCGGATGGCCACGCCACCTTCATGTCCGCCGCATCGCCCGGCGTGACCGCGCTGTTCTTCCCCAACCAGTACTATGCCAGCGACGAGGAATACGTGTTCGCGCTGGCCGAGGGGCTGCGCCACGAATACGAGACCATTGCCGCTGCCGGAATCACCCTGCAGGTCGATTGCCCGGACCTGGCCATGGGCCGCCACGTGCAGTTCACGAACCTGTCTGACGAGGAGTTCCGCAAGCGCATCGGCATGAACGTGGCCGCGCTAAACCACGCCTTGCAGAACATCCCGGCAGAACAGCTGCGCATGCACCTGTGCTGGGGCAACTATCCCGGCCCGCACCACTGCGATGTCGACCTGGCGCTGATCGCCGATATAGTGTGGCAAGCCCGCCCGCAGACTGTGCTGCTGGAAGGCGCCAACCCGCGCCACGCGCATGAATTCGCCTATTTCGCAGAGCATCCGCTGCCCGAGGACAAGGTGCTGTGCCCCGGCATGATCGAGCCGCAGAGCCCCTATATCGAGCACCCGCAGCTGATCGCCCAGCGCATCGGCCGCTATGCCGACCTGCTGGGGCGCGAGCGCGTGATGGCGGGCGTCGACTGCGGCTTTTCGGTCCACGCGGGCAGCAACAGCCTGGATCCGGAAATCGTCTGGGCCAAGCTGGCCGCGCTGGCGGAAGGCGCTGCCATCGCCAGCGCGAAATACTGGTAGTCCAGCTTCACTCGCCTCTGGCGAGCATGTCCAGCTTGTAGATCGTCATCGCCACGTTGCGCTCGCCATGCGGCGTTTCCCATGCCTCGCCAGCGGGCGTGGATGCCCCCATGGCGCCGACATAGAGCGTGCGCCGGTCCGGCCCGGCAAAGGCCAGCGTGATGGAGCGGCGCGGCACCGGAATCACGCCCAGCTTGGTGCCGTCGGGCGCGAACACGTACACGCCCGCATCGCCGGTGACGTAAAGCCGGCCCTCTGCATCCACGGTCATGCCGTCGCCGCCGAAGCCCTCGCTATCCTCGTCCAGCGTGGCGAACAGGCGCGGGTTCGAGGCTGCGCCATCGGCATCGATATCGAACACCTGGATCGTGCGCAGGTCTGTTACATAAAGCCGCGATCCGTCGGGGCTGGTTACAACGCCATTGGTGAACACCTCGGGCTCGTAAGTCATGGCCACGTTACCATCGGAATCGATGTGCCACAGCGCGCCTTGCGTCACCCAGGCGCCGCCCCGCCCATCGGCATGGACATCGTTGAGGCGGCCCAGCGTCAGCCCTTCGATGTTGTCGGCAATCACGCGGCGGATCGGCATAAGCTGCACCAGTGCGCTTCGCTGGCTGCACTCCAGCTCCTCGAAACCGGGATCGGTGCAGCCGCGTTCCACTGCCAGCAGGCTGCCATCGGGTGCATAGGACACGGCGCCCGCGCCCAGCACATAGGGCACTTCCACGAAGGCGCGACCGTCTGCCCAGAGCGCCCAGACGGCGTTGCTCTGTTCCTGCGCGAACAGCAGGCGGCCATCGGGCGCGGTGGTCATGCCGTCTGCCGTCATCGGGCCGGACCATGCCGTATCCCACTCCGCATCACCGGCAACGACGTCGTCGATGGCAGTGATTTCAACCGCGTTCTCGCCCGGCAACAGGTCCTGCGCCGCAGCCGGAACGGCGAGCGCCATGGCCGCCAAGGCAAGCGAGAGCCGGATCATTCGACCACCTCCATTTCGATGGTGTTCACCCCGTTCTCGTCCACGCCGGTACGGTCATTGTCCCAGTCGATCTCGATCATCCGGTCGAAACCCTCGTCGCGGATCCAACTGACCTGCGTCACGAAGGGCTCGGTTAGGGTGACAGGATCAGTCACCGTCACGTCGGACACCAGCCGGTCGCCTTCCATACGGATGCGTTCCTCGTAATGCGCCTCTTCCGAAAACGGCGGCGCGCCGTGGAAATATTCGATCGGGCTGCGCACCATGATCGTCTCGATCACCAGCGTATCCCCTTCCCAGCGCCCCACGGAGGTGCCGCGCACGGTGGGCCACAGGTCGAACTCGTCAGGCATTTCGCGATCGGTGTAGACGTAGCGCACCTCGCCATAGGCATTCACGATCAGCACCTGTTCGGGCGTGATGGTGAATTGCAGCGGCGTGGCCGCGTTCATCATCATGGGAAAGCCCCAGCCGGTCGCCTTGCGCCCGGCATTGATCGCGCGTGCTTCCTCCAGGCGGCGCAGGCCTTCCTCGTTCCATGGCGCATTGGCGCCGCGCAGGTTCATGAAATTGGTGGGAAACTCGCCCGTCTCACGCGCAGCAAGGATGGCCGGCGCGATGCCGCCGATGGTGGTGCCCGCCTGGTTTTCCGCCACCCAGTACCCGGGCCAGTAGGGCAACTGGGCAAACTGCTCGACACGGTCGTTGTCGGCTTCGTGATGCTCGGCAAGCGCAGGCGCTGCACCAAGCGACACTCCAAGGGCGATAATCGCCGCAAGTGCTGTCTTCATTGGTTCGTTCCGATGGTGTTGCCGTCTTCGTCCGTCACATCCAGCACCACGCCGCCGGGCCTGCCGTTGCGCAGCGGGTAGGCGCGCACCGTCACCACGGTGCCAGGGCGCAACGTGCGCGGACGCCAGCCGCGCGCGTAAAGGTACATGGGCGAGCCCATCTCCATGGACCATTCCACCTCGTTGCCTTGCGCGTCGGTGGAAACCATCTGGATATAGGCATGCGGGTTCGACCACTGGAACTGGGTCACCGTGCCGGTCACGCGCACTTCGCGCGTGGTGTCGAACATCGACATGGAATGGTGCGCGGCGACCTGGCTCGCACCCAACGGAATAAGAAAGGCCGCCGCGACGGCCAATGCGAAACGCATAATCGACATACTCCCAAACTTCTCTGTTTGGCAGCGATCATGCCATCATCAGCGAACGAGGTCACCCGTTTTGCGCGACAGGCCCCGGATGCACGCGCGCCGGGTCAGTTCCCGCCCTTTATCAGCGCCATGCGCAGGCACTCGCACACCACCTCGTCACGCTGGTTCAGCAGGCGGTGGCGGAAGGTAACCACGCCGCAGCCTGGGCGCGACTTGCTGGCGCGCGTGTCCACCACCTCGGTCTCGGCGCGCAGGGTGTCGCCAAGGAACGTGGGCTTGGGATGCACCAGCTTGTCGTACCCCAGGTTCGCCACCAGCGTGCCTAGCGTGGTGTCGGCGACGGTCAGGCCCACCATCAGGGCGAAGGTGAAGGTGCCGTTGACGAGGATCTGCCCGAACTCGCTTTCGCGCGCAGCCTCTGCATCCAGATGCAGCGGTTGCGGGTTGTGCGTCATGGTCGTGAACAGCAGATTGTCGGTTTCCGTCACCGTGCGGCGAATATCGTGCGCGATGGTCTCGCCCACCTGCCATTCTTCGAAGAACTTGCCTGCCATTGCGCGCTACCTTTCAGCGTTTCGATCGTGACCGATAAATGCGATCTTCATGTCAGCGCCCCTTCCACTGTGCATCGCGCTTTTCGACGAAGGCGGCCATGCCTTCGGCCTTGTCCTCGCTGGCGGCCAGGATCTGGAACAGCCGGCGTTCGTGCGTCAGGCCTTGCTCCAGCATGGTCTCGAAGGCGGCGTT